>NZ_LQOX01000146.1 GCF_002102175.1 Mycobacterium gastri | reverse complement strand
GCCATCCAGCGCCGTATCCAACCCGTCAAAGGCCGCCGTGATCGCCTCCCAATCCATGACACCTAACCTATCGGCGACCTCTGACAAAAACCGGCCTGAAAACAACTGCCGAACAACCGATTTCACATTTCGCTCACAGCGAACAACAACCCGGGCCTACCGCCGCGGCCACCACACCAGTCACAAGACAGACCCGGTACCCGAAGTGCCCACCTATCCGCGACAGCCCCCACAGCGCAACGGATTTGTCGCGGATAGGCGGGCACAACGCCCACCCCCAACGCCCGGTGACTCAAGTGACTTTGAGTACTTTGCATATCCGGACACCCCCGAGACTCAAGTGGCTCAAGTGACTGGCGCGACCCCGGCTCGACATCGGAAAGCCCCTCTGTCGCAACGGGAACTGTGCCTAAATTAATGCTGCGACGTAGGCCAAGTTGGCGGGCAACGAGGTTCGCCCGGTCGCCGAGGTCGCCGATCTGGCCGACCGACACCACTCCCAAGCCGCACTCGAATACCCTTGCGCCGCAGATCACCTTGCCCGACACACAGCTCCGCTACGGCCAGCGATAAGCCATCCGCGGCATGACAGACACCGATCCGTCAACAACGCCTGGCTTGCCCTGGTACCCAGCACCGCGACCTGCTGTGGGCAAGTCCCGCTGCCTGGACGCGGACCTGTTAATGCCAGGCCGGCGGTGCGGGTATGGCCGCAGTCGAATTGCAGAGACTCGAAGATGACATCGCGCTGGTCACCTTGAATCGGCCCGGCCTGTTGAACGCCATTGACGGCTCGCTGATCGACGCGATGGACGACGTGCTGGACGTGCTCAACCGGGCCGAATTTCGGGTGGCGATCCTCACCGGAGCCGGACGCGGATTCTGCGCCGGCGCCGACCTCAGCGGCACCGGCGAGCCGTGGGTGAAAGCCAAGCCGACCACCCCGGCATTCAAGGCCAACTACGACTCCCAGGTGCGGCTGGCCGATCTGTACCTGCGGCTCTACGAGCTCCCCATCCCGGTGATCGCCGCAGTCAACGGTGCCGCCGTCGGGGGCGGGCTGGCCTTCGCGCTGCACTGCGACATCCGGATCGCTTCCGAACACGCCCGGTTCGGCTCGGTGTTCATCAAGGCCGGCTTCTCGTCGATGGATATGGGCACCAGTTACCTGCTGCCGAAAATCGTCGGCGCCGGAGTGGCGCGGGAACTCATGCTGACCGGACGCATCATCGACGCGGCCGAGGCCTATCGGATCAAGCTGGTCCACGAGGTGGTAGCGCCGGACGACCTGTTGACGGCGACGCTGGCCAAGGCTCGCGAGATCGCCGAGAACAATGCTTTCGGCGTGTGGCAGACCAAGATCGGCCTCAACACCGCGCTGGATGCGCCCAGCTTGCGGCATGCCATAGAGATCGAGAACCGCACCCAGATGCTCACCGGCTTCACCGGCAATCCGGCCGAAGCCGCCAGGGCGCATCGGGAGAAACGGGCCCCGAAATGGGATCCGATGTGAGACCTAGACTTTCGCGATCACTTTCTCCGCGTACCGTTCCAGGTGGCGGATCTTTCTCTCCAGTGGCTCGGTGTCGGGTCCCTTGGTGTAGGGCCACCGAAAGCCCACGATGACGTCGGTGACGCCCTTGTCCTCGAGCCGCTTGATACCGTCCACAGTGTAGGCGTCCACCGAGATCACATGGATCTCGAACGGGCCGGTCTTCCTCTGCTCGTCACGAAACCGCTTGACCCGAGCGATAAGTCGGTCGAGTTCTGCGACGCTGGTGCCGCCGCCGTGCATCCAGCCGTCCAGGCGGGCCGCGCGCCGCAGGGCGGCGTCGGCGTGGCCGCCCACCAGGATCGGGATCGGCCGGGCGGGAGCCGGCGTCATCTTCGTCTTCGGGATGTTGTAGAACTCGCCGTGGAATTCGAAGTAGTCTCCGGTGGTGAGACCTTTGACGATTTCGATGCATTCGTCGATTCGCTTGCCGCGCTTGGCAAATGGGATGCCCATCAGCTCGTAATCCTCCGGCCACGGGCTGGAGCCCACGCCGAGTCCCACCCGGTTGCCGATCAGCGCGGCCAGGGAACCCACTTGTTTGGCGACCAGCGCCGGCGGCCGGACGGGTAGCTTGAGCACGAAGAAGTTGAACCGCAGCGTCGTGGTCACCGCGCCCAACGCGGCCGTCAGGACGAAGGTCTCGATGACCTCCTTGTCCTCCAGGAATTCCCGATTGCCGTCGGGGACATAGGGGTACTTCGAGTCGGACTCGTACGGGTAGGCCAGGCTGTCGGCGATCGTCATGCTGTTGTAGCCGGCCGCTTCGGCCGCCTGAGCCAGCGGAATATAGAACGTCGGGTCTGTCAGTGCCTCCGCGTAGCTGAACCGCACGTCATCCGTACCCCTCGTGAACGGGCGCCATGCCCGAATACTAGAACGTGTTCTCATCTCGCCGGGCGGGTGGGCGAGTGTGCGTCGCCGGCGCCGGCGATGCCGTCCGGGCCGGGCGAACGCGAGATGCCCGCCCGGCAACCACCCCCGAAACCGCCGACGCACCCTCGACGTAGCGACGCAGCGACGCCGTGCCCCGCTGCGGCAGGCAGACCGACTACAGCTGGTTTTCTGGGCCGATGATCGCCCAGACCGTCTTGCCCGACGACGTGGGAGTGCTGCCCCACGCGCGGCACAGCGCATCGACAATGGCCAGGCCGGAAACGTCAATCCCCTTGGGCGGAGATTTCAGCCGCACGGCGGGAGCAGTGCTGTTGTCCGAGACCGCGATCGTCGCCGTCGGGCCGTCACTGAAAACCCGCACCGCCGGGTCGCTCCCGGTGTGCTTCAACACGTTCTCCACCAACACATTGACCACCACCAATGCGACGGGGATCAGTCCGGTCTTCGACCAGGAGGTGAGCCATTCGCGGACCAGTTGCCGCGATTGCCGAAGGCTGTTCAATTGCGCGGGAAGTTGTGCCTGGGCATGGCGGACGTTGCGGCGCGCGAGCCGGCCGACTGCCTTCATCGCCCCTTTCTCGGTGGGATAGACCGGCATGAATTGAGCGACTCCGCAGCGGGTGATCGTGTCCCGGCCGGGGCGATGGGCGCACACGAGCACGATCGGAACATTCAGCCGGGTGTCGGCCTGCCAGCGGGCGCCGATCAAAGCCGACCACGCCGCGTCATCGGGAACCTGCAGCCCGGTCACGTTGACGATCACCGCGGTCGGCTCGTCGAGTGTCGCCTTCATGATGCTGTCGCGCAGCGCCGCAGAGTTGGCCGCGCCGAGCACTCCCTCGACTGCCAGCATGACTACCGACTGCTCGAGTCGAGTGGCAACGGCCAGCGAGGTCGACTTGGCGACCGCGCTCACCGCGGCTGACCTTCCCGGGCCGTCCCATCCAACCGCGGCCTGCGCTTCGCGGCGGCACGCCCGGTGACACAACGGCGGGACGTCATGAACCGGCCTCCCAGGTCCGTCCTGTGTCCGGTTCCATGTCCTGCTCCTCGAACTGGCCCCTGCGAGTGCTTGAGGATGCCGCCCGCGTTAGCGGCGGAGACTTCCATCTTCGGCCAAGTATCCCGATTTGTGCAGGGGCCGGTGGCGCCACCGGACCGAGGGGTGACTCGTCGTGGCGGTCGCTCGTCGGCGCATCGTCGGGCGCGGGCCGGGTAAACCCCCGTACCCCGCCGCTTCCAAGAGCCGAACGCTACCTCGCCGACCATGCCGCTCTCGTCCGTGTCGTCGTCTGCCGCAGCACCAGCCACCCAGGGCGGTTACCCGCAATAGTGCGCGGTCAACCTCTAGTCTGGCAGGCACTCAGCCTATCGGGATTTGCCGAGTCGAGCGGCACGAATCGGCGCAACGAAGGGGGAGAAGCCGCTGCTACCGGCTACTTGACGGGTACGGTGGTGCCCCGACTCCCGCGACGGAGTGGGTGCCCCAGGGTGTTTGTTCCACGATGCGGGCCGGAGCGCTGCGGTCACCGACTGTCAATGTCGCGGTCCTTGATTGGGTGAGCGAGTCGCGTGGCAGGGGATCGAGGACGGTCCCCTGCCAGTGGTAATTGCCGTCGATCGGATCGAGATGACCGGCGAGGCGGACCCGCACCGGCAGTCGGATTCCGGCCAGCTCCAATGTCGCCGCCCCGTCGTAGCTGTCGTCGTCGGGCGCGTCGGCGGACAGGTCGAACGCCCTCGACACCCGCTGCGCCTGGACGGGTTTCAAGTGGGCGCGCTCGTTGAATACCTGCTGAGTGCTGCGCAGCACTTCGATACGGGTGCTGGCGGTGCGGTTCATCAGGTCCAGGCACTCGACGACGTAGTGGAGCTGCGCGGCGAAATTGGCGGCATCGGGTCCGGAGATGAAGAAGTAGTTGGGAAAGCCGTGCACGGCAATACCGAGAAACGGCTCCATACCGTCGTGCCAGGCCTGCCGGATGGTCACCCCACGTGCCCCAACGAGCGTCTGCTCGGGCAGCTGATCGGCAATGGCGAACCCGGTGCCGTAGATGACAGCGTCGGCGCCGTACTCGACACCGTCGTTGGTGCGGACGCCCGACGGCGTCAGCGCCGCGATCGCCGAGGGGGCCACCATGGCCGATCGCCGCGGCTGCCCGCGGCGCAGGTGGCGACGCAGCCATCGCCGGGCCCGGGTGGTCTGCAGTGGCAGGTCGGAGACCACGCGGCGCGGTGCATGGGCGGCGACGGTGACCGAGTCCGCCGATTCCACGAGCCGGTCGAGGTGATGGGCGAGAGCGGTGTCGATGCCGACTGCGGCGATGCGCATGCCGGCGGCATCGAAGGCCGGGTCCCAGGCCGCCGCATGAAACGATTCGCCGTCAAAGTCGTTGCGCCCGGGCAGATCCGGTATCCACGGGACATACGGCGGCCGGTGGGCGGCGATGACGACGCGACCTCGGACAACCTCGCCGCCGGTGCGTACCGCCCAGGTGTCGGTGTCGTCGTCGAACACCGAACCGGGCACTTCCTCGGCGGGGCTGGCGGCGCTGTCGAGGACCACGACGTCGCTGACACCGGCGGCCGCCAACGCGGCCCTGGCGTCCCGGCCGCGGGCACCCCCGCCGATGACGACCACGTGGTGCGGGGCGGGCGCTTGGATCACAGAAACTTGCTGCGCTTCCAGGCGCGGCGCGCGATCGGGCCCATCAGCCCCACCTCGGTCAAAAATGCTGCCAGCGGCGCGAATCCGGTTACCTGCATCTGGTAGCGGTGCAAGCTGTTGCGCGCGGTCAGACGGGCCCGCTTCGGGTCAAGGCCGGTGCGCGCGTACGGGATCGGATTGCTGAACAGGTACCGGAAGAAATACCCGCCGAGGCCGTTGATATTCGCCATGAACCATCGGTTGAGCCGCGGCATTTCGGCCACCCGCTTGCGGGCGCCATCGCGCGCGAACTGGATATGGCGGGCCTCTTCGGTGACGTGAATCCGCATGAGCCGCTGGATAATCGGCTGCAGTTCCGGGTCGTCCATCATCTGTCGTTGCAGCGAGTCGAAGATCTCCTCGCCGATCAGGGCGGCCACCCACAGCATCGAACCTCGCTGGAAGGCCAGCGGAAGCGCGTTGATGACCATCCGGTGCAACCGCCGCGGACGCACCGGCTTGGCGCCGATCCGCTCGATGGCTTTGCCGAACATGACCATGTGACGGGTCTCGTCACCGAGCTCGGTCAGCTTGTAGTGCGTCGACCGGCTGGTCGGGTCCTCGTGCAGGATGGTGCGCAACAGCGATTGATTGAGCATGTTCTCGAACCAGATCCCGGCCGAGAGCGTGTTGACCAGTTCCTGGCGGGACAGCTCGATTTGTTGCTCGCGCGTCATTTCGTCCCACATCGGGGTGCCGTAGAGCGAGACGAGTTTGGGCGGCAGGTAGAACTTGTCCGGATCCAGCGGGGCATCCCAGTCGATGTCGACGACCGGCTCATAGGACTTCTTGACCGAGCCTTTGAGCAGCCGCTCTGAGAACTCCTCACGACTGGGTCCACTTGACTTGGGCCCACTTGGCTTCACCGCGGTGGTCATCGTAGGCGTCCCTTCATGTCCCTTCAGGGGGCTGGTTCAGACGTTAGGGAGGTCACACTCGATAGTCAATACCCAGGGTACTAGGTACCGGAGGTCTCGGGTAGGCATTTCGAGATCTGAATTACGTTGTGTTGCATGGGTCGGCACATCCACGTCATCGGCATCGGCGCCGGAGACCCCGACTACCTGACTGTGCAGGCGATCAACGCGCTCAACGACACGCAGGTGTTCTTCGCGATGGACAAGGGCGAGACCAAGAGCGACCTGGTGGTGCTGCGGCGCAAGATCTGCGAGCGGTTCATCCAGGAGCCGGGATACCGATTCGTCGAGCTGCCCGACCCCGAGCGTGCGACCGACACCGACTACCGGCAAGCGGTCGTTGACTGGCATGCGGCGCGCGCACGCATCTGGGCGGCGGCCATCGCCGCCGAACTGGCTCCCGACGGTGTAGGCGCCTTTCTGGCGTGGGGCGATCCGTCGCTGTACGACAGCACGCTGCGCATTCTGGAAGCGGTGTCTGCCGAGGTCGACATCAGCTACGACGTCGTCCCGGGTATCACCGCGGTCCAGGCGCTGACCGCCCGGCACCGCATCCCGCTCAACGACGTCGGCGCTCCCGTGCTCATCACCACCGGCAGGCAGTTGCGTGCGCGGGGATTCACCGGTTCGGCGGTGGTGATGCTCGACGCCGACTGTTCGTTTCAGCGCTGCCCGCCCCAGACGCGCATCTGGTGGGGCGCTTATCTGGGTACTGCCGACGAACTACTGGTGGCGGGCACAGTCGGCGAGGTCGGTGCCCGCATTGCGGCACTGCGTGCCGAGGCCCGGGCGCGGCATGGCTGGATCATGGATACCTATTTATTGCGGGTCTCTGACGGCGCGCCAGATTAAGCCCACAATGAACTTCTTGATGGTTTGTCAAGAAGCGTGCGAGTAGGCCCCCGGTTCGCGATAGCATCGGTTACCTCCGCATTGTGTCGCACGTCACTTCGCGATGGCGGGGGCTGTGCAGTGACGGGGAGGTTCGTAAATGCCGTGGGTGATCGCAGCGCCCGAGTATGTGGCTGCAGCGGCCAACGATCTGGCAGGTATCGGGTCGACGCTTAGCCAGGCGAACATGGCGGCACTGGTCCCGATATCGGGTGTGCTACCCGCGGGCGCCGACGAGGTGTCGTTTGCGGTCTCGGCATTGTTCGACGCCCACGCTCAGGCATATCAGGCGCTCAGTGCGCAGGCGGCGTTGTTTCACGAGCAGTTCGTGCAGCTCATGACCGCCGGGGCCGGACAGTACGCCGCCGCGGAGGCGGCCAACGTGCTGCCGTTTCAACAGCGGCAGAACCTGGCTGCCGATGCCGTCGCGGGGCCCACCGCGAGCCCAGTCGTCGGGAATGGGTCCGTGGGTGGGCCCCCACAAGGCGCCGGCGGGCGGTTCGGCGCTGGCGGCTCGGTCGTACCCGCCGCGGTCAGCAGCAACGGGGGATTGAGCGTTGCGCCAAGCAACGCCAGCACGACTGGGGTGACCGCGACGCCAGCGGCGGTCCCGCCGGCCGGGATGGCGACCGCGGCACCGGCGGGCGGCAGTGCGGCCACAGCGGCCTCAGCGGCGGCCGAGCCGGCGGAGCCGGTAGGGCAAGTGGGGCCGGCGGCAACGGCAGGAGCGCCATTAGCGGCGCCCTTATCGGGGCTGAGCGCAGCGGCGGCGCCGGCGGCGGCACCGTGTGGCTCATCGGCCAGGTCGGATCCGGCGGTGGACACAGCGCAAGCAGTTGCCCTAGGCAGAACGGCGGGTTGGTCGCATCAACAGGCAACGGCGGGTTCGGAGGGTCCATCGTGGTCGACACCGCCGACATATTCTGCGTCAGCGGGAGACCGCTTCGGAACGCTGACAGGTGTAGGACTGTTCGGCAACGGTGGCTCGGGCGGCAACGGCGGACTGTTTGGTGCCGGCCAGTCGGCGAGCGGTGGCGTCGCCTATGGCGGGAGTGGCGAGGCTGGCGGCTGGGCCGGTAGCGGGGGATTCATCAGGGCAGCGGCGGCACCAGAAGTTGCGCTGCCGCGGGTGGCCGATTCGGGTTGATCGCTGGCGATCCACCAGCCCGATAGACACCCCTCGCGGCCATCGGCAGACTGAACTGGTGCCCGAACTTCCCGAGATCGAATCGCTGGTCGACCATTTGCGCCGGCACGCGGCCGGTTTGCCGATCGGCCGCGTCGACGTCGTGGCGCTGTCGGTGCTGAAAACCTTCGATCCGCCGGTCAGCGCCCTGCACGGCCACACCGTCACCGGGGCCGACCGGTGGGGAAAATACCTGGGCCTACGGGCGGACCCGCTGTGGTTGATCGCTCACCTGTCACGGGCGGGCTGGTTGCGATGGTCGGACAAGCTGGCCGCGGCGCCGCTGCGGCCCGGCAAGGGTCCGATCGCGCTACGCGTGCATCTCGGCGCCCCCGGCGATGCGCCGGGTTTCGACCTCACCGAGGCCGGCACCCAGAAGCGCCTGGCAGTCTGGCTGGTCGACGATCCGAAGCAGGTCCCCGGTATCGCGGCGCTCGGACCGGATGCGCTCCAACTCGGCACCGAAGACCTGGCCGGGCTCCTGGCAAGCAATACCGGACGCATCAAGACCGTCATCACCGACCAGAAGGTGATCGCCGGCATCGGCAACGCCTACAGCGACGAAATCCTGCACGTCGCCAAGATCTCGCCGTTCGCCACCGCCGCCAAGCTGTCGGCCGGACAACTGGCCACCCTGCATGACGCGATGGTGTCGGTGCTGTCCGACGCGGTGCACCGCTCCGTCGGCCAGGGCGCCGCAACGCTCAAGGGGGAGAAGCGCTCCGGGCTGCGGGTGCACGCCCGCACCGGGCTGCCCTGCCCGGTGTGTGGCGACACCGTGCGGGAAGTGTCGTTCGCGGACAAGTCTTTTCAGTACTGTCCGACGTGCCAGACCGGCGGCAAGGTGCTGGCCGACCGGCGCATGTCGCGGCTGCTGAAGTAGCCGATATGCTCACCCTGATGACCCGCCGGAAAATCCTGATCACCGGCGCCAGCTCCGGCCTGGGCGCCGGGATGGCCCGCGCGTTCGCCGCCAAGGGCCGCGATCTGGCGCTGTGCGCCCGTCGCACCGACCGGCTCGACGAGCTGAAAGCCGAACTGTCACAACGGTATCCGAACATCAAGATCGCCGTGGCGGCCCTGGACGTCAACGACCACGAGCAACTGCCCAAAGTATTCGCCGAGCTGAGCGACGAGCTTGGCGGTATCGACCGTGTCATCGTCAACGCCGGTATCGGCAAGGGCGCCAGGATGGGGTCGGGCAAGTTGTGGGCCAACAAGGCGACCATCGAGACTAATCTCGTCGCCGCCCTGGTGCAGATCGAAACGGCGCTGGAGATGTTCGCCGACAGCGGTTCGGGGCATTTGGTGCTCATTTCCTCGGTACTGGGCAACACGGGCGTGCCGGGCGTCAAAGCCGCCTATGCCGCAAGCAAAGCCGGGTTGAACTCACTGGGCGAATCGCTGCGCGCCGAGTACGCCAAGGGCCCCATCAAGATCTCGGTGATCGAGCCCGGCTACATCGAGTCGGAGATGACGGCCAAGTCGGCGTCCACAATGTTCATGGTGGACAACGAAACCGGCGTCAAGGCACTCGTCGACGCCATCGAACGCGAGCCCGGACGGGCCGCCGTGCCGTGGTGGCCATGGGCGCCGCTGGCGCAGTTGATGCGGGTGCTGCCGCCGCCGCTGACCAAGCTGTTCGCCTGAACCGTCGAGAGTGAATCTGACGACGGCTCTTCGGGGGCGGCATCGTCAGCCGGCGCGGCCTCGTTCGGTGCGGTAGCGACGCACCAGCGCGTCGGTCGAGCTGTCCGACTGCGGCGGGGGAGCGGCGTCGCCGGTGATCACCGGAAGCAGCGCCTTGGCCTGCGTCTTACCCAACTCCACCCCCCACTGGTCGAACGAGTCGATCCCCCACACCACACCCTCGGTGAACACCTGATGCTCGTAGAGCGCGATCAGTTGTCCCAGCACCGACGGCGTGAGCCGGTTGGCCAGAATCGAGGTGGACGGCCGGTTGCCGGGCATCACCTTGTGCGGCACCACGCCGGCGGGGGTGCCCTCGGCGGCGATCTCCTCGGCGGTCTTACCGAACGCCAGCACTTGTGTTTGGGCGAAGAAGTTGCTCATCAGCAGGTCGTGCATGCTGCCGGTGCCCTCGACGGTCGGCAGGTCGTCGAGCGGTTGGCTGAAGCCGATGAAATCGGCCGGCACCAGCCGGGTGCCCTGATGCAGCAGTTGGTAGAAGGCATGCTGGCCGTTGGTTCCCGGTTCGCCCCAGAAGATTTCGCCGGTGTCGGTGGTCACCGGGGTGCCGTCGGCCCGGGTGGACTTGCCGTTGGATTCCATGGTCAGCTGCTGCAAATAGGCAGCGAAGCGGGCCAGGTCATTGGAATACGGCAACACCGCACGCGATTGCGCGCCCATGAAGTTGGAGTACCACAGGCCGATAAGACCAAGCAGCGCAGGCGCATTGGACTCCAGCGGCGCAGTCCGGAAGTGTTCGTCGACGATATGGAATCCGGAGAGGAAGTCGGCGAAGGCTTCTCGGCCGATGGCGGCCATCACCGACAGCCCGATTGCCGAATCGACCGAATACCGCCCACCGACCCAATCCCAAAAGCCGAACATGTCGTCGGTGTTGATGCCGAAGTCGTCGACCAGGCGCTTGTTGGTGGAGACGGCGACAAAATGCCTGGACACTGCGGCGTCGCCGAGCGCGTCGGTGAGCCAGCGGCGTGCGGCGGTCGCGTTGGTCAGCGTCTCCAGCGTGGAGAACGTCTTCGATGCGACAACGAAAAGTGTTGTGGCAGGGTCTAAATCGACCAGTTTGGCGATGAGGTCGGCCGGGTCGACGTTGGAGACGAAACGTGCCGAAATCCCGGCGTCGGCGTAGTGACGCAGCGCCTGGTACACCATCACCGGGCCCAGGTCCGAACCGCCGATTCCGATGTTGACGACGGTGCTGATCCGCTTGCCGGTGGCTCCGGTCCAGTCCCCGCTGCGCAGCCGGTCGGTGAAGTCGCCCATCGCATCCAGCACGGCATGCACGTCCTGGACGACGTTGCGGCCGTCGACAACCAGCTCGGTGTCGCGGGGCAGCCGCAGCGCCGTGTGCAGGACGGCGCGATCCTCGGAGGTGTTGATGTGCGCGCCCGAGAACATCTGGTCGCGGCGCTCTTCCAGTTTCGCCGCGCGGGCCAGCTCGGTCAGCAGCCGTAGCGTCTCGCGGGTGATGCGGTGCTTGCTGTAGTCGATATAGAGGTCGCCGACAGCGATCGTCAGATCGCGGCCGCGATCGGGATCGTCGGCGAACAACTGCCGAAGGTGAGTTTCTCCGATCTGATCGTGGTGCTTGCGCAGGGCGTCCCACGCCGGGGCGGCGGTGATGTCGGGGATTGATGGCTCGGCGGTCATGATTCGACCCTAATGCTCCGGGACCGGGGCTAGCCGGAGCGAGCCGCGTCCATCTAAGCCGTGCCCAGCACCTGCTGGAGATCGGGCAGCATGGCCTGCAGTTGCGCGCCCCAAAATGACCAGGTGTGGGTGCCGTTGGCCGGGAAATTGAACACGCCGTTGTGCCCGCCCTTGGCTTTGTACCTGGCCTGGAAAATCTTGTTGCTGATGCGCGTGGCGGATTCCAGCAGGCTCGCATCCAACTTGGTGGCGGCCTGCAAATCGGATTGCCCGCCGTTGCCGGTATACACCCAGATTCGGGTGTTGTTGGCGACGAGTGTCGCCGCATTGACTGTCGGGTCGTTGGCCGCCCAGGCGGGGTCGGTAGGCGGGCCCCACATCGCCTCGGAGCGAAAACCGCCGGCGCCCAGTTGCGCGGCACTGACCAAGGATGGCCATTGCCCGGCGGACAGGGTGAGAAAGCCCGACATCGAGGCCGCGTAGGCGAAGTTCTGCGGATGTTTGGCCGCCAGGATCAGTGCCGCCGAACCCGACATCGAGGCACCGACCACCGCGTTTCCCGAAGTGCTGACCGTCTTGTTGGTCGCCAGCCACTGCGGCAGCTCTTCGGTCAGGAAGGTTTCCCACTTGTAGGTCCAGACCCCGCCGTTGCCGGCCGCGGGCTGATACCAGTTGGAGTAGAAGCTGGCCATGCCGCCGACGGGCATGACGAGTGACAGGCCGGATTGGTCGAACCATTCGAACACCGGCAGGTGCATGTCCCAGCCGTTGTAGTCGTCGCGGGCGAGCATGCCGTCGAGCAAATACACCGCATGGGGGCCGCCGCCCTGAAACTCCACCTTGATCTGGCGGTGCATCGACGGTGACGGCACCATCAGATACTCGATCGGCAGGCCGCGCCGCGACCACGCGGACGAGGTGGCCGAGCCGACAGTCAGCACTGTCAGCACTGCCAGCAGGGCGAGTAATGCCGTTGCCGAAACGACCATCGCACGGCGCAGTCGCAGAACTCCAGCTGACTTTGCTGTAACCATTTCGGCGGAATGTACCGCAGAAACCAAGATATCAGCGATAAGCAGCAGAAATGTGACCTATTGGTGACCGAGACGACCCCGGCCCAGCCGCAAAAGCAGCATTGCCAGGTGCTTACCGTCGGGTCCGAGCTCGCTGTAGCGCTCGATGACCTGCATCTCGCGATTGTGGACCAGCCGGGTGCCGCCGGAGGCCATCCGGACTCTGCCGATCGCCTGGGACACTTCGGCGCGCCGTTTGACCGCGGCGAGAATTTCGCGGTCTAACCGGTCGATCTCCTCGCGCAGTTCCTCGATGCTCGGCAGCTGTTGGGTATCGGTGTTCATCTCCGCTGACTCCGCGTTCTCGTGATGTGGGGATTCTGGTCTCATCCGGTATCGGGCCTCACACAAGAGACGAGCCCCGATCGCCGAAGCGGACCACGGGGCTCTGCGAAAGCAGCTAGACCACGGGCACCGCTGGCGGGTACCCGTAGAAAAATCGGCGCTGCCTGTTGAGCACCAACCGAGTGTGCCACCAAGGGCCGCGACTGCGCAAAGACCGGCTCCCGGTGTGGGCCCGGGGATCGTGCCGGCATGTTGCCGGCGATCGACCGTGCCCGGTCCTGCGGGTTCGCCGTGTGCGGCGAAGCGTCGATTCGATTGGCGAAAATTAGCGCGAAAACGCGCATCATGCCGGAATGCCGGCCGTAAGCTCTACGGGCTGTACCGGCGAGTGCGGCACCGGCACAGGGGGAGCCGGCTGGATCGGGCCCAGGGGCGGAAAGGACTGTGGTGATGAATTATTCGGTGTTGCCTCCGGAGATCAACTCTGCGCTGATGTTTGCGGGTGCGGGTTCGGCACCCATGCTCGATGCCGCCACGGCCTGGGCAGGGTTGGCTGAGGAGCTGAGTTCCGCGGCGTCTTCGTTCGGCGCGCTGACTTCGGGGCTGGTTGCCCAGGCGTGGCAGGGGCTCGCGTCGACCGCGATGGTGGCAGCGGCCGCACCGTACGCAAGTTGGCTGAGCGCGGTGGCAATCCAGGCCGTAGCGGCTGCCGGGCAGGCCCGAACGGTCGCCGGCGTGTTCGAGGCGGCGCGGGCCGCGACGGTCGTGCCGGCGGCGGTGGCGGCCAACCGGAATGCGTTGGTGCAGATGGTGCTGTCGAACTGGTTCGGGCTGAACGCGCCGGCTATCGCGCACATCGAAGGCCTGTACGAACAGATGTGGGCCCAGGATGTTGCCGCGATGGCGGGTTATCACGGGGGAGCTTCGGCAGCGGCCGCCGGGTTGGCCCCGTGGCAGGAGCTGCTGCAGAACATCCCGGGCCTGAGCGCGCTGTCGTCGGTCGGCAACATCGGTGCCGGGAACTTGGGTTTGGGAAGCATCGGCAGCGGAAACCTGGGCAGCGGCAATACCGGTAATGCAAACTTCGGCAGCGGGAACAATGGCAACCTCAACTTCGGCGACGGAAACCTAAGCGGAATCCTCAACTTCGGCAGCGGAAACACCGGCAGTTTCAACATGGGTAGCGGAAATAGGGGCAGCAGAAACTTCGGGGCCGGTAATCGTGGCAATGGAAACTTTGGCTTCGGAAACTCTCAGGCCACCGGCGGTGGAAACATGGGGAGCGGAAACAGCGGCAGCGGGAATATTGGCAACGGGAATACCGGAAACTTCAATATAGGCAGCGGGAATTTTGGTAACGCCAACTTCGGCTTCGGAAATAGCGGTCCCGGAGTCATGCCCACAGCAGGAAACTCGAATGTCGGATTTGGCAATACCGGCAACTCCAACATCGGTATAGGCAACTTTGGCAATTTCAACATTGGGCTGGGCAATAGTGGCGAGTTCAACATCGGCTTCGGCAACTCGGGGAACAACAATTTCGGCATCGGTTTGACCGGCGACAACCAGTTTGGCATCAACTTCAACGGCCTGAACTCCGGTAGCGGCAACATCGGCTTATTCAATTCCGGCGACAACAACGTCGGCTTCTTCAATTCGGGCGACGGAAACTGGGGTATCGGCAATTCCGGTGACATAAACACCGGAATCGCGAACTCCGGCAATACGAACACCGGCGTCATGAACTCCGGTAACCACAATACGGGCTGGGTCAACACGACCAACACCAATGTTGGATTCGGGAATTCCGGCCACGGAAATGTCGGTTTCTGGAACGCTGGAAGCGATAATGTGGGTGTCGGAAATGGGGGCGGCTTTGCGGTAGGCGCCTTTAACTCGGGCTCGAGCGGCACCGTGGGCTTCTTCAACTCGGGTGCAAGCAGCGTAGGCTTCTACAACTCCGGCTCCGGCAACACCGGTTTTGGGAATTCGGGCAACACCAACACCGGCTTTTGGAACTCGGGGAACATAAACACAGGTGTCGGCAATGCCGGCGATGTGAATACCGGCTACGGGAGCGCAACCGACACCGGGGCCATAAACTCCGGCTTCGGGAACACCGGCATCGGAACCTCGGGCTTCAACAACCATGGGAACAGTACTTCGGGATGGGAAAACACCGGTAATTCGAGTGAGGGCTACGGAAACGTCGGTAACTTCCAGACGGGCTTTCAAAATACAAATAGCCGCAATACCGGCTTCTTCAACTCGGGCGTCAACTCGGTCGGATTCTCGAATACGAGCAGCTTTGGAATTGGCTTTGCGAACGGCGGCGTTACCGGCAACGTGGGCTTCATGAACGTCGGCACCGACAATTCGGGCTTCGGCCAGTCCGGGACTTTGAACTCGGGCTGGGGCAACTCGGGCACAAACAGCTCGGGCAGCAATCACACCGGCACCGACGAGTCCGGGTTCGAGTAACAGCACCGTCCCAGACGCTCAGCCCGACAGCCTGGCCGGCCGGGTCGTCGGTGGGCGGCGGTAAGTTTGGACAGACATGAGTGCGCACGCAACCGATGCGAAGTCCGAAACAGATCAGCTGCTCGAGGGCCTCAACCCGCAACAGCGCCAGGCGGTGCTGCATGAGGGCTCGCCGCTGCTGATCGTCGCGGGCGCGGGATCGGGTAAGACGGCGGTGTTGACCCGGCGGATCGCGTACCTGATCGCCGCGCGTGGTATCGCGGTCGGTCAGATCCTGGCCATCACCTTCACCAACAAGGCCGCCGCCGAGATGCGGGAACGCGTGGTGCGCCTGGTCGGCGCCCGGGCCCGGTACATGTGGGTGTCCACGTTTCACTCGACCTGCGTGCGTATCCTGCGCAACCACGCGTCGCTGATCGACGGCCTCAACTCCAACTTCTCCATCTACGACGCCGACGATTCGCGTCGGCTGCTGCAGATGATCGGCCGCGACATGGGCCTGGACATCAAACGGTATTCGCCGCGGCTGTTGGCGAACGCGATCTCGAACCTGAAGAACGAGCTGATCGACCCCCACCGGGCGCTGGCCGACCTGACGGGCGACTCAGATGACTTGGCACGTACCGTCGCATCCGTCTACGCCGAATACCAGCGGCGGCTACGGGCGGCCAATGCGCTGGATTTCGACGACCTCATCGGCGAGACCGTCGCGGTGTTGCAGACCTTCCCGGACATCGCCCAGTACTACCGGCGACGGTTCCGGCACGTCCTGGTCGACGAGTACCAGGACACCAACCATGCGCAATACGTCTTGGTGCGCGAACTGGTCGGCCACGGCACGCAAGAAGGCCCCGATAACCAGGTGCCGCCCGCGGAGCTGTGCGTCGTCGGCGACGCCGACCAGTCAATCTATGCCTTCCGCGGCGCGACCATCCGCAACATCGAAGACTTCGAGCGCGACTACCCCGACGCGGCAACCATTCTGCTGGAACAGAATTACCGCTCCACACAAAACATCTTGTCGGCGGCCAACTCCGTGATCGCCCGCAACGCCGGGCGCCGGGAGAAGCGACTGTGGACCGACGCCGGCGAAGGGGAGTTGATCGTCGGCTACGTCGCCGACAACGAACACGACGAGGCCAGGTTCGTCGCCGAAGAGATCGACGCACTGGCCGAGCGCGGCGAGATCACCTACAACGACATTGCCGTCTTCTACCGCACCAACAACTCGTCGCGCTCGTTGGAAGAGGTGTTCATCCGCGCCGGAATCCCGTACAAGGTCGTCGGGGGCGTGCGCTTTTACGAGCGCAAGGAGATTCGCGACATCATCGCCTACCTGCGCGTGCTGGACAATCCCGGCGACGCCGTCAGTATGCGGCGCATTCTCAATACGCCGCGCCGCGGCATCGGCGATCGCGCCGAGGCGTGCGTGGCGGTCTATTCCGAGAGCACCGGCGCCAGCTTCGCCGACGCGCTGCAAGCCGCGGCCGAGGGCAAGGTCCCGATGCTCAACACCCGCGCGGAGAAGGCGATCGCGGGCTTTGTGCAGATGCTCGACGAGCTGCGGGGCCGCCTCGACTCGTCTCAAGGGGACCTCGGTGAGTTGGTCGAGGCGGTGCTGGAACGCACCGGATACCGTCGGGAGCTGGAATCGTCGACCGACCCCCAGGAGCTGGCGCGGCTGGACAACCTCAACGAACTCGTCAGCGTCGCACACGAATTCAGTGCCGACCAGGCGAATACCGCTGCGCTAGAACCGGACAACGAAGACGTGCCGGACACCGGTGTGTTGGCGGCGTTTCTGGAACGGGTGTCGCTGATCGCCGACTCTGACGAGATCCCCGAGCACGGCGCCGGTGTCGTCACGCTGATGACGTTGCACACCGCCAAGGGGCTGGAGTTCCCGGTGGTGTTCGTGACCGGCTGGGAGGACGGGATGTTCCCGCACGTGCGGGCGCTGGACGACCCGACCGAACTGTCCGAGGAGCGGCGGCTGGCCTACGTCGGCATCACGCGGGCCCGGCAACGGCTTTATGTCAGCCGGGCCATGGTGCGGTCTTCCTGGGGGCAGCCGATGCTGAATCCGGAATCGCGCTTCCTGCGTGAGATCCCGCAGGAGCTCATCGACTGGCGCCGCACCGCGCCGAAGCCGTCGTTCAGTGCGCCGGTGAGCGGAGCCGGCCGGTTCGGCGCCCCGCGGTCGGCGCCCACCCGTTCTGCGGGCGCGAGCAAGCGTCCGCTGCTGGTGCTACAGCCTGGCGATCGAGTCACCCACGACAAGTACGGCTTGGGCCGGGTCGAGGAAGTCTCCGGCGTAGGGGAGTCCGCGATGTCGCTGATCGACTTCGGCAGTTCGGGACGGGTAAAGCTGATGCACAACCACGCCCCGGTCACCAAACTCTAGTGTCTTTGCATCGAGCGTGTTCTCACGGCGGAAATGCCGCGGAATCCTTGCCGTGACAACACATTCGGTGACGTCGCTACTCCTCGAGCCAGCGTTTGGTCGCTGGATGCAGGGCCAACACCACGCTGGCGATCGGCAGTAGCGGCAGTGTGTGCACGATCCACCCGACCCGCGCACCGGCGATGAACACGCCACCGTAGGTCAACACCGCGACCACCGCGCCCGCCGCGATCAGATAGCGCCCCAGAGACCGGCGGAGCAACAACATGATCACGCCGGTGACGGTGGCTGCGGCGAAGACCAGCGCCAGAAAGCCCACCGCGATGCAGAACAGTCGGTCGGTCCGCCACCATCCGGCGATCAGGTCGGTGGCCACCACCGAGGTGGCCCATCCGCTGACGATGCTGACCGCCGCGGCCGCGACGGCCGTCCAGGGGCTCGGCTCGTGGCCGATCGCTGCCGGTAGCGGCGGAAAGTGGTCCGCCTGGCCGGTCGCGTCCAACGCTGTTGGGTGGCGCGAGATCTGGGTGGCCGCAGAATCGGATATTACGGGTAGTGGTCCGGTCGGCGCCCGGCGGATGATGCGGGTGCGCGGTTCCTCGTGAGATCCAGTGGGCTCGGACGGGTTCTCAGGCGTGGGGGGACGGCTCGCTGCGGTCACCGGTCAGCCGGCGTAGTTGCCTACAAAGATTCCGCGCTTGGCCAGCCACGGCACGGGGTCGATCCGCTCGGTGCCGCCCAGGAGCACTTCGAAATGCAGGTGCGGGCCGGTGGAAAAGCCCCGGTTGCCCATGGTGGCGATCTGGTCGCCCGCCATCACCCGCTGTCCGACGCTGACCAGCGTGGTGTTGACGTGACCGTAGAGGGTTACGGTGCCGTCGGCGTGGCGCAGCTTGACCCACATGCCGTAGCCGGCGGTAGGGCCGGCGTCGATGACGACGCCGTCCGACACCGCGTAAATCGGGGTCCCGATGGAATTGGCCAGATCGATACCAGCGTGCAGCACACCCCAGCGATACCCGAAATTCGACGTAAATATGCCTTTCGCGGGCGAGACATACAGCGGCTGCTGCAGTCGTGCTTCACGCTGGGCCCGTTCCTGCGCAAACGCCACACCATGGGCGAGTTCCGCGTTGTGCACTGCCGCGTTTGCCGCCGGCTGCGCGGCAATGACCTGCACACCCCGGGAAGCGCCGGCCGACCCGCCGGTGAGCGCCGACGCATTGGCGCTCAACACGGTGTCGGCCGTGGTGGTGTCGGTTTGATGAGTCGCCGTATGTGCCGCGGCGGCCGCCGCGCCGGCTGCCATGGCCGAGATCAGCAGGCGTCCCTTGGCCGCGCTGGTCGGCTGCTTGCGGTGCTGCCCGCCTCGCCGGGGCACCGGGGTCACAGTCGCGACGTGCGAGCGCGGGGCAGGTGCTTGGGTCCCGGACTCGATGCTCAAAGCGGCCAGCACCTCAGTGGGACCGGCCAGCCAAGCGGGCGTCAGGTCGTCGGTCTCTTGCAGGTCGTCGAGTTCGGGGGCCTGCAGCAACTGCACATCAGTGCCGAACTCGGGATCGCCGAAGTCGAGCTCGTCGAGGTCGGCGAGTTCCAGCTCGTCGAACCCGTCGAATCCATCCAATGGGATGATCTCGGTGATTTCGTTACGGTGATGCTGCTGAAGCCAACGATCGCGGGATGCATAAAGCCCGCCTGCAGCGGCAGGACGGGCGAATCGGTGCTGGGACAACGCTGAAATGTCCTCGTATCGTGACCATAACGTTATCTGGGACCCTGAGACGGTATCTGCTCACCATCCGGGCTGGCAACCTCAGCACAATAACCCAAGCGCAAATGTGATCTGTATCACGTTTGGATACCGGCGGTATATCGTGACGTGCGCCACACCGATGGGATGCGATCGCGGCGGTGGTTTGGCGTCTCGCTACAGTTCCAACCGTGCGGTTTGCCGAATCTGGCTTTGCCGCCTATAGGCCCAGCAGATAGCCCAGCGAAGACAGTGAGCATATGGACCTTTTCGAGTATCAAGCCAAGGAACTGTTCGCCAAGCACAACGTGCCCAGCACGCCCGGCCGAGTGACCGACAGCGCCGAGGGAGCCAAGGCGATCGCCACCGAGATCGGTCGTCCGGTGATGGTCAAAGCACAGGTCAAAATCGGTGGGCGGGGCAAGGCGGGTGGCGTCAAATACGCCGCCACCCCAGACGACGCATACCAACACGCCCAGAACATCCTCGGCCTGGACATCAAGGGCCATATCGTCAAGAAACTGCTGGTCGCCGAGGCCAGCGAGATCGCCGAGGAGTACTACATCTCCTTCCTGCTGGACCGCGCCAACCGCACCTACCTGGCCATGTGCTCGGTCGAGGGCGGCATGGACATCGAAGAAGTGGCCGCCACCAAGCCGGAGCGGCTGGCCAAAGTTCCCGTCGACGCGGTCAAGGGCGTCGACTTGACGTTTGCGCGTTCCATCGCGGAGCAGGGTCACCTGCCGGCCGAGGTGCTCGACGCCGCCGCGGTCACCATTTCCAAGCTCTGGGAGCTGTTCGTCGCCGAAGACGCCACGCTGGTCGAGGTCAACCCGCTGGTGCGCACCCCCGACAACCAGATCCTGGCGCTGGACGCCAAGATCACTCTGGACGCCAACGCCGATTTCCGTCATCCCGATCGTGGCGAGTTCGAGGACCGCGCCGCCACCGATCCGCTGGAGCTGAAGGCCAAAGAACACGACCTCAACTACGTCAAGCTCGACGGACAGGTCGGCATCATCGGCAATGGCGCCGGCCTGGTGATGTCGACCCTCGACGTCGTCGCCTATGCCGGTGAGAAGCACGGCGGCGTCAAGCCAGCCAACTTCCTCGACATCGGTGGCGGCGCGTCGGCCGAGGTCATGGCCGCCGGACTGGACGTGGTGCTGGGCGACGAGGACGTCAAGAGCGTGTTCGTCAACGTCTTCGGCGGCATCACCTCCTGCGACGCCGTGGCCACCGGGATCGTCAGCGCGTTGGAGATCCTGGGCGACGAGGCCAACAAACCTCTGGTGGTCCGGCTGGACGGCAACAACGTCGACGAGGGGCGGCGCATCCTGGCCGAAGCCAACCACCCCCTGGTGACGCTGGTGCCGACGATGGACGAGGCCGCCGACAAAGCCGCCGAGCTGGCGAGCGCCTGAAAGCCTGAAAGCCTGAAAGCCTGAAAGGAAGCACGACCCATGGCTATCTTCCTGACCAAAGAGAACAAGGTCATCGTCCAAGGCATCACCGGCGCTGAGGCCACCGTTCACACCGCTCGCATGCTCAGGGCGGGCACCCACATCGTCGGCGGCGTGAACGCGCGCAAGGCGGGCACCACCGTCACGCATGAGGACAAGGGCGGCAGGCTGATCAAGCTGCCGGTGTTCGGCAGTGTCACCGAGGCGATGGAGAAGACCGCCGCCGACGTCTCGATCATCTTCGTGCCGCCGAGATTCGCCAAGGACGCGATCATCGAGGCGATCGATGCCGAAATTCCGTTGCTGGTCGTGATCACCGAGGGCATACCGGTGCAGGACACCGCGTACGCCTGGGCCTACAACGTGGGCAAGGGCGGCAAGACCCGCATCATCGGCCCGAACTGTCCGGGCATCATCACACCGGGCCAGGCGCTGGTGGGCATCACCCCGGCCAATATCACCGGACCCGGTCCGATAGGCCTGGTGTCCAAGTCCGGCACGTTGACCTACCAGATGATGTTCGAGTTGCGGGACCTCGGTTTTTCCACTGCCATCGGGATCGGCGGCGACCCGGTGATCGGCACCACCCACATCGACGCGATTGAGGCGTTTGAGAAGGATCCCGACACCAAGCTGATCGTGATGATCGGCGAGATCGGCGGCGACGCCGAGGAGCGCGCGGCCGATTTCATCGAGGCCAATGTGTCAAAGCCGGTCGTCGGCTACGTCGCGGGCTTCACCGCCCCGGAAGGCAAGACCATGGGCCACGCGGGCGCGATCGTGTCCGGCTCGTCGGGCACCGCGGCCGCCAAGAAAGAGGCACTCGAGGCGGCCGGCGTCAAGGTCGGCAAGACGCCGTCGGCAACCGCGGCCCTAGCCCGGGAAATCCTGAAGACTCTTTAGGGCGAGCAGACGCTGAGGGCTGCGCTTTCGCCCTGGGGATGAAAATTGCGTCCCGGGTGGCAGCGGGTGGATGGCGTGATGCGTCAAGATGCCCGCAAAATCTGATCCATGCATCACATAAGAAATGCCCTCGATGCCGCCGATACGGCGAAAATGGCGTTCTGCTGATGTGGGTGGTGCTCACCGCGCGCCTCCGACCGTGTCTTTTCTGGGCCGCGCCAATGGGGCAGGTCTCTGACTTGCTCCCGTTCGCCGGTGCCAGAGGGCGCATAGAGGCTCGCGGGTCAAGGGGTGGGCCCAAGGCCATCGCGAAAGCGACGCGAAGCGCTCTTGACGCGCGAGGGATGCGCCCGTAGCGGCGTGGCCCCAAGACAACCCAACGAAACCACTTGAGCCAGCCCCGTTGCGGGAGCGACCGAGGGGGGAACCCGGTCACGTCACAAGAACCGAATGGGCTCGTTTAGGAGGCTTTGGTCCGGATGCCTTCGCGGATGTCGGGTAGTGCGGTGGGGGTGCTGATGAGGTAGAGCTGTCGGTCTTTTCCTTGGGCAGAACGAGCAGCCAGCTCTGCAGGTCGGCGATCTGGCGCGCCATCGCGGCCAGGTTGAGGCGAGTAGCTCCGATTCTTGGGTTGGTGCAACGACCCTGGCAGCGAGCAACCGGTCCAGTGGGGTCATGGGCTGGTCGTAGCGGCGGCAGCGCTCACCGGTCGGAAACGTTTGATACTGCGTCTGGTGGCGAGAGCGGGTGTGGCTTATCCGGGCCGGCCGGAGAGGCCTTCTGCTCCGATGAGCAGCCCAGCCGAACCGCCCACTCCCGCAGCTCCGCTGCCGCCGGCGCCACTGCCGCCATTTCCGCCGTTGCCTCCGTTGCCGATCAGCTTGGCGCTGCCGCCGTTGCCGCCGGCGCCGGCCTTTCCGGCGGCAAAGAAGTTTTCGCCGCCGGCGCCGCCATTGCCGCCGTCGCCGAACAGGATGCCGCCGTCGCCGCCGGCTCCGCCAACGCCTCCGCTGTTAGCGCCGAGGCCACCGCCACCGCCGCCGTTACCGCCTGGCCCGAACAAGGTGCCGCCGCCACCGCCGGTACCCCCGGCCCCGCCGAAGTCGCCGGCACCACCGGCTCCGCCGGCCCCACCCATGCCGAAAACGAATCCGCCAGCGCCGCCCGCACCGCCGTTCCCGCCGCGTAAGCCCGACCCGCCGGCCCCGCCGGGGCCGAAGACCGGCGTGGTGCCGCCGTCGCCGCCGTTACCTCCGACACCTAAGAACGCGCCCCCGGCGCCGCCGTTCCCCCCGGCTCCGGCGTTGCCCTGAGCGGCGAAGCCACCGGTTCCGCCACCGCCGCCGAAACCAGTAAGCCCGGCGTTGCCGCCGGCTCCGCCGGCACCGGCTGCTCCGGAAGTGATACCCCCGGCCCCACCGGCTCCGCCGGTGCCTCCTGCTCCGAACAAGACGCCGCCCGACCCACCGGCCCCGCCCGTCCCCCCGGTGCCGCCGACGAGGGTTTGACCCGTCCCGCCGGCGCCGCCGGCACCGCCGATGCCGAACAGCCCGGCCGATCCACCCGCACCGCCCTGACCGGCAGGAGTGGCCAGCGCGACGGCCCCTCCGCCGATGCCGCCAGCACCGCCAGCGCCGAGGATAAGGCCGCCAGCACCGCCGTTTCCGCCGACCCCGCCGAAACCGGCGGCACCGCCCGCTCCGCCGTTTCCGAACAGTCCGGCGGCGCCACCATTACCACCGTTGCGGGAGATTGCACCGCTACCGCCGGCGCCGCCATTGCCCCACAGCAGCCCGCCGTCACCACCGTTGGCGCCGGTTTCCGGTGCGCCGTTGGCGCCGTTGCCGATCAGCGGGCGTCCCAGCAGCAGCTGGGTCGGCGCATTGACGACGCCGAGCACCTGCTGCTCCACGAGCTGCAACGGGGAGGCGGCAGCCGCCTCGGCGGCGGAGTACTGTGTCACGCCTGCGCCCATGAGCTGCACGAACTGGTTGTGGAAGGCCGCCGCGTGGGCGCTGAGTGCTTGATAGGCCTGCCCGTACGCCCCGAACAGCGCGGCGACAGCCGCCGATACGTCGTCGGCGCCGGCGGCCAGCACCGCCGAAGTAGGGGCGAGAGCCGTCGCATTTGCCTGAGTGATTGTCGAGCCGATGTTGGCCAAATCGGACGCGGCCGCCATGACGAACTCAGGCGCCATGGCGACAAAGGACATTGGGCCTCCTCCCCGACGCGGAAACGACAGTCGGCCATCGATTGTCAGTGCCCCACTGGACGCATGTGCGGGAGGTGCTTAGCATATCGCGATCGAGGCGCGCAGGATCCGAGATTCGCACACGCGATCTAGCCCCATTGGGGACCTGCGGCGGTTGCTCGCGGTAGATAGTAAGGCTATGAATCTTGATCGACGGATGCCCGTAATCGTGGGTGTCGAGCAGGCGCCCGAGCGTATCGACGACCGCGAGTACGGGCCCTGTCACCCGTGGAACTGGCCGCGGGGACCCAAGCCGCCCTCGACAATTGCGGCGCTACCGCGGTAGCTGCCGAAGTCGAAACCATCGCGGCGACGCGACATTGCGAAATCTCCGGTCGGTCCCCAATGCACCGCCGGGTCGGGTCCAACAACTACCCGCGGTCGGGTGGCCAAGCACATCGGCGCAGAACCGCGTCGCGCGCTTCTGGAGATCGTCGGCGGCCAGGGGCCACAACACCTCATCACCGAGCTGGCCGGCGAGATCGCCGCGGGCCGGTCGGATGTGGCGCTGGTCTTCGGCTGGGAGGCCACGTCGGCCCTGCGGTATTTCGCGGGGCGGGATGACAAGCCGAGACCGTCGACGGTGGCCTGCACGACCGCGGGCCGGGCATTGAGAAGCTGATGTCGCGCTACACGGTGATGCACGGACTGGTCGACGCGCCGACGCAGTACGCGTTGATAGAGAACGCCCGACGCGCTACGACGGGTCTGGGCCCGGCCGAGCATCTGCGGCGGATGGCCGAATTGTTCGCAGCGTTCAGCGAGGTCGCGGCGGCTAATCCGGTTTCGGACACTCCGATTCAGCGGACAGGCGACGAACTGATCACGTCACCGAGAGCAAGTGGTCACACTGAGGGAATCCCGGTGCAAGACAGAACGTACGCCTGGGCTTACAACCTGGAATAAAAGGAGGGCTGAGGGTCCTTTCCGCCCGGCCGAGCGGCAGATCAACGGCTTCATACCAAGCTCGTGAGCTTGCCGGCCAGCCGCTCCACATACGCGGCGACTTCGCTTGCGGAGCGGTCCGGCAGGCCGAAGAGCACCTCGGTCACTCCCAATTCGGCCCAGTGCGCCAGCTTCTCGGGCACCGGCTTGGAGTCCAGGGCCACGACCTGGGGAGCCCCGTCGCGGCCAGCCGCCGCCCAGGTGTCCTGCAGCCACCTCACCAGCTCGTCGATGTCGACGTCACGCGGCGTGGTGATCCAGCCGTCGGCGCTACGCGCAATCCACCTGAAGTTCTTCTCGGTACCGGCGGCGCCCACCAGGATCGGAATGTGTGGCTGAACGGGCTTGGGCCACGCCCAGCTGGGTCCGAACTTGACGAATTCGCCGTCGTAGGCCGCTTCCTCTTGCGTCCACAACGCCCGCATCGCTTCAAGGTATTCGCGCAACATGGTGCGCCGGCGCCCCGGCGGCACGCCATGGTCGGCGAGTTCGTCGGTGTTCCAGCCGAATCCGACGCCGACGCTGACCCGGCCCCCGGATAGGTGGTCCAGCGTGGCAATGCTTTTGGCCAGCGTGATCGGGTCATGCTCCACCGGCAGCGCAACCGCGGTTGACAGCCTGACTCGGGAGGTGACCGCTGAAGCCGCACCCAAGCTCACCCACGGGTCCAGGGTGCGCATATAGCGGTCGTCCGGCAGCGACGCGTCACCCGTCGTGGGATGGGCGGCTTCCCGTTTGACCGGGATATGCGTGTGTTCGGGCACGTAGAAAGTGCGAAAGCCATGGTCGTCGGCCAGTTTCGCGGCTGCCGCCGGGGAGATCCCACGGTCGCTGGTGAAAAGGACAAGCCCGTAATCCATGAACAGAATTAGAACGTGTTCTACCTCCGCCGGGCAAGCGGCTCATCTGCCGATCGGCAGCGGTGCCGGGGCCGGTATCGCGGGCGGCAAGGTCGCCACGGCGTGAGTACCCGGCCGTGCGCTAGCGTGGGTCATCGAATTGTGTCGCAGGGAGCAATCGTCGCATTGCAGCAGGCGTAGCGACGGCACCGGAGGTAACAGGAGGAGCCATGACCTACTCACCAGGTAGTCCCGGATATCCGCCCGCGCAATCGGCCGGCTCCTACGGAGGCGCCACGCCGTCTTTCGCCAAGACTGACGACGGTGTCAGCAAGCTTCCGATGTACCTCAGCGTGGCGGTTGCCGCACTCGGGCTGCTGGCGTATCTCGCCAGCTTCGGGCCGATGTTTACGGTCAGCTCGGAACTCGGCGGGGCCGGCAGCGAGGTTTCCGGCGACACCGGGTTTGCTGTCGGCCTGGCTCTGCTGGCCGCCCTGCTTGCCGGGGTGAGTCTGCTGCCCAAGGCCAAGAGCTACGTGGCCATCGTCGGGGTGGTCTCGGTGTTGGGCGTGTTGCTGATGATCTCGGCGACCTTCAACAAGCCAAGTGCCTATTCGACCGGCTGGGCGCTGTGGGTTGTCCTGGTGTTCATCGTGTTTCAGTCGGTTGCCGCGGTCGGCGCGCTGCTGTTGGATGCGGGTGTCATCTCGGCGCCGGCACCGCGGCCCAAATTCGATGCTTACGGGCAGTATGGCCAGTACGGCCAGTACGGACAGTACGGCGGTCAGCCCGGCGGATATTACGGTCGACCGGGCGCGCAGCAGCAGGCAGCGCCCAGCCCTGCGCAACCGTCCGGATACGGATCGCAATACGGCGGTTATTCGCCCGGCGCCGGCTCCAACCCGTCGACCGGCGGATTCGGCGCCCAGCAACCCGCCCCGTCGCCGCCCCAGCCGATGCACCAGGGTCCGTCCACCCCACCCACCGGCTTTCCGAGCTTCGGCCCGCCGCCGCCGGTCAGTGCCGGAACGGGATCCCAGGCCGGGTCGGCTCCGGTCAACTACTCAAACCCCGCCGGCGGACCGCCGTCGTATGGGCAAGGGCCCGGCCAGCAGTCGTCGTCACCCGGTTCGGCGCCGGTCTAGTTGGGCGCTCTCGCGCTGAGTAGGCACGTGCGCGAAGAGTGAAAAGGGTGTCGGCAAAAAGCGAGGACAACCGAGCAGCGGGTGCTCGCCAGGCGCGCGACCTCGTCAAGGTTGCGTTCGCGCCGGCGGTGGTGGCGCTGGTCATCATCGCCGCGGTTACGCTGCTGCAGTTACTGATCGCCAACAGCGACATGACCGGGGCGTTGGGCGCGATCGCCAGTATGTGGCTGGGCGTCCACCAGGTGCCGATCTCCATCGGCGGTCGCGAACTCGGCGTAATGCCGCTACTGCCGGTCCTGCTGATGGTGTGGGGCACCGCGCGCACGACGGCTGCGGCCATCTCGCCCTACTCCTCTTGGCTGGTCGTGCGATGGGTTGTCGCGTCGGCGTTGGGCGGGCCGCTGCTGATCGCGGCGATTGCGCTGGCGGTCATCCACGATGCGTCGTCGGTCATTACCGAGCTGCAGACACCCAACGCGCTGCGGGCGTTCACCGGCGTGCTGGTGGTCCATGCCATCGGCGCGGCGATCGGGGTGTGGTCCCGGGTGGGCAGACGGGCTTTGGCGGCTTCTCCGCTTCCGAATTGGCTGGGCGATTCAGTGCGCGCCGCTGCCGGTGGGGTCTTGGCGTTGCTGGGACTGTCCGGCTTGGTGACGGCAGGGTCGCTGGTTGTTCACTGGGCGACCATGCAGGAGCTGTACGGGATCACCGATTCGATCTGGGGCCAATTCAATCTCACTGCTCTCTCGGTGCTCTATGCACCCAACGTCTTCGTCGGCGCCGCGGCGGTCGCGGTTGGGTCCAGTGCCCATATTGGCTTTGCGACGTTCAGCTCGTTCACCGTCTTCGGCGGCGACATTCCGGCCGTGCCGATCCTGGCCGCGGCACCCACGCCGCCGCTCGGGCCGGCGTGGGTCGCCCTGCTGATCATCGGAGCAGCATCTGGTGTGGCGCTGGGGCAGCAGTGCGCCCGCCGGCCGCTGCCGTTGCCTCCGGCAATGGCCAAGGTGCTGGTGGCAGCACTTATCGGGGCGTTGGTGATGGGGCTGCTCGGTTACGCCGGCGGTGGCAAGCTGGGCAACTTCGGCGCTGTCGGCGTGGACGAGGGGGCCCTGCTGATCGGTGTTTTCTTCTGGTTCACCGTGGTTGGCTGCCTCACGGTGGCGATGGCCGGCGGGATCACCAGGCGTCCGCGGCCCGCGCCGCCAGCTGACCAGGACGAGACGCCTGCGGTCGCGTTCGACGAGAGCGATCAGCCCCACGATGTCGTCGATGAGCCGGCAGATCCTGAGGACGTCGGCGTCGATGTTGCCGGAGATGACGGCGTGTCCTTAGCTGGTGAAGCGGAGTCGGACTCAGGCTCTCAGCGCGAGGATTAGGCCGTGCATTGTGCGCCGCCTGCTGCGGCAGCACGGTGTCCGAGGGCGAGCCTGTACTGACCCTGTACTGACCCTGTCGAGTCTGCGTACTGCGCGCCGACACGCGCGAGGCAATAGCTGTGATGCAGGTTCGTTCGACGCGCCTGCGCGGCCGGCATCGTCGCCAGACGGGGCCTGATTTGTCTGGCTCCTTCTCCGGCCGCTGGCGCGCCCGGCATCGTCGCCAGACTAGGCTCGCCGTGTGCAGGAACCGCTCCGGGTACCCCCGAGTGCACCGGCGCGGCTGGTGGTCCTCGCATCGGGCACCGGATCGCTGCTGAACGCGCTGCTCGATGCCGCCGGGGGGGACTATCCGGCGCGGGTCGTCGCCGTCGGGGTGGATCGCGAGTGCCGGGCCGCCGAGATCGCGGCGCGGGCATCGGTGCCGACCTTCACGGTCCGGGTCGCCGACTACCCCAGCCGCGACGCTTGGGACGCGGCCATGACCGATGCGACGGCCGCCCATTCACCCGACCTGGTGGTATCGGCAGGATTTATGAGAATCCTTGGGCCGCAATTCCTTTCAAGATTCGGCGGGCGTATCCTCAACACCCATCCCGCCCTGCTGCCGGCATTCCCGGGTGCCCACGGCGTGGCCGACGCGTTGTCCTACGGTGTGAAGGTCACCGGCTGTACGGTGCATCTGGTGGATGCCGGCGTGGACACCGGGCCGATACTGGCGCAGCAGGCCGTTCCGGTGCTCGACGGTGACGACGTGGAGACATTGCACGAGCGCATCAAGGTCATCGAACGGCGACTACTCGTCGACGTGGTGGCCGCGATTGCTACCGGCGGGCTGACCTGCATCGGACGAAAGGCGACCCTGGGATGAGCACAGTATGACCGGCGAGAGCGTAAGGAAGCCGATCCGCCGCGCGCTGATCAGCGTGTACGACAAAACCGGGCTGGTGGAGCTGGCTCAGGGCCTGACGGCGGCCGGCGTCGAGATCGTCTCCACCGGATCAACGGCGAAGGCCATTGCCGGCAAAGGCATTCCGGTAACTCGCATCGAGGAGCTCACCGGCTTTCCGGAGGTGCTCGACGGCCGGGTCAAGACCCTGCACCCACGGGTGCACGCGGGGCTGCTGGCCGACCTGCGCAAGCCCGAACACCGGGCCGCGCTGGACAAGCTCGGGGTAGCGGCGTTCGAACTGCTGGTGGTCAACTTGTATCCGTTCACTCAGACGGTCGCATCCGGCGCCGGCATCGACGAATGCGTCGAACAGATCGACATCGGCGGGCCCTCGATGGTGCGGGCGGCGGCCAAGAATTTTCCCAGCGTGGCCGTGGTCACCGACCCACTCGGATACGACGGGGTGCTTGCCGCGCTGCGCAGCGGCGGATTTAGCCTCGGCGAGCGTAAAAAGCTGGCGTCGCTGGCATTTCAGCACACCGCCGACTACGACATCGCCGTCGCGAGCTGGATGCAGTCGACCCTGGCGCCTGAGCTTGATCAATCCGAGCCGGGGTTTCCGCATTGGTTCGCCAGGAACTGGCGCCGTCAGGCGATCCTGCGCTACGGCGAGAACCCGCACCAGCAGGCCGCCCTCTACACCGACCCGGGCGCCTGGCCCGGCCTGGCACAAGCCGAGCAGCTGCACGGAAAAGAGATGTCCTACAACAACTTCACCGACGCGGACGCGGCCTGGCGCGCGGCCTTCGATCACGAACAGATCTGTGTGGCAATCGTCAAGCACGCCAACCCGTGCGGCATCGCGATCTCGTCGGTGTCCGTCGCCGACGCACATCGCAAGGCCCATGCCTGCGACCCGCTGAGCGCCTACGGCGGCGTGATCGCGGCCAACACCGAGGTCAGCGTCGAGATGGCGGAGTACGTCAGCACCATCTTCACCGAAGTCATCGTCGCGCCGGCCTATGAACCGGGTGCCCTAGAGCTTTTGGCGCGAAAGAAGAACGTCCGGGTGCTGCTGGCGCCCGAACCGCAGAACGGCGGCACCGAATTGCGGCCGATCAGCGGAGGGCTGCTGATGCAGCAGCGCGACCAGCTCGACGCGCCCGGCGACAACCCGGCCAACTGGACGCTGGCGACCGGATCACCGGCCGACCCGGCGACGTTGACCGACCTGGTGTTCGCCTGGCGCGCCTGCCGTGCGGTCAAGTCGAACGCGATCGTGATCGTCGCCGACGGGGCCACCGTGGGGGTCGGCATGGGTCAGGTCAATCGGGTCGATGCCGCGCGGCTGGCCGTTGAACGAGGTAATGCACGCGGCGGTGAGCGAGTCCGCGGCGCCGTCGCGGCATCGGATGCTTTCTTCCCGTTTCCCGACGGACTGCAGACCCTGACCGCTGCGGGGGTCAAGGCGGTCGTGCATCCCGGCGGGTCGGTGCGCGACAACGAGGTAACCGCCGCGGCGGCCGAAGCCGGGGTCACCTTATATCTGACCGGAGCACGTCACTTCGCCCACTGAGGGCTTTAAAGTGCCCGGAAAGTCCGCGTTGACATCCACTCTCGTCGCCAGAAGAAAGATGGCGTCGTAGCGTGGAGTGGTGACTTCACCGAGCAACCTGCCGCGCACCGTTGGCGAGCTACGTGCCTCCGGTCATCGCGAGCGGGGGGTCAAGCAAGAAATCCGGGAAAACCTGCTGACCGCGTTGGCTAACGGGTCAGATACCGCGGCCGTCTGGCCGGGCATTTTGGGCTTCGAGGACACGGTGTTGCCACAAGTGGAGCGGGCCCTGATCGCAGGCCATGACTTCGTCCTGCTCGGCGAACGCGGCCAGGGCAAGACCCGGCTGCTGCGTGCGCTGGCCGGACTGCTCGACGAGTGGACGCCGGTGATCGCCGGAGCCGAACTGGGAGAGCACCCGTACCGGCCGATCACGCCGGAATCGATCCGGCGGGCCGCGCAGCTGCGTGACGACCTGCCGGTGGCATGGAAGCATCGCAGCGAGCGCTACACGGAGAAGCTGGCCACCCCCGACACCAGCGTGGCCGACCTGGTCGGTGATATCGACCCGATCAAGGTCGCCGAGGGCCGCAGCCTCGGGGACCCCGAGACCATCGCCTACGGGCTGATACCGCGGGCACATCGTGGCATCGTCGCGGTCAACGAATTACCCGACCTGGCCGAGCGCATTCAGGTGTCGATGCTCAACGTCATGGAGGAGCGCGACATCCAGGTCCGCGGCTACACGCTGCGGCTGCCGTTGGACGTCCTGGTCGTCGCCAGCGCCAACCCCGAGGACTACACCAACCGCGGTCGGATCATCACGCCGCTCAAGGACCGCTTCGGCGCCGAAATCCGCACCCACTACCCGCTGGAGTTGGACGCGGAAGTGGGTGTGATCGTGCAGGAGGCGCACCTGAGCGCGCAGGTGCCCGACTATCTGATGCAGGTGATCGCGCGGTTCGCCCGATACCTGCGCGAGTCGCACTCGATCGACCAACGGTCCGGGGTGTCGGCCCGGTTCGCTATCGCGGCGGCGGAAACCGTCGCGGCCGCGGCGCGGCACCGCGGCGCGGTGCTGGGTGAGACCGATCCGGTGGCCCGGGTGGTCGATCTGGGCACGGTCATCGACGTGCTGCGCGGCAAGCTCGAGTTCGAGTCCGGTGAGGAGGGCCGCGAACAGGCCGTACTGGAGCATCTGTTGCGCCGCTCGACCGCCGACACCGCGTCCCGAGTGCTCGGAGGCCTCGACGTTGGCCAATTGGTGACCGCCGTCGAGCGGGGCTCCGCAGTGACGACAGGCGAGCGGGTGTCGGCCAAGGACGTGCTGGCCGCGGTGCCGGGGCTGCCCGTCGTCGATAGGATCGCCAGAAAGCTGGTCGCGGAATCCGAGGGTGAGCGCGCCGCCGCGCTGGAACTCGCGTTGGAGGCGTTGTACCTTGCCAAGCGCATCGACAAGGTGTCCGGGGAAGGCCAGACCGTCTATGGCTAAGCCTTTTGGGGCGCACTCTTCGCGCTACTCGGCCTACACCGGCGGACCCGACCCGCTGGCGCCGCCGGTCGATTTGCGTGAGGCGCTCGAACAGATCGGCCAGGACGTGATGGCCGGCACTTCGCCGCGCCGGGCATTGTCCGAGCTGCTGCGCCGCGGCACCAAGACGATGCCCGGCGCCGACCGGTTGGCCGCCGAGGCAAACCGGCGCCGCCGGGAGCTGTTGCGCCGCAACAACTTAGATGGCACTTTGCAAGAGATCAAGAGACTGCTCGACGAAGCGGTGCTGGCCGAACGCAAGGCATTGGCCCGCGCGCTGGACGATGACGCCCGATTCTCGGAGCTGCAGTTGGATGCGTTACCGCCGTCGCCGGCCAAAGCTGTTCAGGAGCTTTCCGAGTACCGCTGGCGCAGCGGTGAGGCCCGCGAAAAATACGACCAGATCAAGGATTTGCTCGGCCGCGAGCTGCTGGACCAACGCTTCGCCGGGATGAAGCAGGCGCTGGAAGGTGCGACTGACGAGGATCGTCGCCGGGTCAACGAGATGCTGGACGATCTCAACGACTTGTTGGACAAGCACGCCCGCGGCGAGGATACCCCGCAGGACTTCCAAGACTTCATGGACAAGCACGGCGAGTTCTTTCCGGAGAACCCGCGCAATGTCGAGGAGCTGCTGGACTCGCTGGCCAAGCGGGCAGCCGCGGCGCAGCGGTTCCGCAATAGTCTTAGCCAGGAGCAGCGCGATGAGCTTGATGCGTTGGCGCAGCAGGCATTTGGGTCGCCGTCGCTGATGCAGGCGCTGAGCCGGCTCGATAGCCATCTGCAAGCCGCGCGCCCCGGAGAGGACTGGACCGGATCCGAACGGTTCTCCGGTGACAACCCGTTCGGTATGGGCGAGGGCACCCAGGCGCTGGTCGATGTCGCTGAGCTGGAGCAGCTGGCCGAGCAATTGTCGCAGAGCTACCCGGGCGCCACGATGGACGACGTCGACTTGGACGCGCTGGCCCGCCAGCTCGGCGACCAGGCCGCCGTCGACGCGAGAACGCTCGCCGAATTGGAACGGGCACTGGTCAATCAGGGTTTCCTGGATCGCGGGTCCGACGGCCAGTGGCGGTTATCACCCAAGGCGATGCGCAGGCTGGGCGAGACCGCGTTACGTGATGTGGTGCAACAGCTTTCCGGGCGTCGTGGCGAACGGGACCACCGGCGCGCAGGAGCCGCCGGAGAACTGACCGGTGCCACCCGGCCCTGGCAGTTCGGTGACACCGAGCCGTGGAACATCTCCCGGACGCTGACCAATGCCGTGCTGCGCCAGGCAGGGACGCACACCCTGGACGGGCCACTGCGGATCACCGTCGACGACGTTGAGGTGTCCGAGACCGAAACACGTACCCAGGCTGCGGTTGCGCTGCTGGTCGACACCTCGTTTTCGATGGTGATGGAAAATCGCTGGCTGCCGATGAAGCGAACCGCACTGGCGCTCAACCACCTGGTGTGTACGCGTTTCCGCTCAGATGCCCTGCAGATCATTGCGTTTGGCCGCTACGCCCGAACCGTGACGGCGGCGGAGCTGACGGGTTTGGAAGGTGTCTACGAGCAGGGTACCAACCTGCATCACGCGCTGGCGCTGGCCGGACGTCACCTGCGCAAACACCCCAACGCACAGCCGGTCGTGCTGGTGGTGACCGACGGTGAGCCGACCGCTCATTTGGAGGATTTCAGCGGAGAGGGGACGGGTTCTGCTGTCTTCTTTGATTATCCGCCACATCCGCGGACCATTGCCCACACGGTACGGGGTTTCGACGACATGGCCCGGCTGGGTGCGCAGGTAACGATCTTCCGGCTGGGCAGCGACCCGGGTCTGGCCCGGTTCATCGATCAGGTTGCACGACGGGTGGAGGGTCGGGTCGTGGAACCCGATCTCGACGGGCTGGGGGCGGCGGTGGTCGGCGACTACCTCCGGTCGCGGCGACGCAGGTAGCGGGCAATTACCGTGGGACAACGATGTGCCGACGGATTCCATTGGCATATCTAGCCTTTGGCGTTGCGTGGGTTGTTCTCCTGGTTTGCCTGATCTAGCGGCTACTGTCACATTAGCCGCATTGGTCTCTGTGGGTGAGGGTGTTAGTTGTGCCCACCTCATAGCGACAAAACCTGTGCGACTTGGCTTGTCGCTGCGAGCGGTCGTGGGGCTGCGCTCCGGTGTGGGGAGATGGAAATCGCGTGCTGGTGGGCTTGGGTCGGCGGCGATGGCGTCGAGTGCGCGCTGATGGTGTCGAGTGCGCGCTGATGGCGCCGAGCGTGCCGTCAGGGCCGCCGATGGTGGATGTTCCCGCCCCACATACACTCTCAAAGCCGTCACCGCACACTCGATGCAGCGGCAGGACAGCCGACTCGGTGAGCACGTGAGACAACCGTGGCGCTGTGCCGATGTGATTGCGGGCCAATATGGATGGGGTCGAGTCGACAACTCAAGACAACGCATCCCGGAGTCGCCGTGGCAGGCGGTTCGCCCCAGGATAAGCTGCTTTGGTCAGCCGCGAGCCTCGGCTTGGGCAATGGCCCAGGCCGCATTGACCAGCCCGATGTGACTGAACGCCTGCGGGAAGTTGCCCAACAGCTCACCGGTGGCGGGGTCGACCTCTTCGGAGAGAAGTCCTACGTCGTTGCGGTAACCGATGGCGCGCTCGAACACCTCGCGCGCCCGGTCGAGCTGACCGGAGGCTGCCAGGGCCTGCGCCAACCAGAATGTGCACAGCAGGAACGTGCCCTCCTGTCCGGTGAGGCCGTCGGCGTTGGTGTCGACGCTGGTTCGATAGCGATAGACCAAGCCGCGCGAGTCGACGAGCTGATCGGCGATGGCGTCGATGGTGGCCAGCACACGAGGGTCGTCGGCGGGCAAGAATCCGACCAGCGGAATCATCAGCGCGGAGGCGTCCAGGTCGTTGCTTTCGAATGCCTGGGTAAACGCGTTGGCCGCGTCGCTCCACCCGCGAGTGAGGATCTGATGCCGGATTTCATCGGCAGCCGCCCGCCAGCCGTCGACCCTGTCCCCGGCGCCGAGTGCATCGACCATGGCGATGGCGCGGTCGAGCGCGACCCAGCACATCAGCTTGGAGTAGAGGAAGTGCTGTGGGTCGCCACGCACTTCCCAGATGCCCGAATCACGTTGCTGCCAAAGACGTGCGGCGGCATCGGCGGAGCCGATGAGGAACTCGCGTCCCGCGGCGGCGCAGGGACGGTCCGGGTGCAGCTGTTTGGCCAGGCGATGCGCCGCACCCAGCAGTTCGCCGTACACGTCGATCTGGCTTTGCCCCCACGCGCCGTTGCCGACGCGCACCGGGCGGCTGTCGCGCCAGCCGCGGAGATGACCGAGCTCACGTTCGGACAGATCATGTTCGCCACCGATGCCGAACATGATCTGGAGAGGCTCGTTGGCGCGTAGTTGCCCGGCGGAGCTGACCGCGAGATAGTCGAAAAACTGCTCCGCCTCGTCTGGACAAGCGGCTACCCAGAGGGCTTCCAGGGTGAGGCTGGCATCCCGAACCCACGAATACCGGTAATCCCAGTTACGTTCTCCGCCAACCTCTTCCGGCAGGGACGTCGTCGGGGCGGCGACCACGGCCCACGTGGGTTGGTAGGTTAATGCCTGCAAAACTCTGCCGCTGTGATGCACCAGATCGCGCCACGGTCCGTCATAGCTTTGATGGACTTTCGACCACAATCGCCACGCATCGATCGTCGCCGTGAGCGCTGCCTCGAGCTCGGCCGGTGACATGGATGCGGGACATGCCTCCGAGGTGGTGCGATGTAGCAACCCGAGGGACAGCCGCTCACCCTCTCGCATCCGGAATCGGCCGCTGGCGTCGGAATCGGTAATCCCCAGCGGAATTGGGCAGCACAGGAGCAGGACGTCGGCGCCGCCGCGTACCAGGATGCAGCCGTCGGCAGTGGACACCAACGGTGTGACCACCCCGTACTCCGGGCGTGCCGAGAATTCGACGCTCACCTCTACCTCGCCCGCGGTACACGTTAGCGACCGCACCAGCAGCCGAGGGGCGGTCGCGCCCAACTGGTGTGGGTCATCCACGTACCCGGTGGCGAGGGCATCGCATAGCACCAGCGTGCCGGTGCCGGTGGTGAACGTCGTCTCGAGCACCATGGTCTGGTCGACGTAACGGCGTTTGACCTCCGCGCCGGGATCGGTGGGGTGCACCGAGAAAAACCCGGCGTCCGCGTCGAGCAGTCTGGCGAACACCGATGGCGAGTCGAACCGGGGCAAGCAAAGCCAGTCGACTGAACCGCTGCGGCTGACCAGCGCTGCAGTATGCCGGTCAGATAGCAGGGCGTAGTCGGCAATTGGTGTGGTGCTCACCGGGTGCCTCCTAGATACCGCGTAGTTTCCTCGCTTGCCTACCACACAGTTGGCTGTGTCGTCGCCATTCTCGCGGCGCGGTTTCCCGATTGGGGTACCCCGGGACGGGAACCGTTGTTCGTCAACGCAATTGTGAACCGTCGAACCGAGTGGGCTGGGTGACCTCGACTTCGCCCACCCGCGCCCCGGATGGGCCGCAATTTGACCTGGTTACCAACCACAACTTTGCCGGGGATATCGCGCATGTATACCGGAGGGGAGGGTATCCCGTTTGAAGCAATCAGCATGGCGGGTGCCCGCCGATTGCCGAGCCGATTCACCTCTAGCACTGTGACCGAGGAGATCGATATGACTGCGCACCGAAGCATTAATGCCTGGCCCAGCTTGCGCGTCGACGAGTGGACGCCACCCGGGAAACGCTGCATATGTGGACTCAGATCGTCGGCAAGATCCGGCTCGCACATGCTCCCATGGTCAACCACTGGTGGCAGGTGACGCTGTACGTTACCCCCCGCGGTTTGACGACGTCGGCAATCCCCTATGGGAACGAGATCTTCGATATCGAATTCGACTTCATCGACCACCAGTTGGTGATCCGCAGCAGCACCGGTGCTACCCGTACCGTCCGACTGGAACCGAAATGAGTCGCCGATTTCTACGCCGAAACCATGCAGACATTAGCCGAATTGGGCTGCCCCACGCGCATCCAGCCACACCCGAACGAAGTCGACCCGGCTCCTGGGTTCGCCGAGGACGTCGAGCACGCCTCGTACGACCCGCCTGCGGCGAACCTGTTCTGGCGCCAGCTGCTTCAGGCCAACCGGGTGTTGAGCCGGTTCCGGTCTCGGTTCGCCGGAAAGGTGAGTCCGGTACATTTCTTCTGGGGTGCAATGGATATCGCGTGTACCAGATTTTCCGGCCGTGGCGCACCCCGCCATCCTGGCGGTGCCCCCAACTTGGGCGATTGGGTTATGGCGGAAGGATATTCGCGGGAACTGAGCAGCTGCGGATTCTGGCCAGGCGGTGGTGACGAGGGCGCCTTCTATGCCTACGCCTACCCCGAACCCGACGGCTTCGCCGGTCACGCTGTCACTCCCGGGCAGGCCTACTACAGCAAAGACCACGGCGAGTATCTACTGCCCTACGAGATCGTGCGACAGGCGGCCGACCCGGATCAGGTGCTTCTGGGATTCTTGCAGGACACCTATGAAGCAGTGGCCACCAGAGCTGAGTGGGATCGCGCCCTGCTGGAAGAAGAGCCGGATCGTTGGAAGGAGCGTGAAACACGCTCCTGAGGAATATCTTTGAACATCGGCGACTTGACGACTGGACGCGTTCTCGACGTGGTTTGCGACCACGGTGACTGGTGCCGGGCTTACCGGAGCGCCGACCGCGGATCAATACGCGTCGCGGGTTCGGCCCCCGGGCGACCCGTACAGGTATGGGTAGTGGACATCGGGGTCGTTGGGGGGCCGCATGTTTGGTGGTGGTGGCGCGGTGCGCCAGGCGGCCGGGAGATGGCAACCGGTGTTGTAGTAGTAGGCCAGCAAATGTCCGTGGTTTACGAGATTGATCAGCGTGCCGTCGTCGCGGATTTGCGAATCATTGGCCGATCCCAACGGCAGGGGTGGCTCACCGGGGGCGGAGTTGTTGGGCCGAAAACCAGCCGCTTTGAACACCGGTGCCAGCTCGGTGACAATTTGCAGCCATTGCTCTGGGGTGGGTGCAGGTTCGCCGAAGAAATGGTCGCTTTCCTCTTGCCGGCCGATGCTGCGGACGAACGGGTCGTTGCAGCCGTTAGTCGGATGACTCACTGGGGTGCTGGTGAACTTTGTCTGTGGGGCGTATTTGGCGATCGCCGCCCGGATGGTGGCGTCGAGGTTGGCGAGTTGCTGCTGGACCGTCTCTAGGTCGGGGCGTTGGTTGACGATTTTTTGTAGGCGGTCCAGTTCGTCGCGGCCGGGGTTGGCGTAGGGGTTGAAGGTCGTCGGCTTGATGCAGCTGGTGAGCAGCATGGTGATTGCGAGCAGCCCGGCGGCAGCGAATCGATGTGCTCGGCTCATGCGCGGTGTAGGGGGATCGGAGGTGGGACTTCATAGGGGCCGGCGCCGCCGGGAAGTCTGTCCACGCCGACGGCGCGGGGTGTGATGAGGTCGTCGGGCAGTCCGGCCAGCACCGCGGCCATGTTGTAGCCGCTCATGCGCAGTTCGCCGTTGCTGCCCACGCGGGCATACTCCGAATGGCCGTAGGCCCGCTCATGAAGGTTCCCGTCCCCATACTCGCCCCCCAGGGCTAGTCCAGTACTGGTCGACAGTTCAGTCATGCCTGGCACATCTTGCGGTGCGGCGCCAAAGGCACCGAATTCGGGGATTATCTGCGACACATCATCATTGACGCCAATCATGTAGTAGGCATGCCCTGGCAGCACACCTAATTGCGATGCGTTGGTGAGTTCGGTGCCAGGCGAACCGTACAGTACGACGTCGCTCACTGGGGAGCCCTGCTGCAACGCCAGACTTGTCACCAGAGATCCGTACGAATGCCCGAACGCGGTGATGTGTTGATCCGAGACATTGGTGGCCGCCGCCAGGCCCGTGTAGAAGCGGTTCAACGTCCCTGCGGCATCGCGAGCCGACCAGTCATGCGTCACGTCCTTTAGGCTGTCCGGCGCGTCATACCCCAGCCACGCAATGGAAGCGACCGCGTCATAATTCGGTGCGCCCGCGAACTTCCTCAGGTCGGATGCCTTGCCTCGTTGGACTTGAGCTTCCCTGACCATCGCTTCAACGCTGGAGCTCACCCGCGTGTTGAGGCCGCCGACTGTGACACCGACCCGTTCCGCATTGTCGACGTCGCCGACCCCCACTGCCGCCAACACCTTGCGGGAATTACTGGTGGTGTCCAACAGAATCAGGCTGCTGCCCGGGTTGGCGGTAAGTGCTCGCTGCAGCGCCTGCAGATCCGCCAACTTCTCGGTATCGGTGTGCCACACGCCATTACCATCCAGCCAACCGCGCTGCAGCCGGTCGAGTTCGCGTTGCAGCACCGGCATATTGAGTTCGTTGCGGACTCCGGTTGGGATACCGTCGAGGTTGCGAATGGCGTTGGGGAACCACTGTTTGACCCGATCCTGCTGTCCCGGGGTCAGCGAATGCCACCACTTGCTCACCTCCTTCGGATCGCTACCCGGTGGCGGCATCTGCGGCATCTTAGGTGGCTCATGGCTGAGTTGGGCGTTGACCTGCTGTGGTGACAAGTCGCCGGCGGCGCCCCGAATCGCCGCGGCCAGATCCTCATCGGCGGTCTCGGCGTCAGCCAGCAGACGCTTGATGCTTTCGGTCAGCCTGATCGCGGCATCGAGAATCGACTGCTGATCAGCAGGGGAGTACGACCACAAATCAGCAGGCGGCAACGCCGTACCGGTCGCGTTGTCAATCGTCAGGTGGTAATCCCGGGCACTATCGCGAATAGCCTGCAGCCGCAACTTGATTGCGGCCACCTCTTCGGCCGATTTCTCCGCGGCCCGTGCGACCGCCTCGCACGCATCGGCATGGTCGTCGAGAAGCATTGTCGTGCGGTGCGTTGCCGCCAGCGCCGCATCGGCGGCATCGCCACCGAAGTCCAGCAACCGCATGGTGTCGGTGAGCGCCGCCGATGTGGTGCGGGTGCCGTGTGCGCGGTCAATCGCCGCCTGAAACACCGTCCTGATCGCTGCGGGATCCCAGCGCTCAATATCAGCTAACGTCAACGCCATCGAATCGACCGTTGCTGCCAGCCTGCGCACGGACCGCGGCGAGCGCCGCGGCGTTGCTCTGGTCCATCTCAGCGAAGCCGACCGCCGCGAGATGCATGCCGCAGGAATGCTCACCGAATCGGTCGGCGTGGGTGGCGCTGACCGTCTCCCAGCTACCCAGCAACCCCGACAGCGCGCCAGCCGAAGAACCGACCCATCCCGACCGCGCGCCTTCGGCTGCACCGTGGCACGACTGGTGCAAAACCAGCAGTGACTCACCGTGATTGGCCAACGCATATCCCACCCGAGTCAGGACCTCAGGAACGACACGCAACGTCTCCATCATCGACCCTCCCGGTCAGCCAGCAAGCAAACCTTCCGGGGAGTATGGCACACACCCGCCAACCGGGCTATTCACCTTCGGCGGCCGTACCGAGCTACTTTCGGGGCTTGCGTCCCTTACGCTTGATGCCCACGCCACCCCAGAACGAGAAGCCGCGGATCTTCACGTTGGGTGCACCCCGGCTGCCCTCGCCCGCCACTTCGCGGTCGAAGTTGCCCATTATCCCGCGGCCACGGATTTCGACGTGGACTTCGGGGGGCAGCAGGATGGTCTGCACACCCATGATCGAGTAGGCGCGGATCTCGACCTCGGTTGAGGTGAAGTCGGCGTAGCGCAAATCCAGCACGCCGGTTCCCCAGAACGTGAGGGTGGTCAGCTTCTTGGGCACATTCCACCGGCCCCGCCGCTCGAATCCGCTCAGCAGGGCGAGCAGCAGGGTGGACGGTGCCGGGTTGCAGTTACCGCCGCGACGGGGGCTTACCGAGGCGCCGGGCAGGTCGGCTCGAAGCTGGTCCAGCTCTCGATAGGTGGTTGCCGCGTAAGCCCTGGTAAGCCGATCTTCGTACTCGTTGAGCTGCAGGCGACCCTGTTCCGCCGCATACGCCAGCAACTGCGCGATCTGAATACGATCGGTGTCAGCCGCGAGCGACGAATCGTCACGCGTGTCCTTCGTGTCGCGCTGGGCCGGGTTGCTCATCACCCACGAGCGTACGACGTCCAGGATTTGCTGCAAGCTGGTTGGCTAAACTGCAACCTCGCCCCCCGCCAAGTCCGACTCGCCCAGCCGGCAATGGTGCTGCTCAGCGACTCGCCGGGTCGGATTTCACCCAACTCGGTGGACGTTTCTGCAGGAATGCCAGCATGCCCTCGCGCGCTTCCTCCGAAACGAATAGCCGCGCCGACTCCTCGGTGAGCCGTTGGGCGTCTCGGTCGAATCCTTCCAGTACTGCGGCGGTCGTCAGCGCCTTCGACGCCGCCAGGCCCTGCGGTGAACCGCGACCCACCTCGGCGACCAGCTTGGCCACCGCGGCATCCACGTCGTCGGCTGCCAAGGTGACCAAGCCGATCTCGGCGGCTTCGCTGGCGCCGAACGTCTCGCCGGTCAGGTAGTAACGGGCCGCCGCGCGCGGCGAAAGCTTGGGCAGCAACGTCAGCGAAATGATCGCCGGGGCTACGCCGATCCGCGCCTCGGTCAGCGCAAAGGTACTGCGCGGGCCGGCGACCACCAGGTCGCAGGCCCCGACCAGACCGAACCCGCCGGCTCGGACATGCCCGTTGACCGCGCCGATGACCGGCCGCGGGGACTCGACGATGGCGCGCAGCACCGTCGTCATCTCCCGGGTCCGCGCCACCGCCATGTCGTATGCCGATGGTGGCGACCCGCTTCGCCCGGCTGCGCCGCGCTCGCGATCGCCACGGGCCGATGGTGGCGACCCGCTTCGCCCGGCTGCGCCGCGCTCGCGATCGCCACGCGGGTCGCTACCGCCGGCCTCGCTCAAGTCCGCACCTGCGCAGAAGGTGCCGCCGGTGTGGGTGAGCACCACCACCCGTACCGCCGGATCCGCCGCCGCGTCGCGCAGTCCCTGATGCAGCTGGCTGACCAGGACGCTCGACAGTGCGTTGCGGTTGTGCGGCGAGTTGAGCGTGAGCCGGGCAGCAACGCCCTCTCGGGTGTATTCGACGAGCCTGTCCATCAGTACGGCTTCAGTAGGACCTAGGCAGACCCAGCGATGTCTGCGCGACGAAGTTCAGCACCATCTCACGGCTGATCGGGGCGATCCGGGCCAGCCGGGCCGACGTCATCATCGCGGCAACGCCGTACTCCTTGGTCAGCCCATTGCCGCCCATGGACTGCACGGCCTGGTCGACGGCATGCGTCGAGGCCTCGGCCGCAGCGTATTTGGCCATGTTGGCCGCCTCGGCGGCGCCGGCGTCGTCGCCGTGGTCATAGAGTGTCGCCGCCTTCTGCATCATCAGCTTGGCCAGTTCAACCTCAATGTGGCACTGCGCCAACGGATGTGCCAACCCCTGATGCGCGCCGATCGGGGTGGACCACACCTGGCGGGTCTTTACGTAGTCGACGGCCTTACCTAGCGCGAACCGGCCCATGCCGACCGCGCTGGCCGCACCCATGATGCGCTCGGGGTTGAGACCGGCGAAAAGCTGTGCGATGGCGGCGTCCTGGGCCCCGACCAGCGCATCGGCGGGCAGCCGCACGTCGTCGAGGAACACCTGGAACTGGCGTTCCGGGCTGATCAGCTCCATCTCGATCGGCGTGTAGGTGAAGCCGGGCGCGTCGGTGGGCACCACGAACAACGCCGGGCGCAGCTTGCCGGTCTTGGCCTCTTCCGTGCGACCCACTACCAGTACCGCCTGCGCTTGGTCGATGCCGGAGATAAAGACCTTCTGGCCCTTGATGATCCAGTCACTGCCGTCGCGACGGGCGGTGGTGGTGATCTTGTGCGAATTGGACCCGGCGTCCGGCTCGGTGATCGCGAACGCCATCGTCAGCGACCCGTCGGCGATGCCCGGCAGCCAGCGCTGCTTTTGCTCGTCGGTACCGAACTTGGCGATGATGGTGCCGTTGATGGCCGGCGACACCACCATCAGCAACAGCGCCGAACCCGCGGCCGCCATCTCCTCCATCACCAGCGACAGCTCGTACATCCCGGCGCCACCGCCACCGTATTCCTCGGGCAGGTTCACTCCTATAAAGCCGAGTTTTCCTGCATCAGACCACAATTCGGTGGTGTGTTCGTGCGCGCGCGCCTTCTTCAGGTAGTACTCGTGGCCGTAGTTGGACACCCATTCGGCCACCGCCTTGCGTAGCGCCCGGCGCTCTTCACTTTCGATGAAGCTGGTGTCTGTCATTGCGAATCTCCTTGTGCTTCGGGTCCTTCCACGCGTGCCAGCACGGCACCGACGTCGACTTGCTGGCCGGTTTGGACGTGGAGCTGGGTGAGTACCCCGTCCGCCGGCGCGCTGATGGTGTGTTCCATCTTCATCGCCTCCAGCCAGATCAATGACTGACCCGCTGTGACGGTATCGCCGACCTCGGCGCCCAAGCGGATGACGTTGCCGGGCATCGGCGCCACCAGCGATCCCTGCTCGACGGCCGAACCCGGCTCGGGGAAGCGGGATAGTGCGACCAGATGCACGGGTCCGATCGCGGAATCGACGTAGACGTCCTGGCCGTAACGCGCCACTGCGAAGCTGCGGGCCACGCCGTTACCGTCGGCCAGCACGACCTGGTCGGACATGGCCGATATCAGCTCCACGGATTCGTCGCCGGGGAGCTCCAATCCCTTCCTGGTGAACCGGTATTCGATGCGGTGCTCCTCGCCGCCGTCGTCGAGGTACGTCTTGACCTGATAGCCCGACGCCAGGTTGCGCCAACCACTGGGGATAGAGCCGAACACCCCGGATACCTTCGCGGTTGCCCGATTGTGCGCCGCGTCGGCCAGGGCCGCGGCGATCATCGACATCCGGATCATCGTCGCGCCGGCCAGCGGTGCCGACAGCTCTGCCAGGCCGTGCGTGTCGAAAAACGCGGTATCCGTGGCGCCGTCGAGAAATGCGGGGTGACGCAGCACGTTGACCAACAGCTCGCGGTTGGTGCGCAGGCCGTGCAGGCGGGTGCGGGCCAGTGCGTCGGCGAGCACCAACGCCGACTGCCGGCGCGTCGGAGCGTAGGAGATGACCTTGGCCAGCATCGGGTCGTAGTGGATCGACACCGACGAGCCGGCGACGATACCCGAGTCCAGCCGGATCCCGGTCCGGCGCCCCAGCGTGCAGAACTGCGCGCTCACCGACGGCACGTCGATCCTGTGCACCGGACCCGCCTGCGGCTGCCAGCCGTGCGTGGGGTCCTCCGCGTAGAGGCGAGCTTCTATCGAATACCCTTGGGCCACAGGTGGTTTAGCATCCAGCCGGCCGCCTTCGGCGACCGCGAGCTGCAGTTCGACCAGATCGAGTCCGGTGGTCTCCTCGGTGACCGGGTGCTCGACCTGCAGCCGGGTGTTCATTTCCAGGAAGTAGAACTCACCGTCATCGTCGGCGAGGAACTCCACCGTCCCCGCACCGGCGTAGCCGATGGCGGAGGCGGCCAGGCGAGCGGCGTCGAACAGCTTGGCGCGCATGCCGGGTATGCGCTCCACCAACGGCGAGGGCGCTTCTTCGATGATCTTCTGGTGTCGGCGCTGTATGGAGCATTCCCGTTCGCCCACGGCCCACACGGTGCCGTGCATGTCGGCCAGGACCTGCACCTCGACGTGGTGTCCGGTCGGCAGATAATGCTCGCAGAACACCGTCGGATCGCTGAACGCGGACTGCGCTTCGCGCCTGGCGGCCTCGACTTCGGCTGGCAAAGCAGACAATTCGCGGACGACCCGCATCCCGCGGCCACCACCGCCCGCGGACGCCTTCACCAACACCGGCAGCTGGGATTGGGTGACGGTGTCGGGATCGAGCTCGTCGAGCACCGGCACTCCGGCAGCCGCCATCAGCTTCTTGGACTCGATCTTGGAGCCCATTGCCCGCACCGCGTCCACCGGCGGGCCCACCCAGGTCAGGCCCGCGTCTTGGACCGCGGCGGCGAAATCGGCGTTCTCCGCGAGGAATCCGTAGCCGGGGTGTACCGCGTCGGCACCGGCGGCCCGGGCCGCCGCGATGACGGCGTCGGCGTTGAGATAGTCGTTGGTCTTGGGCAGCCGCACCCGCGCGTCGGCCTCGGCGACATGCGGCGCGGCGGAGTCGGGTTCGGTGTAGACGGCGATGGTGCCCAAGCCCAGCCGGCGGCAGGTGGCGAACACCCGGCGTGCGATCTCGCCGCGATTGGCAACCAGTACTCGAGTGATCGGCATTTGCATCACATCCGGAAGACGCCGAAGTTCGACGTCCCCTTGATCGGGCCATTAGCGATGGCGGACAAACACATTCCCAGCACGGTGCGGGTGTCGCGCGGGTCGATCACCCCGTCGTCGTAGAGCATCCCGGACAACACCAACGGCAACGACTCGGCTTCGATCTGGCCTTCGACGGCGGCACGCATCGCGCTGTCGGCCGCTTCATCGACCTGCTGGCCGCGGGCCTCGGCGGCGGCGCGGGCCACGATGGACAGCACTCCCGCCAGCTGCGCGCCGCCCATCACCGCGGACTTGGCGCTGGGCCAGGCGAACAGGAACCTCGGGTCGTAGGCGCGTCCGCACATCCCGTAGTGGCCCGCGCCGTACGACGCGCCGATCAACAGCGAGATGTGCGGAACGGTCGAGTTGGACACGGCATTGATCATCATCGAGCCGTGCTTGATCATGCCGCCCTCTTCGTAGACCTTGCCGACCATGTAGCCGGTGGTGTTGTGCAAGAACAACAGTGGCGTGTCGTAGCGGTTGGCGAGTTCGATGAACTGGGTGGCCTTTTGCGACTCTTCGCTGAAAAGTATGCCGCGCGCGTTGGCCAGGATGCCCAGCGGGTAGCCATGCAGCCGGGCCCACCCGGTCACCAGCGACGAGCCGTACAGCGGCTTGAACTCGTCGAATTCGGAGCCGTCGACGATGCGGGCGATAACCTCCCGCGGGTCGAACGGAATGCGCAGGTCCGCCGGGACGATGCCGATCAGCTCCTCGGCATCGAACAACGGCTCGGTGACCGGCCCGGGCGCGGGCCCCTGCTTGACCCAGTTCAGCCGGGCCACGATGCGACGTCCGATGCGGATGGCGTCGAGCTCGTCTTGCGCGAAGTAGTCGGCCAAACCCGAGATGCGGGCATGCATTTCGGCGCCGCCCAGCGACTCGTCGTCGGACTCCTCGCCGGTGGCCATCTTCACCAGCGGCGGGCCCGCCAGGAACACCTTGGAGCGTTCCTTGATCATCACCACGTGATCGCACATGCCGGGAATGTAGGCGCCGCCCGCGGTGGAGTTGCCGAATACCAGTGCGATAGTTGGGATCCCGGCTGCGGACAGCCGGGTGAGGTCGCGGAACATTGCTCCGCCGGGAATAAAGATCTCCTTCTGCGTCGGCAGGTCCGCCCCGCCGGATTCCACCAAAGAGATCACCGGAAGCCGGTTCTGGAACGCGATCTGATTGGCCCGCAGGATTTTTCGCAACGTCCACGGGTTGCTGGTGCCGCCTTTGACCGTCGGGTCGTTGGCGACGATCAAGCATTCCACGCCGGACACCGCACCGATGCCGACGACCGTGCTCGCACCGACCGTGAAGGCGCTGCCGTATGCCGCCAGCGGGCTCAGCTCGAGGAACGGCGAGTCCGGGTCGACGAGCAATTCGATGCGTTCCCGGGCCGTGAGCTTGCCGCGGGCGTGGTGACGATCGACGTATTTGGGCCCGCCGCCGGCCAGCGCCTTCGCCAGTTCGGCGGCGATTTCGTCGAGCTTTGCCGCCGTCGCCGTTGCCGCTTCGGCGTACGCGCCGGCATGGGCGTCGAGGGTGGACCGCAAGACGGTCATGATTGATACCCCAGCAGTTTGGCGGCAAGTGTGGTCAGGATTTCGGTGGTTCCGCCTCCGATACCCAGTATCCTCATGTCCCGATACTGACGTTCGACTTCGGACTCGGCCATGTAGCCCATCCCGCCGAAGAGCTGGACCGCCTGGTTGGCCACCCATTCGCCGGCCTCGACGGCGGTGTTCTTGGCGAAGCACACCTGCGCAATCAGGTTCGTCTCCCCGGCCAGCTGACGCTCCACCACGTGACGGGAGTAGACCCGGGCGACGTCGATGCGCCGGGCCATCTCGGCCAAGGTGTTCTGCACCGCCTGACGCGAGATCAGCGGACGCCCGAACGTCTCCCGGTCGCGACACCACTGCGCGGTGATGTCCAGACATCGCTGCGCGCTCGAATATGCCTGTGCGGCAAGGCCGATGCGTTCGGAGACGAAGGCCTGGGCGATCTGGGCGAATCCGGTGTGCTCGGCGCCCACCAGATTCGCAGCCGGTACCCGCACGTCGGTGTAGGACAACTCGGCGGTGTCCGAGGAACGCCAGCCCATCTTGTCCAGCTTGCGGGTGACCTCAAAACCCGGCGTGCCCTTTTCGACCACCACCAGCGACACCCCGGCCGCGCCGGGTCCGCCGGTTCGCACCGCGGTGACGACGTAGTCGGCGCGCACCCCGGAGGTGATGTAGGTCTTGGCGCCGTTGATCACGTAGTGATGGCCGTCCCGGACGGCGCTGGTGCGCAGGTGCCCGACGTCCGAACCGCCGCCGGGTTCGGTGATGGCCAGCGCGCCGATTTTCTCACCGGCCAGGGTGGGACGAACGAAGGTGTCGATCAACCGCGCGTCGCCGGAGGCGATCATGTGCGGCACCGCGATGCCGCAGGTGAACAGCGACGCGAAAACCCCTCCAGGCGCCCCGGATTGGTGCATCTCCTCGCAGATGATCACCGAATCGGCGCCGTCGCCCCCGCCCCCGCCGACGGCTTCGGGAAATCCCGCTCCCAGCAGGCCGGCGGTCCCGGCGCGCCGGTGCAAGTCACGCGGCAACTCGCCGACTCGCTCCCATTCGTCGATGTGCGGCAGGACTTCTCGTTCGGCGAACGAGCGGACGGTCTTTCGCAGCTGCTCGCGCTCCGGTGTGGTCCAGATATTCACAACAGCGTCTCCGGAATGTCGACGTGGCGGCTGCGCAGCCATTCGCCCAGCCCCTTGGCTTGCGGATCGAAACGCGCTTGATAGGCGACACCCTGACCCAGGATCCCCTCGATCACGAAATTCAGCGCCCGCAGATTGGGCAGCACGTGCCGGGTGACGTCGAGTTCTGCCGTCTCGGGCAATAGTTCCTTGAGGAACTCGACGGTCAACGTGTTGGCCAGCCAGCGCCACTGCTCGTCGGTGCGCACCCACAGCCCGACGTTGGCCGAACCGCCCTTGTCGCCGCTGCGGGCGCCGGCGATCAAACCCAGCGGCGCCCGCCGGGTCGCTGCCGCGGGTAACGGCTCGGGAAGCGGCGGGAGAGCCGCCGGTTCCAGCTCCAAAGTCTCAGTGGAGCAAGGAATTTCGGTGCGGGTGCCGTCGGGATGAACCGCGACGTGCGGCACCTGCCCGGCGTCGACGTAGCCCGGGGTGTAGACGCCGTACACCTGACCGTCGCCGGGTGGGGCGGTCACGGTGAAGCCTGGATAGCTGGCCAACGCCAATTCGACTGCCGGCGAAGAGAATTGACGCCCAACATTGGCGGGATCGGGATCGCGCACCACACACCGCAGCAAGGCGCTGGCCGCCTCCTCGGTGTCGGCGTCGGGGTGGTCGGTACGGGCCAGGGTCCACTCGAGCTCGGCGGGCTTGACGGTCAGCGCGGCTTCGAGCTGGCGCCGCACGAGGTCGGCCTTGGCCTCGATGTCGAGGCCGGTCAGCACGAATGTCATGGAGTTGCGGAAGCCGCCGATGCTGTTCATCGACACCTTGAGGGTGGGCGGCGGCGGTTCGCCCACCACACCGCTGATGCGTACCCGGTCCGGGCCGTCGCTGGATAGCTCGATGGTGTCCATCCGGGCCGTCACATCCGGGTTGGCGTAGCGGGCGCCGGTGATCTCGTAGAGCAGCTGCGCGGTGACTGTGTCGGTGCTGACCAGACCGCCGGTGCCGGGGTGTTTGGTGATCACCGAGGAGCCGTCGGCGTGCACCTCGGCCAGCGGGAAGCCGGCGTGCAAGAGGCCCGGCACCGCGGGAATCTCCGTGAAGAACGCGTAGTTGCCGCCGGTGGCCTGCACGCCGCATTCGATGACGTGACCGGCGACCACCGCGCCGGCCAGCTGGTCGTAGTCGGTGCGGCCCCAGCCGAAGTGCGCGGCCGCCGACCCGACGACCACCGAGGCGTCGGTGACCCGGCCGGTGACGACGACGTCGGCTCCGGCGTTGAGGCAGTCGACGATGCCCCAAGCGCCCAGATAGGCGTTGGCTGTCAGGGGCGTGTCGAGGCCGAGCTCGGCTGCCCGCGGCTGCAGGTCGTCACCTTCGACGTGGGCGACCCGGGCCGGCACGCCGAGGCGCTGGGCCAGGGCCCGGATCGCGTCGGCCAATCCGGCCGGGTTCAGGCCGCCGGCGTTGGCCACGATGCGGACCCCGCGGTCGCAGGCCAGCCCCAGGCAGTCCTCGAGTTGGGTGAGGAACGTCTTGGCGTAGCCGCGGTCGGGGTGCTTCATCTTGTCGCGACCAAGGATCAGCATGGTCAGCTCGGCAAGGTAGTCACCCGTGACGTAGTCGATGTTTCCGCCGGTGAGCATCTCACGCATGGCCGAGAGGCGGTCGCCGTAGAAACCCGAGCAGTTGGCAATCCGCACGGCTCCGGACGCGCCACCAACAGAGGCCATGCGCGTCCTCCCTTCATTGGGATTAACGACGGATCAAACCGGCCAACCAACCGGTAGGTCAGCATAGCCGCACGGGTTGAGCGGTGTGATACCCGCCTCACTCGGCCCGGCACGCCTGTTTTGGCGACCTGCAGGTCACCGACTACCCTTGGGGTACTCGTCGCGGCTGGGCCACCGGCCATGCAACGCGACACGCACCGACCCAACCACGATCGAGGAGTAAGGCCCCACCATGGCGGTACCCAAGCGCAGGACGTCGCGCGCGAATACCCGAAGCCGGCGCTCGCAGTGGAAGGCCACCTCGACCGAACTGGTCGGAGTCACCGTGGCGGGTCAGAAGCACAAAGTGCCCCGCAGGCTGCTCAAGGCGGCGCGGCTGGGCCTCGTCGACCTCGACCGGCGCTAGCTGCTCCCGGCAGGGGCCACTGTGGCGCATGTGACGAGCCCGCCGGCCGAGCCCGACCTCCCGACGGCGCGCCTCTCAGGCCAGTCTCAGGCGGTCGTACGAAACTAGTGTCCGTGCGAATTCTTGTCGTCGACGACGATCGTGCGGTACGCGAGTCCCTGCGCCGGTCGCTTTCCTTCAACGGCTACTCGGTCGAACTGGCCCACGATGGGCTCGAGGCGCTCGACATGATTGCCAGCGATCGGCCCGACGCACTCGTGCTCGATGTGATGATGCCGCGGCTGGACGGCTTGGAGGTGTGCCGTCAGCTCCGCAGCACCGGCGATGACCTGCCGATCCTGGTGCTGACCGCTCGTGACTCGGTTTCGGAGCGGGTGGCCGGCCTCGACGCCGGCGCCGACGACTACCTGCCCAAGCCGTTCGCTCTCGAAGAATTGCTGGCGCGGATGCGGGCCTTGCTGCGCCGCACCAAGCCCGACGACACCGCCGAGTCGGTGGCCATGCGCTTCTCCGACCTTAGCCTGGACCCGGTAACCCGTGAGGTCACCCGCGGGCAGCGCCGCATCAGCCTCACCCGCACCGAGTTCGCCTTGCTGGAGATGCTGATCGCCAATCCGCGACGCGTGCTCACCCGCAGCCGCATCCTCGAAGAGGTGTGGGGCTTCGACTTTCCCACGTCCGGCAATGCGCTGGAGGTCTACGTGGGGTATCTGCGCCGCAAGACCGAGGCCGATGGCGAGCCGCGGCTGATCCACACCGTCCGGGGAGTGGGTTACGTGCTACGCGAAACGCCGCCCTGATGCTCGGGTTCCGCCGCCGAGCACGGGTACCGCTGCGAACGACCAGTTCGTTGTCCCTGCGGTGGCGGGTCATGCTGCTGGCTATGTCGATGGTGGCGATGGTCGTCGTTCTGATGTCGTTCGCGGTGTATGCGGTGATCTCGGCCGCCCTCTACAACGACATCGACAATCAGCTGCAGAGCCGCGCGCAGTTGCTGATAGCCAGCGGGTCGCTCGCCGCCGACCCGGGCAAAGCCATTGAGGGCACGGCGTATTCGGACGTCAACGCGATGCTGGTGAACCCGGGCCACTCGATCTATACCGCCAACCAGCCCGGACAGCACCTGCCCGTCGGAGCGCCGGAAAAGGCCGTCATCCACGGTGAGTTGTTCATGTCGCGGCGGACGGCGGCCGATCAGCGGGTGCTTGCCATCCATTTGCCCAACGGCAGTTCCCTGCTGATCTCCAAGAGTTTGAAGCCGACCGAGGCGGTCATGACCAAGCTTCGCGCGGTACTGCTGATCGTCGGTGGTGTCGGCGTGGCGGTCGCCGCGGTGGCCGGCGGGATGGTAACCAGGGCCGGGCTTCGTCCGGTGGGCCGTCTCACCGAGGCGGCCGAGCGGGTGGCGCGAACCGACGACCTGCGGCCCATCCCCGTCTTCGGCAGCGACGAATTGGCCAGACTTACCGAGGCGTTCAACCTGATGCTGCGGGCGCTGGCCGAATCCCGGGAACGACAGGCCAGGTTGGTCACCGATGCCGGGCACGAGTTGCGCACCCCGTTGACGTCGCTCCGCACCAACGTCGAGCTGCTGATGGCGTCGATGGAGCCCGGAGCGCCGCGACTGCCGGAGCAGGAGATGGTCGGCCTGCGTGCCGATGTGCTGGCCCAGATCGAGGAATTGTCCACTCTGGTAGGCGATTTGGTGGATCTGACGCGCGGCGACGCCGGTGAGGTGGTGCACGAGCCGGTCGACATGGCCGACGTCATCGACCGCAGCCTGGAGCGGGTGCGGCGGCGCCGCAACGACATTCACTTCGACGTCCAGGTGATTTCCTGGCAGATCTACGGTGATGCCGCCGGGCTGTCACGGGCGGCGCTCAACCTGATGGACAACGCGGCCAAGTGGAGTCCACCGGGTGGCCACGTCGGCGTCATGCTGAGACAACTCGACCCGTCACACGCCGAGCTGGTGGTATCCGACCGCGGGCCCGGCATTCCCGCGCAAGAGCGGCGTCTGGTGTTCGAGCGGTTCTACCGGTCCGCATCGGCGCGGGCAATGCCGGGTTCGGGGCTGGGCCTGGCGATCGTCAAACAGGTGGTGCTCAACCACGGCGGATCGCTGCGGGTTGAAGACACCGTTCCGGGTGGCCAGCCCCCGGGAACATCGATTCACGTGCTGCTGCCCGGCCGCCCGATGCCGGGTCCGACCTACCCGACGACCCCGGTGAGCACCGGGGCCACGGCTGAAGCCGGTCGTACTGATGAGGGCGCCGGGGACTCCACGAACTCACGGAGTTCGACGAACGTTATCTCAGTGGATTCTCAGTCCGCGCGCGCAAGGTAGTGGTGCAGTTACTGTTGACAACAAGCCCATGCCCGCAGCGCATGGCCAAGCACAGGGCTCACTAAGCCCCAGTAGAGGAAGAGCAACTTAGCGACATGACGAATCACCCGAGGTATTCGCCACCGCCGCAGCAGCCGGAATATCGTGCCGCGCCCAACCAGCCCGTGCCCCCGGCTTATGTGCAGGGGTCTTCGCAAACATACAATCAGCAGTTCGACGACTGGCGCTACCAGCGATCGCAGCCGCAGTACGGCCGGCCCTACGACCCCTTCGCGGGTACCGGGCCGCGCCCGCTGCCGGGCGGTACCGGGGTGGGCCCCATCCCCGGCGGCACCGGGCAGGGCCCCGCCGGTGGCGGCACCGGTCCCGGCCCGATAACCGGAATGCTGCCGCCAATGTCACCGCCTCCCACGGTGATTCACCAGCGACGTCCCCGCGCCGGCATGCTGGCGATTGGCGCACTCACCATCGCCGTAGTGTCGGCCGGCATCGGTGGCGCGGCCGCATCGGTCGTCGAATTGACCCGGTCACCCGCGAGCACCAACGGTGGCGGAGTGGTCGCCAGCGGCGCTCCCAGCATTCCGGCAGCAAACATGCCGCCGGGTTCGGTCGAGCAGGTGGCCGCCAAGGTGGTGCCCAGCGTCGTCATGCTGGAGACCGATATGGGGCGCGCATCGGAGGAGGGCTCGGGTGTCATCCTGTCCAGCGACGGGCTGATCCTGACCAACAACCACGTCGTCGCAGCCGCCGCCAAGCCGCCCGCCGGTGCTCCGCCGCCGAAAACCACGGTGACCTTCTCTGACGGCCGGACGGCGCCGTTCACGGTGGTCGGGGCCGATCCGACCAGTGACATCGCCGTAATCAAGGTCCAAGGCGTCAGCGGACTGACCCCGATATCGATGGGGTCGTCATCGGATCTGCGGGTCGGTCAGCCGGTCCTGGCGATCGGGTCCCCGCTGGGTCTGGCCGGCACGGTGACCACGGGCATCGTCAGCGCCCTCAACCGGCCGGTGTCGACCACCGGCGAGTCCGGTAACCAGAACACCGTCTTGGACGCCATCCAGACCGACGCCGCCATCAACCCCGGTAACTCCGGTGGTGCGCTGGTCAACATGAACGGCCAGCTGGTCGGCATCAACTCGGCCATCGCCACGTTGGGCGCGGATTCCGGCGATGCCCAGAGCGGTTCGATCGGCCTGGGCTTTGCCATCCCGGTCGACCAGGCCAAGCGGATTGCCGACGAGCTGATCAGCACCGGCAAGGCGACACACGCCTCGCTGGGCGTCCAGGTGACGACTGACAAGGGCATTCCCGGCGCCAAGGTGGTCGAGGTGGCGCAAGGCGGCGCGGCCGCCACTGCCGGAGTGCCCAAAGGGGTCATCGTCACCAAGGTGGACGACCGCCCCATCAACAGCGCCGACGCACTGGTCGCCGCGGTGAGGTCCAAGGCGCCGGGCGACAAGGTGGCGCTGACTTTCCAAGACCCCTCGGGAGGCAGCCGTACCGTGCAAGTCACGCTAGGCAAGGCGGAGCAGTGATGAAGGCAGGTCCTCCGTTGTCAGAGCTCGGATATACGGTTGCACCCATGGAACAGGGTGCGAAGTTGGTGGTGGGCCGGGCACTTGTCGTCGTCGTCGACGATCGCACTGCCCACGGCGACGAAGACCACAGCGGCCCGCTGGTCACCGAACTGCTCACCGAGGCGGGTTTCGTTGTCGACGGTGTGGTCGCGGTGTCGGCCGACGAAGTTGAGATCCGCAACGCGCTGAACACCGCGGTGATCGGCGGGGTGGACCTGGTGGTGTCGGTGGGTGGGACCGGGGTCACGCCTCGCGACGTCACGCCGGAGGCCACCCGCGACATCCTGGACCGGGAAATCCTCGGTATCGCCGAAGCCATCCGCGCCTCGGGGCTATCGGCAGGGATCATCGACGCGGGGCTGTCGCGCGGCTTGGCGGGAGTGTCGGGAAGTACGCTGGTGGTTAACCTCGCCGGTTCCCGCTACGCCGTGCGAGACGGCATGGCGACGCTGAATCCGCTGGCCGCTCAGATCATCGGGCAATTGTCGAGTCTCGAGATCTGACTTTCAGTCACCCGCGGATCAGGTATCCGCCCGAGGCCCATGGTTCGGCGGCGGCGACACAGCCGAGGCCGCGCCGCCATGCTTGCCCGACGGGCTCTCGCCGTTCGTTTGCGCCAGCAAGTCCCGGATCTCGGTGAGCAGGACCACCTGCGCGTCGTCCGCCTGCTCGACCTCACCCCTTTTGCGCAGCCTGTTGTACGGCAGCACGATCAGGAAGTACACCACGGCGGCGATCAGCACAAAGTTGATGGCCGCCGACAGCAGGATGTTCAAGTCGATGGCCTGCCCGCCGCCGATGTCCAACCGCAAGATGCCGAAGCTGGTCTGCTGGTTGACACCGACCCGGGTAATCAACGGCGTGATGATGCTGTCGGTGAACTTGGTAACCAACGCCGTGAACGCGGTACCGATGATCACCGCGACGGCCAGGTCGACGATATTGCCCCGCGCGAGAAACTCCTTGAACCCCTTGAGCATGGGTGGCGCCTTTCTGGTCGGTCTGAAGTCGGTCTGCATTGTGTGGGCACGTCGAACCACGTCGAAGGCAGACGTTATCTCAGGTGCGGGTTGGCTTTCGAGACCGTTTCAATGCAAAGTCAACGTCACCGTCTGCCCCAACACCGCGCCTGCGACCGTATTCGCCAGGCGTGCCGGCAGGACGACCAACACGACGCGGTCATCGTGTGACTGAAGCTCCTGTTTGGCCGACACCAGCACGACGACGGCGTCGGTAGCCACGACCTTGCTGATCGACGCCGCCGCCGGTGAGTCGGTAGCGGGCGCGGCAAGTACGTCCACCACGTCGCCGACCCGGACAAGGTCGATCAGCGCGCTATCGGCCAGATGGAGCGGGACGATGCGGGCGCCGGGACCCGCCGTCGACTCGGCCAGTCGGCTGCCCAGGATCCGCACATCGGTGAGCACCTCGCCGCGTCGCGCCGGGCCCGCCAGCGTCGAGCCGACGACTGCCCCCAAATCGGACTGTGATCCAGCGGGAAGCGTTGCCGCCGAACGCTTTTCTAGTCGGACGTCGTCGTAGGTCAGGGCACTGCCCGGGCGCAGGTCGCGGGTGGCAACCACCACCTGCGAACCGTCGACCTCGGTATTCGATCGTAGCGCTGCTACGCCGGCCAGCACGACGAGTCCAGCGGCGGCGATGCGCCGCGCCAGGACGGTCCGGGTCCAATCCGGGCGCAACAGCATCGCTAGGCGGCTGAACAGGGATGCGTTCAGCGATGTTTCGGCCACCGACACACCGTATGCGCGAAGCAGCGCCGGCGATGCCGGTCAGGAAGCGACCTGTGGATAACCGGTCAGCTCGCGGCGCCCGCGGTAACCGGGGCGGAGGAGCTGGTGGACTTCTCCGCCGAGCTCGACGACTTGCTCTCGCTCGACGACGCGCTCTCGCTCGGCGACTTGCTCTCGGTCGATGACGACCCGTTGGCCGAGCTCTTGGACTTCTTGTCCGTTTCGCGGCTGTCGGTGCGGTAGAAACCGCTGCCCTTGAATACGACGCCAACCGAGTTGAACAGCTTGCGCAGCCGACCGGAGCACTTCCCGCAGGTGGTCAGCGCATCGTCGGTGAAGGCTTGCACAACGTCGAAGCGGTCGGCGCACTCGGTGCACGCGTAGCTATAAGTCGGCACAAGAACCTCCGGAAAAATTCGGCTTGGGCTAGCACTCTACCTTTTCAAGTGCTAGAACCACCACGTGACATCAGTCATTCCCACACGGGAGCGCGATCAATCCGCGTGCGGGCGTGATGACGTGGGTGATTCGCACGTCATGGGCTTCCTGCGGCAGCTCGTCGACGAATTCCTCGTCGCGGACCAGCGCGATCAGCCATGTGTGCGGGTTCATGGCGGCCAGTGAGCGGTCGTAGAAGCCAAGCCCCTTGCCCAGCCGCACGCCGCGGCGGTCCACGGCCAGCGCCGGCACGAGTACCAGGGCGGCCTCGGCCACAGCCGATTCCGGCAGCCACGGCTCGGGCGGCTGCAGCAGTCCCCACCGGCCCCGCACCAGCTCGCCGGGGCGGTACTCACCCCACAACAGCGGTAACGGGACGTTGTCCGCGGCCACCCGGGCCACCGGCAACAGCACCCGCGCCGCGCGCTGCCGCAATGCCATGAGCATGTCCATCGACCCGGGCTCGCCGCCGACCGGCACATAGGCGCAGACCGTGGTGCGGCCGCTCACCAACGGCTCCAGGTGCCGGGTGAACAGCCCAGCCTCGGTGGCGCGGATGTCGTCGGCAACCAGGCGACGCGCGGCCAGCATCCGCCGCCGCAACGCTGCCTTGCCCGCGCTTGTCACGCCCACAACGATGACAGGCCGGGATTTCGCCACTCCGAACCCACCCGGCAAATCGGGTGCGAGTTATCGTGTGAACGATGTCATCGGATGTTCCGGTCCCTTTTACGGCGATCGTCCCCGCAGCCGGCCTGGGCACGCGGTTTCTGCCCGCGACCAAGACGGTGCCCAAAGAGCTGTTGCCGGTGGTCGACACGCCCGGAATCGAGCTGGTGGCCGCCGAGGCGGCTGCCGCCGGTGCCGAGCGCCTGGTGATCGTCACCTCCGAGGGCAAGGACGGTGTGGTCGCCCATTTCGTCGAGGATCTGGTGCTCGAGGGCACTCTCGAGGCCCGCGGCAAGACGGCCATGCTGGCCAAGGTGCGCCGCGCTCCGGAGCTGATCAAGGTGGAGTCCGTGGTGCAGTCCGAGCCGCTGGGACTCGGACATGCCATCGGCTGCGTAGAGCCGGCACTATCGGCTGACGAGGACGCGGTCGCGGTGCTGCTGCCCGATGACCTGGTGCTGCCGACCGGGGTGCTGAACACCATGTCGAAGGTTCGGGCCCGGCTGGGCGGCACGGTGTTGTGCGCCATCGAGGTGACGCCCGAGGAGATCAGCGCCTACGGGGTTTTCGACGTCGAACCGGCCCCTGATGCCGAGATGCCCGACGTGCTGAGGGTCAAGGGGATGGTCGAAAAGCCCAAGGCGCAGGATGCTCCGTCGATGTACGCGGCAGCCGGTCGCTATGTGCTCGACCGGGCGATTTTTGATGCGTTGCGCCGCATCGACCGGGGAGCAGGCGGGGAAGTTCAGCTCACCGACGCCATTGCGCTGCTGATTGCCGAGGGCCATCCGGTGCACGTGGTCGTGCACCGGGGATCCCGACACGACTTGGGAAATCCCGGCGGCTACCTCAAGGCTGCGGTTGACTTTGCATTGGATCGTGACGATTACGGCCCGGAGTTGCGGCGATGGTTGGTGGCGCGATTGGGTCTGACCGAGCAGTAGCCGGGCGGAGCGGGGCGACCCGCGCTCGGGGCGAGCCGGGTGATCGGGCCCAGCTCGCCCACCTGGCTCGACGGAAAGGCGCGCTGTGCGTTCTGTGGAGGAGCAGCAGGCCCGGATATCTGCCGCCGCGGTAGCCCCGAGGCCGATCCGGGTTGCCATTGCCGAGGCGCAGGGTCTGATGTGCGCCGAAGAAGTGGTGACCGAGCGCCCGCTGCCCGGTTTCGACCAGGCCGCTATCGACGGCTACGCCGTGCGCAGCGTCGACGTGATGGGTGTCGGCCAACACCTCGGGGCCGCTGGTACCGAGCTGTTCGCCGACGACGCCGTTCTTGACGATCGCGACATGGTGACCCTGCCGGTGATGGGCACCATCGAAGCCGGTGCGCGCACACCGACGAGGCTGCAGCCGCGCCAGGCGGCCCGGGTGCAGACCGGGGCCCCGCTGCCCACCTTGGCCGACACCGTGCTGCCGTTGCGGTGGACCGACGGTGGGATGTCGCGGGTGCGGGTGCTGCGCGGTGCGCCGTCGGGTGCCTACGTGCGCCATGCCGGTGACGACGTGCAGCCCGGTGACGTCGCGGTGCGGGCCGGCACCATCATCGGCCCGGCGCAGGTGGGGCTGCTGGCCGCGGTCGGCCGGGAACGGGTGCTGGTGCACCCGCGTCCGCGACTGTCGGTCATGGCCGTCGGTGGCGAGCTGGTCGACATCTGTCGGACCCCGGGCAACGGGCAGGTATACGACGTCAACTCTTATGCCCTTGCCGCCGCCGGCCGGGATGCCGGGGCCGAGGTGAACCGGGTCGGCATCGTCAGCAACAACCCCAAGGAACTCGGCGAGATCGTGGAGGGTCAGCTCAACCGCGCGGAGCTGGTGGTGATCGCCGGCGGGGTCGGCGGCGCGGCCGCCGAAGCGGTGCGCGCGGTGCTGTCCGAACTCGGCGAGATGGAAGTCGTCCGCGTTGCGATGCATCCCGGATCTGTCCAGGGGTTCGGGCAGCTGGGGCGGGATCGGGTTCCGATGTTTCTGCTGCCGGCCAATCCGGTCAGCGCGCTGGTGGTTTTCGAGGTGATGGTCCGGCCGCTGATCCGGCTGTCGCTGGGCAAGCGGCAGCCGATGCGCCGGATTGTGCAGGCCCGCACCTTGTCGCCGATTACCTCGGTGGCCGGGCGCAAGGGTTACCTGCGCGGTCAGCTGATGCGCGATCAGGACAGTGGCGAGTACCTGGTGCAGGCGCTGGGCGGGGCCGCGGGCGGATCGTCACACCTGCTGGCCACCCTGGCCGAGGCCAACTGTCTGGTTGTGGTTCCCACCGGGGCAGAGCAGATCCGCACCGGGGAGATCGTCGACGTCGCCTTCCTGGCTCAGCACGGCTAGGCGCAACCGCGGCACCTTCTTGTGAACCTGTTGCGCTCGAGTTACCGGCATCCCGGGTGGCCGATGAACGTGGGGCCGCTGCGGGTCCGGGCGGGAGTGATCCGGTTGCGACCGGTCCGGATGCGCGACGGCGCGCAGTGGAGCCGGATCCGGATGGCCGATCGTGCCCACCTGGAGCCCTGGGAGCCCAGCGCGGAAGGTGACTGGGCGATTCGGCATTCGGTTGCCGCGTGGCCGGCGGTGTGTTCGGGTCTGCGTTCGGAGGCTCGCAAAGGCCGCATGCTGCCCTACGTCATCGAGCTCGACGGGAAGTTCTGCGGTCAATTGACCGTTGGCAACGTCACTCACGGAGCGCTGCGATCGGCCTGGATCGGCTACTGGGTGCCGAGCATGCATACCGGAGGCGGGGTGGCCACCGGAGCCTTGGCGCTGGGCCTCGACCACTGCTTCGGCCGGGTAGGACTGCATCGGGTGGAGGCCACCGTGCGTCCGGAGAATGCCGCCAGCCGTGCCGTTTTGGCAAAGGTCGGTTTTCGGGAGGAGGGGCTGTTGCGCCGTTACCTCGAGGTCGACTCGGCGTGGCGCGACCACCTGCTGGTGGCGATCACCATCGAAGAGGTCGACGGGTCGGTGGTGTCGAGGCTGATCCGCGCCGGCCTGGCGAGTTTGCCCTGACCGGGAGCCGCGAAGTGCGGTTCAGCAAGGCTCGGGCCAGCCACCGTTGGTCGGGAAAACTGTGGCTGACGCGACACGTGTGACTCGTGGTGCTTGTGAGAGGCAAATTACAGGTGTGTAATTGCTTCAGGGCGCATGACCCGGCCGCGTTGGCCAACGATGGGGCCGCGCGGGGATCGGAACCGAAGAGAGCAGGTCACCATGCCAAGCATCCCGCAATCGCTCTTGTGGATATCGCTCGTGGTGCTCTGGCTGTTCGTGCTGGTACCCATGCTCATCAGCAAACGCGACGCGGTGCGGCGCACCAGCGACGTCGCCCTGGCGACCCGGGTGCTCAACGGCGGTGCCAGCGCGAGGCTGCTCAAGCGCACGGGTCCCGCCGCCGGTCATCGCAGCGACCCCCACTGGCAGCCCCAGGAAGACGGGGGCACCGAGCCCGTCGGCCAGGCAGAAGACGACGTGGATCAGGACACCGCTCCGGTCCATGACGTGGCGAAGGACACCGAGGTTGCCGACGAAGCCAGCCGCCCGGGGGCGGTCGTCACGAAAGTCGGTGCCGCGCGCGCGGCTCGCGAAACCGAGGTCGACAGGCCGGACTACCTAGACGTCGAGGTGGTCGAGGACAACGCGGCGGCGCTTCCGGTCGGGGCCAGCGCCCGAATGGCCGAGCCCACGCCGCTGGCAGTCGATGGCGGATCCGCTGCGGACGAACCCGCCATTGAGGACGACGCCGCTGACGAGTCTGAACTCGACACCGCAGAACTGTTCGCCGCGCGGGCCGGCGACCAGGAGCATGCCGCCCGTGTCGATGACGAATACGAATACGTCGAGGACTCGTCCGGTTTGGAACCGCCGGAGGATCCCCAGGCCGACCATGACACGCCGGCGAGTTTCACCCCGGGTGCCTCACGGCGGCGCCGGTTCGACACCAAGACCGCCGCCGCGGTGAGCGCGCGCAAGTACGCGTTTCGCAAGCGCATGTTGATGGCGATGGCGTTGGTCCTGGTGGGCTCGGCGGTGGCGGCCTTCGAGGTGACGCCGCTGGCGTGGTGGTTGTGCGGTACCGCCACCGCGGTCACGGTCCTGTACCTGGCCTATTTGCGCCGGCAAACCCGGATCGAGGAAAAGGTCCGTCGTCGCCGGATGCATCGGATGGCGCGGGCACGGGTTGGCGTGGAGAACACCCATGACCGCGACTACGACGTGGTGCCGTCGCGGCTGCGGCGCCCCGGCGCGGTGGTCCTGGAAATCGACGACGAGGACCCGATCTTCGAGCACCTGGACAGCGCGGTCCCGATGCGGCACTACGGGTGGTCGCGCGATCTACCGCGCGCCGTGGGTCAGTAGCCCCGGCAGGTTCGGTCATCGGCAGCCGCGGCTGGTAGCCTGCTAGCGATCAGGGGCTATGGCGCAGTTGGTAGCGCGACTCGTTCGCATCGAGTAGGTCAGGGGTTCGAATCCCCTTAGCTCCACAGAAATCCGCAGTTCAAGTCCCCTTTTTACCCTCGGTCCGCTGTTACGTAGCAGTCCTCACCCAGTCGGAGTAATACCGCCTGTAACAAAAAACCGGCACTTGAATCTGGTTTCCTCAGTCCGTCTTGCGCCGATCGGCTCCTCTTAGCTTCAGCAGTCGTGAGCTAGCTGAGATTCCGCCGCCCAACATGGCAGTGGTAAAGTCATGGAAAGTGTATTGCACTATCTCGAAAAGGGCATTACACTAATTGGGGTGCGGATCAAACCGCTTCCTACCGCCTGGCAGCACAGCATCACCGGCGATGAGATCCGCGCGGTGATCTCCTATCCGCTTCTGCGGTATGGCATCACGACCGCTTACGCCGACGCCGACACCTACATGTTCATCGGAGGGATGCAAAACGAACCCTGGCTCGAGATCGCAGCCGAAGATGAAGGCGGCATCACGTGGGCGGTGTTCCACGCTATGGTCCTCACACCCCGCGTGGCCCACGAGGTCTTCGAAATGTCCGGCGGAATCATCGACCTACGTGACGACCTGTCGCCACAACGCCCCTACATCGGCCCGCAATACGGACGAGGAGAGGAGATCTGACCATGGCGAAGAGAAGTGCCAAAGACTACGAAGAGATGAGCCGAGCCGTCGAAGCCGGCGAATACACCGTTCGTGGTCCGATGGAACTCGGCGCAACGCTCCGCATGGGGCGGCCTACTAAAGGCACGCCTAGCGAGGGCAAAACTCCAGCACTTCCGGTGCGGTTGCCCGCCGCTATCCGCATCGAAATGCGCCACCGCGTCAAGAACCACGAGGCCGACTCGGAGTCTGAGCTGGTGCGCCGCGCCCTCGTGGAGTATTTCGAACACCACCCAGCACGCCGCCGCTAAGTTGAGCCTCCTCTGTGGGAACGGGTTGATAGCGGACTAGTTCATGAGTTGCCATGCCGGAGGCTGATTGCCAGAACGTCTACATTGATCTGAATGACTGGTACGCGCTCGGCGAGGTGCGCTCCGCTGCTACTGGCACGAGCCCGCGGAGACGACGCGGCATATCGCGACCCCTCGGTGAGGGTGAGTTGGGGCCGGCAACGTTACGTCGCGTAACACGCCGGGGCATATCCCAAGCACCCAGAGGATCCGCGTAACAACACAAAATCCCATAGACCACCAGCTCAGAGGCCATTTCCGCAGGATCGGCACGGGGTTCGAATCCCCTTAGCTCCACAGACACAGGGTGTGAGCCTTACCCCTCCGCAGGCGCGAACACGAAGTTGTTGACGTAGACGCCGTGGACCGCCCACAGGTCCTCCAGGCCGCCGATGTTTGCCGGGTTCTGATGTTGCGTCGGGTCGAACTCCTCGACCGGCAGCGAAGCGTCACCGAGTTCGAAGTAGCCCGCATAGCCGAAGCCGGTCAACAACGCGGTGATCTCGGCAACGGCGTTGGGGCGATGGCGTTCCTCGGCTTCCACCAGAATCGTCGGCCGGTTGCGCCTGAGCGTTTCCGCGGCGCCGCGCAACACGGCCAGTTCGTGGCCCTCGACATCGATCTTGATCAGGCCGAGGTCATCCAGCTGCAGATCGTCGAGGCGCTTGACCGGCACGTAAATGCACCGGATGCTGCTGCCATCCACGTCGCCGAGGACGTTGTCGGTGTCGATCGTGCTCCGGCCCGGTTCGGAGTCGACGACTCGCATGGCGGTCACGCCGGGTTTGTCCGACAGCGCCACGGCTTCGACCCGCACCGCGGCGCCGACCGCAGCGAACATGGCCGCCAGGTCGCGGGCCTGGGCCGGCCGGGGCTCGAACGCAATGACCGACCGCGACGACGCCAACATCGCGATCGTGAACTCGCCGACGTCGGCTCCGATGTCCAGCGAAACGCGGTCCGAATCGCATAACGACGCCGCCAGCCGCACGTCCGGGCGGGATTGGCCCAGACGTTGTAGCAAACGGTATTTCCGCCGCCAGAACAAGCGTGGCGCGACAGCTTTCGCTGCCGGGGCGAGCCATCGTTTGACCGCACGTGCTACGGGCACTCGTGTTGTCTTCAGCAGTGTTTCCTCGCGATCAGCGGCTGGTTTCCAGGGGTATCCGCCACGGCTATGGGGTTGCGGGGCGTGAACATCCGCCACGGCTTGGATCCCAGGCTATGCTCACCGACTCCCTACCTGTCCTGCCAGGCAGGCGAGCCACGGCGCGGCATACCGGGCGTCATCTAAATTTTCGATTCCTCGGCCGTACGCAGCGATCTTGACGATACGTTGCACGACGATGCTGCATAATGTGCTCGCGGTCAGTGCGGCGGGTGCGCAGTGAACAGTATGGGCCCTATTCGGATGGCATCGGGTCAAGAAAGGGCAGTGGATGGATTTCCGCACCTTCGTTCAGACCCTCCACACACGCTGGAAACTCGTCGCGGCCGCGTTGCTGGCCTGTCTGGCCGGCGCGGCAGCCGTCACCCTCTTCCAAAACAAGGCTTACCAGTCCTCGGCCACCGTTCTCATCTCGATTGCCGGGGCGACCGACGTCACCGAGGTGTACTGGGGCGGGCAGGCTGCACAAGACCGGTTGTCGTCGTACGCCGAGATTGCCGGTGGGCGTGCCGTGGCAGAGCGCGCTGTCAGTCGGCTGCAACTCCCGATCAGCGGCGACACCCTGGTGAGCAACACCCAGGTGAGGTACACCCCGAAATCGATGCTGTTCACGATCACCGTCACCGATACCGATCCCAAGCGGGCCGCGCTGCTCGCCGGAGCGATGGCCGATTCGTTTGCCACACTGGTCCCGACCCTCGATGTGAACGCGCGTCCGCAGGGCCGGGACGCACCCCAGCCGCCGAAGCCGCTGCCGATGGCCACAGCGATCGTCGTCAAGCAGCCCGAGATACCCAGCCGTCCGAGCAGGCCGATGCCGCTGCGCAACATGGCGATGGGACTCACCGCCGGGGCGCTGCTTGGCATCGCAGTGGCCTTGACCCGGGAGGCGAGCGATCGCACCGTCCGCACCCGCGGGAAGTTGGAACAACTTTCCGGTCTGCCGACGTTGGCCGAGCTGCCCGGAAAGCACGGCACCACACCGCGATTCGGCACCGACGTCACGGCCGACGACGCGGTGCGCGGCTTGCGCGCTCGACTGCTCAGGGCCATCGGACCTGAGGCCCGTCGCGTGTTGGTGGCAGCGCCGTTCGGCGGCGAAGGAACCACGACGACAGCACTCAACTTGTCGCTGGCGCTTGCCGAACTCGGCGAAGACGTTCTGTTGGTCGAAGGCGATACCCGCCGACCCGTGATCGCCGGTTTGCTGAAGGTCGAATCGGGGGAGGGACTGGCCAACGCGCTGGCCAACCCCGCTATTGCCGCCGAAACCGTGAAACCCACGCCGATTTCGAAGCTGTTCATCCTCGCGTCTCGATTCGTCCGCCGCGAGACCTCGCCCTGCAGCGCCTATCTGCCGGAAGTGATCGACACCCTGCTGGCCAACTTGTCGTCGCGTTTCGACCGAATGGTGGTCGACGGGCCGCCGGTGCTGGCGACGGCCGACACCGGCCTACTGGCCGGCGGCGTTCAGGCCACGGTGTTGGTGGTGCGGGCGGGGCGCACGACCGTCGAGGAACTCAACGACGCGCTGACCGCGCTGCGCTCGGCCGGCGCGCAGCTCGCCGGCACCGTGCTGACCGACGCCCGAGTGCCCCGGCACACCAGAGCCGCGGCTCGGATCTATCGGGCAAAGGTCAGCGGGTCGCCGTGATTCTCTACCTGCGGGATCGCCATCGCTTGGTGATGACCGGAGCAGTGTTCGCCGCTTTTCTGTTCGGGTGCTTTCTGGTCGGTGTGTTCGCGGTACGCCAGACCGGCCAGGGACTGATGCTGATCGGCGCGATCTTCAGCCTGGTCGTGTACTGGGCAAAGCCCGAAGCGATGGTCTGGGTCGCGCTTTTCTGGGCGTTCGCGGCACTGCCGGCCGGCTTGCATGTCGGCAAGGTCGTCGGCCCGGCGGTGATCTACGCCTACCAGGCGGCCCTGGTGCTGGCGATCTGTTACCTGATCCCCGTCGTCAAACCGCGATTCTCCGACTTCGTCCTGCCGGGGATCTTCACGTTGATAGTGGTGTTTTCGACCGTGGCCGGCTTCGCCGCCGGACACGCCGCCTGGGTGGTGATCCGTGAATCGACGACGCTGCTCGAAATGGTCGCCGGGTTCATCCTTGCGTTGCTGATCGTGAAGGGCAATTACGTCACCGGGTCGATCCGCGCGATGGCCGTGATTCTGTGGTTTTCGGCGGCCATGGCGATCGTGGGTTCGTTTCATGCCATCCGGCTCGCCGGCCGGGCGGAAACCGTGCAGGGTACCGGCGCCGGCGAGGCCCTCCGGATCATCCTGTCGGCCCAGACACCGGCCACCGCCGTGCTGACCGCACTGATCGCCGCCGCGATCGTCGGGGGAGCCAGGCCCGCAATGTATCTGGCGCTGGGCCCACCCGCGTTGATCATCACGCTGCTGTCATTCAGCCGAAACCCGTTGATCTCTTTCGCGGTGGCCGCCGTCGTCGTCTTGCTTGCCGGCTTCAGCTGGTCAACCCTGCGCCGATCGGTCACCCTCACCGCGATCGGCGCGGTCGTCATTACGGCGACGGTGGCGTGGTCGCTGTTCTTGCTGAAGGGTTCGCCGACCGGGGCGTGGGCCGCCGAGCAGTTCAGCGCATTCAACCGACGGGTGCTCGGCGGGGTTTCGACGGGGGCGCTCGCGGTGGACCCATCGACGTTGGACAGGCTGCGCGAAGTTGACAACCTCGACCGCGCGATCGCCCAGGCGCCGGTGTTCGGCCACGGTCTGGGCTACGCCTATCAGCAGCCGTACGGGAACGACCCGAACGAGTTCACTATGAAGTTCTATCCGACCTACTCCCATCTCTTCTACCTGTGGTGGCTAGCCAAGGCTGGGGCGGTGGGCATGGCGGCGTTTGCCGTGTTCGCGCTGACGCCGCTGTTTCGGGCGCTGCGCCGGGCCTCGGCGCCGGCGAAGATCAGTGCGGCGGTCAGCGCCGGCCTCCTCGCGATGTCCACCGTGTGGCCGTTGCCGGAGATGCCGACGGACGCCGTTTCACTGGGTCTGGCCCTGGGAGCGACGATGGGGTTCGCCGGCGCGCGGCCCAGCGCCCCGGAAGCGGAGTCGACGGCGCCGGTGCTCACCGGTGGGCTCGGGTGAATTCGGTCGGGGAGATGTCGGTGGACGACCGGCTGCGGGTGCTGGTGGTGGGTCCGGCGCCGATCGCGGCGGACAGCCGGGGCGGCATGGCTGCGGTGATCGCGCTCATGGCGGCACATCCCGACGAGCGGATCCGGATCACTGTGGTGCCGACGTTCGTCGACGAACCCCGGTGGCGGCGGCTGTGGGTCGGGGTCCACGGGATGGTGCGCGCCACCTGGCTGGTGCTGCGCGGGCACCCCGATGTCCTGCACATTCACCTGGCACACGGCGGAAGCGTGATCCGCAAGGCACTCCCGCTGTGGGCGGCGCGGCTAACCGGCATACCTACGGTGGTGCACGCCCACAGCTACGACTTCGGCGGCTGGTTCGATCGACTGCCGCCGCTGGTCCAGGCCGCGGTGCGGCACATGCTGGCCGCCGATTGCTGGCTGGTGCTGGGCGAGCGCCAGCTCGATGAATACGCCAGCCGGCTGCGGTTGGCCGACAGCCGAATCAGCGTGTTACCCAACGCAGTCCGGATTCCGGACACACCGGTGACCCAAGTCGGTGCGGAGCCGGTCCATGCGGTGTCATTGGGTCGGCTGGGCGCACGCAAGGGCAGCTATGACGTGATCGCCGCCGTCGCCTCGCTCGACGCGACGGTACGCAGCCGGCTGCGGGTGACGCTGGCCGGCGACGGCGACGTCGACGAGGTGCGCGCGGCGGTCAGCAGCGCCGGGCTGGATGCGACGATTCGCGTGGCGGGCTGGCTGGACCCCGAGGCACGCGACGAATTGCTCTGCGGTGCACATGTTTTCGTATTGCCCAGCTACAACGAAGGTCTGCCGGTGGCGCTGCTGGAGGCAATGGCGTACGGGCTGGCGCCGGTGACCACGATGGTGGGCAGCATGGGGGAGGTGGTCAGTGATCGCGTCGACGGCCTGACCGTCCGCCCCGGCTGCCCCGGTGAGATTACCGAAGCGCTGAGCGCACTGGTGACCGACGCGGAGCTGCGAGCGCGCCTTGGCGGCGCCGCACGCGAGCGGGCGAGCGACTTCGGACTCGACCGTTGGTATCAGCGGCTGACGCAGCTGTGGACCCGCCTGGCGAGCACGTCGGCAGCGCTTTCGCGGTAGGTGGATTCGTGTCGACCGTATCGGTGAACCGGCTAAATTCAGTTGCCACACCATCGCACAGACAGGAAGCGCCGCGTTGACGCAAAGCGAAGAGTACGCCGAGCAGTTCTTCGAATTGCAGACGGAGTCCAACAAAGAGTATTGGCGCCGGTTGGGAGTCGCGGCCCCGGACTGGGCCGGCAAACGCGTTCTCGATGTCGGCTGCGGCCTGGGAGCGCTGTCCATCGAAATGGCTCAAGCGGGGGCCAACGTGCTGGGTGTCGATCTGGACGAGAACCTCATCGCATTCGCCAACCGCAAGGTGGTGCAGGAATTTCCCCAGCTGCTCGACCGGGTGACATTCCGAACGGCCGATGCGATGTCCCTCCCGGTGACCGAGCCGTTCGATGTGATCGTTTCCAAGGACACCTTCGAGCATGCCCCGGACGTCGCGTCGTTGCTGAAGGCGCTCGACAAGCAACTGGCCCGGCCGCAGGGAATTCTCTACGCAGGTTTCAGCCCGCTGTATTACAGCCCCTACGGCGACCATGGTCGCACCGGGCTGAAAGTGCCGTGGGCGCACGCGGTTTTGCCCAAGCGCGTGGTGTATGCGGCCGCCGCCCGGCACAACGGACATCCGGTGGGCTCGCTCTTGGACATCGGCCTCAACGGCAATACCCCCGACCAGTTCCGGGCCGCGTTCGACGACAGCGGGCTGCGGATGATTCGCCTGGCCTACAACTGCGGCGACAAACGGTTACTGCCGGTACTCGAGAAGGCCCGCAAGCGGTTTCGGCGGCTCGACCGATTTACCACGGTCAGTATCTATGCCGTCTTCGGCGTCCGATCGTCATAAGGCGATTCCGGCCGGAATTGCCCAGTCTCGCTTTATGTCTGAATACATTGCGCTCTTGCGGACGGCGGCGCGACAGATTACTCTCGCTACGCGGCACTTGCCGGCTGCAGGTGTTTCGAACGCCGCAATGCAGATTCATGGACGGGCGACCTCAAAGAGTCGGGGCGAATGTCAACCTGGTTGCGGGATGCCGCTACGGGCGTCAATTCCAGACGATCGTTGTCCGGGCGCGCTCGGGCGCGACGGTGGCGGCACCTCATCGAGACCTTCCCGTCGTTGCGGGAAATGCGAGTGCTGGACCTCGGCGGAACACCCGAGTCGTGGCGATTGGCGCCGGTGCTGCCGACATCGGTCACGGTGGTAAACCTGCTGCCGCAGGAGTCGCCGGTCAAGGGTCCGGCCAAGGGTATCGTCGCGATCCAAGCGGACGCGTGTGACCTGCCCGCCGCGATCGCGAGCACCCACTTCGATCTGGTGTATTCCAATTCGCTGCTCGAACATGTGGGCGGCCACGTGCGGCGCCAACGATTGGCTGACAACGTCCGCTCGCTGGCCGACCGCCATTGGGTGCAGACACCGTATCGCTATTTTCCGATCGAACCGCACTGGCTTTTTCCCGGGATGCAATGGTTGCCCTACGAGGCGCGCGTGCAGATATCGATGCACTGGAACCGCGGCCACATTCGAACGCGCACTCGTGCGGAGGCGCAGGAACAGGTCGATGAGATTGATTTGATTGGTATTTCGCAGATGCGTCGATACTTCCCGTCGTCGACCATCTGGTACGAACGGTTTGCCGGATTGGTCAAGTCGCTGGTCGCCATTCAAACCGGACCGGCGTAGGTTTTTCGGTCGCCGGGGATGAAGCTTGATCATCCGTCGATCTGGCCAGGCGGCGACTTGCGTATGACGTAGGTGAGATTGTTGTGCCGCCAGGCGAGAGCGCCAAACGACAAGGCCGACAAGGCTTTCGCGTATGCCCGAATCACCCGGACCCGAGCACCGGTGCCGCGCACATAGTAGGTGTGGCCGCGCTCTTCCAAGATGGAGCATCCGTTTCTGCTGCAGAAGTCGCGTATCCCGTCACGGGAAATGAGGGGCGAATAGTAGGTGGGAAACGGCGAGTGGCCCGGCTTGCCAGCGCCCGGGTAACGAACGAAGTACCGGTAATAAGCGACATGAACCCCGAAGGGCATCCGCCTTGCGGTCCAGCCGTATACTGAGTCCCGGTCCGGGATCCGCAGCACCAGCAGCCCTTTCGATTTGAGCCCGTTGACCATGTTCATCAGGGCGCTCTCGGCGTCAGGTATGTGCTCGAGCACGAACGAGTTGTAGATGACGTCGTAGCGGCCGGGCGGAATTGTCGCTGGCACCGTCAGATCGCCGATGATCGCATCGTCCAGGTCTCCCATCTTGTCGATACGGCTTTGGAGCGCATCGGCATCCAGGTCGATGCCGGTCAGCCGATAGTCGACGCCTTCGAGATCGAGTGGCCAGTCGAGCCCGCAACCGGCTTCCAGGATCTCCAGTGGGCCGCCAAGACCTTTGATGATCGACGAAACGAGCGTCACTTCCTCGTTGTAGGTGTCGACGGTCTGCAATTCCGTCCGAGTACGCACTTGATCCTCCGCAAGTTTCATTGACGACCGGCTTCCCGTCCGTGACCCAAACCGTAGCGGCGGCTGCGGACGTCACCCGTTGGCCGCGCCACTTCAGCGAAGACCATCGGCGGAGGTGGCCGGATTGGCCCATGCCTTCAACCGATACTTCAGCCGGGCCGCACTGTAGTGCGCCCACCAGATCGCTCGCTTGTAACCAGCAGTCCGCCGGCAAAGCCGCAGATACCGGCGTGAACTCCCCGCCTCCACCGCGCGCCTGTCCTCCAACAACCGCACACACCGCAACGCGAGGTCGAACGACCCATAGCAGTAATGCGCGATCATCGCCAGATGCTTCAGCTGCTCGTCGGTCATCCCGTCCGGATGGACGAAGTCGCGCACATAGACGATATCGGTCTCCAAGATCTGATTCAGCGGCCGGAAGGGGTCACCGACCGCGAAGTCGCCGATCACCCATTTCTTCACGTCGCCGGGGATGCAGTGCGGAACAAAACCCTGACGCCGCAGCTCCAAATCGACCTCTCCGAATGGGGGCTGGTGTTGATACAGGGTAATAAATGACACCTCGGTCTGAATTGCCACCGCGTCGGCCAGCTTGCTGCGCCCATTTTGAAAGACGGCCAGCTCACCTCCCTGGATGTCAATCTTCAGCAAATCGAGATGCTCGATTTCGCGGATGTCGTCGAGTCGGCGGGTGTCCAGTGGGACGCGCTCGATGACCTGGCCGAACCGATCGAAGAGACTGAACAGCCCCTGCGTCAGCGGGTCGAGTTCGAGCAGGCTGGTCATCGCCCCTGGTGCCGGACAGACCTTCAGGGTCTGGGAGCTGCCGTCGCCCAGCGCAAACGGCAGGTAGCGCTCGTTGGGGCCGCACTGGGTTTGCAACTCGAGCAACGCCTCCCGGCCCGGCTCGAACCCTGTCACAAAACACAGGCCCGCGTTGAGCATCGACGCATACGGCCAGTCGCCGCAACGCCGGCTGGCTCCGACATCCACGATGTGGGTAAGCCGCGACGGTGAGATGATGTCCCATGGTGTGCTGCTCAATCGATCACCGCCGGTTGCTGTGGTGCTCTGGGTAAACAGCAGATTCCACTCCGCGACGGCGCCAGTCATCACGCGTTTCAGTCGCGCCGAAACAATGGCGCATCACCGCCGGCCATCTGTACGACGAACCGGGGTGGCCCAACGCGGGCAGCTAAGGACGTCCTCGTCGACCACCGTGTCGAAGGCAGGCACCGACACACAATACCGGGCGCCTTTCTGGAAGATGGCCATTGCAGCAAATTCAATTGACACCCGGTCCATCCCCGGCGGGTCCTCGACCGCACCCGCGCAACACCGTGCCACCTGGCGAACAATCCGAACACAAAGTTGCAGCCCGACCCAGGGAGCGGTCGTTAGAGTTCGATGGGTGATGGCACGACTTAGGGACCTCGCGCCGCCCGCGACCCGCGCCTCCCTCAAGAACTTTGCGGCTGGAATGCTGTGTGCCGCCGGTGTTCCGACATTCGCCCGGCGGCGACACCGCAACCTGCTCGCCATCGTGATGTTCCACGGTGTGGAAAGCGAACCGCTGTCGCCGGCATGTTGGCATGTGCTCGGCTCGGTGCTGTACCGACGTCAACTCGAGTACATCCGCAAGCACTTCAATGTCCTTCCGCTCCACGAGGCCCTCGATCGCCTTGCGGCAGGGACGTTGCCGCCGCGCGCCATGGCGATAACGTTCGACGACGGAACCCGTAACCTCGCCACGCATGCGGTCCCCGTGTTGCGCGATCTGAAACTGCCCGCGGCGGTGTTCCTGGCGACGGGCTTGATTGGCAGTGACGAAGCCCTGTGGCCCGACCGGCTTTGGCTGGCGATCGCCCGCACCAATGCGACTCGGGTCGATCTGACCGTCCTGGGGCTGGGCACTCGATCGCTTGCCGGTACCGCTAACCGCGGTGCGGTCTACGCGACCACGGTCGAGCGATTGAAAAGCCTTGCCGACCCGCAACGGATTGCCGTGCTGGACCAGGTGCTCCGGGTGCTGGGCTACCCCGACGGCGGCGACAGCGGTCCGTTCCGGATGCTCTCCTGGGACGAAGCGCGTGAGATCGCCAGCGAAGGCTTGGTGACGCTGTATCCGCATACGGTGACCCACCCGATCCTCGCCCGCTGTAGCGATGACAAGGTCGAGCAGGAGATCGTGGATTCCTGTGCGGCGATCGAGCGTGAGACTGGTTGGCCCCCAACGATTTTCGCTTACCCTAATGGTCGGCCACAGGATTTCGACGCCCGCGCCAAAGACGTCTTGCGCCGGCGTGGCGTGCGCTGGGCGTTGACGACCACGGCGGGATTCGCCCATCGACGCTGTGACCCGCTGGCATTGCCGCGGTTGGCGGTCGGCAGCGATTCGTCGTTCGACTACTTTCGGCTCACGGTCTCCGGCGGGCTGCCGCGTCGCTTTGGCGGTAGCCGCGGGATGGCCGGCGCAGGCTGAAACCCTAGCGGCGCCGCGATGCGGCGGCGAGCCACACGTCATGCAGTGCTTCCCGCCAGCGCTCAACGTCGAACTTGCCGGCGCGCGCGTAAGCGGCCGCGGCCAGACGACTGCGTAACTCGTCATCGACGATGAGCTCCTGCAGCGCCGCCGCCAGCTGTCCGGGATTGCCGGGCTTGACGAGCATGCCGTTCACCCCGTCGGCCACCACTTCCGGTATCGCGCCCACTGGCGTAATCACCGGTACCACCCCGTTGGCCATCGCCTCCAGCAACGCCATCGGAAGACCCTCGCTGTAGCTGGGCAACACGAAGATCGCCGATTCGGCCAGCAGCCGGTCCCTGTCTGCAGGGCCGACCCACCCGGCGACGTCGATGGTGTCGTCGAGCCCATTGGCGCGGACGAACTCACGTACCTGCTCCACCTCGCCGTCACCGGCCAACGTGATCCGCAGGTTGGGCCGAATATCGTTGGGCAGCAAGCCGATTGCCCGGACGAGGTCGTAGCTTCCCTTGTTGGTGCCCAATCTGCCCAAAGACACCGCCGACAATGGCCGGCGGGTGCGCGGCGACGGCGCATCGGGAGGCATGACCACGGGGTTGTAGAGGAGTCGGGCTTTGGACACCTCGAATCCGAGTCTCGCGGAGGACGCCACCATATGAGATTCTCCCAGCAGCACCACATAGTCGGCGCGCAGCGCGGCGCGTACGGCGCGGCGCAGCGGCGACGGCAGCCTGTCGAACCAGGTGAAGAAGTGCGAGCTGTGACAATGGACGATCGTCGGGATGCCCCGCATTCGCGCGACGAATAGCGGTAAGGACTTGCGGACGACGCTGCCGCGCAACGAAAAGTGGACATGCAGTACGTCGACCGCGTCGGCCAACAGCAGCGCCGAAGCCTTGAGCATGCCCGAGATACCCGTCCATAGCCAAGCGGGCAGGCAGTCATCGACGTAGGTAGGAACGGAGCGGATGTGAAACCGCGGGTCGTTGTCCTCGACTAGCAATTTCGTTACCGCCGCCATGCCGCCGCGGCTGTTGGGTCCAGTCGGCGCGGTCCCTACCGTGAGTACCCGGATCGGATAGCGGACCGGCCCTGCTGCTATCGATTGGTCTGCACCTGGGTTGTTCTCGCGGAGCCGTAGTCTTGGCAACGACGACGCCTCCTGGTTACTGGCTGGGTCCGGGCGGCCACTTCATCTCGGCTGCTACCGCGACACCGTGATTAGCCGGAACTCTAGCAATTCATCATGGAGGACTTCGCCCTTTCGACCCAAGCCACACGTACTTCGTGTGAGCGGGCAATGCACACGGGCGCCTTGCCACCGCCGACCCGCAACCACTTGGGCTAAAAATCATGTCGACCGCCACCGTGATGGGACCGGTTTGAGCAGGGTTTAGCCACGGTCATGGGACCACCCGTTTGCCAGTGATG
>NZ_LQOX01000145.1 GCF_002102175.1 Mycobacterium gastri | reverse complement strand
ATCTCGAAGCGGCCCGCCATCGCCCGCATCGCGTGCGGGTCGGTCATAAAGCGTGTTGCCATGTTGCCTGTCTCCTTGTCAACTGGGCTTATATAGTCAACTGGGCTCTTGCTACTCGTACTCGGGAATTATTTGTGCAGATTGACTCCTCGTAGTGCCGACCGCGGTGATACGGAAGTCACCCATCGGTCATGAAGAACGACAGTCACCCCTTTCTCTCAACCGGCCGCCGGAGAATGCGGTACGACCCTGCTGCTACGCGGCACCTCGAACCGAGGTTCGGCATTGGCTGCCTCCCACTCGTTCCACTCCGCCCACTCGTCCCACTCCTCGGTGCCGAGTTCGGCGGGTTCGGGATCGACCGCACCGGGCACGATGGCGACCTCGGCCGCTTCATCCTCTTTGCCCCAGTGGTCATAGTCATCCGGTGGAACGGCCGTACCCCAGCTGAGTGGAACCGATAACCCGCCAAGCATCCCCGACTCACCGCGCTTCGCCGACACGGCATCGGGCGGCAAAGGCGGACCAAGAGGCAAAAGCACGCTGTCCCCTTCCAGTGCCGATTCCAATAAACCAACCCTCAATGGCAACCACAAACCATCGAGCACTTCGCATCGTATGACAATCCCGCGGCCAATATCCCGATTTCTCCGATTTCTCTGCATGCCCGCACGAACAGCGGCGCCGCGGGCCGACGTGGGGTGGCCGGCTGGGGCACCGCCGTTCGCAACGGCCGACCCTGTCGCTTGATCCGCGCAGCAGGAAACGCCGCGCACGGCAGCGGCTGCACCGTAGTTACAGGGTGAAAATGCATTCAAAAGGCGGTCGATCGTCAGCAGATGCCGCTGGGAATTCCGCGGACCGGCCCCGATTCCTGGACCGGCATCGTCTGCGGATAAGGCACCCGATAGGGAAGCCCTTCGTTGAGAAACCCCAGGACCACGTTGGGCACACAGTTGGCAATCTTCGGCAGCTGCCGGGCCGGGTGGTCCAGGTTGGGTCGCGACGGGTCGGGCGGGGCGGCGAAATTGAATGCCGACGTCATATCTCCGGTCACGCTGGCCCGCCAGGGGGTCAGGTTGGGGACCGGAACCCCGAAGCGCTTGCCGATGAGTTGCAGCTGCGACGTGTGGTCGAACTGGTCGTGGACCATCAGCCCGCCTCTGCTGTAGGGAGAGATAACGAAACATGGCACCCGGTACCCCAGACCGATCGGCCCCCGGATACCACCCGAGCCATCGACCTTGTTGATGTCGACGCTGTTGGGAATCCATTCGCCGGGTGTGCCCGGCGGCGCCGTCGGTGGCGTGACGTGGTCGAAAAATCCGCCGTGTTCGTCGTAAGCGATGATCAGCGCGGTCTTTTCCCATACGGCCGGATTGCGAAGCAACGTCCGGATCAGGTTGACGATCGTGACGGCACCCACGGCGATCGGAAAGGACGGATGCTCGGAGTCGACGGTCAGCGGCACCACCCAGGAGACTTGCGGCAGCCTGTTGTTGATGACGTCGAGGACGAAGTCCCCGGGATATGTTGGCGCTATCCCGTATCGCGCCAGATCCGACCGCGGATCTCCCGCCGCCTTGAAACTGCCGACATAGCCGTTGCGGCTCAGCGACGTGTCGTTGAGGCCGCCGAGCAGCTTGCTGTTGTAGACCTTCCAACTGATGCCGGCGTCGCTGAGGTTTTGGGGCATGATGCGCCAACTGAACGTCAGTTTCGGTTGGATGGACGGCTCGACTATCTGTGGTCCGCCCTGGTCGCCGTCGGGGTTGACGGTGCCACTGATCCAGTAGAGCCGGTTGGGCATCGTCCCGCCGAGAAGCGAAGAGTGGTAGTGGTCGCAGACGGTGAACGTGTCGGCCAGCAGGTAGTGGATCGGGATGTCGGGGCGCGCGTAGTAGCCCATCACCACGGGCGTATTGGCCGCCGACCGGGTCCTGGCTTGCGCCGCAAGCCAGCCGTCGTTGGCGCCGCCATTCCACGACAAATGCGCCGCGATCCACTGGTGGTCGGGGTCGTTGACGCATTCGCCAACCCCGTTGGGGCCCCTGGTCGTATCGATGCGGTACGGCAAGGTAATGCCGGCGGGGTCGACCGCTTGCGTCTGCGGATTCCAGCCCTTCTGGGCGAACAGCGGAGTCGGGGTGTCGAACCCATCCACGCTGGAGAGCGTGCCGAAGTAATGATCGAATGATCTGTTTTCCTGCAGGCACAAGACGATGTGTTCGATGTCGGTTAGATGCCCAGAACATGGGCCGGCAGCGTAAGCCTTTTCGATCACTGGGCCGGCCCAGTCCTTGAGAAAGGCTGCCGCCCCGACGCCGGTGGACTTGGCCAGGAATTCTCGACGAGACATCCCGGCAAATGCACTGCCGCCCACCGGCCCTCCTCTATCGATGTTTGAGTTGACCGTATAGGCGTGACGGAAGTCGGCAGCGAAACGCAAACCGGCGTGTCCGGTGCGTATTCGATCCTTTTGACTGCGGTCCGCGGTGTCGTGTTCAAACTTGAATCGGCCGCATCGGCATAACCGGGCCGCCGGGAATAACAAGTGCCGGCCTATCGGGTCTCGGCGAAGAAACCAGTTGCCACGTTGGGCGCGCATACCGGTCCGGGCGGGCCGCGCCCGTCCGCTGTACCCGCTCAGCCAGCAGAAACCGCTCAGCATTGCCCAGCTGCGGCCGAGGCGGCACAGCCGGTTCAGCAGACGCCGCTGGGAATTCCGCGGGTCGGTGACGTTTCCTGGGTGGGCATCATCTGTGGAAATGGCACCCGATACGGAATTGATGTCTTGGTCGTCGTTCCCAATACCGCGTTGGGAACGCACTGCGGCAGTTTGGGGACTGACTTCAGTAACGGGTGATCCAGATTGGGTTTCGACGGGTTCGGCGGGACCGCGAAATTGAACGTCGAAGTCATATCGCCGACCACGCCGTTTCTCCAGGCGCTGAGGTTGGGAACGGGCACGCCGAACCGCGCGCTGATCAATTTCAGCGTCGAGGTGTGGTCGAACGTGTCGTGGACCATCAGCGGACCGCGACTGTAGGGCGAAATGACGATGCACGGGGTGCGGAAACCCAAGCCGATGGGCCCGCGAATACCGCCGGAACCCGGTACGGAGTTGATATCGGGAACGGTGACGTACTCCCCGGGGGTACCCGGTGGCGGCGTCGGCGGCGTCACGTGGTCGAAGAAACCTCCGTTCTCGTCGTAGTTGACGATCACCACGGTCTTCTCCCACACCGCCGGATTCGACAGCAAAATCCGCAGCACGTCGACGATACCGACGGCGCCGATGGAAACGGGTAATGCGGGATGTTCGGACAACAAGAATCCCGGCAGCACCCAGGAAACTTTGGGCAGCGCGTTGTTCTTGACGTCAGCGGCGAAGTCCAAGGGATACGTAGGGGCGATGCCGTAGCGGGCCAAATTGGATCTCGGATCTGCGGCCTGCTGGAAATCGTTGATCAGTCCGTTGTACCCCACAACCGTATTGTTAAGCGGCCCCAGAAATTTGTTCTGGTAGACCTTCCAGCTAACGGCGGCGTCTTCGAGGTTCTGCGGCATGATCCGCCAGCTGAGTTTTTGCTGCGGCTGGATGATGGGTTCGATCAGAATCGGACCACCGTTGGTGCCGTCCGGATCGATCCAGGCGCTCATCCAATACAGCCGATTGGGCGTGGTCCCGCCCAATAGCGAGCAGTAATAGCCGTCGCAAACTGTGAATGTGTCCGCAAGCAGGTAGTGGATGGGGAGGTCCCGGCGAGTGTAGTAACCCATCGTCACCGGGACGTTGCCCTGCAGCGGGCTGGACGCGGCCTGCGCCGGCAACCAATCGTCGTTGGCGCCGCCGTTCCATGAGTTATGCATGGCGATCCAGCCGTGATCCGGGTCGTTGACACATTCGCCGTCAAGCAGCGGCCCCCGGGTGGTGTCGAACCGGAAGGGGATCGTGGTGCCGGCCGGGTCTACCGCCTGCGTCGCCGGATTCCAGCCCTTTTGCGCGAATGCCGGTGACGGATCGTTGAAACCCCGGGTGCCCGATAACGTGCCGAAGTAGTGATCGAATGACCGATTCTCCTGCATCAACAACACGATGTGCTCGATATCGGTCAAATGCCCCGAGCAAGGCCCGGCTCCATAAGCCTTTTCGATAATCGGGGCGGCTAATGACGTGAGAGCGCCGGCGGTGGTGGCGGCAGCGGCTTTAGCAAAGAATTGTCGACGGGTCATTCCGTCGACTGGGTGCTCGCTCCCCACACGCCCTCCTTGATGGCCGCTACGCACATTCCCGATCACGGTATAGTTACGCCGGCCATCAACCCTGATAAGCCCACCGGCGTGTCGGACCCGATACGCAAGCCAGTGCTGATCATTTCGATGCCGGAGCGCAAATCGTCCCGTCGTCACCGAAAGCCGTAACGGCAGCTTCTCGGCCGATTAGCAAAGCCCGCTGGGAATTCCTCGAGTGGGGCTGCTTTCCTGAGTCGGCATCATTTGGGGATAAGGCACTCGGTAAGGAATGGCCGGCAGCGTGCCGTCCGTCGTTCCCAATATGACGTTGGGGATGCATTGCGGCAGTTTCGGCACTGCTGCCAAGAGCGGATGGCTCAAGTCGGGTCTGGTCGGGTTCGGCGGTGTTGCGAAGTTGAACGCGGAGGTCATGTCGCCCACGACGCCATCGCGCCAGGCGGTCAAATTGGGAACCGGCACACCGAAGCGCGCGCGAATCAACTTCAACTGCGAGGTGTGGTCGAACGTGTCGTGGACCATCAACCCGCCGCGACTGAACGGCGAAATGACCAGGCAGGGCACCCGAAAGCCCAGGCCGATCGGGCCCCGGATGCCCCCGGAACCGGACACTGCGTTGATGTCGGGCACCGTGACGTACTCACCGGGAGTACCCGGCGGTGCCGTCGGCGGCGTCACGTGGTCGAAGAAGCCGCCATTTTCGTCATAGCTGATGATCAAGGCGGTTTTCTCCCACACCGCCGGGTTGGAAAGCAGGATGCGCAGCGCGTTGACCATCGCCACGGCGCCCAGCGCCACCGGCAATGCGGGATGCTCCGACTGGATGAACGGTGGAACCAGCCAGGAAACCTGCGGCAACCGGTTGCCTTTGACATCAGCGGCGAAGTCCAGCGGGTAGGTCGGCGCGATGCCGAACCGAGCCAGGTTCGACCTCGGGTTTGCGGACTGCCGAAAAGCCTGCACTAGCCCGTTATTGCTGATGGGAGTGTTGATGAACCGCCCGGCGTCTTTGCTTTGGTACACCTTCCAACTGATGCCGGCGTCCTCGAGGTTCTCCGGCATGATGCGCCAGCTGTACTGCTGCTCGGGCAGGAAGCCGGGCTCCACCAACTGCGGTCCGCCGTTGGTGCCGGCGGGATCGATGGTGGCGCTCATCCAATACAGCCGATTAGGCAGCGTGCCACCGAGCAGCGAGCAGTGGTAGCCGTCGCAGATGGTGAACGTATCAGCCAACAGATGGTGGATCGGGATGTCCTGGCGCGTGTAATAACCCATGACCATCGGGACATAAGGCCCGGTGCGCGTCGCCGACTGCGCCGGAAGCCAGTTGTCGTTGCCGCCGTTGTTCCAGGAGGTGTGCATGGCGATCCAGGCGTGGTCGGGATCATTGACGCACTCGCCGTCCAGAATGGGGCCACGGGTGGTGTCGAGCCGGAATGGAATGGTGATTCCCGCAGGGTCGAGTGCCTGCGTCATCGGATTCCAACCCTTTTGTTGGTACGCCGGCGACGGGTCGTTAAAACCTCGGGTGCTCGAAAGTGTGCCGAAGTAATGGTCGAATGACCGGTTCTCCTGCATCAACAACACGATGTGCTCGATGTCGGTCAAATGCCCCGAGCATGGGCCCGCACCATAAGCCTTTTCGATCACCGGACCGGCAAAGTCCATCAGCAACGCCGCAGCGCCGGCGCCGGTGAGCTTTGCAAAGAACTCCCGGCGTGACATTCCCCGGAAGGGGTTTTCTGTCACGTAATTCGCCTCCCTGCGCACAGTTCAGCTCACGGTATAGTTACGACGCCGATCGATCGCGGCAGGCCGACCGGCGTGTCGCAGGCCTATTTTCACCTGCAGCAAACGCGCTGGAATCGGTTTCCGGGATCGGTATCGCCGGTCGCGGTATACCGGCGGGTACGGAGTTCGGGTGTGTTGACCGGCGTTGTCGAGACCACGAAAACCGCGGCGAAACCGCCGGGGCCTGGTTAAGCCGCGCTCGGAGCGGTGCCAGGCGGCGGCGACCCGCCCGAAGCGCACCGACCGGGTGACCCTGTCATCGAAGCGGACGGTACGCCGTGCCGGCGCAACCCATTGCGGCCAACGTGCCAATACCCATCGGATTAAAGTGCGTGACGACAAAAATTTATCGAATCCCACATTCCTAATCGATCCTTCATAGTGCCATTTCTCGACTTGGCGCCGATACCTGCATCCGCCCCGATTATTCGAGGTCAGCGCCCGTTCATCGACTTTTCAAACGAATGGCATTCGGCACCGTCGGTCTTAATCTGACGCCAGAAATGACGTCCTGGCGCGAGTAACCCGGTGGTGATCGGAAAACCATTGTCCCGACCGGGTTTCGTGATCGTCGTCGTCGTTGTAGCGTCCGTTGCCATGTGGGGTACAGTGCTCGTGTTGGCGCTCCTGGCGACGGCCGACCCGGTGCGGATCGGGATCAGCGTTCTCCTGTCGTCGCGACCTCGTGCCGTCGGCCAGCTCGTAGCGTTTTGGCTCGGCGGCATTGTCACCAGCGTTGCTCTGGCTGCGGGTGTGCTCTTCGGACTACGAGGATTCACGCTCGACGTCATGCACCGGGTCGAAGTTGCCACCGCCAGTTCCACCGCCGGACACATTCAGATCGCGATGGGTGTCACGGCGCTGTTCGTCGCCGCGCTGGCGATTGGCCTCTCCCCAGGCCAGCGGATACGGCTTGGGATGACAGGCACCAATCCATCGCAGTTGCAGGTCCGGACGTCCATGACGATCTCGAGGTTGTCGACGCGAGCCCAGTTCGCGTTGCAGGCCCGCCCGCTGCGGGTGGCGTTCGTCCTCGGAGTCGGGATGTTGGCGGATCTCCGGTTTCTGGTAGCGCTCACTGCGATTTTGGCCTCCGGAGCTGCGGTGGCCACCCAGGTCACAGCAGCGGGGGTGTACACCCTTGTCGCGCTGGCATTCGTCGAGCTCCCACTCGCCAGCCAGCTGGCGGCGCCGGCGAAGACCGGCCAGATCATGTCGGTGCTGCAGCGCTGGGTCAAGGCTCGACGGCACCAGATCTTCGCAGTCGTCATTGCGCTGCTGGGGACATTCCTGATGACCAGGGGGATAGGTCACGTATAAGGGCCCGGTTCTGATTGCGGCCGCCGGCGCCGGTTTCGTCGCCTCGTCACACATCGCGTCCGCGCCGAGACCACGGATCGCTTCGACTGTCATGGTGAGGGCATGGATAACACTGGTTGGTAGGTGTTACCCGCGCCCTGTAGAACCAGCGGCTTGCACCTTTTGACCGTGGGCGTTGGCGTGTTCGTAGATCACCTGGAAGGTGCGGCCCAACGCGGTGATGAACTCCTGGCAGGCGACCGATCTGGCCCTACCCGACACCGGTACGCGGTATCACACTCGGGCGCGCCTGCACCACATGCGGATTCGCGCCCCCACGGCCCATCATCCCGCCGGGCATCCCCGCCCCGGCACCACCGGCGCCCATCGGCATCGGCATCATCGGCATCCCGCCAGTGCCGGCAGCCTGCGCCAACTCCGCCGCATTGGGCAACCCGCCCAACCCCGCCATCGCCGCCGACGACAGCCCCTTGGGCATCGA
>NZ_LQOX01000144.1 GCF_002102175.1 Mycobacterium gastri | reverse complement strand
GACCTACTGCCGAAGAAACGGCCTTGTCGGCGTTCTTCCCGCCCCATCACGCCCCGTTGTTCAGAGCCCTCCTAGGCGCCGCTACCGCGACGAGGCGACAGCCACGGCGCCGTCGGCTGGGGCAGCGGCCCCGCACGGCTGCCAGCCCGGAGGTCCGAAGATGTAGCCGAGCCGATCACGCAGCCGCGTCGCGGATCGGCAGTCGCGTGCGATCGCCAAATATTCGTACGTCTGCAGTTTCCAGATGTTGAAGGTGTTTACCTGCTTGGTCAGGCCGTAATGGGGGCGGAAAACCTCGGCCTGGAAACTACCGAACAGCCGATCCCAGATGATCAGGATGCCCCCGTAGTTCTTGTCCAGGTAGATCTGGTCCATCCCGTGGTGCACCCGGTGATGCGACGGCGTGTTGAAAATGAACTCGAACCACCTCGGCAGCTTGTTGATCCGTTCGGTGTGCACCCAGAACTGGTAGATCAAGCTCACCGAGAAGGCGAAGAACACCATCCAGGGCGGCACACCTAAGAGCGGCAGCGGCACCCACATGAGGATCTCGCCGCTGTTGTTCCACTTCTGGCGGAGCGCAGTGGCAAAGTTGAAGTACTCGCTGGAGTGGTGGGCTTGGTGGGTAGCCCAGATCAACCGGACCCGGTGAGCGATCCGGTGGTAAGTGTAATAGAGCAAGTCAACTCCGACGATGGCAATCACCCAGGTGTACCACTGGCCCGCTGAAAGGTGCCACGGGGCAACATAGGCATAGATTGCCGCGTAGCCCAGCAAAGCCAGGCCCTTCCACGCGGCGGTGGTGGCAATCGAAACCAGCCCCATCGAGATGCTTGCCAAGGAATCACGGGTGAGGTAGGCGCCGGTGGCCGGCCTGGGCCTTTCGGTGGCGGCCGCCTCGATTCGTTCCAGTTTGCGGGCGGCGGTCCATTCGAGGGCCAAAAGAAAGAGAAAAAAAGGAATGGCGAACAACGCCGGGTCCCGCAACTCCGCGGGCAGCACGGACCATAAGCCCGTCAAAGCACTCACGTTAGACAGACTACTGATAATCCGGTCAGCGGCCCAAGGGTCCGGGTCGGGCTAGCCGATCGCCTTCGAGATCACATCACCGGCACGGTCGAGCAGCGACGCGAAAGGCCCAACGGCACAATTCAGCTTCGCCGACTCCACGCCGGGGTGTGGCATCGTCGGTGGCGAGAGCCTCGGCCACTTGCACCGCCTTTGTCATGCGCTGCCGCTCGTCGGCATCGAGTTGCCGCTGCAATGTGGTGAACTCTTCGTTCTCCTCACGTTCGGCTTGTTCTACCACCGCCTGCCGCAGGTTGGTGAGCTCGTCGATGAACTCCTGCGAGGCGATGTCGAGCTTTTCAATGCTCTTCTCGTAGTCTGCGCATCCGCGATCTCATCGCCGAAAGCAGCCTCGCGACGGACGCGGGGATGAATGATCAGCTCCTCGGCGGTCTCGTGCAAAGCCAGGAGCTGGCGCAAGTCATGAAAGGCGATCTCGCGAGCTGTGGGGTCCGACGCTTGCAGTACGTCGTCGAACATGTCGTTGATCAGATCGTGCTGAGCTTTGAGAAACTTGACCACTTCTTGTGGCGTCTCGACAAGCATTTCGGCCATGCGGGAGCACCTCCGGTGTGATGGGATTCGCGCTGTGGGCTGTGCGCGCATCGACTGGCCCGAATACCCGCAGCGAGCCGGCCGAAACGGTCAAGCGCTCGACCCTGATCGACGGAGGTTACCCGGTTGGATGCTCTCGACCAGCCACAAAGCCAACGCGACGGTGACCCGGATGCCTCAGGCGCTGACCGGTTGACCCGCGTAGTGGTGATCGGCTCCGGGTTCGCGGGACTGTGGGCGGCATTGGGCGCTGCCCGACGACTCGATCAGCTTGCCGTCGCGCCGGGGACGGTGGACATCACCGTGTTGAGCGACAAACCGTTCCACGACATCAGGGTGCGCAACTACGAAGCCGACCTGAGTGCCTGCCGTATCCCACTCGCCGACGTGCTCGATCCGGCCGGCGTTGGGCATGTCATCGCGGACGTGACCGGAATCGACGCCGGCGCACGCGAGGTCACCGCGTCGAGTGGCCAGACATATCGCTACGACCGATTGGTGCTCGCGGCGGGCAGTCGACTGGTCAAGCCCGACGTACCGGGTCTTCGCGAGTTCGGATTCGATGTCGATACCTACGACGGCGCCGTCCGGCTGCAGCACCACCTCAAAAGGCTCGCCGATGGTCCTGCGACGATCGGAGCGGGGACCGTGGTGGTGGTCGGCGCGGGACTGACCGGTATCGAGACAGCCTGTGAGATGCCGAGCCGGCTGAGGGCGCTGTTCGTCCATAGTGAGGTGGCTCCCCGGGTGGTGCTGGTTGACCACAACCCGTTCGTCGGCTCCGATATGGGCGGCTCAGCGCGGCCGGTGATCGAGCAAGCCCTGGCAGACAATGGCGTCGAGACCAGGACCGCGGTCAGCGTGACGGACATCAGTGCGTCGGGCGTATCGCTCTCGTCGGGTGAGCACATCGCAGCGGCCACCGTCGTGTGGTGCGCCGGCCTGCGGGCCAATTCGCTTACCGGGCAACTACCGGCGACCCGCGATCGACTGGGTCGCGTCGAGGTCGACGACTACCTGCGGGTGGTGGGCGTACCAGCCGTCTTTGCTGCCGGTGACGTAGCCGTTGCCGAGGTGGATGACGAGCACGTGTCGGTGATGTCGTGTCAGCACGGACGGCCGATGGGCCGCTACGCCGGCTATAACGTGATCAGCGACCTTTTCGGCGAGCCGCTGTTGGCACTTCGAATCCCTTGGTATGTAACGGTTCTCGACTTGGGACCAGCGGGCGCGGTGTACACCGAAGGGTGGGATCGCGAAGTGGTGTCGCGTGGCGCCGAGGCCAAGGCGACCAAACAGACGATCAACACCCGGCGCATCTACCCGCCGCTGACCCGAAACCGCGCCGACCTGCTGGCCGCCGCCGCGCCAGCACTGCAGGCCCAGCCCTGAGCGGTCCCCGCGTGGACGTCAAGTCACTCCGACGGCGACATCGGCAACATCGGATTGGTTTGTTCACCGGCATACCAGTGCACTGCGTAAATGCCCGGTTGCAAGGAAAGTTCGGCCACCAACCGCTCCAGCTTGGCCGGTGTGTGGCCGTCCATCAGTAGGTGAGCGGTCAACGCGATGTTGTCGTCGGTGGCTGTGCCGGTGTGGATGCCGCGCAGCGTGATGTCGTTGCGAGCTGTGTGTTGCACGATCTGAGCGCGCACATACTTCGCGGACTTGGGGCGGCAGAGCACCTGCAGCTGGTAGGGCCGTAGGCTTTCGTCTTCTTCGACGGTGTTGTCGTGGTCGATCAGCCGCCCCAGCGGGCGGCCGAAGAGATGGATGGTGACGACGGTGGCGGTGGCGATCAACGCGAATACCAGGTGCCCGGAGGCGGCGAGCACACCGACCGCAGCCGAGCACCACAAGGTGGCAGCGGTGTTGAGGCCGCGCACGTTGAACCCTTCCCGCAGAATGACCCCACCACCTAGAAACCCGATGCCCGATACCACGTACGACGCGACCCGGGTCGGACTGCTGTCCTCGGTGGCGGCCGCATACAACACGAAAAGGGTCGCTCCGGTGGCCACCAGAGCATTGGTACGCAGCCCGGCCATGCGCGCCCGCCACTGCCGCTCGAGGCCGATCAGGGCCCCGCAGCCTACGCCGACGGCGAGCCGGAGCGTGAATTCGGCGATGCTGAGGTTCTGCACGGCACTGCGTTCCCTTCTCTCCCAGTGCGAGGGCGACGGCAGCTAAGCATATGGCGGTTAACGACGGGTGGCGAGCGGGCGAACCTGTTGCATTGCTTCACTGACCAGCACGCGAAAAGTGCTGGACCTCAAGCGATTTGAGTCCGGGCAAGGACGCACAAGAGCCAGGTCACGTCGAATCGGTCAGAGTGGCATGGCCCGTGGCGGGCCGGCCCCGCACGGCTCCTCGCCCAACCCCGTGGAGTATCAGACGTGGCTGAGGTGGTACGGGCAGTAGTATTTCGCCGAGATCACCGCGAACTGCGATGCGGCCTCCATATTGAATCCGGGATTGTGGACCTTCACATCGTGGACGACTTGCAGTCCCGCTTCGCCGTTATCCAGGCACCCGCATACCGCCTGGGCGGATCCGATCGCTGCCGCCGCATTCGGATAGGTGATGCCGGCTTGTTGCAGTGCGGCAAGGAAGCCCGCGTCGTCAGCAGCGCTGGGCTCTGGCGGATCGGCATAGGCAGGTGCCGCGAGTCCGATCATGGCCGGCAGGGCCAGTAGCGTTAGCAGCTTCTTCATGATTTTGATTCCTCCGTCCCCGGTAGCTTGCGGTTGCCCGGTTCTGATTTTGGTTGATATCCGAACTACCCTGTCCGGTAATGCTTTTGCCGCGACCAACGTCGACACCACAACCACACCAGGCCGTAGACTGGCCGTGCCGTTACGGCCCTTGGCATCAAAGTCGATCAACATAGAGCTCCAGCCACTTATCATCCCAGCTGTGCATCCGAGGGCACCACTTTGGGTTTGTCGCCCTTGGACAGGTGCACTGCGTGAATGCCCGGCTTCTTAGCCAGTTGCTCGAGCAGATTGTCAAGGCCTTCGGGGTCGACGCTGTGATGCTGGACGCTTTCAGGCTTCTCCGATATCTGCGCGACCAGACGCTTGAGTTTGTCCGGCGACGTGGCGTCCTTGAGGTCTTTGAGCGGGGTGATACGGCCGCGGACCCCGGTGCCGCTGACGGCGCTGGGAGCACCGGCGCCAAGGGCACTTCCGAGCATGCCCGCCAGCGCCGTCGAGCTGAGTAGTCCTCCCTCGCCGAGAGCGGCGGCTGGCACGGCCTCCGGTCCGGCGGCCGATAATGCGGCGGCCACGGTCCTGATAGCGGGCGTGGCTGTCGCCCAGCTGGGTGGAACGCTCAACGACCCGACGAGGGTACCGCGTCCCCAGTGCGCCGACACGTCGCCCGATGTCGCGCCGGTCAGCCAGCCTCGCCCCCAGTGCGGCGCCAGCCCAAGCCCGGCGCCCAGCCCCTCTTTCGGGATTGCGCCAAGTCCGCCCGCAGCCGAGTGCGGGGCGAACTTGAGGAACTGTGATGCGGGGAAGTTCACCAGCAAACCGATGCAGTTGAACACCGTGGTGAAGCTGAGTGGACCCCTGATGGCCAAAAACAGGCGGAGATAGTCCGCTGCTGCGGTTGGTCCGAAGATGCCGTTCACCAGGTCCGTCATCGCCTTTGCGTAGGCGGTGCTGAGGTCGGCACCGATTTGCAGCAGCCATGAAAGTGGATCGCCCGAAGCCAGGACGGACTGCGCGGCAGTACCGGCCGAGGTTCCGGCGGCTTGGCCGGCCGCAGCGGCCTGGCTGGCCAGTCCGGCCGCGTTGACAACTTGCGGCGGCTCGCTGAACGGCGTCAGCTGGCCAGCAGCCGCCGACGAGCCGGCATAGCCGTCCATCGCGACGGCGTCTTGGACCCACATTTGGCCGTATTGCGCCTCGGTAGCCGCGATCGCCGGGGTGTTCTGGCCAAAGATGTTGGTCGCCACCAGCGACGCCAGTTGACTGCGGTTGGCCGCGATCTCCACCGGCGGCACGTGCGCGGCGAACGCCGTTTCATAGGCGCCGGCCGCCGCGGCCGCCTGAGTCGCCGCTTGTGCGGCCTGTGCGGCGGTGCCCTGCAGCCACGTCACATAGGGTGCGGCCGCGGCCGCCATGGCCAGCGCCGACGGACCTACCCACGGCCCGCTGGTCAGGCTGTCGATAACCGACGAGTAGGCGGCGGCGATGGACTGCAATTCGGCGGCCAGCGCGTCCCAGGCCGCCGCGGCGGCATGCATCGGGCCCGAGCCCGGGCCGCTGTACATCCGGCCCGAATTGATCTCCGGTGGAAGTGCTGCGTAGAACACGTCTTTACCCCTTACCTGGCCGGGTGCGCTGAGTGGCCCACGTTGAGTCGTGGACCGTTGTGACGGCAGTCATCGCAGTCTCCGCCGTCATTCGTCGAGCGCTGGAATAACGATGATGGTGGCGGTGGCGGAGTCGGCCTCGGCGACTACGCCGCCCAATGAATTTGCCGTACCACTGCCTGCGGAGCCGAAAGTGGTAGCAGCCAGGGCGCGGCCGGCCAAGCTCGACAGGGCCATCTGGCCGAACACGCCGGCCTCGCCGGAAAACGCCGCGGCCGGGGCAGCCGCCAAGTTGGTGGGCAGCAGCGAGGAGACCAATCGCATCGCGGGGGCGGCTTGCGTCCAACCCTGTGGCACCGACATGCTGCCCACCAGAGCCGCCCGCCCAATCGCCCCGGTAACCGGTCCACCACCACTACCTACGCTGGTGGACGTCAGGTTTGCGCCCAGGGAATCAGCGATCGGCGCCAAGGCCCCGGTGATTGGTTTGGCAGGGGCGAAGAAGGCCTGCAGACCCTGCCCGTTCTGCGCATAGGCGTAGACCTGGCCGAAGGACAGGAACGGGCCACCCGGTATCGAAACGAGGCCCTGCAGCGAATAAGGCCCAGTCAGGGCCGCCATGATGATGTCCCAGTTATCGAGATCGGTTGCCAGCCACGGCGGCAAGGGCGGCAACGGGAACAGGGATCCCGGCAAAGACGGCGCGGCCGTCGGCAACGACGTGGTCGAGGCCAGGCTTTGCAGCGCGTTCGGCACCGAGGCCATCAGCTGGGACAGCTGGGACGTGATGTCGGAGGCCGCAGCGGTACCGGTTGCTTGCCCCACCGCGGCGGATTGAGTCGCCGCTGCCGACGGGTTCGTGGTCTGTGGCGGCTCGCCAAACGGTGTTAGCTGAGAGGCCATGGCCGAGGAGCTGGCATAGGCATACATCGCGGCGGCGTCTTGAGCCCACATTTCCAGGTATTCGGCCTCGGTGGCAGCGATCGCCGGGGTGTTCTGCCCAAGAATGTTGGTGGCGATCAACGTCATCAGCAACGCTCGGTTGGCCGCGATCACCGGCGGGGGCACCGTCGCCGCAAATGCCGTCTCGTAGGCGGCTGCGGCCACGGTGGCCTGGGCGGCGGCTTCCTCCGCTTGGACGCCCGTGGTGTTGATCCACGCCAGGTACGGCGCAGCTGCGGCTGCCATCGTGATCGACGACGGACCCGTCCACGGTCCGATCGTCAGGCTCTCGATGATCGACTTAAACGAGGCGGCCATGGACTGCAACTCGGCAGCCAACTCCGCCCAGGCCGCAGCTGCCGCCAACATCGGGCCAGTGCCCGCCCCCACATACATCCGCCCCGAGTTGATCTCCGGCGGAAGCGCCCCGAAATCTATCACTTGCTGCCTCCGGTGGTTCTCCGCTGACCGCCATAGTAATCACGGCCGTGTAGTTCCGTACGTAAATTGGATCAGCTCTTACCGATCTCATTATTCGACCCGTCGACCGTGTCACGATTGATTCCGCGCGCTTGCGTCGATCTAGGTCCTCTCGGTATGAATCTTCTGCTGGTCCAGAGTGCGATTGTGGCCGCCCCCAAGCGGCCACCACCGTCATACTGCACAATAATTATTTGCATTGCGTTCCCGATGTGTAATCACGACGTTAAAAATAAGCGTCACTGCACCGTCAAACACCCGAGAAATCTCAGCGTACCTATCACTTCTCCCGGAGAGGTCGGCCAGAGAAGTCCTCTTGACTACTCGATCGAGAAAGGCTAATAAAGTGGTCCGATCACCCGCGGACGCGGCACGGATCAAAGCGCGAACAGAGCAAATCCAGCCGTATTTTACGTGCGTCCATCAATACGATCGGCTGTCATCGCCGAAGAGAATCGGCGCGCCACTCATATCTCAATAAATGCGGCCATGGCGAAGTATATCTGCCGGTAAAACCACTGCTGACGTTGAATCGTTTTCAGGCATCATTTGGGTAGCGCCGCGGCATGGCCGGGATTGACTCAGACGGCAAAAAGCCTGGTCTGCTCACAACGCGCCTGAACGTTACGACAGTCCGCGCCCCGGCCGCCCAAGGCTGACGTCGACGCTTCCGTATCCATCCCTGATCGTCATGACGTGCGCTCCTTACGTCGAAAGGAAACAGGCTACCCACGACCTGATGGATAGGTACTCACAACTGGTTGGCACTCGCCTGAGTGAATGCTGGAAAATCCCTGCGAAGGACGATCCCGTGACCTGCCCACTCTGCAGCAGCAAGGCAGCGGTGCTATTTGCGGCGCACCGGGATTGCGCAGTCAGCCCGCCGCGGGAGGTCGCGCGACGAAGGTGGGGCGGAAGCCGTACTGGGGCACAGCACGTCCGAAGGGCTGACCGGCCATATTGCCGAACGGCATACCGGGCATACCGGCTGCCAGGGCCGGCGGAGGTGCGACCATCGGCGTCCCTCCCAAAGCCGAACCAAGCGGGCTGTGCAGTGGCGCTGCCGCGGTCCACGCCGGCGGCACCGACAGCTTGCCGACAATCCCCGCATTGCCCAAGCCGGCCGAAACAGCGCCTCCCAGCCCGCCCATGGACCCGAGCGGGGCCGTCAGTGCGCTGCCAATCCCGCCGGTTGCGGCCGCCCCCATGGCGTCCTGAGCCATATCCGCGGCCGCTGCACCGCCCAACATGGCCAGAAAAGGACCAATTGTGCTACCAGGCAAAAAGAGCCCGCTCGAAGATATGGTGTTCCAGACGTTGGCGTTGGGCCCCCAGACGTTCCATAAAGTCTGCCACCATGAAGGCCCGGACCCGGTCAGCAGGTCCCAAATCACCTGCAGCCAGGATGAGCTGTTAGGTCCCGAAAGTCCCTGCAATGCACTAGGAACCATGGAAATCAGCTCAGACAGTGTGCTCGGCTGATTGCCGGCCGAGTTGCCGGCGGCCTCGGTGACCGCGGCCGCCTGGGCGGCCAGCCCGCTGGGGTTGGTTGACTGCTGTGGCTCGACGAACGGGCTCACCTGTGTAGCGGCAGCCGAGGATCCGGCGTAGCCGTACATCGCCATGGCATCTTGGGCCCACATTTCGGCGTACTGGGCCTCGGTTGCTGCGATGGCCGGGGTGTTCTGGCCCAGGATATTTGTGGCGATCAACGCCATCAGCTGGGTACGGTTGGCCGCGATCACCGGCGGAGGGACGGTCGCGGCGAAGGCGGCTTCGTACGCTGCCGCGGCGGCCTCGGCTTGTACCGCGGTCTGTTCTGCCTGAACGGCGGTGGTGCTCATCCACGCGATGTAGGGCGCGGCGGCGGCTGCCATCGATGCCGATGCGGGGCCGTACCATTCTTCGCCCGTGAGCGCCGCGAGTATCGAGTGATAGGACAATGCGGTGGCACGCAATTCCGCTGCCAGTCCTTTCCAGGCCGAGGCCGCGGCAAGCATCGGGCCCGAGCCGGGCCCGGAATACATGCGGGCGGAATTGATTTCGGGCGGCAGCGTTGCAAAGTCCAAGGCGACGGTCATCGCAGGCCTCTTTCCTCATCGGCTGTGATAGTGCTGGCGGCGCCGGTGGCCGAAGTCGCGGTACCTGAGCGGTGGACTGCCATCACCTGTGCCGGCATCGTCATGTCCGGACTGGGGCACTGAATCATGTTGTGCTCGAGTGTGATTCGTCGCTTGCAGAATTTCTCCTCCGCTGTGGCAATGAGCAGTTGCCGGTTGCGGGTGCGGTGTTCGCGTGGCACTGCCCGGGGGTCGTAGCCTGCACAGCTGCACGGGTGATCGCAAACGGACATCAAACTTCTCCAGGACGAAGGACCCAACCCGGATCGATGTTGTTTTTCGCGTGCTCTATCCCCACGTCTCCAAATGCGGAGCCGCGCAACTAGAGAATCAGGCGAACCCGTTCAGAAGGCGAAAAAGGCGCCGGGGTCGGATCGGAACGAAATGCTCGTCGGACTCGGATACGGACTATCGCCGGGACTCATCTCGCTCTCACCTCCTCAGGGCCAGGGCACACGGGGATGCCAGGCAGATTGCACACGGGGTGAGAGCTCAGGGGAACAACTGAGCGCGGCACCCCTCTCGTCAGAGCTTTGGCACCACACGGCGTATCCGGCTAGCCAAAGCCGGAAGCCACTTGGGCTCAACCCTTAAGCCGGGAAGAGCTGTCCTGACCCTGGGCGTCTTTCGACGTTCGAGGTCAGTGGCCTGTATCCGTGCAGACGCCTCACCTAGCGAGGTGCATGCAAGGGCAATCGTGACACTTGTGGCGATTGGAGTCAACCCAACGGCAAGCATCACGAAAAGTGCCCGCGAAACGCCCTCGGTGCATCACTTAAGAATGCCCGCGAAATGGTTGATCCTC
>NZ_LQOX01000143.1 GCF_002102175.1 Mycobacterium gastri | reverse complement strand
GACGACACCAATACCGAGCCCAGCTATCCCACTACCAGCGACAGGAAAACCAATGATCACGAACTACGGCTGCAGTATTAAAGGCATCAATTGATGAGATTGTCGCATCGTGCTTTGATCGGAGTGGAAAGCCGCTGTTTCGAGATCGATAGACGAGCACCAGCTCCGTCGTCATCGTGGTCTTCTTGGTTACAGACGAGACGAACTTCGGCAAGGTTGGAACCCGTCCGCCGCGGCGGGTATATCCATCAAGCCGGATAGCCCGGCAGCTGCTCGCCTCGCCCCCGTAACCGCCACCGCCCACCACCAAACCCCGATTACAACACTTCGACAACATCCCTAGAAACCCGCCCATCGAAGTGCCAAAGTACCGCGCATGCCCGGCACCCGATGGCTGCAGACAGCGGCCGTCGTTAGCGTGACCAGTCTGTTATTGATCACGCCCGCACCGGTAGCCGCCGACCCGCCAGAGCAAGCCTCGCCCACAGCACCCTGCGACGCCATCAGTCCCATCGCCATTCCGTGCGTGGCACTCAACAAGTTCGCCGACGCCGTCGCCGCGGAATGTCGCCGCGTCGGCATCGCGGACACACACTGCGTACTCCCGCTCGCCCATAAAGTCACCCAGGCAGCCCGGGACGCCTATCTGCGGTCATGGGTGCACCGCACGGCGCAATTCCAGTACGCGCTTGGAGACGCATTGCCGATCAGCCAAGCTCAGTGGCTGGGCACCCACAACTCGTTCAACAGCCTCAGCGACTCATTTACGCTCTCGCATGCCGACTCCAACCAGCAGCTCTCGCTGACCCAACAGCTGGACATCGACGTCCGCGGCCTCGAACTCGACTTGCATTACATCCCAAGGGTGGAGCTCCTCGGCAAGCGAGAAGTCACGGTCTGCCACGGGCTCGCACCCGCGAACGGCAACCTGGGCTGCACCAACGAGCCGCCGTTCGCCGCGGTGCTCCCACAGATCAAGAACTGGCTCAACACCCCCGGTCACACCGACGAGGTCATCCTGCTCTACCTCGAAGACGAGCTGCAGGACGCCGCGGCATACTCGTCAACACTCGCCACACTGGAAGACACCCTCCGGCGTCCCGACGGAACAAGCCTGATCTATCACCCCGACCCGGACCAGGGCGCCGCCAATGGCTGCGTCCCGCTCCCGCTACAGACGTCACGCAACGATGTCCGCGCCGCGGGCGCACAAGTTGTGCTCGTCAGTTCGTGTGTACCGAGCTGGTCAAATGACGTCTTCGCGTGGAAGGGCCCCGAGGTGGAGAGCGGCTCCACGTCGAGCTACCGTACCCCAGCTGCGACGCCACCTACGGCAGCGACGTGTATGCAACAAAGCTCGTTCGTTACTACGAGGACTCCACGTTGGTGTCGGCCCTCACCAGCCCAACCCGGCCCCCCGGCGAACCCACAGGCGCTGACACCGTCGAAGGTGCAGGCGATGACCGATTGCGGTGTCAACCTGTTCGGCTTCGACCAGTTGCTCCCTGAAGACGGGCGTATCCAGGCCACGCTGTGGAGCTGGGCGCCCGACGAACCGCGTGCGAGCGCCGCAAGCTGCACCCTCCAAGCGGCCAACGGCCGCTGGATGGCCGCGCCGTGCGAAGCCCCGCACCCCGCCGCCTGCCTCAACGCCGCGGGCGCCTGGACGTTGACGCCAAATCCGGTGAGGTTCGACCAGGCGCCGTTAGCCTGTGCGGCCGTCAACGCAGACTTCGCCCTGCCGCGAACGGGGAATCAGAACGCCCGGCTGCACGCCGTGGCCGGACCCGTCGGCGGCGCATGGGTGCGCTACCTAGCAGCTACTCCACCCGGTCAAGCAACGACGACGACCCCAACACCCGCTCCACGAGAACTTCGATGACCACCCGTCGCGGATTGGCCCGCGGGGTCCGATAGCGCTGGGCATAGCGTAATTCGGCATCACGGACGGCGTCGATATCGCGATTCACCGAAGCCTTACCCTCCAACGACAGCCAGCGCGCGCCGTCCACCTGGCTCAACACCGCGACCCCGCCGCGCTCGGCGTTGACCGCCTTCTGCGAGCCGCCGGTGGTGATCACCCGAGCGATATGCGTGATCGGGTCGAAAGTAAATCCCACCGCTACCACATGGGGCGAATTGTCGGCCCGCAGTGTGGTCAGCATGGCCAGATGGCGTTCGGTGAGAAACGCCATTGCGTCGTCGGAAAGCCGCGTAGTGGTCTTCGCCATCGCCACCCACGCTAGCGCAGGTGATAATCGCAGCCGTGGACGACACGGGCGCAGCTCCGGTGGTAATTTTCGGCGGCCGCAGCGAGATCGGCACCGAACTCGCGCGCCGCCTGGCCCCCGGCGCGACGGTGATACTGGCCGCACGCCGGGCCGACCAGCTCACCGAGCAAGTCACCGCGGTCAAGGCGGCAGCGGCGACAGCCGTCCACACCACAGAATTCGACGCCGACGACCTCGCCAGCCACGGCCCACTGGTCACCGCGATCACCAACGACTATGGACCCATCGGCACCGCGGTGCTGGCCTTCGGCATCCTGGGGGAGCAGACCCGGGCCGAGACGGACGCCGAGCATGCGATCGCCATCGTGCACACCGATTACGTCGCCCAGGTCAGTCTGCTCACTCATCTGGCCGTGGCCATGCGCCAGGCCGGCACCGGAACACTGGTGGTGTTCTCCTCGGTGGCCGGGGTACGGGTCCGTCGCGCCAATTACGTCTACGGGTCGGCCAAGGCCGGCTTGGACGGCTTCGCCAGCGGTTTGGCCGACGCGTTGCACGGCACCGGAGTGCGGTTGCTGATCGTGCGGCCGGGATTCGTGATCGGACGCATGACCGAAGGCATGTCGCCCGCGCCGCTGTCCAGCACCCCGGCGCAAGTGGCCGAGGCCACCGCGCGGGCCCTGGCGAAGGGCCGGCGCACCGCCTGGGTCCCGTGGGCGCTGCGGCCGATGTTCTTCGCGATGCGGCTGTTGCCGCAGTTCGTGTGGCGCAGGATGCCGCGATGATCATCGTGGTCGGTATCGGCGCCGACGGCATGCCAGGCCTCTCGCACGCGGCAAAGCGCGAATTGCAAAGGGCTACCGTCATTTACGGCTCCAAACGGCAACTCGACCTGCTCGACGACACGATAACCACCGCCAGACATGAGTGGCCGTCGCCCATGCTGCCCGCACTCCAACAATTACCGGCCGATGGGCCCGACATCCACGTCGTCGCCAGCGGCGACCCGCTGATGCACGGTATCGGCGGCACGCTCATCCGGCTGTTCGGCACCGAAAAAGTCACCGTGTTGCCGCAGGTGTCGGCAGTGACGTTGGCATGTGCCCGAATGGGCTGGAACGTCCATGACACCGAGGTGATCAGCCTGGTCACCTCGGCACTGCACACCGCGATACGCCGCGGCGGCCAGGCGATCGTCCTCTCGAAGGACCAGACCACCCCCAAGGAGCTGGCCGGGTTGCTCAACGAAAACGGCCGCGGGGACTCAGAATTCAGCGTCCTCGAACAACTCGGCGGGCGCAATGAACGCAGCCGCCACGGCACCGCCAACCAATGGGCCACTGAAACCCCAAGCGACATAGACGATCTCAACGTCATCGCCATCCGCTACCTGCCCGACGAGCGCATCTCGTCGCTGTCCGATGACGCGTTCATCCACGACGGCCAGATCACCAAACACGGCATCCGGGCCGTTACCTTGGCCGCACTGGCGCCCCGGCCGGGACAGCGGTTGTGGGACGTCGGCGCCGGCTCGGGCAGCATCGCGGTCGAGTGGTGCCGCAGCGCGCCGGGCTGCACCGCAGTGGCGTTCGAGCGCGACGAACGGCGCCGCCGCAACATCGAGCGCAACGCCACGGCCTTCGGCGTCGACGTCGAGGTGCGCGCCCAGGCGCCCGACCAGTTCGACCACGCCGCAACTCCGGCGACGATCTTCATCGGCGGCGGCCTAACCCAGCCCGGCCTTCTCGACGCCTGCCTGGCCAGCCTGCCGACAACCGGCCACCTGGTCGCCAACGCGGTCACAGTAGAGTCAGAAGCCGCACTGGCACAAGCATATTCACAACACGGCGGCGAACTGCGACGCTTCCAGCACTACCACGGCGAGCCGCTGGGCGGCTTCACCGGCTGGAGCCCGCAGCGCCCGGTGACGCAATGGACGTTGACCAAGGTGACCAAGGTGACCAAGCGATGACCGTCTATTTCATCGGCGCCGGACCGGGCGCCGCGGACCTGATCACCGTCCGGGGTCAGCGCCTCCTCCAACGATGCCCGGTATGCCTGTACGCGGGCTCCATCATGCCGAAAGACTTACTCGCGCACTGTCCGCCGGACGCGAAGATCGTCGACACCGGACCGCTGACGCTGCAACAGATCGTCGCCGAACTCGCTGACGCCGACGCCGCCGGCCATGACGTGGCCCGGCTGCACTCGGGCGACCCGTCGCTGTACAGCGCGCTCGCCGAGCAATGCCGCCGGCTCGACGCGCTGGGTATCGACTACGAAATCGTCCCGGGAGTACCGGCTTTCGCGGCCGCGGCCGCCGTTCTGAAACGCGAGCTCACCGTCCCCGGGGTAGCGCAGACGGTAACGCTGACCCGGATAGCCACCCTGTCGACACCCATGCCGCCCGGTGAAAGTCTCAGCACGCTAGCGCAATCAGGCGCCACCCTCGTCCTACATCTGGCCGCCGCCCAGATCGACGCCATCGTCCCGGAGCTGCTATCCGGCGGCTACCGTGCCGAAACGCCGACCGCCGTCGTCGCTTTCGCGAGCTGGCCACAGCAGGCGGTGCTGCGCGGCACGCTGGCCGGTATCGCCGCGCAACTGCACGACGCCCGCATCACCAAGACCGCCGTCATCATCGTCGGCGACGTGCTGGGGGCCGACGGCTTCACCGACAGCTACCTGTATTCGGCCGCACGTCGGGAGGCGCATTGACACGACTGCTGCTGCTCGGCGGCACCGCCGAGGGACGGGCTCTGGCCGCAAGGCTGTACCCGCACGTCGACATCGTCAGCTCACTGGCCGGCCGGGTGCCCGACCCCGCACTGCCGGTCGGCCCGGTGCGCATCGGCGGGTTCGGCGGCGTCGACGGCCTGCGGCGCTGGCTCGCAGACGAGCGCATCGACGCCGTCGTCGACGCCACCCATCCGTTCGCGGCCACCATGACCGCGCACGCCGCGCAGGTCTGCCGTGAACTGAAAATGCCCTATCTGGTGCTGGCCCGCAAGCCGTGGGACCCCGGCGACGCGATTGTCGTTACATCCGATACGCAGGCCGCCGAAGCCGTTGCCCGGCAACAGTTTCAACGCATCTTTCTGACCACCGGCCGCTCGGGCGTCGCGGCCTTCGCCGACAGTCCCGCGTGGTTTCTGATCCGCGCGGTCACCGCGCCTGACGACACCGTGTTGCCGCGTCGCCACCAGCTGGTGCTGTCCCGCGGCCCATATCACTACGACGACGAAGTCCGGCTCCTTAGCCAACACCACATCGACGCGCTGGTCACCAAGAACAGCGGCGGCAACATGACCAGGGCCAAACTGGATGCCGCTGCGGCACTGGATATTCCGGTGCTGATGGTGGAACGTCCGCCGCTGCCCGCCGGCGTCACGACTGTGAGCACCGTGGCGGAAGCCGCCGCTTGGGTCGACGGACTGAGTTAACCGGTCTGTTCGTCGCGTTCGGTATCGGCGAGCAACGCATCGCGCGCCCGAGCGACGCGGGACCTGATGGTGCCGACCGGGCAGCCGCACACGGCCGCGGCATCGGCATAGGACAACCCGAGAAGCTGGGTGAGCAACAGCGCTTCGCGCTGGTCGGCGGTCAGCTGGGCGATCATCGTGGTCACTTCGACGAGCTCCTCGAAACCGCGAGCGTGACCGTGGCGGTCGAGCACACTCTCAGGATCGGCGCCGGGGGCGGTCCGGGGCCGGGACCGGAGATAGCGGATGTGATCGGCGACCACGCGGCGCGCGATCGCCAGCAACCAGGTACGGGCGCTGGAGCGCCCAGAGAACCGCTGGATGGCGCCGATAGCGCGCAGGAAGGTCTCCTGGGTCAGATCATCGGCACTGCCCGCATCCGACAGGAAGGTCACGAACCGCCACACGTCTTGCTGCGTGGCCTTGATGAACGCCTCGAGGGCTCGCACATTGCCGGTTGCAGCCGCCAAGGCCAGTTCGGTGACGGCCTCGTCGTCGGTTGCCGCGGTCATGGGCATCCACCTTAAACGGCAAGGCTCCCCGGGCATACGACCGGCTGTCGTAGAACGGTTGACCGGCCGCAGATTCCGGTGGCGCCGACGGTGCGTCAGGGCCGCCGACCGGACAGGTGCGGCAGGTTCGGCCTCGGATGGCTGTGACGTCGGTGCCCCGGTACGGTCTCGCGCTACCAGCAACGCGAACACCGTGCCCACAAGCACCGGTACGTGGCTGGCGATGCGGGCCGCCGTCACCTCACCATGCCAGGCGTCCACGGCCACGTAACCCACCAGCGCCAAGGAGTACGCGCCCGCAATGGCGGCCACGCCCAGTGCGGCGCTGCTCCACACGGCGGCAACGATCATGGCCAGTCCCAGAGCCAGCAGCCACGCGGTGGACTCGTGCAGCAAGTGCTCGCCGTGCATCGCGTCGTGGCCGTGGTGCGACATGATCCCGAAATCGATGCCGCCGATCTGTGCAGCCGCGATCGCTATCTGGAACACGCCGACCGCGATCAGACACCACCGCCAGTGGCCCGGCCCCACCGCGCCCAGCCACCGGCGATAGCGCGGGGTGGGCGCGACGCCGGCGCGGGCCATGATCTGACCGGCCAGGTCCGGACCGGGGGAGGTGCCGACGGCAGCGAACCGGCGAGTCTGTGCGGCCGCGTCGATGAGCCAGGCGCGGCAACGACGGCACGATTCCAGATGGGCATCGACCTGCTGGGCCAGCACCCGCGGACGCTCACCGTCCAGCCGCGCCGATAGCTCCTCACGCGCAACGTCACAGCGCATGCCTCGCATCGTTGCGCATGGCTGTCTTTGGCGCAAAGAGACGGGGACCGTGACAGACTCTTTCGCGACATGAACCCATCACATCCACGCTTGGCGGCGATATCCCGTCGTGAATTACTGCTGGCACTAGCCATGTGCGTTCCCCTCGCCGGTTGCGCCCGCCTCGGCAGCGGTGATCACCCCGCCTCGACCACGGCAGCACCGACACCAAATGTCCAGGGCCGCTTTGCCGAACTCGAACACCGGTATGCGGCGCGGCTGGGCGTATACGTGCCGGCATCCGGCCCGACGGCGGCGATCGCCTACCGCGCCGACGAGCGGTTCGCCTTCTGCTCCACATTCAAGGGCCTGCTCGTTGCCGCGGTGCTGCATCAATACCCGCTCAGCCACTTGGACAAGGTGGTCACTTACACCAGCGCTGACATCCGCTCGACCTCGCCGATCACCCAGCTGCATGTCGCGACCGGGATGAGTGTCGGCGAGCTCTGCGACGCGGCGATCCGCTACAGCGACGGCACCGCCGCCAACCTGTTGCTGGCCGACATCGGCGGAACCACGGCGTTCACCGGATATCTGCGCAGCCTGGGCGACTCGGTGAGCCGATTGGACCAAGAGGAACCGGAGCTGAACCGCGACCCTCCCGGCGACGAGCGAGATACCACCACTGCCCACGCGATCGCGCTCGACTATCAGCAGCTCGTTCTCGGCGATGCGTTACCTGCCGACAAGCGGGCGATGCTCACCGACTGGATGGCGCGAAACACCACGGGCGCCAAACGGATCAGGGCCGGGTTTCCCGCGGACTGGAAAGTGATCGACAAGACCGGTTCGGGTGACTACGGCCGGGCCAACGATGTGGCAGTGGTGTGGTCGCCCAGCGGCATACCGCACGTGGTGGCGATCTTGTCCGATCGTGCCGGCGGCGGGTATGACGCCGAACCGAGCGAGGCGCTGGTCGCGGATGCGGCCAGGTGCGTCGCCCAGCTGCTCGGGTAGCCAGGTAGTCCGAATATCGACCGTCGGCGTCGCCTGCCCGGATCGCGTCATCGCCTCGACGAGAGGGGATTTGGGTTTAACCGGCGGCGATCGAGGTAACCAGCACCGGCGTGCTGGTCGGCGCGCTGCGACCGGCCAGGGAAAATACCATAGGGGGTATGGTATATAGTGGTCGTGCAACCGCAGTTCGTGTGTCCTACGACCACCGTCCCCGGGCCGAACGGCCCTAGTCGACGCGGCGGCGGGAGCGTGGACTACGTGCGAACCGGACCAACCGGCAAGGCGATGAGCGGAGGGGAACTTCAGTGCTCAGCTTTCTCAAGCGAGGGTGGATACCGCTCGTTGTCGTTATCGCCCTGGCCGCCGGGGGCATAGCCGTGGACAGGCTCCGCGGCGTCTTCGGCTCCGACCCGATCTTTACGTGGACGGGCGCCAACTCTGGCGTGATCGAGTCGATTAACACCAAACACGTGACCTATGAGGTTTTCGGGCCCGCCGGCACCGCCGGAAGTGTGAGCTACCTGAACAAGCTGACCCAGCCCGAGCAAGCGGACTTCACCAGCCTGCCCTGGACGTACACGATGACGATGACGCTACCGGCCGTTATCGCCAACGTGGTGGCGCAAGGCGACAGCGACCGTATCGGGTGCCGCATCACCGTGAACGGTGCCGTCAAAGACGAACAATCTTCCAGCGGGCACCACGCGCAGGCCTTCTGTCTGGTGAAGGCCGCATGAACGCCCACGACGACACCCGCCCGAGATTCATGCGGGCCGTCCGCACATTCGCAATCCCGATCATTCTCGCCTGGCTGCTGCTGACGATCGCCGTGAACGTTCTCGTGCCCTGGATCGAATTCGTCGCGAGATCACACGCGGTGACGATGTCGCCGCAAGATGCGCCGGCGATGATCGCCGCCAAACACATGGGCAAGAAATTCCAGGAATTCGATTCCGACAGCATCGTGATGCTTGTCCTGGAAAGCGATAAACCACTCGGCGAAGAAGCCCATCGCTATTACGACGGCCTGGTGAAAAAGCTGCAGGCCGACCGCAAACACGTGCAGCACCTCCAGGATTTGTGGGGAGACCCCGTGACCGCCGCCGGTGCTCAGAGCACTGACGGCAAAGCCGCATATGCGCAGATCAATACCGCCGGCGACCAGGGCAGCACCCTGGGCAACGAGTCCGTCGACGCCGTTCGCAAGATCGTCGACGATTCGAAACCGCCCGCCGGAGTCAAGGCCTACGTCACCGGTCCGGCAGCGCTCACCACGGACATGACCGAGGCCGCCGATAAAAGCATGTTCAAAATGATGGGCGTGACGGGCGTGGTCATCATGATCATGCTCGCGATTGTCTACCGCTCCGTCAGCACCGTGTTGCTTGTGCTCTTTATGGTCTTCCTCGAGATGCTGACGGCCCGGGGAGTCATCGCGATTCTCGGGTACAACGACCTGTTGAGCTTTTCGACGTTCGTCGTCGCCATGTTGTCGTCCCTGGCCATTGCGGCGGGAACAGATTACGCGATATTCCTCATCGGACGTTATCAGGAGGCACGGCAAGCCGGTGAAGATCGGGAAACGGCCTATTACACGATGTTCCGCGGCACCTATCACGTCATCTTGGGCTCGGGGCTGACGATTGCCGGGGCGAGCTTCTGCCTGCATTTTGCGCGGCTGGCCTATTTCAAGGCGCTGGGCATTCCTTCCGCGCTGGGATTGCTCATTGTGATCGCGGGTGCGCTGACGGTGGCGCCGGCGGTCGTCGCGGTGGCCAGCCGGTTCGGTCTGCTCGACCCCAAACGGATGATCAAGGTCCGTGGCTGGCGCCGGATCGGCACCGCTACCGTCCGCTGGCCCGGGCCGATCTTCGTGGCCTCGCTGCTGATCGCGCTGGTGGGCATGCTCGTGGTGCCGGGCATGAAGATCAGCTACAACGATCGCTTCTACATACCTCCTCATTTGCCGTCGAATATCGGATACGCCGCGGCAGAGCGTCATTTCAGCCCCTCCAGAATGAATCCCGACATTCTCATGGTCGAGACCGATCACGACATGCGCAATTCGAGCGACATGATCATCCTGGACCGGATCGCCAAGAACATCTTCCGTACCCCGGGAATCGAGAGAATACAAAGCATTACCAGGCCGCTGGGAAGCCCCATCGAACACACTTCGATCCCGTTCCAGATCAGCATGCAAGCCATTCCGATCCAAGAGAATCTGCGATTCATGAGGGACCGGATGGCCGACATGCTCGAGATGAGCGACGACCTCGGCGCCATGGTCGGCTCGATGGAACGCATGTATGGCTTGCTGGGGCAGCTGAGCAGCACGACTCATCGCATGGTCGGTGACATGACCGACATGAAGGCCACGCTGGACGAGATGAGGGACCACCTGGCGGACTTCGACGATTTCGCGCGGCCGCTGCGCGGCTATTTATATTGGGAGCAGCACTGTTTCAACATTTCCGTGTGCTGGGCGGCGAAGTCGGTATTCGAGGCGATCGACGGCGTGGACAAGTTCAGCGAGAACATGCAAACACTGCTCAAAGAAATGAACAATGTCGACGCATTACTACCGCAACTGCTCGCGGAGTTCCCGCCGATCATCGCCGTCGCGAAATCCATGCAGGGAACCCTGCTGACGTTACACAGCAGCTTCTCCGGATTGGTCACGCAAATGTCGCGGATGACCGACACCGCCAGCGCGATGGGCCAGGCTTTCGACTCCTCGAGGGCCGACGACTACTTCTATCTACCCCCGGAGGCGTTCGACAATCCCGACTTTCAGCGCGGCCTGAAACTCTTCCTGTCGCCGGACGGTAAGGCCGCGCGCTTCATCATCACCCATGACGCGGACCCGGCGACTCCCAAAGGGATTGCGGCCGTCAAACCGGAACTCAACGCCGCGCACGAAGCCGTAAAGGGCACACCTCTGACCAACGCCAAGTTCTATCTCACCGGCACGGCAGCGGTCTACAACGATATCCAGACCGGCTCTAAATACGACCTCATGATCGTCGGAATCGCCGCTCTGACACTGATATTCGTGGTCATGGTGATCATCACCCGCGCCCTGGTCGCCTCGCTGGTGATCGTCGGCACGGTGCTGATCTCGCTGGGCGCCGCCTTCGGGCTGTCCGTGCTGGTCTGGCAACACATCTTCGGCCTGGAGCTGAACTGGATCGCGCCGGTGTTCGGGCTGATCATTCTGTTGGCCGTCGGATCCGACTACAACCTGCTGCTCGTCTCACGTTTTCAGGAGGAACTCGGCGCCGGGCTACGGACCGGCATCATCCGCTCGATGGGCGAAACGGGTGGCGTCGTCACCGCGGCCGGTCTGGTGTTCGCCTTCACCATGATGTCCATGGTCGCCAGTGACCTGCGCTCCATCGGCCAGGCCGGCAGCACCATCGGTCTGGGTCTGCTGTTCGATACCCTGGTGGTGCGCTCGCTGATGACGCCGTCGATCGCCGCGCTGCTCGGGCGCTGGTTCTGGTGGCCGCAACGGGTGCGCACGCGCCCGGCCAGCTACATGCTTCGGCCGTTCGGGCCGCGCCGGCTGGTTCGTTCCCTGCTGTTGGGTGAGCCTGCGGATGTGCCGGCTCCCAAACCGGTGGTTGGTGCTGGTCACCCACCCGCATAGCCGGGGTGGCCGGCGTAGCGTACGCGCGTTGATCGCCGCCACCGGATTTCGTCGAACGTGTTCTGAGCGTGAGAATTTGGCCGATTTTGCGCAGCCATGTCACGCTCGGCGCACCAGCATGCGCCGGCCTTGCAACGATTCGGTGCGTTAGTGCCCGCTGACGGTGCGCACCGGATGACGCATGGTAACGGGCTTCAGGTCGGGTACCGCCGCGGTGTGAACACGCGGTCATCGAAACCTGCTGAGTACCACTGGGTTTGGGAGGACCCGACGATCAGCAGGCAACGCATGTCGATGTCGGCGGGGTTCAGGTCAGCCAGCCGCACCACCCGAACGTCTTCATCGGGGCCCGACACGTCGCGGCCGATCACCACCGGGGTGCCCGGCTCGCGGTGCTGTAGCAGCAGGTCCCGCATCGCGCCGACCTGCCAGGTGCGCGCCTTGGAAGCGGGGTTGTAGATGGCCAGCACCAGGTCGGCGGCGGCCGCGGTCGCAACCCGTGCGGCGATCACCTCCCACGGCTTGAGCCGGTCGGACAACGAGATCACCGCATAGTCATGCCCCAGCGGGGCGCCAACCCGGCTGGCCACCGCCTGGGCGGCCGTCATCGCGGGAATCACCCGGATCTGCACATCCGGCCACTGCTTCGCCTCTTCCAGAACGGCCGTGGCCATGGCGAATACACCCGGATCACCCGACGACACCACCGCCACCGCATGACCTTGCTCGGCCAGCGAGCAGGCCAGCCGGGCGCGGGCGGGCTCGTCGGTGTTGTCGCTGGGATGGCGCCGCTGCCCGTCACGCACCGGAACGCGGTTCAGGTAGGTGTGGTATCCGATCAGATCGGTCGCGCACGCCAGCTCGCGCCGGCTCTGCGGCGTCATCCAGTCCATGTCGCCGGGACCCAGGCCCACCACCGCGACCGAACCGACAACCGACGCGCGCCGCCGTCCCCCCGGAAGCATGGCCAGCGAGAAGTACGGCACGCTGGCCTCATCGACGTCAGCCGCTGGCAACACCCGTTGAACGGCGGTGCTGGCCCGCTCCACGTAGAAAGCGTCGTCAAGTTGGCCGGACACCGAAAGTGCTTCGCGCACATTGTGATACGAACGGCCAAGTTTGAGTACTACGGCAGCGTCGGCGTCGGCGAGCCGGCGGGTCAGCTCGGCAACCGGCAACGTGCCGGGCAGCACCGACAGCACCTCGTTGCCGGCCACCAGCGGCGTCGCTATGGCCGCCGAGGCGGCGCTCACCGAGGTCACTCCCGGCACGATCACCGCGTTGAACCGCTGCGTCAGCCGGGTGTGCAAATGCATGTACGAGCTGTAGAACAGCGGGTCGCCCTCGGCGAGCAGCGCCACATTGCGTCCGGCGTCCAGATGCGCGGCAATGCGCTCGGTGGCCTGCACGTAGAAATCCTCCAGCGCGCCGGCGTAACCGCCGGGATGACCGGTCGTCTCGGTGGTCACCGGATACACCAGGTGCTCCTCCATTTGCCCCGGCCGCAGATACGGTTCGGCGATACCGCGGGCGATGCTGCGGCCATGGCGGGCGCTGTGATAGGCCACCACATCGGCCTCGCCGATCACCCGGGCGGCCTTGACCGTCACCAACTCCGGGTCGCCGGGCCCCAGCCCGACGCCCCACAAGGTTCCTCGGTTCGTCATTCGGTGTCGGCGGCCATCGCGTTGACGGCCGCGGCGGCCATGGCGCTGCCGCCACGGCGGCCCTGCACCACCAGATACGACATGCCCCGCGGTCGCTCGATGAGCTCTTGTTTGGACTGTGCCGAGCCGACGAAGCCGACCGGCCCGCCCAGCACCGCCGCCGGCGCCGCGACCCCGTCGTCGACCAATTCGAGCAACCGGAACAGAGCCGTGGGCGCGTTGCCGATCGCCGCGACGGCCCCGCCCAGCCGGTCGGCCCACAGTTCCACACCGGCCGCCGAGCGGGTGGTGTGCCGGCGCGCGGCCAGCTCGGCCGCCCGCGGCTCCGCAACCAGTGACACGACCCGGTTGTCCGCGGGCAGCCGCGCGGTGGTGATCCCGGCGGCCACCATCGACGAATCGCACAGCACCGGCGCGCCATCGCGCAGGGCGGCCCGGACCCGGCTAACCACGTCGCCGGTATAGGCCACGTGCTCGGCGACGTCGACTTGCCCGCAGGTGTGGATCAACCGGACCACCACCCGCGCCACGTCGGGGGGAAATCGGGTCAGGTCGGCTTCGGCGCGGATGGTCGCAAACGACCGACGGTAGATCTCGGCCGCATCGCGAATGTAGTCGAGCACCCGCTCACCCTAAGACGTCGTTGTTCCGCAGTGCGCGGTATCCGTCGCCGGTGGCGACCAGCACCTCACCGGACAACGGGCTGCCGCAAGCCCGTTCGCAGCCGACGAAGTGGCGGTGCACGGCGGTGTCCGCGTCCAGCGCATCAGCCGCGTCGGCCCGGACGTCGGCGACCGAGTGCGCACACCCGGGGCTGCCGGTGCAGGCGCTGACCCGTAGCCAGGGCGAGGTCTCGTCGAACACCAGGCCCAGTGGCGCCAGCACCCGTAGCGCGGCGTCGGCAACGGCTTCGTCGAGATCGCATATCAGCAGTGACCGCCATGGCGTGATGACCAGGGGGGCCTCGATCGCGGCCACGCAGTCGGCGACGCGAGCGGGCAAGACCCCCAGCGGAACGGCGGCGCCCAACGTGACGCGGCCGTCGTCCTGGGGTATCCAGCCCACCGGCGGTGTGGTGACCGGCGAAAAGGCAGCACCGGGTTGCGCTCCGGGGAGCAGGGCACCCAAGTCACCCAAGTCAGCAAATTCGGTTATCCGCCAATGCTTTCCGCGGATCTCGATGAACCTCAGCGCGACCCGGACCAGTGTCGCGGTGACATCGCTGACCCGGATTCCGGTGTCGCGGCCCGCCAGCGTCAAGGCGTAGCCGTCGTCGAATACGTGGACGCCGACGTCGGCAGCCAGACCCGAGACGTCGGCGCGACCGTCGTCCAGACTGAACCAGAACCGGCCGCCCAGGCCGGCAAGCCGGGGTTCGGCGCAAATCGCGGCGTCCAGCTCGTCGACCCAGTCCCGGATGTCGGTGTTTCCGCCCACTCGCCCCGACAACGGTGACGCGACGATGTTGCGGACCCGCTCATGCGTCGGCGACGGCAACAGGCCCGCCTTGGCGATCGCTTCGGCGACCGTTGCCACGTAGGTGACACCGCGCAACTGCACGTTGCCGCGCGACGTCAGCTCCAGCGTTGCCGAGCCAAAGCCGGTGGCAACCCGCGCCAGCGCGCCCATTTGAGCCGCGGTAACCAATCCGCCCGGCAACCGCACCCGCACCAGCGCTCCGTCGGCGGCCTGGTGCACCTGCAGCGCGCCCGGGCACGCGTCGGTGTCGCGAGACCTGACCACCCGTCCACGGTACGGCCCCGGCAATCACGATTGGATCCCCCGTCGGCTGGGCACCCTCGTGATCCATGCGGACGGTGACGGCCGGTGACCGTGGTCGAGCGAGACGACCTTGCCGGCCGACCCGGTGGCCGAGGTCGCGGATACCGCAACCGTCGTCGTGGTCGTGGCGCCCGAGGCTAGCACCGCAGTTGGAGGAGACGTTAGCGGATCCGGCGGTGTTGTTGAGGATGCTGAAGGTGTAGCTGGAACCGGCCGGACCGGGGGCGGTGAGGATGGCGGTGCCCGGATCGCCGGCTCCCCCTGTTCCGGCAGCCCCGCCGGGGGCATTGATCACGCCCAAAAGGTCTTGCACCACGGTCTGCAACGGCGAGGCGTTGGCCGCCTCGGCGGCTGTCCATTCGCTGGTAGCCCCGGCGCCTCGGAAACCGTTGCGGCATAAGCAGTTGAGCCGAGATCCGGAAGTCCATCGAAGGCGGCACCGCCGGGAGAAAGCAATCAAGACGACATCTCCCTGCGGTGATCGGCGAGTGGTAGCGCGGGCCGCTGGCCTTGCCAGGTCTTCGGGCCGCGTGCGGCCGGACATTTGGCGGAACCGCCGTTGTGATCAGCCGGGCGGCGATATCGTTTGCCACTGAGGCGGTGAGGCATGCGGTGCGCTCGGAGCCGTTGCTGACCGACAGCCTCAGTCACTGCGCCCATAGGAGTCGGAGATGTCTCTTTGCACTGGCGCTGCCAGGTTGATCACGATTGCCGCGTGCAGCGGTGCTGCTGCTGTTCTCGGCTCCACAGCCGATTGCGCCGCAGCGCCGTCGGGCAAGCTGATGGACATGCTCCCGCAGGGCTTCTCCTCGACTAACTGCCAGGAGAAAGACCCGGTGGAAGGTTCGCTCGAAAGGGTGATGTGCGGCCAAAGCACCGACCCGGGCGGACCTTCCTACGGCGTGTTCCTTCTCTATGGGAGCGGCAGCGACCTGGCAACGGAGTTCCGCCAGGGACCCGGCAGAAGCGGATACGCTGTGGCATCGTCGTGTCCGGGCGGCGGCGCTTCTCCCGGCACATGGAGTTACCGCAACTCCAACCAGACCGCCGGTCAGGTCGAGTGCGGCACTTCCGTCGAGGGCAACTATGCGGTCATCTGGACCGACAATGCCAAACTCCGGCTCGCCGTTGTCGAGGGCAAAGACAGTGCCAGTCTGTATCAGTGGTGGCGCGATAAGGGCTGACGGCCCTTTTTGGTTGCGCGTCCGTGCGGTGATGACCGCAACGACGGTTGCGTCACCTGCATCGGGGCGGCGAAATCGACTGCTCTGCACTGGAATCCGACTGCGGTCGGCTGGCAATTCGAGAAACCGTGCAGGATGGGCGCTTTGTCGCCTCCAATCCCGCAGCCGCCGCCGATACCGAAAGATCTGCCATCGACCGAAAGCCACCTTTGCGCTGACCGCGGAGTTGGTTACGCGACCCGCCCCGGGACGGTCTTACGGGTTTGCGGTACGAATGGTGAGTGGCCGAGCCGACCGTCCTGCTGTTGTCGACGTCCGACACCGACCTGATCAGCGCGCGCTCCAGCGGCAAGGACTATCGGCGGGCCAACCCGTCGCGGTTGTCCGACGACGAGCTGCCCGAGTTGCTGTCCGGCGCCTCGATCGTGGTGGTGCGGATCCTGGGTGGCTACCGCGCCTGGCAGCGCGGCATCGACGTGGTGATCGCCAGTGGGGTGCCGGCCGTGCTGGTCAGTGGTGAGCAGGCCGCCGACGCCGAGTTGACCGACCTGTCCACGGTTGCCGCCGGCACGGTGGTGCAGGCGCACATCTACCTGGCCCACGGCGGTGTGGACAACCTGCGGCAGCTGCACGCCTTCCTGTCGGACACGGTGCTGATGACGGGCTATGGCTTCACCCCGCCGCTGGTGACGCCCACCTGGGGCGAACTGGCCCGCGCTGACGGCTCCAAGGTCGACGGCCCGACGATCGCGGTGCTGTTCTACCGCGCGCAACACCTGGCCGGAAACACCGCATATGTCGAGGCGCTATGCCGGGCCATCGAGGACGCGGGTGGTCGGGCGCTGCCGGTGTATTGCGCGTCGCTGCGCACCGCCGAACCGGAACTGCTCGACAGACTTGCCGACGCCGACGCCATGGTGGTCACCGTGCTGGCCGCCGGGGGAGTCAAGCCCGCTGCCGCCTCAGCCGGCGGCGATGACGACAGCTGGAGCGTCGAACACCTTGCCGCCCTGGATATCCCGATCCTGCAAGGCCTGTGCTTGACCAGCGCCCGGGACCAGTGGTGCGACAACGACGACGGACTTAGCCCCCTCGACGTCGCCAGCCAGGTGGCGGTGCCTGAGTTCGACGGTCGGATCATCACGGTCCCGTTCTCGTTCAAGGAGATCGACGACGACGGATTGATCTCCTATGTCGCCGATCCCGAGCGCTGCGCGCGGGTCGCCGGTCTGGCGGTCCGCCATGCGCGGCTGCGCTACGTCGCACCCGCCGATAAGCGGGTGGCCGTGGTGTTTTCCGCCTACCCGACCAAACACGGCCGGATCGGCAACGCGGTCGGATTGGACACCCCGGCCAGCGCGGTCGCCTTGTTGCAGGCGATGCGCGAGCGCGGCTACCAGCTGGGCGACCTGCCCGGTGTCGAGTCAAACGACGGCGACGCCCTGATCCATGCGCTGATCGAACGCGGCGGCCAAGACCCCGATTGGCTCACCGAGGGGCAATTGTCCGGCAACCCGATCCGAGTGTCCGCCAAGGACTATCGCGCTTGGTTCGGCACGCTGCCCGCCGAGCTGACCGAGCCCGTGACACACCATTGGGGGCCGCCGCCGGGGGAGTTGTTCGTCGACCGCACCAATGATCCGGACGGCGAAATCGTCTTTGCCGGTATACGATCCGGCAATCTGATGCTGATGGTGCAGCCGCCGCGCGGCTTCGGGGACAATCCCGTCGCGATCTACCACGACCCGGATTTGCCGCCCAGCCATCACTATCTGGCCGCCTACCGCTGGCTGGAGGCGGGATTCGGGGCGCACGCCGTGGTACACCTGGGCAAACACGGAAACCTGGAGTGGCTGCCGGGAAAGACATTAGGCCTGTCGGCGGCCTGCGGGTCCGACGCGGCGCTGGGCAACCTGCCGCTGATCTACCCGTTTCTGGTCAACGATCCCGGCGAGGGCACCCAGGCGAAAAGACGAGCGCACGCCGTACTCGTCGACCACCTGATCCCACCCATGGCGCGCGCCGAAACCTACGGTGACATAGCGCGTTTGGAGCAACTACTCGACGAGCACGCTAGCGTGGCCACGCTGGACCCCGGAAAACTACCCGCCATCCGTCAGCAGATCTGGACGCTGATCCGGGCCGCCAAGATGGACCACGATCTGGGGCTGACCGAGCGGCCGCCCGAAGATTCGTTCGACGACATGCTGCTGCACGTCGACGGCTGGCTGTGCGAGATCAAGGACGTCCAAATCCGTGACGGCCTGCACATCTTGGGCCAAAAGCCTTCCGGCGAACAAGAACTCGACCTGGTGCTGGCCATCCTGCGGGCCCGCCAGCTGTTCGGCGGCGAGCAGGCGCTGCCCGGCCTGCGACAGGCGCTCGGGCTGGCCGACGACGGCACCGACGAGCGCGCCTCGGTCGACCAGGCCGAGGCAGCCGCCCGGAAGCTGGTCGCCGCGCTGCAAGCCACCGGCTGGGACCCGGCCGCCGCGAATCATCTCACGGACAACGCCGACGTCGCGGCGGTACTACGTTTCGCCGCAACCGAAGTGGTGCCGCGGCTCGCCGGCACCACTTCCGAAATCGAGCAGGTATTGAGGGCTTTGGACGGCCGGTTCATCCCGGCCGGCCCGTCGGGGTCACCGCTGCGCGGTCTGATCAACGTGTTGCCCACCGGTCGCAACTTCTACTCCGTCGACCCGAAGGCAGTGCCGTCGCGGCTGGCCTGGGAAGCCGGTGTGGCCCTGGCTGATTCACTGCTGGCCCGGTACCGCGATGACCATGGCCGGTGGCCGCAGTCGGTGGGCCTGTCGGTGTGGGGCACCTCGGCGATGCGCACCGCCGGCGACGACATCGCCGAAGTGCTTGCCCTGCTGGGTGTTCGGCCGGTCTGGGACGACGCGTCGCGGCGCGTGGTGGATCTCACCGCTATCCCGCTGACCGAGCTGGGCCGGCCCCGGATCGATGTGACGGTACGCATTTCCGGATTCTTCCGGGACGCCTTCCCGCACGTGGTGACGATGCTCGACGACGCGGTCCGGTTGGTCGCCGATCTTGACGAACCCACCGACATGAATTACGTGCGCGCCCATGCCCAAGCCGACCTGGCCCAACATGGCGACCAACGTCGCGCCACCACAAGGATTTTCGGCTCCAAACCGGGAACCTATGGTGCCGGGCTGCTGCAGCTTATCGACAGCCGCAATTGGCGAGACGACGCGGACCTGGCCCAGGTGTACACCGCGTGGGGCGGCTTCGCCTACGGACGCGACCTCGACGGTCGCGAAGCCGTAGACGACATGAACCGCCAGTACCGGCGCATCGCGGTGGCCGCCAAAAACACCGATACCCGCGAACACGACATCGCCGACTCCGACGACTACTTCCAGTACCACGGCGGCATGGTGGCCACCGTGCGCGCGTTGACCGGCCACGCGCCCGCCGCCTACATCGGCGACAACACCCGGCCCGACGCGATCCGCACCCGCACGCTGTCGGAGGAGACCACCCGGGTGTTTCGGGCCCGGGTGGTCAATCCCCGGTGGATGGCCGCGATGCGCCGCCACGGCTACAAGGGCGCATTCGAGATGGCCGCCACCGTCGACTATCTCTTCGGATACGACGCGACGGCCGGGGTGATGGCCGACTGGATGTACGAGCAGCTCACCCAGAGCTATGTGCTGGATGCCGAGAACCGCAAGTTCATGGCGGAGTCCAACCCGTGGGCGCTGCATGGGATGGCCGAACGCCTGCTGGAGGCGGCCGGTCGCGGCATGTGGGCCCAGCCGCAACCGGATACCCTCGACGGATTGCGTCAGGTTTTGCTGGACACCGAAGGTGACTTGGAGGGTTGAGCCATCCGATGAGGACACGCCTTTTCCGGCTCACCACGGCGGCTGCTGCCCTGGCCGCCGGTGCCCTCGGATGGACGTCGGCGCCGGCCTGGGCCGACCCCGGCCCGACTTCTGCCCCCGCGGCGGGTGCGCACTGGGAGGTGGGCTGCCCGGAGCCACTGACAGACCTGATAGACCGCTCGTGTTTCGCACCGTACCCATGGGTGGGCACGCCGTCGATGAGCCTGGTCGGCGAGGGCACCCCGTCGCAGGGGCTGCCGGTGCGCAACATTCTGGCGGTGGTGGCGGGTGCGAAAGTTGCTGTCGCGCTGACCGTCCGCGACTACCAAGGCGAGGACAGATTTGTCCGAGTCGAGCCCGGCTCGACTCGGGGTTTCTCCGGCGACCTGATCGTCGACGTCAGACAGGACCGGGTGGTCCCGTGATGTCAGGCTACGGAAGCGCCGGCGAGCAGACGCGGAATCGCACGCGGAATGCCTTCCGCGTGCGATTCCGCGTCTGCTCAGCGCTAAGTTGACACCGTGACGCCCACCTTCGCCGACCTTGCCAAGGCGCAGTACATCCTGCTGACCACCTTCACCAAAGACGGCCGGGCCAAGCCGACCCCCATCTGGGCCGCCTGGGACAAGAACCGCGGTGACCGGCTGCTGGTCATCACCGAGAAAAAAGCGTGGAAAGTCAAGCGAATTCGCAATACCCCGCGAGTAACGATGGCCATCTGCGACGTGCGCGGTCGCCCGAAGAGCGAGGCCGTCGAGGGCACCGCGGCCATCCTCGACGATTCGCAGACCGGCGCCGTCTACGACGCGATCGCCAAGCGGTACGGCATCCTCGGCAAGGTCTTCAACTTTGTCAGCAAGCTGCGCGGCGGCATGGAAAACAACGTCGGACTGGAGCTCAGAGTGGCTGGCGCCTAGTCACCGCCGACGGGAGCTCAAGAGCCGCCATAGCGCAACCACCACCGGTACAGGTCGTTGAGGCTGCCTCCGCCGTTGACCGTGGCCAGCAGCAGCTGGGCGTCGCGGGTCCAGGCGAGATCAGCACGGTCCTCGATGCTGCCGCACACGATCTTGCCGCCGGCACCGCCGGGGCTCGATCCGTAAGTCCAGTTGCCGGGCGAGGCGTTGCCCCCGGGACACGGTGACACCGCCATGCTTTCGGCGGTCGCATAGAAATCGGCGGTCAACGAGTCGACATTGTCGTACAGCGTGAAGCGGGCATAGTCAGGCGTGTCTGACTGCCGGTCGTCGGTGCAGTCCAGGCTGGCGATGGCAGCAGGAAACGGGTTGGTGGCTCGCGTGCACGAACCGGCCGAGTAGCCAGGCGGCAAAAGCCGGACAATCTGCTGTTCGGTCGGGGTAAACGGCTCAGCGGCAGCCTCGGTGGTTGCGATACCCGTCACGAGCGTGGACGTCGGGGCCGACGCCGGCGCGCCACGCGTCAGCACACCCGTTCCGGCCAGAACCCCCAACACCGCGAATACCGTGGATGCGCTCTTCAGCCCAGCATGCATCGTCGGGTCCTCACTGCCCGTCGGCTCCGCTACTCAGGTGCTCGCCGAAGAACGCAAACACCCGGCGCCACGCATCTTCGGTCGCGGTCTCGTTGTAGCCGAATCCCGCAACCCGAATCAGCGGTTGACCGGGAAGTTTGTTGGCGAAGCTGTGCCCGGCCCCCGGATAGACCTTGATGTCCGCGGTGATCCTTTTTGCCTGGATGACGGTGCGCAATCGGTCGGCAGCGCCCACCCCCAGCGGGTCCCGGCCGCCGAAACTCGCGACGATCGGGCATGCCCCTTCGAGGGTCTCGCTGAGATGGCGGGGCAGCGGTGTGCCGTAGAACGGCGCCGAGGCGCCAAAGCCTCTGGGCGACAAAATGAGCGCGAACCCGCCACCCATGCAGAAGCCCGCGATGCCCACCTGGCCGGAACATTCGGCCATGGCCAGCAGGTGATCACGGGCAGCCAGAATGTCGTCGAGGGCACGACCGCGTTTGGTCAGCAGCTCGCGAAAGACTCGGGTGATACACCGGGCGCGGCCGCCGCGGGCGTACATATTCGGGGTCAGCGCCACATAACCCGCTTGGGCGATGCGCTGGGAAATCGACTCGTTGTCCGGGGCATACCCGACCGCGTCATGTACGACGACCACGCCCGGCCACGGACCTTCTCCTGCGGGAACGCTCAGCAGCGCGTCGATCGGTCCGGCCGGGGTGTCGATGTCGATCGTGGTCATAGCGTCATCTAACTGCAGCCGTGACGCGACCGCTTGCGGAACTCGGGCGCCGCCCGCAGACGTTGGCATCACATGCTAGGTCGGCTGCTTCTCGTTTACGCCGTCGTCGAGCTCATGGCCTTCATCGGATTGGCGGCGGCCATCGGGTTCGGCTGGGCCCTGGTGGTGCTGCTGGCCACCTTCGTCCTCGGGTTGGTCCTGTGGGCTCCGATGGGCGGGTGGCAGCTCGGGCGGCACCTCATGCAGTTGCGGTCCGGCGTGCAGGAACCGCACCGCGCGTTGAGCGACGGCGCCCTGGTTGCCGTCGCCACCGGTTTGGTCCTGGTTCCCGGGCTGGTCAGCACCGCTGTGGGGTTGTTGCTGCTGGCGCCGCCGATCCGGGCGGCCGCCGGCCCCGGGCTGACCGCGATCGCGCTGCGCGGGATCCTGCGGCGGGTGCCGTTGACGGCGACCGCGGCCGCCGGCATGGCCGGCGCGTTCACCCGCCGCGAGCAACCCGATCAGCGTGACTTCATCGATGGCGAGGTCATCGACGTCATCGACGGAGAACCACCGACCTTGCCGCAGGCTCGCATTCCCGACCAAGCCCCGACCTGGACCTAGGACAGAGCTAGGACAGAACTAGGTGTTGGACTTCCCACGTAGTTTTGCGGTGTGACGCAGATTCCCTCCAAGCTGCTGGTCAACGGCCGGATCTACAGCCCGACCCACCCCGACGCCACCGCCATGGTGGTGCGCGGCGACATCGTCGCGTGGCTGGGCAGCGACGATGTCGCGCGCGACCAGTTCCCGGATGTCGAAGTTCAGGACCTCGATGGCGCATTCGTCGCGCCCGGATTCGTGGACAGCCACATCCACCTGAGCGCGACCGGTCTGACGCTCAGCGGGCTGGACGTGCGTTCCGCGACCTCACGCGCGCAATGCCTGCGCATGGTTGGCGACTACGCCGCGGCGCACCCCGGCCGGCCGGTCTGGGGACACGGCTGGGACGAGTCGGCCTGGCCCGAAAAAACCGCGCCCAGCACCGCGGACCTGGACGCCGTGCTCGACGGTCGGCCCGCCTACCTGGCCCGGGTGGACGTGCATTCGGCGCTGGCCTCGTCGGCGTTGCGGCGGTTGGTCCCCGAACTACCGGCCACCGCGGGTTTCGCCGCACAGCAGCCGTTGACCGGGGATGCTCACCACCTGGTCCGGGCCGCGGCCCGCGACCTGCTGACCGACGCGCAGCTGGCCGAAGCCCGGGCCGCGGCGATGCAGGCCCTGGCCGCGTCCGGCGTCGTCGCCGTGCACGAGTGCGCCGGCCCGCAAATCGGCGGGCTCGACGACTGGCTGGCGCTGCGCTCTCTCCGACAGGGCGTCGAAGTGATCGGTTACTGGGGTGAGGCAGTGACCACACCGACCCAGGCCCGAAGGTTGATCGAGCAGACCGGAGCCCACGGGTTGGCCGGTGACCTTTTCGTCGACGGCGCACTCGGGTCGCGCACCGCCTGGCTGGATGAGCCGTACGCGGACGCGCCCGGCTGCACCGGAACCTGTCACCTCGACTCAGACGCCATCGAAGCGCATCTGCGGGCGTGCACCGCCGCGCAGGTGACCGCCGGTTTCCACGTCATCGGCGATGCCGCCGTGTCGGCGGTCGTCGCAGCCTTCGAACGGGTCGTGCAGGACCTCGGCGTGGTCGCGGTCGCCCGGTGCGGACACCGTCTGGAGCACGTGGAGATGGTCACTGCCGATCAGGCCGCCAAGTTGGGCACCTGGGGTGTCATCGCCAGCGTGCAGCCCAATTTCGACGCACTCTGGGGCGGCGTCGACGGGATGTACGCCCAGCGCCTCGGGCGGGATCGAGGGTGCCGGCTCAACCCGCTTGCGCTGTTAGCATCCCAAGGCGTGCCACTCGCCCTTGGTTCCGACGCGCCGGTAACCGGCTTCGACCCGTGGGCGAGCGTGGCTGCGGCGGTCAACCACCGCACCCCGGGCAGCGCCGTGTCGGCGCGGGCGGCGTTCGCCGCGGCAACCCGCGGGGGATGGCGGGCCGGCGGTGTCCGCGATGGGCAGACCGGCACCTTGGTGCCGGGCGCGCCGGCCTCGTACGCCGTGTGGGACGACGTCAATGTTCTGGACGTCAGTGCGCCGCGTGACGCCGTTCAGCGTTGGTCTACCGATCCGCGGTCCCGGGTGCCGGCGCTACCTCGGCTGGGTCCGCAGGACGCGTTGCCGCGCTGTCGTCAAACCGTGCATCGGGGTGCGGTCATCTATGGCTAGGGGATGGCCCGGCCGCAAGGTGCCGAACCTCGACCGCAGCGAGGTCGATTCGGCGGTTGAGGTGCCTGACGCCGAGATGGCCGCCGATCCCACCTATCCGCAAGAGTCCGCGCTGGACGCCGGCACCTCGACGGCGACCATTCGGCTCAGCGCCGCGGCCCGTCGGCGCCTGTGGGCGATGGGCACCGGGGCGGTGACGCGGCTACCGGGGCTGTGGGCCGCGGTCCGGCCGCGTCTGCCGCGTCTGCTGGTCTGTGTCGGGGCCGGTTTGTTGCTGTATGCCAGCTTCCCGCCGATCAACTGGTGGTGGGCGGCCATTGTCGCGGTCGCGCTGCTGACCTGGGTGCTGATGCACCGGGCAACCACGCCGGTAGGTGGGCTGGGCTACGGCTTGCTGTTCGGTCTGGCGTTCTATGTGCCGTTGTTGCCGTGGATCGGCTCGCTGGTGGGACCGATGCCCTGGCTGGTGTTGGCGACGGTGTCCGCGCTGTTCCCGGGTCTTTTCGGGTTATTGGCCGTCGTGGTCCGCGGGCTGCCCGGTTGGCCGATCTGGTTTGCGGTGCTGTGGGCGGCGCAGGAGTGGCTGAAGTCGATCATGCCGTTCGGTGGTTTTCCCTGGGGGTCGGTGGCGTTCGGTCAGACCGAGGGTCCGCTGCTGCCCTTGGTCCAGCTGGGAGGTGTCGCGCTGCTGTCCGCGGGGATCGTGCTGGTGGGCTGCAGTGTGACCGCGATCGCGCTGGAAATCGAGATGTGGTGGCGGACCGGCGGCAAATCCGGGCCGGCCGAAACGGCGGCGCCGCCGGCGGTGGTGCTGCCGGGTGTGTGCATCTGCCTGGTGTTGTTGACCGCCGTCATCGTGTGGCCGCAGGTGCGGCACGCCGGCGCGGGAGCGGGCGGCGAACCGGCAGTCACCGTCGCGGTCATTCAGGGCAATGTGCCGCGTCTGGGTCTGGATTTCAATGCGCAGCGGCGAGCGGTCCTGGACAACCATGTGCAGGAGACACTGCGACTGGCCGAGGATGTCCGTGCGGGCAGTGCCCCGCGACCGCAATTCGTCGTCTGGCCCGAGGATTCGTCGGACATCGATCCGTTGGTCAATCCCGACGCTGCCCAGCAGATATCCCGGGCGGCTGCGGCGATCGGCGCGCCGATCCTGGTCGGCACCGTGCTCGACGCGCCGGGTCGACTGCAACAGGACCCGGAGTTCACCAACACGGTGATCGTCTGGAATCCGGGAACGGGGCCCGCGGACCGCCACGACAAGGAGATCGTGCAGCCCTTCGGCGAATACCTGCCCATGCCGTGGCTTTTCCGCCATCTTTCCGGCTACGCCAGCCGCGCCGGCAATTTCGTGCCCGGCACGAGTTCCGGTGTGGTGCGCATCGCGGGCGTGCCGGTCGGGGTGTCCACCTGTTGGGAGGTGATCTTCGATCGCGCCCCGCGAAAGGCCGTGCTCAACGGTGCCCAGCTGCTGACGGTGCCGAGCAACAACGCCACCTTCAACCAGACCATGAGTGAGCAGCAGCTGGCATTCGGCAAGGTGCGGGCCGTCGAGCACGACCGATACGTCGTGGTCGCCGGTACCACCGGTATCAGCGCGGTGATCGCCCCAGACGGTGCAGAGGTCGTCCGTACCGACTTCTTCGAGCCCGCCTATCTGGACACCCAGGTGCGGCTGAAGACCAGGCTGACGCCGGCGACTCGCTGGGCTCCGTTACTGCAGTGGATTCTGGTCGGGGCGGCGGGCGCGGTCGTTTTGGTCGCGATACGGCACAATGGGTGGTTCCCGCGTCCGGGGCGTCGGTTGTTCGGGCTCCCGCGTGGAGCTGGCGAGTCCGACGGACCCCCGGACGACGGCGACGACTCGGAAGCGGCGCTCCGGAACGAATCCGGGGGCGGCCTGCAGACCGCGCAAGACACTCCGCCCAACGCGGGCGGCCACCACGAGTTCGGGCGACCTGAAGGAGCTACATGACCAGCGGCCAACCTGGGGCCGAGGTGCCGGGCAATCGTCTCGGCCAGCGTGTCTTGGTGATCATTCCGACGTACAACGAGCGGGAGAACCTGCCGCTGATTCATCGGCGGGTGAAGGACGCCTGCCCCGACGTGCACGTGCTGATCATCGACGACAACAGCCCCGACGGCACCGGTCAGCTCGCCGACGAACTGGCGCAAGCCGACCCGGGCTGCACCCATGTCTTGCATCGCACCGTCAAGAACGGTCTGGGGGCGGCCTACCTGGAAGGGTTCGCCTGGGGCCTCAGCCGCGAATACTCGGTGCTTGTCGAGATGGACGCCGACGGCAGCCACGCGCCCGAACAGCTGCACCGCCTGCTGGACGCCGTCGGCGCCGGGGCCGATCTGGCCATTGGCTCACGCTATGTGCCCGGCGGAACGGTCCGTAACTGGCCGTGGCGGCGCCTGGCGCTGTCCAAGACGGCCAACACTTATTCGCGGCTCGCATTGGGTGTCGGGGTCCATGACATTACCGCCGGCTATCGCGCTTACCGCCGCGAAGTACTCGAGACGATCGATCTCGACAGCGTCGACTCCAAGGGCTATTGCTTCCAGATAGAAATGACCTGGCGCACCGTGAACAGCGGGTTCGTCGTCGTCGAAGTTCCGATCACCTTCACCGAACGCGAGATCGGCGTGTCAAAGATGAGCGGATCCAACATTCGCGAGGCGCTGGTCAAAGTCACCCGATGGGGTGTTGAGGGCAGACGTGACCGCAGTCGAGCAGCCCACGCTCGCGACCGCTCTCAACCGGCCGGATAGCGTCCGGATCAGCCGCGCCGACGCGACCGGATGATCTCAAGGCGCTCCTTGAGCAGCTCTTCGAGCTCTTCGACGGAGCGACGCTCCAGCAGCATGTCCCAGTGCGTGCGCGGAGGCTTGACCTTCTTCGGTTCGGGCAGGTCGCCCTCGATCAGGGTGCCCTCCATGCCGTTACGGCACAGCCACGTGCCGGGGATCTCGGCGTCGTCGGCGAACGGGACCTCGAACTCTTCGCCGTTCTCGGTGCGGTACCGCGCGATCTGACGTGGTGCCAGGTCGTGGTTGCGGTCGGTCTCGTAGCTCACGGCTCCCAGACGACTGCCTCTCAAGACACGATCAGCCATCGACGCTAACTCCTCTGGACTCGTTGAGCTGGTTGGCTCCGGATAGTGATTCTCTCCGCTTTAGCGAACGCCGCAGCCGGCTGCGTAGTTCCCGGGCTGGTGGACAGCACGCGACACGACCATCCGCGACCATCAATGATACCGGGATCAGGAGCCCGAGCGGACTAATGTCGGCAGGCGTGAGCCCGGCCCGACGTCAACGTGCCCGTCCCCAGCCATGCCGCTGGTGTGGACGTGACGTGACCGATGCCGGAATGGGCCGCCGCCGCCAATACTGCCGGCAGTCGTGCCGGCAGCGGGCCTATGAGCAGCGGACCATGATGACGCGGGGTGATGCCGGGGCCGCAGTGGCCCTGCCCGCCGACGCGGTGGTGTTGACGGCCGACGAAGCGGCCGATCTGTCCGACCGCATCTACCAGATGCGATGTGCGGCCGAAGACGTCGCCACCGCCCTCGACGAAGGGGCCGGCGCGCCCGAATTGCGTGAGCTGTGCGGCGAGCTGCTCCGTGCGGCCAGGGCCGCCGACGGCTGGCGCAGGGTGGGTGTCTAGCCGTTAGGCACTGGCGAACCGGGTAAAGTCGCGCCATGGACGGCGGGCTCGGTGTACCCAGGTATGCAAGCGGCCGCGGCTGCTCGCCCGCAACAGCTTCCAGGGCACCCGGCCCGCCCGCGCATATCTGGGAGTATCGGACGTTTTGAAATCCTGCCACAGTTGGCGATACTCACCAGCGACATTCTTCGGTCGGAACGCAGCACGACGCCGGTCGAAAAAGCGACGCTGGTCGGCGAAACGGCGAGGCCGATTCGTGCAACAACTTCCGTGATTCGGCGAAAGGCCGCACCCGGTCGACGACGACCAGGGCTTGGGCGAGGGTTAGGCGAGGTTAGTAATGGTTGATCAACTCCAGCATGCAACCGAAGCATTGCGGAAAGCGCTGGTCCAGGTTGAACGCCTGAAACGGACCAACCGCGCACTGCTGGAGCGGTCGAGCGAGCCGATCGCGATTGTCGGGATGTCGTGCCGCTTCCCCGGCGGGGTCGACACTCCGGAGGCCCTGTGGCAGATGGTCGCCGACGGCCGCGACGTGATGTCCGAGTTCCCCACCGACCGCGGCTGGGACCTGGCCGGGCTGTTCGATCCCGATCCCGACACACCCCACAAGTCGTATGCCAGCACCGGCGGGTTCGTCGACGGTGTCGCCGACTTCGATCCCGCGTTCTTCGGCATTGTCCCCAGCGAAGCGCTGGCGATGGATCCACAGCACCGAATGCTGCTGCAGCTGTCGTGGGAGGCGCTGGAGCGAGCCGGGATCGATCCCACGCGGTTACGCGGGAGCGCCACCGGTGTGTTCGCCGGACTCATCGTCCAGGGCTACGGCATGTTCGCCGAGGAGATCGAGGGCTACCGGCTGACCGGCATGACCTCCAGCGTCGCCTCCGGCCGGGTGTCGTATGTGTTGGGTTTGGAGGGCCCGGCGGTATCGGTGGATACGGCGTGTTCGTCGTCATTGGTGGCGTTGCATATGGCGGTGCAGTCGCTGCGTTCGGGGGAGTGCGACCTGGCGCTGGCCGGGGGCGCCACCGTCAACGCCACACCGACCGTCTTCGTGGAGTTCAGCCGGCACCGGGGGCTGGCGCCGGACGGGCGCTGCAAGGCCTACGCGGGCGCTGCCGACGGGGTTGGCTGGTCCGAGGGTGGGGGCATGTTGGTGGTGGAGCGGCTCTCGGATGCGCGGCGGTTGGGGCATCCGGTGTTGGCGGTGGTGCGGGGTTCGGCGGTCAATCAGGATGGGGCCTCGAATGGGTTGACGGCGCCCAATGGTCCGTCGCAGCAGCGGGTGGTGCGGGCGGCGTTGGCCAATGCGGGGTTGAGCGTGGCGGATGTGGATGTGGTCGAGGGTCATGGGACCGGGACCACGTTGGGTGATCCGATTGAGGCGCAGGCGTTGTTGGCCACCTATGGGCAGGGTCGTAGCGAGCCGCTCTGGTTGGGGTCGGTCAAGTCGAATATGGGTCATACCCAGGCGGCGGCGGGGGTGGCCGGGGTGATCAAGATGGTGTTGGCGATGCGCCATGAGTTGTTGCCGGCGACGTTGCATGTCGATGAGCCGTCTCCGCATGTGGATTGGTCGGCGGGGGCGGTGTCGTTGTTGACCCAGCCGCAGCCGTGGCCGGGTGATGGCCGGGTGAGACGGGCGGGGGTGTCGTCGTTTGGGATCAGTGGCACTAATGCGCATGTGATTGTCGAGGCGGTGGCCGGTGAGCAGCGCCGGGAGGTCGGGCCGCGGCCGGTGGTGCCGTGGGTGGTTTCGGCGAAGTCGGATGCGGCGTTGCGGGCGCAGGCGGTGCGGTTGGCCGGGTATCTGCGGGCTCATGACGAGTTGGATGTCGCCGATGTGGGGTGGTCGTTGGCGGGGCGTTCGACGTTTGAGCATCGTGCGGTGGTGGTCGGTGGGGATCGGGAGCGGTTGCTGGCCGGGTTGGACGAGTTGGCCGGCGACGAGGTCGGGTCGGTGGTTCGCGGCACCGCGACACCGGCGGGCAAGACGGTGTTCGTCTTCCCCGGCCAAGGCTCCCAGTGGGTCGGCATGGGTGTCGAATTGCTTGACACCGCACCGGTATTCGCACAGCAGATCGAGGCGTGTGCCGAGGCGTTCGCCGAATTCGTCGACTGGTCGCTGACCGACGTGCTGCGCGGCGCCCCGGGCGCCCCCGGCCTCGACCGGGTGGACGTGGTGCAGCCGGTGCTGTTTGCGGTGATGGTGTCGCTGGCCGAGTTGTGGAAGTCGATCGGCGTGCGGCCGGACGCCGTCATCGGTCATTCCCAGGGCGAGATCGCCGCCGCGTACGTTGCCGGTGCGCTGTCGCTGCGCGACGCCGCCAAGGTGGTGACGCTGCGCAGCTCGTTGCTGACCGGGCTCGCCGGTCCGGGCGGCATGGTGTCGCTGGCGTGCGGCGCCGAGCAGGCGCAGGAGTTGTTGGCGCCCTTCGGAACTCGGATCAGCATCGCCGCGGTCAACGGCCGTTCGGCCGTCGTGGTGTCGGGTGAGGCGGCTGAGCTGGAGGAGCTGATCCAGGTTTGCGCCGACCGTGAGCTGCGCACCCGCCGGATCGAGGTGGACTATGCCTCGCATTCGGCAGAGGTCGAAGCCATTCGGGACCAGCTCACCGGCGCCCTTGCGGGTATCGAGCCGCGTTCCTCGCGCACGGTCTTCTTCTCCTCGGTGACCGGAAACCGTTTGGACACAGCAGGGTTGGACGCCGACTACTGGTACCGCAACATCCGCCAGACCGTGCAGTTCGACCAGGCGGTGCGCAGCGCATGTGAACACGGGCACCGCACCTTCATCGAGTCCAGCCCGCATCCCGCGCTGATCGCCGGCATCGAGGACACCGCCAACCACTGCACGGCTGACTCAGAACCCGTCGTCGTTCCCACCCTCGGCCGCGAGGACGGCGGGCTCGACAGGTTCCTGTTGTCCGCCGCTGCCGCCTTCGTCGCAGGTGTGCAGGTGGATTGGCGTGGCGCACTGGACGGAGCCGGGTTCGTCGAGCTGCCGACGTATGCCTTTGAGAAGCGCCGGTTTTGGCTCTCGGGCGAGGGCATGGGCGCCGACGCATCCGGTTTGGGATTGACAGCCGGTCAGCACGCGTTGCTGGGCGCCGTGGTGGAACTGCCGGCATCGGGTGGCGTGGTTTTGACGGGCCGGTTGTCCATCAGCTCCCAGGCCTGGCTGTCCGATCACGCCGTGTCCGGCGTCGTGGTGTTCCCCGGCACCGGCTTCGTCGAATTGGCGATCCGCGCCGGCGACGAAGTCGGCTGCCCGGTGGTCGACGAGCTCACCCTGCGGACACCACTGCTGCTGCCGGCGGCGGGATCGGTGGCGGTGCAGGTGGTGGTCGGCGCCGCAGCGGAGTCTTCGGAGCGCAGCGTCTCGGTCTATTCGCGCGCCGACGTCGACGCCGGTTCGGTGTGGGTGTGCCACGCCGAGGGGACGTTGCGCGCTGGGACCGTTGAACCCGCGGCCGACCTGTCGGTGTGGCCGCCCGCAGGTGCCGCCGCCGTGGATGTGTCCGACGGCTACCAGCGGCTGGCGAAGCGCGGCTACGGGTATGGTCCGGCATTTCGCGGGTTGACCGCGCTATGGGCTCGCGGTGACGAGCTGTTCGCCGAGGTGAGGTTGCCGGAGGCGGCCGGCGGCGTGGCCGGGTTCGGGTTGCACCCCGCGCTACTGGACGCGGCGTTGCACACCGCGGTGATCGCGAATCCGGACGCCGAATTGGTTCTGCCGTTCTCCTGGCAACGGGTGTCGTTGCATGCCACCGGGGCATCGGCGGTACGGGTGCGGATCGCGCCGGCCGGACCGTCAGCGGTCTCGGTCGAGCTTGCCGACGACCTCGGCTTGCCGGTGCTGTCGGTCGCCGCGATGGTGGCCCGACCGGTCAGCGAGCAGCAACTGCGGACCGTGTTGTCCGGTGCGGGTGCGGACCGACTGTTCGAGCTGGTCTGGTCACCTGCGAGGACCGCCAGCGCTGACGCGCCCTCGTGCTACGACGTCTTCGAATGTGTTGCCGCTGTTGACGATCCGGTGGCCGCGACCCACGAAACCGCCCGCCGGGCGCTGGCGGCCGTGCAGACGTGGCTGGCCGAGCATGAGTCCGGAGTGTTGGTGGTCGCCACCCGGGGCGCAATGGCGTTGCCGGGTGAGGACGTCACCGACCTGGCGGGGGCCGCGGTGTGGGGGTTGGTGCGGTCAGCGCAAACCGAAAACCCTGGCCGGTTGATCTTGCTGGATTCCGATGTGCCACAGGATGATTCGGCGATACCCGTGGCACTGGCGGTGGGCGAGCCGCAGGTGCTGCTGCGCAACGGACAGGCCTACACCCCGCGGGTGCATGCCAGCCGCGACGTTGACGGCATCCTGGTGCCGCCGGCCGGCGGGCCGTGGCGGCTGGGTCTGAGCAGTGCGGGCACCTTCGAGAACCTGCGGCTGGAGCCGGTTCCCAACGCCGCCGCACCGTTGGGTCCCGGCCAGGTTCGGGTGGCCATGCGCGCCATCGCCGCGAACTTCCGCGACATCATGATCACCCTGGGCATGTTCACCCACGATGCGTTGATCGGCGGCGAAGGCGCCGGCGTCGTCGTCGAGGTCGGGCCGGGAGTGACCGAATTCGTGGTCGGGGATTCGGTATACGGGTTCTTCCCCGACGGCAGTGGCACGCTGGTGGCCGGCGACGTTCGGTTGCTGCTGCCGATGCCCGCCGACTGGTCATACGCCGAAGCCGCCGCCATCTCAGCGGTTTTCACCACCGCGTACTACGCCTTCGTGCACCTGGCCGACGTTCGGCCAGGCCAGCGGGTGCTGGTGCACGCCGCCACCGGCGGGGTCGGCATGGCGGCCGTGCAGCTGGCCCGGCACCTGGGTCTGGAGGTGTTCGCCACCGCCAGTAAGGGTAAATGGGACACCCTGCGCGCCATGGGCTTTGACGAAGAGCACATCTCCGACTCGCGCAGCCTGGAATTCGAAGAAAAATTCCGTACGGTCACCGGCGGCCGCGGCGTGGACGTCGTATTGGACTCGCTGGCCGGTGAATTCGTCGACGCGTCGCTACGCCTGCTGGGCCCCGGCGGGGTATTCCTCGAGATGGGCAAGACCGACATCCGCGACCCCGGCGTGATCGCACAGGAATATCCGGGTGTGCGCTACCGCGCCTTCGACCTGTTCGAACCCGGCCGTCCCCGCATGCACCAGTACATGCTCGAACTGGCCGCATTGTTCGACGCCGGGGTGTTGCGGCCATTGCCGGTGACGACGTTTGACATCCGGCGGGCGCCGGCGGCCTTGCGCTACCTGAGTCAGGCCCGCCATATCGGCAAGGTCGTCATGAGCATGCCCGACGCATGGGCCGCCGGCACCGTCCTGATCAGCGGTGGAACCGGCATGGCCGGTTCGGTATTGGCGCGTCACGTCGTGACCCGCCACGGGGTCCGTCATCTGGTGTTGCTCAGCCGACGCGGTGCCGACGCTCCCGGGGCCGCGGAGTTGGTGACCGAGCTGGCCGCCGCCGGCGCGCAGGTGCAGGTGGTGGCGTGTGACGCGACCGACCGGGCGGCACTGGCCGACGTGATCGCCGGCGTCCCGGCGCAGCGCCCGTTGTCCGCCGTGATCCATGCGGCCGGTGTGCTTGACGACGCGGTGATTTCGTCGTTGACACCGGAACGCGTCGATGCCGTACTGCGGGCCAAGGTCGATTCGGTGTGGAACTTGCACGAGCTGACCCGTGACCTGGATGTGGCTGCGTTCGTGATGTTTTCGTCGATGGCTGGGCTGGTTGGGTCGTCGGGACAGGCCAACTATGCGGCGGCCAACACCTTCCTGGACGGGTTGGCCGCGCACCGGCGGGCCCGCGGGTTGCCGGCGATATCGCTGGGTTGGGGGCTGTGGGAGCAGGCCAGCGACATGACCGGCGGACTCGACGCCGCCGACCGTGCCCGGCTGGGTCGCGAAGGTGTGCTGGCGTTGGCCTCGGATGAGGCGATGGAGTTGTTCGACACCGCGCTGATCGTCGACCAGCCGTTCCTGGCGCCCGCTCGCATCGACCTGGGCGCACTGCGGGCCCACGCGGTGGCGGTGCCGCCGATGTTCAGCGATCTGGTCAACGGGCCGACGAGGCGCCAGGTCGATGACTCGCTGGCTGCCGCCAAGTCGAAATCGGCGCTGGCGCATCGCCTGCACGGTCTGCCCGAAGCCGAACAGCACGCCGTGGTGCTGGATTTGGTGCGGTCCCACATCGCCACCGTCCTGGGCAACATCGCCCCTGAGGCCGTTGATGCGGACAAGGCGTTCCAGGAATTGGGCTTCGACTCGCTGACCGCGGTCGAAATGCGCAACCGGCTCAAAACCGCCACCGGCCTTACGCTTTCACCCACACTTATCTTCGACTACCCGACCCCCAACAGCCTGGCCGGCTACATTCGCGGCGAACTCGCCGGTGTTCCCCAGGAAATCAAGCCCGTACCGGCCGTGCGCGCTACGGGAGACGACCCGATTGCCATCGTGGGCATGGCCTGCCGCTACCCCGGTGGGATCGACTCGCCAGATGACCTGTGGGACATGCTGGTTCAGGGCCGCGATGTGCTGTCCGAATTCCCCGACGACCGGGGCTGGGAGCTGGCGGGGCTGTTCAACCCGGACCCCGACGTGCGCGGCGCCTGCTACACCAGCACCGGCGGCTTTGTGGACCGGGTGGGCGACTTCGATGCCGCGTTCTTCGGCGTCGGGCCCAGTGAGGCCCTGGCGATGGACCCCCAGCAGCGCATGTTCCTGGAGCTGTCGTGGGAAGCCTTGGAGCGAGCCGGAATCGAGCCCGGCAGTCTGCGCGGCAGCGCCACCGGTGTGTTCGCCGGAGTCATGACGCAGGGCTACGGCATGTTCGCCGCCGAACCGGTGGAAGGCTTCCGGCTGACCGGCCAGCTGTCCAGTGTGGCCTCCGGCCGGGTGTCGTATGTGTTGGGTTTGGAGGGCCCGGCGGTGTCGGTGGACACGGCGTGCTCGTCGTCGTTGGTGGCGTTGCATATGGCGGTGCAGTCGCTGCGTTCGGGGGAGTGCGACCTGGCGCTGGCCGGCGGAGTGACCATCAACGCCACACCCGACATCTTCGTGGAATTCAGTCGCTGGCGCGGATTGTCACCCGACGGGCGCTGCAAGGCGTTCGCCGGCGCGGCCGACGGCACCGGCTTCTCCGAGGGTGGGGGCATGTTGGTGGTGGAGCGGCTTTCGGATGCGCGGCGGTTGGGGCATCCGGTGTTGGCGGTGGTGCGGGGTTCGGCGGTCAATCAGGATGGGGCCTCGAATGGGTTGACGGCGCCCAATGGTCCGTCGCAGCAGCGGGTGGTGCGGGCGGCGTTGGCCAATGCGGGGTTGAGCGTGGCGGATGTGGATGTGGTCGAGGGTCATGGGACCGGGACCACGTTGGGTGATCCGATTGAGGCGCAGGCGTTGTTGGCCACCTATGGGCAGGGTCGTAGCGAGCCGCTCTGGTTGGGGTCGATCAAGTCGAATATGGGTCATACCCAGGCGGCGGCGGGGGTGGCCGGGGTGATCAAGATGGTGTTGGCGATGCGCCATGAGTTGTTGCCGGCGACGTTGCATGTCGATGAGCCGTCTCCGCATGTGGATTGGTCGGCGGGGGCGGTGTCGTTGTTGACGTCGCCGCAGCCGTGGCCGGGTGATGGCCGGGTGAGACGGGCGGGGGTGTCGTCGTTTGGGATCAGTGGCACTAATGCGCATGTGATTGTCGAGGCGGTGGCCGGTGAGCAGCGCCGGGAGGTCGGGCCGCGGCCGGTGGTGCCGTGGGTGGTTTCGGCGAAGTCGGATGCGGCGTTGCGGGGGCAGGCGGTGCGGTTGGCCGGGTATCTGCGGGCCCAAGATGAGCTGGATGTCGCCGATGTGGGGTGGTCGTTGGCGGGGCGTTCGACGTTTGAGCATCGTGCGGTGGTGGTCGGCGGGGATCGGGAGCGGTTGCTGGCCGGGTTGGATGAGTTGGCCGGCGACGAGGTCGGGTCGGTGGTTCGCGGTACCGCGACACCGGCGGGCAAGACGGTGTTCGTCTTCCCCGGCCAAGGCTCCCAATTGCTGGGCATGGGAATGGGATTGCATGCCGGATATCCGGTGTTCGCCGAGGCGTTCAACACCGTGGTCGCCGAATTGGACCGCCACCTGCTGCGCCCACTGCGGGAAGTCGTCTGGGGCCATGACGAAAACCTGCTGAACACAACCGAATTCGCGCAGCCGGCGCTGTTCGCGCTGGAAGTCGCGCTGTACCGGCTGCTGGAGTCCTGGGGAATGCGACCGGACTTCGTGATGGGCCACTCGGTCGGTGAAATCTCGGCGGCACATGTAGCCGGCGTGCTGTCCCTGGAAAACGCCGCGGTACTGGTCGCCGCGCGCGGCCGGTTCATGCAGGCCCTGCCGCCCGGCGGAGCGATGGTCGCGGTGGCCGCCACCGAAGCAGAAGTTGCGCCCTTGCTGAGCGCCGACGTCAGCGTCGCCGCGGTCAACGGCCCAGCCTCGGTGGTGATTTCCGGTGCCGAGGTCGCGGTGCTTGCGCTCGCCGACCGGCTGCGCGCTGACGGCCGACGGGTGCATCGACTGGCCGTCTCGCACGCGTTCCACTCGCCACTGATGGACCCGATGATCGACGAATTCGGAGCCGTGGCAAGCGGTCTGGCCACCGGACAACCCGCGATTCCGGTCATCTCCAACGTCACCGGCGCGCTGGCCGACGACGACTTCGGCTCCCCGGCCTACTGGAAGCGTCATGTCCGGGAGGCGGTGCGCTTCGCCGACAGCGTCCGATTCGCCCAATCGGCCGGTGCCACCCGCTTCTTCGAGGTCGGGCCGGGCAGCGGCCTCACCGTGTCGATTGAGGAATCGCTGCCGGATACCGGGATCCTGACGATCTCCGCGCTGCGCAAGGATCGGCCCGAGCCGGTGACTTTGGTCAACGCCGTGGCGCAAGCGTTCGTCGCCGGCGGCAACGTGGATTGGCGCACGGTGGTGGGGCAGGCGAATTTCGTCGAATTGCCAACCTACGCATTCCAGCGGCGGCGGTTCTGGCTGTCCGCTGACGGCGTTGCGGCCGACGCCGCCGATCTGGGGCTACAGGCCGGCGAGCATGCGCTGCTGGGCGCGGTGGTGGAGTTGCCGACTTCCGGCGGCGTGGTGCTGACCGGGCGGTTGTCCTTGCGCGCGCAGGGTTGGCTGGCCGATCATGCCGTCGGCGGCGTGGTGATCTTCCCCGGAGCGGGCTTCGTCGAGTTGGCGATTCGTGCCGGCGACGAAGTGGGCTGCACAGTGGTCGACGAGTTGACCCTCGCCGCGCCATTGGTGTTACCGGCCGGGACATCGGTTGCGGTTGAGGTGATCGTGGGCGGTGCGGACGAGTCCGGCGCTCGTGCGGTGTCGGTGTATTCCCGCGCGGAGGCCGGCGCCGGCTGGGTATTGCATGCCGAGGGCACGCTGGCTAACGGGTCCGCAGCTCCGACAACCGATTTGGCGGCGTGGCCACCCGTGGGCGCGGTACCGGTGGAGGTCGCCGACGGGTACGAGCGGTTGGCCGAGCGCGGGTACGGCTACGGCCCGGCATTCCGCGGCCTGAACGCGATGTGGCGCCGCGGCGATGAAGTCTTCGCCGAGGTTTCCTTGCCGGCCGACGCCGGGGTGTCGGTCGCGGGCTTCGGAGTTCATCCGGTGATGCTGGATGCGGCGTTGCACGCGGTGATTCTGGCCTCCAACGGCGCCGACGATTTCGGCGTAGCCGACGGCTCGGTGCTCGTTCCGTTCTCCTGGCAAGGCGTGTCGCTGCATGCCGCCGGCGCATCGGCGGTTCGGGCGCGTATCGCGCCGGTGGGGCCGTCCAAAGTGTCGATCGAGCTGGCTGACGGGCTCGGCTTACCGGTGCTGTCGGTCGCGTCGATGCTGGCGCGGCCCGTCACCGATCAGCAGCTGCGCGCCGCGGTATCCGGGTCGGGTCCGGACCGGCTGTTCCAGGTGGACTGGTCGGCCCAGCCGTCGGCCGACCTGGAACCGGTGCCCGTACAGGCGTGGGGCACAACAGCGGACAGCGACTCCTCAACGGTGGTCTTCGAATCCATGCCGGTGGCTGGCGACGCGGTGGCGGGTGTCTACACCGCCACGAACTCGGTGCTCGACGTGCTGCAGTCCTGGCTGATTCGCGACGGCGCAGGGGTATTGGTCGTGACGACGCGCGGCGCTGTCGCGCTTCCCGGCGAAGATGTCACCGACCTGGCGGGCGCGGCGGTGTGGGGCCTGGTGCGCTCGGCGCAGACCGAGCATCCCGGACGTATCGTGCTGGTCGATACCGATGCGGCCCTGGACGAATCGGCGCTGGCGGCGGTGTTGGCCGCCGGCGAGCCGCAGGTGTTGTGGCGCGGGGGGCAGGTGTACATTGCCCGCGTCCACGGCAGCCGCGCCGTTGGGGCTCTGTTGGTTCCCCCGGGCGACGGGCCGTGGCGATTGGGCATGAGCGCAGCCGGCACGTTCGAAAACCTGCGGCTGGAACCGATTCCCGACGCCGACGCCCCGCTGCGGCCCGGACACGTCCGGGTGGCGTTGTCGGCGGTGGCAGCGAATTTCCGGGACGTCATGATCTCACTGGGGCTCTACCCCGACCCCGACGCCGTGATGGGTGTCGAGGCATCCGGTGTCGTCCTCGAAACCGGCCCCGAAACCGGGCCAGACGAAGGTGGTTTCGCCGTCGGCGACCGAGTCATGGGCTTGTTCCCGGAAGGCACCGGAACGATCGCCACCACCGATCACAGGCTGCTGGTCAAGGTTCCGGCGGGCTGGTCGCACACCGCGGCCGCCACCACGTCGGTGGTGTTCGCCACCGCCTACTACGCGCTGCGCGATTTGGCATCCGCGCGGCCGGGGCAGCGGATCCTGGTGCACGCCGCCACCGGCGGTGTCGGTATGGCGGCGGTGCAGCTGGCCCGGCATTGGGGCCTCGAGGTATTCGCCACCGCCAGCAAGGGCAAGTGGGACACGTTGCGGGCCATGGGCTTTGACGACGACCATATCTCCGACTCGCGCAGCCTGGAATTCGAGGACAAGTTCCGCGCTACTACCGGTGGGCGCGGTGTGGACGTGGTCCTGGACTCGCTGGCCGGTGATTTCGTGGACGCGTCGCTGCGTCTGGTCGCACCGGGCGGAGCGTTCCTGGAGATGGGCAAGACCGACATCCGCGACGCTGGCGTGGTCGGGCAGCAGCACCCGGGGGTGCGCTACCGCGCCTTCGACCTCTTCGAGGCCGGAGCGGACCGCATTGCGCAGATACTTGCCGAGCTGGCCGCCCTGTTCGACGACGAGGTGCTGCGGCCGTTGCCGGTCACGACATTCGACGTGCGTCGCGCGCCTGCGGCGTTGCGGTACCTGAGCCAGGCACGCCATGTCGGCAAGGTGGTGATGACCATGCCGGACGCGTGGGCGGCCGGCACCGTGCTGATCACCGGCGGGACCGGCATGGCCGGCTCGGCGTTGGCGCGCCACGTCGTGACTCGTCACGGGGTGCGTCGACTGGTCCTGGTCAGCCGGCACGGCCCGGACGCACCCGGGGCCGAGGAATTGGTGGCCGAATTGAGCGGGGCCGGCGCGCAGGTGCACGTGGTCGCTTGTGATGCCGTCGATCGGGTCGCGTTGGCAAAGGTGATCGCCGATATCCCGGTCCAGCATCCGCTGTCGGCCGTGATCCACACCGCGGGCGCACTCGATGACGCCGTGGTGACCTCGCTGACACCGCAGCGGCTGGAAACGGTAATGCGGGCCAAGGTCGATGCGGCGTGGAATCTGCACGAGCTGACCTGCGATCTGGATGTGTCTGCCTTCGTGATGTTTTCGTCGATGGCCGGGCTGGTGGGGTCGTCAGGACAGGCCAACTATGCGGCCGCCAACTCGTTCCTGGACGGGCTGGCCGTCCACCGGCGGGCGCACGGCCTGCCGGCAATCTCGCTGGGTTGGGGTCTGTGGAATCAGGCCAGCGCCATGACCGGCGGGTTGGCGAGCGTCGACTTCAAGCGGTTCGCCCGCGACGGCATCGTGGCGATGTCGTCAGATGAAGCGCTGGAATTGCTCGACACCGCAATGATTGTCGACGAGCCTTTCATGTTGCCCGCCATTATCGACTTTGCCGCGTTGCGGGTCAAATTCGATAATGGCACGCTGCCACCGATGTTCGTCGACCTGATCAACGCGCCCACCCGGCGCCAGGTCGACGACTCGCTGGCCGCGGCCAAATCGAAATCCGCGCTGCTGCAACGTCTGGACGGCCTGCCCGAAGACGAGCAGCACGCCATCCTGCTGGATCTGGTGCGGTCCAACATCGCGACCGTACTCGGCAATTCCAGCTCGGAAGCGATCGACCCGGACCGGGCGTTCCAGGAGCTGGGCTTCGATTCGCTAACCGCGGTCGAGATGCGCAACAGGCTCAAATCCGCGACCGGTCTGGCGCTTTCGCCGACGCTCATTTTCGACTACCCCAATTCGGCTGCGCTGGCCGGCTACATGCACCGCGAACTATTGGGTTCGGCGCCGCACGACGCCCCGGCCACCGCCCCCGGCGAGGCCGAACTGCAGCGCGTGGTCGCATCCATTCCGATCAAGCGCCTTCGGCAGGCGGGAGTGCTGGACCTGTTGCTGTCGCTGGCCCAGGAAACCGAGGTGAACGGTCAGCCTGAGGCAGCGACCACCGAGAAAGACATTGCCGACATGGACCTCGATGACCTGGTCAACGCCGCATTCATGGACGACGACGAATAGCCATGAGCGACACCGGCAACGATGCAGGACAAAGCGACGCGGAGCGGGTGACCATGACCCGGCCGACACAGTGAGAGCGGCGGTCACCGGGGCCAGCGGAGTGCTCGGCCGGGGCCTGGTCGCCAGACTGCTCAGCCAAGGTCACCAGGTTATCGGCATCGCCCGCCATCGACCCGAGAGCTGGCCCAGTGCAGCCGATTTTGTTACGGCAGACATCCGGGATGCGGCCGCGGTCAGGCGCGCGATCAGCGGCGCCGACGTCGTCGCACACTGCGCATGGGCCAGGAGCCCCGGGCCGGACAGCCACCTCAGCCAGCAGGTCAATATCGACGGCACGCGCAATATCTTGGAAGCGATGAGCGTCTCCGGAACCGGACGCATCGTCTTCGCCAGCTCCGCCCACGTCTACCGGACTGGGGAACCACCGGCCGCTGAAAACTCCGAAGTCGCACCAGGTTCCATCGAGGGCCGGGACAAAGCGCGGGTTGAGCAGCTGCTGGCGGACTCCGGCGCGAAATGGGTCGCCGTCCGCTCGGCACTGATGGTGGGTCGCAGCGTCGACAATTGGGTGCGCCGGGTGTGGGCCTTGCCGGTGTTCCCTGACGGGTCGGCCGATTCCGTTGTGCAGGTGGTCCACATCGACGACGTGCTGCGCCTGCTGATCCGGACGATCCTGGGTACCGACACTGGTGTGGTGAACCTGGCCGCTGCGGGTCAGCCGACGTTTCGCCAGATCGCCGCCGCGCTGGGCCGCCCGGTTCTGCCGGTTGGCTCCCGGGCGCTGCAGCGTGTCTCACCCTTCAGCGAACTAGCACTGGTGCAAGGCGTTCCGATGATGGACACGTCACGGCTGCACCACGAGTGGGGATTCCGGCCGGCGTGGACCGCCGAGGAGGCCATCCAGGACTTCGTGCTCGCGGTGCGCGGCCGGGTCTGCGTGGGTAGGAGGGTGGTATCGCTGCCCTGGCGGCTGGCCACGATCCAGGACCTTCCGGCCGTCGACGCCCCGGCAGCCGACGGTGTGGTTCCCAGATTGGCTGGGCCCCAAGGGGTCAACGGCGAATTCGACACTCCGATCGACCCCCGTTTCCCGACGTTCCTGGCCACGAATTTGTCCGAGGCGCTGCCTGGTCCGTTTTCGCCGTCGTCGGCGTCGGTCACGGTGCGCGGACTGCGTGCCGGCGGGGTAGGTATCGCCGAACGGCTGCGGCCCGGCGGGGTGATTCAGCGGGAAATCGCGATGCGAACGGTGGCGGTCTTCGCCCACCGACTGTATGGGGCCATCACCTCGGCGCACTTCATGGCCGAGACCGTGCCGTTCGCCAAGCCGGCGATGATCGTCAGCAACAGCGGGTTTTTCGGCCCCAGTATGGCGTCGCTACCTATCTTCGGCGACGAGCGCCCGCCGTCGGAATCGCGGCGAGCCCGCCGACTGCTGCGCACCATCCGCAACATCGGGGTATTCGGCATCAACCTGGTGGGGTTGAGCGCGGGCTCGCCACTGGACACCAGTGATTACCTTGACGACGTCGACCGCCTGGAGCGTCTGACCCGCGACATCTCGCAGCTGGACGATCGCCGGCTGCTGAGCCTGATCCTGCTGGCACGAGACCACGTGGTTCACGGGTGGGTCTTGGCATCCGGGTCGTTCATGCTGTGTGCCGCCTTCAACGTGCTCCTGCGTGCCTTATGTGGACGGGACACGGCGCCGGCGGCGGGGCCGCAATTGGTCAGCGCGCGTCCGGTGGAAGCCGTGCAGCGGCTGGCGAGTGCGGCGCGGCGCGATCCCGACGTGATGCGTGTGTTGGGGGAACCGGGGGAGCGCCTGGGCAAGCTGGCGGTGGCGGCGCCGCAGTTTCACGCCCTGGTGCTGCAAGAGATTTCGTTGATCGGCCATCGCGGACCGGCCGAGGTTGAGATGCTGTCGACCAGCTACGCCGACAATCCGGAACTGCTGGTCCGAATGGTGGCCAAGGCGCTGAGCGCGCCGCCCGCACCGGAACCCCAGCGTCCGGTAGTACCGTTGCGGGCCAAGCCGGTTGCGCTGTTGGCTGCCCGGCAGCTACGGGATCGGGAAGTCCGCCGCGACAGGATGGTCCGCGCGATTTGGGTGCTGCGCGATCTGTTGCGTGAGTATGGGCGCCGACTGGTCGAGGCCGGTGTTCTGGCAACCCCCGATGATGTGTTCTACCTGTTGGTCGACGAGCTCGATGCGCTGCCTGCCGACATCGCCGAAGTGGTGGCCCGGCGCCGGGCCGAACAACGCAGACTGACTGCCGTCGTTCCGCCCACGGTGTTCAGCGGGACTTGGGAGCCATCGACGGGGTCGTCGGCCGTGTTGGGAGCCGGAGACACGTTGCGCGGGGTCGGCGTCTGCGGTGGCCGGGTCCGCGGCCGGGTGCGGATCGTGCGTCCGGAAACCATCGACGACCTGCAGCCGGGCGAGATCCTGGTCGCCGAGGTCACCGACGTCGGCTATACCGCCGCCTTCTGCTACGCCGCGGCCGTGGTCACCGAACTCGGCGGCCCCATGTCCCACGCGGCCGTGGTGGCCCGCGAATTCGGCTTCCCGTGTGTAGTCGACGTACAGGGTGCGACGCGATTCCTGCAGCCCGGCGCGCTCGTCGAGGTTGACGGCGCAACCGGGGAGATTCACGTGCTCGAGCTGGCTTCGGGGGGCTTGGCCAGCGACTGAAATCACTTACGTCACTGTGGTTTCAGGAGTCCCACGGAGCGGGTTCTTGTCGGTGGGCTGCGATAGTATTCGAACATGCGTTCGGATCGGGAGTCGGTGGTGGCGGTGCTCGACCGTCTCGACGCTGCGATCGATGACTTGACTGAGTTGTCGTTTGAGGCGCTGACGACTCCGGAGCGGTTACGCGTATTGGAAAGGCTCGAGCGGGTGGCGCGCCGGTTGCCGGCAGCCCAGCATGCCCTGATCAATCAGATCGGTGAGCAGTCAAGCGAGGAGGAGCTCGGCGGTAGGCTGCCGTTGGCGTTGGCCAGCTGGTTGCGTATCACGCGGGCGGAGGCCAGCCGGCGGGTGAGCGAGGCCGCCGATTTGGGGCAACGGTGTGCGCTCACCGGCGAGCCGCTGGCGCCGCAGCTGAGCGCCGCGGCTGACCTGCAGCGCGACGGGCGCATCGGTGCTGGGCATGTGCGGATCATCGAGATTTCTTTCGCCACTTGCTATTTGGGGTGGACATCGAGACGCGCGAAAGAGCCGAAGCCCATCTGGCCCGGCTGGCCACCCAGTTCGGCCCCGACCAACTGACCAAGCTGGCTCAGCGGCTGATGGATTGCCTCAACCCGGACGGCAGCTACACCGATGAGGACAGGGCCCGACGACGCGGCCTGACACTGGGTAACCAAGGCCTTGATGGAATGTCGCGCATTAGTGCTAACCGGGCGAAGTGGTTTCGTCGGCTGCGAGCAGGGATCCGAATACGCTGTCGGCGATGGCGATCGCGTCGGCCTGGCCGAGGATGACACCACGAAGCTCGGGATGGCTGTCCAGATGTGCTTGCGCGTCTTGCGCGGCGGTGTGGAATGTAATCGACTCGCATGCAGTGTTGGCCAGGGTTCCGCAGCAATCGGTTCGGCTGATGACTACGACGGCGGAGGCGGGTTGCCATATCCAGTCGCTACCGTGGCGTCGAATCTGTATCCGCGTTTGGCTGACGGGATCGGCGGAGTAGATGATGCCGTCGCTTCCGCTCATCAGCGGGATGCCCAGCGCGTCGATGGCGCACATCGCCGCGACCGGAGGGTGCCCGGTCAGATGGACGGTATGCGTTGTGGGCCTACCCGAGAAGGGGTAGGCGACCTCGATGTGTCCGTCAGCTGCGGTGTGCACCAGGTCGTCGGATTCCAGTCGGTACAACGCGTCGTCGAGTTCGACACCCAGCGCGTTGGCTGTCTTGCGTAAGTCGTCACGGTGACATCGGCCGTGGTCGAGGAAGCGGCGCAGTACAGCTCGGTGCAGTTCCCGGATCGTCGGCGGGAGCTGCTGGGCGGCGGTGGCCGGCGACTCGGGTGCATTCGCGAACTGGTCGGGCATCACGATTCCGTTGTCTTGGGCGCGTGCGCCCGCAATGCGTCGAAAACCCGCGACGGCGTGGGCAAGTCGAGTCTGCACGCATTGCCGATTGGTGGTCCGGCCTCGGGACGCATCACGTCAACCCCGTCGACCAGGACCGTCGGTGAGGGATAGCTACCGACGCGGTCGATTATCGGCACGTCGATGCCCAACGAAGTCAGGCATTCTGTGATCGTCGCCCTGGCGGCGGCGGCATTGGGACATCCCGGCGAGGTGAGCAGTTCAATTCGCATCATGTTCAGTCCTCAGCGGTTGACGTTGTGGTGGCGCTGTTTCGATGTCATGCAAGATCGGGCAATCCAGTTTGGAGCGGGCCGATCACAGGTCGCGGTCAGTTGGGGTCCGCCGGGGTTCGGGCAGCAAACCGCGGCGTTCGTAGTAGCGCAGCGTTTGAGCGTTGACCTGCGCCTGCCTGGCGACCTCGCTGGTTCTCACCTCTCAAGTATGAACCTTGGATTCAACTACCTAGTCAAGCCGACGACGACATGCCGATGGCCGTGGAAGAAGATCGCCGGGATACCACCGGCGGCCGACGGCGAATCGGGTCTGTACCCCGTTCATAGCGGCATCGTAGCGCCGCGACCCAGAACCGCTGTGAACTGCGAATATGCCGCGTAGGGCGCGCTGGCAGACTGGAGGCATCCCGGCAGTGGAGTACCTCAGCAGGTGAATGCCATTCCCACGCCGTCGGGCGGCGGCACCGGTCGCAGGCAACCGAACGGTTCGACGCCGCCGGCGCTGAGCCGAACCGCGGACTGGTGCGCGTAGTTCACGCAGAGCAGCCCGGATTGTTCGGCGCGGCAGCGGTAGTCGCCGAACGACAATGAGTCCCTCTCCGCCAACTCGGGTCCGTTGCCGTTGACGAACGGCCCGGGGTCACCGCGGGACGCTCCGACCTGTAGCTTCACCCCGTCGAAGTCAACCCAGCCGCCCTTCCATTCGCCGTAGGCGGTGGCGGGAGCAGGCGGGGGATTGGTCAGGCTGACCAGACAGGCCAGCGCGCTGCCGGTGTGTTTGGCGTCGGTCAGGCACAACGCTTTGCCGGCCGGGGCGGTAAACGCGATGTCGTCGCCGAGTTCGGTGGTGACACCGTCGCGGCTCACGCTGTGATAGCGCGCGGGATCGGCGGGTCGGCCTGCCTCGATCCAGGCAATGACCTCGGAGATCGGGACACCGGCCGCCGGCGTGGCCGACCCGGCCGTCGGTTTGCTCGCCGACGACCCCGCCGACGTCGGCGTGCTGGTCTGCGAATGCCCCGGCTGGCTGCCGATGTCGTGCGAGCACCCGGCAACCAGCAATGGCACTGCGACCAGCACGGCGATTCGCATCGATTCAGGCTAGCCGCCTCGCCCCGGTTTAAGGCGCTGCCCATCCGGTGCGCCCTGCCAATCCGCTAACGTCGGGTTATGCACGAGCGCACCGTCCGCGCACGCACGGTTACCGGCATCGTCGAGGGCTTCACTCGCGACGGCGTGAACCGCTGGCGATCCATCCCCTACGCCAGGCCGCCGGTGGGGCCGTTGCGATTCCGGGCACCGCAGCCGGCGCAGCCCTGGTCCGGTGTGCGGCACTGCCACGGGTTCACCAATTGCGCGCCCCAGCAACGTCGTTACACGATGCTCGGCGTCGGCAAGTATCAACCAATGAGCGAGGATTGCCTGGCCCTCAACGTCGTCACGCCCGAAGCCCCCGCACCCGAACCGCTGCCGGTCATGGTCTTCATCCACGGCGGCGGCTACATCCTGGGCAGCTCGGCCACCCCGTTATACGACGGCGCCGCACTGGCCCGGCGGGGCTGCGTCTACGTGTCGGTTAACTACCGGTTGGGTGCGCTGGGTTGTCTGGACCTGTCGTCGCTGTCGACGGCCGACATCACCATCGACAGCAACCTGTACCTGCGCGATTTGGTGCTGGCGTTGCAGTGGGTCCAGGACAACATCGCCCAATTCGGTGGTGACCCCGACAACGTCACCATTTTCGGGGAAAGCGCGGGCGCTCACATCACCGCCACATTGCTGGCCGTGCCGGCCGCGAAAGACCTTTTTGCGCAGGCGATTTCGGAAAGTCCGGCGGCGGGCATGGTGCGTCCTCGTGAGCTGGCCGTTGAGTTCGCCGCACGCTTTGCCGAGCTGCTCGGTGCCCGCCCGCGCGATGCCGCCAGCGCGCTCATCCGGGCGACCCCGGCTCAACTGGTCCAAGCCCAGCACCGACTGATCGAGCAGGGCATGCAGAAACGCTTGGGCGCCTTCCCGATTGGTCCCACCTTCGGCGACGACTGCCTGCCCATCGATCCCGTCGAGGCGATGCGGTCTGGACAATCGCACCAGGTGCCGCTCATCGTGGGCACCAACGCCGAGGAGGGCCGGTTGTTCACCCGCTTCCTCAAGATGCTGCCGACCAACAAGGCGATGATCGACGAACTACTGGCCGACGCGGAACCGGCTACCCGGGAACGCATTACCTCGGCCTACCCGGATTACCCCAAGCCGTCGGCATGCATCCAACTTGGCGGGGATTTCGCGTTCAACGCGGCCGCCTGGCAGATCGCCGAGGCGCACGGCGCGCACGCCCCTACTTACCTTTACCGCTACGACTACGCCCCGCGGACTCTGCGCTGGTCCGGTTTCGGGGCTACGCACGCGACCGAACTGCTTGCCGTCTTCGACATCTACCGGACCACGTTCGGTGCGTTGCTGACTGCTGCCGCCGACCGGAGACATGCACTGCGGGTCAGCGACGAAGTCATAAGACGCTGGCGGTCTTTCAGCCAGACCGGTGCGCCGGGCGACGACTGGCCGGCCTATACGCACACCGAGCGAGCCGTGCTGGTGATCGACCGCGAGTGCCGCGTCGAGTTAGATCCGCACCAGCACCGCCGGCTGGTCTGGGACGGCTTTTCGCTGGTTCAGTGACCATGGATCCCGAAAGCGAGCGCGTCATCGAGCGACCGGACGATCTCACCGCGTCGTGGCTGACCGCGGCGATCGGGGCCGGCACGGTCACCGATTTCACCGTCGAGCGCATCGGCACCGGCCAGATGAGCGAGTGCTACCGCGTCGTGCCCGCCTACGCAGCAGCCGCCGGCCCGCAATCGGTAGTCCTCAAGGTCGCGGCCACCGATCCGATGAGCCGGCAGACCGGCCGGACGCTGGGCCTCTACCAGCGTGAGGTTCGGTTCTACCGCGACATCGCGCCACGCCTCGACGGGCCGATAGCCCCCTGTTACCACGCGGCGGCCGACGTCTCGACCGGCGCATTCGACCTGCTGCTCGGTGACGCCGGACCGGCGGTCGTTGGTGACGAAATCGCCGGGGCCACAATCGAAGAAGCCAGGCTTGCGGTCAGGGAGCTGGGGCGGCTGCACGGACCGCTGCTCGGTGACGCGACGCTGGCCGATGCGCCGTGGCTCAACCGTGACGCACCGCTGAATCAGACGATGATCGCGTCGCTCTACGCCGGTTTTGTCGAGCGCTACGGCGACCAGATTGCACCCCGATACCGGGAAGTGTGCGACCGGCTGGTAGCCGCGTTCGATGGCTACCAGGAGGCGGCGCACACCGAAATCCAGGGGCTCGTACACGGCGACTACCGGTTGGACAACCTGCTTTTCGGTGCAGCCGGAGCCGACCGGGCGTTGACGGTGGTCGACTGGCAGACCGTCTCCTGGGGCCCCGCGATGACCGATCTGGCGTACTTCCTGGGCTGTGCGCTATCGACGCAGGACCGCCGGACTCACTACGACGACCTACTGCGGACTTATCACCAAGCGCTGGGGCCCGAGCCGCCGATCAGCCTGACCGAGGTCGCCGAAGGTGTCCGCGGGCAGAGCTTTTTCGGCGTCATGATGGCAATTGTCTCCTCGATGCTGGTGGAGCGCACCGAGCGGGGTGACCGGTTGTTCATGACGATGCTGCAACGCCATTGCGACCACGTGCTGGACACCGACGCGTTGGCGACGCTGCCGGCCGTTGAGCGACCCGAGCCGCTGCGGCCTTCCGACGACGACGAACTCGCCCACGCACCGACCGACGAACCGCTGTGGAGCGAGAGCTGGTACGCCGACTTCGTCGACGCGCCACAGGGATTGGGCGGCTGGTTTCGGCTGGGCCGGATTGCCAATCAGCAGACGGCATGGGTGCACGCGCTGCTGTGCGGACCCGACATGCCGACCGTGGCCGTCGTCGACGTCGACGTCGCGCTGCCCGACGACCCGTGGGTGGTGCGCACCGACGCCGTCGAGCTGGACCATGCCGTCAGCGCACCGCTGCAGACTTATCGTGTCGACCTACGGGCGCGTGGGCAGTCATACGCCGACCCCGCGGCGTTGTTGCGCGGGGAGCCCGGAGATCCGGTCGAAGTGACGATGTGCCTGGTTTGGACAACCGACGGCAGCCCATATCGGTATCGAATGACGTCGCGCTACGAAATCCCTTGCACCGTTTCGGGAACCGTCACCGTCGATGGAACCGGCTACCGCTTCGACTCCGTTCCGGGGCAACGGGACCACTCCTGGGGCGTGCGCGATTGGTGGAGCATGGATTGGATGTGGAGTGCGGTGCACCTCGACGACGGTACGCATCTGCACGGCGTCAAGATCCAAATCCCGGGCGCACCAGCCTTCAGTGTCGGCTACGTTCAAGACGCTCGGGGGCAACTCACCGAGCTGCAGGCGGTGGACATCCAGGATAGCTTCGGCGCCAACGGTTTACCGCTGCACGCGACACTGAGCCTCGATCACGGTGAGCTCACGGCGGCCGTCGAGGTACGCGCGCACGCACCGGTGCGGCTGGTAGCCGTCGACGGGCGGGTAAGCCAATTCCCGCGCGCCTGGGTCGGCGTCAGCACCGCCGACGGCCGCAGCGGTGTCGGCTGGCTGGAATGGAATCGCAACCAGGTGTGAGCACGGGCCGGACGTCGCCGATGCGTTCTCCAACATCGCCAAGATGGCGGCCGGCGAAACCCTCGACGACGACGACCGCTACCTATGACTGCAGGCGCTTTCCCGGGGCCTTGACCTGCTCACGTGCCGTGTCGGCCAAGTGGGAACCTTGGTGGCGCACGGTCTCGGCGAGTTCCAGGCCGCGCAACCGGGCCTTACTGGCCAGCTTCTCGCCCCGGGCGCGGGCCGCCTCGGCCAATGGCGCGCCTTTTGCCGCCGCGGTACCGGCCAGGTGGCGCCCGCGTTCCAGGGCGGCTTCGGCGTAGGGCGCCCCCCGTTCGGCGGCTGTCTCGGCCAGCTCCCGGCCACGCTCGGCTCCGGCCTTCAGGCGGTGCACAATCTTGTCGCCGAGCTCTCCGAGTTCGGCGCCCACCACGGTGTCGTCGGATCCCGGCAGCGTCGAGGACACGGCCTCCGAGAGTCGGCTCGCGGCGCGCCGGCCGCGCCACGCCAACGACGGCTTGCCCGCGGTGTCCGCCGAGGCGATGATCAGTCCGCCCAGCAAGCTCAGGTCCGTGAGGAATTCACGCCGCTTCTGCGCCTTGAGCTCCGGATCCGGCTCGCTCCAAAACATATGAGTGCCAAGATTGCCCGGTATCACCGTCAGCGCCAGCGCCGCCGAGGCGAGGCGGGGTAGTCGGCCGGCGGCCAGTAGCACGCCACCCCCGATCTGAACGGCGGCGTTGATCTGAGCGAACGTTTCGGCATTGGACGGAATGCTGCTGCCCACCGGATCCGGCAGCGTCCGCAATCGGCTCACGGTGGGCTGGGCGGCTTCCGCCGCGGGCTTGGGGTTGAGCAGCGACTCCACACCCTGGCCGATGAACGCCGCTGACAGCATGGGTCGTGCGATTCTGCGAAGCATCATGGCCGGGGTATTCCCCGGTCCGCGGGCCGGCAAACCGGCCAGGGCGGTCGCGGGAGCCCGCGGCAGCCCGCGACCGTTGGGACTAGGGTGGATATTGTGCGAACGCTGATCATCGTCGACCTGCAGAACGATTTCTGCGAGGGCGGCTCGGTGCCGGTGGCCGGCGCCGGCCGGCTGGCACACACGATCAACGACTACCTGGCCGGCCGGCCGGGTTACCAGCACGTGGTGGCCACCAAGGACTTCCACATCGATCCCGGCGACCACTTCTCTGACCACCCAAACTATCGCTCGTCGTGGCCTCCGCACTGTCGCGCCGGAAGCTGCGGTGCCGACTTCCATCCCGACCTCGACACCGGCCACCTCGATGCCGTCTTCCGCAAGGGCGCCTACGGCGCGGCCTACAGCGGGGCTGAGGGGGTCGACGAGCATGGCACCACGCTGCCGAATTGGCTGCGGCAACGCGGGATCGACGAGGTCGACGTGGTAGGCGTTGCCACCGATCATTGCGTACGGCGCACCGCCGAGGACCTGGCTCGGGCCGGCTTCACTACCAGGGTGTTGGTCGACCTGACCGCGGGCGCGTCGGCCGATACCACCAACGAGGCGCTGAAGCAGCTGCCCCCCGCTGGCATCGCGTTGGCGTGGAGCCGCTGATGGCGCTCCCGGATCGCGACGACCTACTGGTCGCCGTCGAGCGGTCGCCGCGGGCCGCCGCAGCTCACGACCGCGCCGCCTGGGTAGGTCTGTTCACCAGCGACGGCCGGGTCCAAGACCCGGTGGGTTCGCAGCCGCATATGGGCCACGAGCAGATCGGCCGGTTCTTCGATACGTTCATCGGTCCGCGGGATATCAAGTTCCACCGCGACCTCGACATCGTCTCCGGCCCGGTCGTCCTGCGCGACGTCGAACTCGAGGTGGCGATGGCCCCCGCCGTGACGATGTTCGTTCCCGCCTTTTTGCGCTACGACCTGCGAAAGGTCAACGGCGACTGGAAGATTGCCGTTCTCCGGGCATACTGGGATTTGCCGGCGATGATGCTGCAGTTCCTGCGGAGCGGATCACCGGCGATGTCGCCGGCGCTGAAGCTGTCGCAGGGGTTGTTGGGTAATCAGGGTTTGCGCGGCACCGCCGGCTTCCTGACCGGATTTCGCCGGGCGGGCGCGCGTCGCAAGACAGTGGTGACGACATTTCTCGACGCGGTGGGGCGCGGCGACACCTACGCCGCGGGACGCGCGCTGTCGCCAACGGCGGCAATGACTTTGGGCGATGACGACGTATTGGACCTGGCCGAACTACGGCAACAGCTCCGTGGGGTCAGCTGGTCGAAGATCAACGGCGCCGGATCAACCGTCACGGTGTCGCTGGCATCCGATCATGGGCGCGGGATCATGTTCGCCGACCTGCCGTGGCGCGGCCATCTGATCAACCGGATCCGGTACTTCCCGGCGTGATTCGGTTAGGCCCACGGTAGCTGTCACAGATCGCTGCGCACCGTGTGTGCCGCGGCGACCGACATCTGGGCCACCTCCTCGATGAGGTCGTCTCGGGATACGGTGAGCTTGCCGTCGAGCCAACTGGTGACGGCCTTGGCAGTACCGGCCACGATCACGAGGGTGGCGAGCCGCAGGCGATGGTACTGGCTCTGGTCGCTGCCGGTTCCGGCGAGCAACAGCTGGGTGAGCAGCTCGGCAAGTTCGTGCTCGGCCCCGCCGACGGTGTCCTTGAGCAGTTCGCTGCCGATCAGCTCGGTGAACAACCGCGCCTTGCGCGGATCATCGGTCAGCACGGTGATCACCCGGCCGATGCCCATCCGCGCGCGATCGATCAGTTCGGTGGCCGAATCGGTCATCGAGTCGAGGACGCCGCTGCTGATTTCGGCCAGCAGACGCTGCGCCAGGGCCACGAAAAGCTCGTCGCGGGTCCGGAAGCTTTCATAAAAGTACCGCTTCGACAGGCCGGCCTGCCGACTGACCGCATCGATGGTCGTTGCCGCCATCCCGGCGGTACCGGCAACTTCGAGGCACCCGTCGAGCAATTGCTTTCGCCGCAGGTCGCGTCGCTCCTCTGCGCTGACGCCGCGAAATGGTCTCACGACCGGGATCACGACGTTATCTTGGCACAGCGTCGTGCCGCCCATGCTGTTTGGAGCTGCTCGGACCGATCCGGTTGGATTAGGGACTTTCGGCCCTACGGCCAAAACATGACACCTGTCAACATTGTCGGAACTATCCAGTTCCTACTTTGTGGCAGGGGACCCGATGCCGAGCCTTCCCACCATGCCGCGAGTTACCCTTTTCCGCCCGAGGAAGTCCAATCCGGTTGTCCTGCCACGGCCCGACGGCCCGTCTCGGCGGTGGGGGCAGTCGGGGACGGCGTCGGCGCGGCGCAGCGTTCGGGTTGTCGAGGTGATTCGCGAGACCGACGATGCGGTGACACTGGTGCTGGAAGTCACCGACGGGCGGCCGGTCGAGTTCCGCGCCGGGCAATACCTGACGCACTGCTTCGCCATCGATGGCGTGACCGTAAAGCGCGCCTATTCGATTAGCGCCGCCGAGGGCGATCGACTGGCCTGCACCGTCAAGGTGATCGACGGCGGGGTCGTGTCAGGCTTCGTGCACCGCGACGTCGCTGCCGGATACGAGTACACGGTGCTTGGACCATCGGGTGATTTCGTCCTTCCCGGCGTTGACGAAAATGACGCGGTGCCGCTGGCGTTTCTGGCTGCCGGCAGCGGCATCACGCCGGTGATCGGCATGATCGAAACCGCACTGCGACAGTCGCCCGAACGCGAGATCTCGCTGGTGTACGCGTCGCGCCGGCAAAGCGAGATCATCTTCGCGCGGCGGCTGTCAGCATTGGCCGCCAACTATCCGCAGCTGCGGGTGGTGCACGTGCTCTCGCAGCCCGCGTCGGCATGGCCGGGCGAGACCGGACGGCTAACCGGCGAGCGTGCCGCCGCGTTATTGGCGCCAAGCCTGGATGCACAGGTGTTTCTTTGCGGCCCACCGGAATTGATGGACGCAACCACCGCTGCGTTGACGAGCGGTGCCGTCGACGCCGGTCGCATCCATCGGGAACGGTTCTACGCAGCGCCCCAGCACACTCGCACGCTGCCGACCGAACCGCACGATCTGGAGTTCCGCATTACCGGTCGCACGGTCACCCAACAGCCGGGCGAGACGATTCTGGAGGCGGGTCTGCGCAGCGGAGTGAAGCTCGACTTCAGTTGCACTGTCGGCGGTTGCGCCGCATGCAAGCTCAAAGTGATCAGCGGCGCGGTGACGGTCGACGAACCGAACTGCCTGAGCGACCGGGAACGATCCGACGGCTACATCCTCAGCTGTTCGGCATACGCCCAAGAAAGCGTCGTCCTCGACGCATAACCCCAGGAGGTTGGAGATGACTTCGACAGTGAAGACTTCGGTGGAATCGATGGTGCGCGGCCTACCGATCAAGGCGCAGAACAAGATTCACCAGACCCTCGACAGTGTCGGGTTGATGCTGTCGGTGCAGAACCCGAAAGTTGCCGTCTCCATGGCGCCTTCGGCGGTGCGGGGACTGGTGCTGGGCAAAGGCAAGCGCGGCGACCACGTGGACATGCCTGCCCACCACAGCGCGCACTTCCGGCTCAACTACCAAAGCGACTTCGCCGAGATGTATGACCTGTACCGTCGCGCGGTGTCCAAGCAGTGGGACGGTGACGCCGACCTGCCCTGGGAACTCGACGTCACCCCCGACAACCCGAATGCGCAGATCCTGCCGCGCAGCTTCGTGCCGTTCAACGAAATCGAGGGGTTCGGCGTCAAACTGACGGCGCTGGAGGAGCGCAAGTTGACATGGGACATCGCGGCATGGCTGCTCAGCCAGTTCATGCACGGCGAGCAGGGCGCCCTGTTCGCTTCGGCTCAGGTGACCGAGTGCGTGCACTGGACCGACGCCAAGCTCTACGGGGCAACCCAGGTGATGGACGAGGGCCGGCACCTCGAGGTCTTCCTGCGCTACCTCGACACCAAGCTCGAGAAGATCTACACCGTCAACGACAACCTGTTCGTGCTCATCGACGAGCTGATGACCGACGGCCGTTGGGATTTCAAGTTTCTCGGTATGCAGATCATGATCGAGGGCCTGGCGCTCGGCGCGTTCACCACTATTTTCCAGCAGACGCGCGAGCCGCTGCTCAAGCAACTGCTCAAGATGGTGATCCAGGACGAAGCCCGCCATGTGCACTACGGTGTGCTGGCGTTGCGCGACCACATCACCCAGAACATCTCGGAGAAGGAGCGCCGCGAACGCGAAGACTGGGTCTATGAGGTGGCGCTGCTGATGCGTAACCGGTTCCTGATGCACGAGGTGTACGAAGAGTGGTTCTCCCACAAGGTGCCGCTCAAGGTCTGGGACGAACAGATGCTGGACTCGCCCAGCATGGTCAAGTTCCGCAGCATCATGTTCGAGCGGCTCATTCCCAACCTCGAATACATCGGGCTGATGAGCGATCGGATCAAGACCCACTACGAAAAGTCCGGGCTCACCCAATATCTGGGCGGCAAGAACGCCACACAGCTCACCGAGGACGACCTGACCGTCGACGCCGGTCCCGGTTACGACTCCGACGAGATGCCGGAGGAATTGCAGGAGTTGGCGGCGGGAACCTCGGCCTCGAGAGTCGGCAATGGTTGATCCAGCCGTCGGTTGCGCCGCAATGTTCAGCCCATCCTTTCCGGATCGGATCTTATTTGGTTCGCAGTCCGGAAAGTTGAGGGCACGCCAGTCAGCACCGCCAGCCAGAACTTCGCACCTTCAGCCCCATCGACGGCCCAAAACCCGAGAATGTCGCGTTCCCCGGCGCAGGTGTCCCCGACGGGGAAGGTCGATGGCTCGATTGGTGACCTGCCCGTCGCGGATCTTCACACGGATGGCGTCGACGACCGCCGGATACACCGACTACAACGGCCGGTTGCACCACTCGGCCATCTCACCGATAACTTGTCGGTGATCCGCGAGATAGTGTCCGTCGACACCGTCGCCCCGTAAACGTCGGCAAAGTGCGCGGCGACCTCACCAGTCGTCAATCCCATTGCGGGTGCGCGATAACACGATCTCGGCGCTGGCTGGCTGCGGTGGTGAGTGCTGCGTACGTCGGAGAATTCTCGTCTGTGGTCAGTACGACGAGTTCGAGTGCGTGCCGGCCGGGGATCACGTAGGCGGTGTAGTCCAGTTGAAGAGGGCCGGCTTGGGGGTGAAGGAATGTTTTGCTTCCGGTGTGGGGCCCTCGTACGTCGTGCTTGTCCCACATCGCCTTGAACTGGCTGCTTTGTGAGGCTAGTTCGGCCACGAGCTGGCGGCCGCGTTCGTTGTGCGGATCGGCTGCGAGTGCGTGGCGTAGCCGATTGACGTTGCTGTGTGCTACCGCGTGCCAATCGGCGAACAGGTCGGGGGCGCGTGGATCGCAGAACGCGAACCAGGCGAAATTGCGATATCGGGTCGGCAGGGATGCGAAGTCGACGTGAAGCCAGGCCGCGGCGTCGTTCCAGGCCAGGATGTCGCGCATCGGTGTGACTACGTGCGCGGGCCAAACGGAAAGCGATCTAAGCAGGCGCAAGGTGGCTTTTGGCACCGTCGGCGGGTCGACCGGTGCCCGGTCGTTGGCTTGGTGGGCGCCGCCGGCGGCAAGGTGGTGCAGATGTCGGCGACTGTCTTCATCGAGCCGCATCGCGGTGGCCAGCGCGTCGAGGACTTCCGGGGAAGGGCGGCGTTGGCGACCTTGCTCCAGGCGGGTGTAGTACTCGGGGCTGATGCCGGCCAGTGCGGCGACTTCGGCCCTGCGCAGCCCGTAGAGTCGCCGGCTGCCGGTGCGGGGCAGCCCGACAACCTCGGGCGCCAGACCGGCCCGGCGTGAGCGTAGGAAGTGGGCCAGGTCGGAAACTGGTGCAGTCGCTGACATGCCCTCGATTATTGTCGGCCGTTCGTGGCCAGGGTGGCCCTGGCAGAGCAAGCTTCAGCAGTACTCGCCCCAAGCGGTGTCTGGTCGTGGTGTGCAGCTGGGATCAGACTGGCTGCAGATGCGGCTTGGACCCGTTGTGCTCGGGTGTTTTGTGCCAGCTTCCCGCCATTGAACCTAGGAGCTATGTGTGACTACCCCTACCTGCCATCCAGTGCCGTCGGTCTCGTCGTCTTTGGACTCGAGCGCGTTGGGGCCGACATCCTGGGTTGTCGGTCGCGCTGAGGTTAGCAGCCGATGCAGCCGACTGCGGCGGTATTTGCCGCTGGTAGTGCTAAGCACGGCGGCCGGGCTGGACGCCGGTGGGGTGGCGATCCTCAACAGTGCTCTGCCGTCGATGGGGGCGCAGTTCGGCACGTCTGCGCAGACCCTGTCGTGGGCGGTCAGCGGCTATGCACTGGCATTTGCCGGTTTGCTGCTATGTGGGGGTGCGATGGCCGATCGGCTGCGCCGCCGGCAGGTTTTGGTTTGGGGTTTGGCGATGATCGCTGCCGGTGGTGTGCTCGCGTTCACCGCGCCGGTGTTCTGGCTGATCCTGGTCGGGCGAATATTGCAGGGAATCGGCGCGGCGATCACGATGCCGGCGGCCACCGCCCTGCTGACGTCGGTGTATCCGGACGACCCGATGCGTTCACGCGCCCTGGGCGTGTTCTCTTCGGCGCAGGCCGGATGCTACGCGGCCGGTCTGGTGGTCGGCGGTCTGATCACCACCGCGCTGGGGTGGCGGTGGGTTTTTGCTCTGCAGGTGCTGGTGGCCATGCTCACCGCTGCGGCTGCGCTGCGGTGGCTTCCGGTCACCGCACGTCAATGCCAACAGCGTGTGGATCGTGTCGGGGCGGGCGCACTGGTCACAGCGATCACGCTGGTCATCCTGGCCGCCGACATGGCATCGCGCGATAACGGCGCTGGGCTCGCTGCTGCAATGCTCGTTATCGCCGCGAGCGCGGGATACCTGTGGTGGCGTCGCAGCCGCGCAGACGGCGAGCAAGCTAGTCTGCTGGACCCGGCGATGCTGCGCTTGGGTTCGGTGCGCACCGCGGCCGTGGCGGCGTGCGTGTTCTTCTTTTGTGTCACCGGTTCACTGTTTTTGCTTCCGCTCTACCTGCAACAGGTGCGCGGCATGTCGGCCGCATCGTCGGGGCTGGCGATTCTTCCGGTCAGCCTTGCCGTGTCGGCCACCGCCCTATTGGCTGGCCGGTTGATGAAAACCCGCGGTCCCCGTGTGCTGCTGACGTTGGGTATTCCACTGACCGCCGGCGGTGTCCTGTTATGGTGCACCGCCGAGACGCACAGCCCCTACCTCGGCGGTATCCTCGCCGGCCTGATTATCACCGGTATCGGACAAGGCCTGACGTTTCCGGCCGTCATAGCCATCGGTCTACAGGATGTGCCGGATGCTGCGCACGGTATGGCGTCTGCCATCACCGTCACTGCTTTGCAGATCGGCAGCGCTATCGGCCCCACTGTCCTCGCCGGAATCGCCCAATCCACGGCTGTGACTGCTGATGGTGGCTTGTCGCTGACCGGTTACCACCTCGCCTTCGCTGTGGCAGCCGCCACCCTGGTCCTTATCGCCGTTCCAGTGGTCGCGCGTCTTCCGAAACGGCCTGCGCAGTAAGGAGATCGGCGGCTGCACATACGCCCGGCATCGCGATCGCGCGGCCGGCCGAGGCCAGGTGTACCTGCAGATCGACTTCGAAGTGCACAACCCGAATCCGGACGATCGACATCACCCCCGATGCCGAGCATGCCGCCTTAGCGTTGCCGAGTTAGCCATCCCGGGAATACCACGAAGTATCACGTGCCAAATGGCATACAGTCGGCACCGGAGTCGAGGCCCAGATCCGGGAGCAGCATGTTCGACAAGCCGTTCCTACGGCGCAGCCTGTTGCGGGGCGCCGGCGCACTCACCGTGGCGTCATTGGCACCGTGGTCCGCCGGCTGCGCCTCCGACGACGACGCCTTGACTTTCTTCTTCGCCGCCAATCCCGACGAAGCGGACGCCCGGATGCGCATCGTCGATGAGTTTTGCCGCCGGCACCCCGACATCAAGGTGCGGGCTTTGCTGTCCGGACCCGGCCCCCTGCAGCAAATATCGACGTTCTGCGCCGGCGGCAAGTGTCCCGATGTGCTGATGGCGTGGGAGTTGAGCTACGCCGGATTGGCTGACCGGGGTGTGTTCCTGGACCTGAACACCATGCTGGCGCGGGATCCCAGTTTTGCCGCCGAGCTGTCGTCGGATGGCATTGGGCCACTGTATGAGACGTTCACCTATAACGGCGGCCAATACGCCCTTCCGGAGCAATGGTCGGGAAACTACCTGTACTACAACAAGCGGCTTTTCGCCGACGCCGGCATTCGGCCACCACCCACGAGCTGGGAGCAGCCGTGGAGTTTTGCCGAATTCCTCGACGCGGCTCGCGCGCTCACCCAGCACGATGCCGCGGGACGGGTCAAGCAGTGGGGGTTCGTCGACACCTTTGTCCCAGCCATCTCCGCGGGGCTGTTCGCCATGAACAACGGCGTGCCGTGGTCTTCGCCGAGAACGAACCCGGCGCACCTCAACATCGACAATGCCGCCTTCATCGAAGCCGTCCAGTTCTACGCCGACCTGACCAACAAGCACCAGGTGGCGCCCACCGCATCCGAGCTGCAGTCGACGGCCACGCCGGAGTTGTTCTCGCGAGGCAAGGCGGCGATGGCCTTGGGCGGGCACTGGCGCTACCAGACTTTCGACCGCGCCGACGGCTTGGATTTCAATGTGACCACGCTGCCGTTAGGCCCGCGGGGCCACGCGCCCTGCTCCAATATCGGCGCCACCGGACTGGCCATCGCGGCGAGCAGTCGGCGCCCAGAGCAGGCATGGGAGTTCATCAAGTTCGCAACCGGACCCATCGGTCAGGCGTTGATCGGCGAAACCAACCTTTTCGTGCCGGTGGTGTGGTCCGCGATCAACTCCGCTGGATTCGCCAAAGCACACAGTAGGGTTGACAACCTCGCCGTACTCACCGGAGGACCGAGCCATTCCCAGGGCCTGCCCATCACCCCGGCGTGGCCGAAGGTCTACGCCCTGATGGAACGCACCTTCGGACCGGTGCTACGGGGATCGCGCCCGGCGACATCGCTGACCGGGCTGTCGCGAGCCGTCGACGAGGTGCTGCGCAGTCCGTGACATCGATCGACACACCCGAACCGGTACCCCCGACGCGCCACAAGAGGCCGAGCCGCTGGCGCCGGCGGCCGTGGGCCGGGCGACTGTTCGTCGCACCGAATCTGGCAGCTGTCGTGGTGTTCATGGTGTTCCCGCTCGGGTTCTCGCTGTACATGAGCTTTCAGAGCTGGGACCTGTTCGCCCGGCCAACGTTTGTGGGTCTGCGGAATTTCCGCAACCTGTTCACCGCTGACCCGCTGTTTCCCATCGCGGTGCGCAACACGGTGATCTTCACTGTCGGGACGGTCGTGCCGACCGTCCTCATCAGCCTCGCCATCGCGGGCGTGCTGAACCGGAAAGTCAAGGGCATCGGCGTCTTTCGGACGATCACGTTCTTACCGTTGGCTATTTCGTCGGTGGTGATGGCAGTGATCTGGCAGTTCGTCTTCGATACCAACAACGGGTTACTCAACATCATGCTGGGCTGGGTCGGGATCGGTCCCATCCCATGGCTGATCGAACCCAGGTGGGCCATGGCCTCGTTGTGCCTGGTCAGTGTGTGGCGAAGCGTGCCGTTTGCCACCGTCGTGCTGCTGGCCGCGATGCAAGGGGTTCCCGAAACCGTCTACGAGGCAGCCAAAATCGATGGCGCCGGCGAGATACGCCAGTTCGTGTCGATCACGGTGCCGTTGATCCGCGGCGCCATGTCATTCGTCGTTGTCATCTCGATCATCCACGCGTTCCAGGCATTCGATCTGGTCTACGTTCTCACCGGCGCGAACGGCGGACCGGAAACCGGAACCTATGTCTTAGGCATCATGCTCTTCCAAAACGCCTTTGGATTCCTGGAATTCGGTTACGCCTCGGCGCTGGCCTGGGTGATGTTCGCCGTCTTGCTGGTGTTGACCGTACTTCAGCTGCGCCTCACGCGGCGCCGCTCGTGGGAGGTTTCCCGTGGGCTCGGCTGATCGAGTGGTCAACCGCAACATCGTTCGCGCTGTCGCCCTGTACACCGCGCTGATCGCGATCGCCTGGTGCGCCCTGTTCCCGATCATCTGGGCCCTGTCGGGCTCGTTGAAGAGGGAAGGCGAAGTGAGCCAACCGAAGTTGGTCCCTGACCACCCGCAGTGGTCCAACTACAGCGAAGTGTTCGCGCTGATGCCGTTCTGGCGAATGTTTTTCAACACCGTGCTGTATGCCGGCTGCGTCACCGCCGGCCAGGTGTTCTTCTGCTCGCTGGCCGGATATGCCTTTGCGCGACTGCATTTTCGCGGCCGCGACACCTTGTTCGTCATGTACCTGGGCACGCTCATGGTGCCGCTGACGGTCACCGTAATCCCGCAGTTCATTCTGATGCGCACCGTGGGGTGGGTGGACACCCCATGGGCGATGATCGTGCCGGGTTTGTTCGGTAGCGCCTTCGGCACCTACCTCATGAGGCAGTTTTTCCGCACTCTCCCAGCCGATCTCGAAGAAGCGGCGATTCTGGACGGCTGCTCGCCCTGGCAGATCTACTGGCGGATCCTGTTGCCCCATGCCAGGCCGGCGGTGATGGTGCTGGCAGTGCTCACCTGGGTGAACGTATGGAACGATTTTCTCTGGCCGCTGCTGATGATCCAACGCAACAGCCTGGCCACCCTGACGCTCGGTCTGGTGCGGTTGCGCGGCGAATACGTGGCACGGTGGCCGGTTTTCATGGCGACGTCGATGCTCATACTCTTGCCGTTGGTGCTCGTCTACGCGGCGGCGCAGCGCTCGTTCATCCGCGGTATCGCCGCGACCGGACTCGGCGGATAGCCGCATGGCCACGGTGAGTTTCGAGGGGGCCACCCGGCAGTACCCCGGCGCAGACCGGCCCGCCCTGGACCGCCTTGACCTCGTTGTCGGCGACGGTGAGTTCGTCGTGCTGGTCGGACCGTCCGGATGCGGCAAGACCACGTCGCTGCGGATGGTGGCCGGATTGGAGAAATTGGATTCGGGCAAGATCCGGATCGGCGACCGGGACGTCACCAACGTCGATCCCAAGGATCGCGATGTCGCCATGGTCTTCCAGAACTACGCCCTCTACCCGCACATGACGGTGGCGCAGAACATGGGATTCGCGTTGAAGGTTGCCAAGACGCCAAAGCCGGAGATCCGCGAAAGAGTGCTGGCCGCCGCGAAATTGCTTGATTTGCAACCATACCTGGACCGCAAGCCCAAGGACCTCTCCGGCGGACAACGCCAGCGGGTGGCAATGGGGCGTGCCATTGTGCGCCGTCCGCGGGTTTTCCTGATGGACGAGCCGCTGTCCAATCTCGATGCCAAGCTGCGGGTGCAAACCCGCAATCAGATCGCCGCATTGCAACGGCAACTCGGCACCACCACGGTTTACGTCACCCACGATCAGGTCGAGGCCATGACGATGGGCGACCGGGTCGCGGTGCTGTGCGACGGGGTGCTGCAACAGTGCGCGGCGCCGCGGGAACTTTACCGCAACCCGGACAACGTGTTCGTCGCCGGATTCATCGGATCGCCGGCGATGAACCTGTTTACCCTCCCGACTGCCGATTCGGCAGTGAAGCTTGGGGATTGGCATATGCACGTGCCGCGCGAGATAGCCACCGCGGCACCGGAGATTGTTGTCGGCATTCGTCCCGAACATTTCGAAGTGGGCAACGTCGGCGTGGAAATTGAGGTCTACGTGGTGGAGGAGCTCGGCGCCGACGCCTATCTGTATGGCCGGATCAGCGGGGCAGGCCAGCTCGCCGGTCAGGCGATCGTCGCTCGAACGGACGGCCGCCAGCCGCCCGCGCGTGGCAGCCGCGTGCGTCTGCGCCCTCAACCCGGCCAACTGCACTTCTTCGGAGCCGACGGCCGTCGGATTGCCTGACACCGGTGTGCCGCACACCGATAACCACCCACGATGCGACTATGGTGACGGCCGTGAGCACGCACCGTGTCGATCTGGTCTGCGAAGGCGGCGGGGTCCGGGGGATCGGGTTGGTCGGCGCGGTGGACGCGCTGGGCGCGGCCGGCTACAGGTTTCCCCGTGTCGCAGGGACCAGCGCCGGTGCGATCGTCGCGTCGCTGGTCGCGGCGCTGCAGGTGGCGGGGGAACCGCTGACACGGCTCTCCGAGATCATGCGCAGCATCGACTACCGGAAGCTTCTCGACCGCAGTCTCGCCGGACACGTGCCGTTGATCGGCGGGGTGCTCTCGCTGCTGACGTCGGATGGCGTGTATCGGGGAGCCTATCTGGAACAGCTGCTCACCGGCTTGCTCGGTGACCTGGGCGTGCGCACTTTCGCTGACTTGCGTACCGGCGATGAACCCGAGCAATTTGCCTGGTCGCTGGTGGTCACAGCCAGCGACCTGTCTCGGCACCGGTTGGTTCGCATCCCATGGGATCTGGACTCCTATGGCATTGACCCTGACGACTTTTCGGTGGCCCGCGCGGTCCATGCCTCGTCGGCGATTCCGTTCGTGTTCGAGCCGGTTCGGGTCGCCGGCGCGACGTGGGTTGACGGAGCATTGCTGTCGAACTTTCCAGTGGGGCTGTTCGACCGATCCGATGGCGGACCGGAGTGGCCGACCTTCGGGATCCGGCTGTCGTCGCGTCCGGGCATTCCGCCGACTCATCCGGTTCATGGGCCAGTGTCGTTGGGAATCGCCGCGATTGAGACGTTGGTCAGCAATCAGGACAACGCCTACATCGACGACCCTTGTACCGTGCGGCGCACTATCTTCGTGCCCGCTAAGACCATCAGCCCGATCGACTTCGATATCACCGCCGAACAACGCGAGGCCCTGTACCAGCGCGGGGTGCAAGCGGGTCAAGAGTTTCTGCAGACCTGGAACTACCAGGACTACATCGCGAAGTGCGGCGGCCCCGCCACCCCTTTGGACTGAGCGCTCCGGGCCAAGGGTCCGCCGAAGCGGCGATCAGCTCAGTCGTTGCGCGAGGGTGCGTCGACCGGGACCGCTGAGGTCGGCGACGGCCGCCGGCCTGCCGGCCATGGCCACCAGCAATGCCTCACCGGTCCCGGTCACTTCGGGTCCGCTGCCGTGTGTCCAGTCGAGGTCGGTTGCCCGCAGCCGCAGTCCGTTGATTCGCGGTCGAGCGCCAAGCCGGGGGTTCTTCGGCACCAGCTGCAGCACGCGTTCGAGTCGCCCGGCGGCAATGGTGCGGGGCTGACCGAGTGGGCGCCGGATGTCCTGGTGGTGGATCATGCCGTCGACCAGCGCGATCATTCCGCCGAAACCCGCTGTCAGCCCCCGCGGCTGGAGGTGCTGGCCGACGAACTCCAGCAATTCCGGTGGGGTAAGCGCTGAAAATTCTCGGACGCCGACCTCGTTGGCCCGTACCACCCGGCCCTTGACGAACCGCATCAGCAACCCGAATGCGTTGAGCTCTTCGTAGCTGAACATATGCGCGACAACATCTTTGACGCTCCATCCGGCGCACAGACTGGGTGTGGCCCACTGCTGTGGAGTCAGGGTCGCCAGGAATTCCGTCAGTTCTGCGCGCTCGGCACGGGCCATGCTCATCATGGTGGCTTGTGCGCCACCACCGTCGATAGTCATGGCCGCACCTCGACACCGAACAAGTCTTGGGTCGGTGGCTGAAGGCACCGACTGTACGCTGAGGGCGCCGAGCGTGCCGTCCGGGCGGCCGATCGTGGCGGTTCCCGCCCTACATTCACTCTCAGAGCCGACACTGCACACTCGATGCAGCGGCATGACAGCCGATAACGGTGAGCACGTGAAACATCCCCGAACGCCTGCCATCACAAGCGGTTTGAGCGAAGGTGCGGCATCGGCGTGCCGAAGACAGAGCCAAGACGTGGGCAGCCAAGCCTGAGCAAGAGGACATCGTTGACCAGCCGTATTCGTGGTCCCATGAATATCCGAGTGAGACAGGCATTTTCGCTAGACGGCCGCGGCGCGCCGCAACCGCGTCCGGCGAGCGACTGCCTAGTATTGCCGCGTGGTGGATCGTTATGGCAGCGACGTCTTGTCCGGGGGAGGGCGGCGCGCGCCGCGATCGGTGGAGCATCCGGTCGAGATCGGCATGGTGGTCGAGGACGCCGAAAGCGGCTACGTCGGCGCCGTGGTCCGAGTCGAATACGGCCGCATCGACCTCGAAGACCGCCACGGTAAGACCCGCGGTTTTCCGCTCGGGCCCGGTTACCTGATCGACGGTCGACCGGTAATCCTCACTGCGCCGCGCCGCCCGGCGCCGGTCACGCCGAAGCGAACGGCATCCGGTTCGGTAGCGGTCCCCGGTGCCCGCGCTCGGGTTGCCCGTGCCAGCCGGATCTACGTCGAGGGACGTCACGACGCCGAGCTCGTCGCCCAGGTCTGGGGGGAAGACCTGCGCATCGAAGGCGTTGTGGTGGAGCACCTGGGTGGCGTCGACGACCTGGTGCGCATCGTCGCCGATTTCCGGCCCGGACCGCGCTGTCGACTCGGCGTCCTCGTGGACCACCTGGTCGCCGGGTCGAAAGAGGCGCGCATTGCCGAAGCGGTGCGCCAGGGGCCGGGTGGCTCGGACACCCTGGTCGTCGGTCATCCTTACGTCGACATCTGGCAGGCCGTGAAACCCAACCGGCTCGGCCTCAAGGCGTGGCCGAGTGTGCCGCGGCACATCGAGTGGAAGTACGGAGTCTGTCAGGCGCTGGGCTGGCCGCACGCCGACCAGGCCGACATCGCCACGGCGTGGCGGCGTATCCGGTCAACCGTGCGCGACTGGAACGATCTGGAGCCCGCGCTGATCGGCCGGGTCGAAGAACTCATCGACTTCGTTACCCGGCCTGCCGCCTAGCCGCCCGGCGACCGGTGGCAGCGGCAAAGCTGCGGCCCTCCATGTTTCCGGCAGGTGAGCTTTGTGTCGATCGTGTAAAAGGCTGCCGAAAGCCGTCACGTCTGCGCGTCTGCCGAGCACTAAAAGCTTGACGCCGAAAACTATTTGCTTTGGAAAGAAATGGAGGACTCTACATGACCGACGTGCTCGTCATCGATGCCGAAGGCCTGGACCGACTGTCGTGCAGCGCCAAGACCGACCCCAGCACGGGCAAGAAGACACTGAAAGCCAAGACGGTGTGTGAAAGCGGCTTTCGCAACATGACCTACGTGCGCGACCTGGCGCCCATGCTCGTCGGCGAACCGCCCGCGCTGCTGGGTGACGACTCGGCGCCCAACCCCTCGGAGACGACGTTGGCGGCCCTGGGATCCTGCATCTCGGTGGGTCTGCTGGCCAACGCCACCCACCGTGGCGTGACCCTGACCAAGATCGAGGTCGAGATGGAAGGTGACATCGACATCTCCGCCGTGTGGGGCGTCGGCGACACCCCGGCCGGCAAGGTCCTCGGCTTTACCGCGGTGCGCTGTCGCGTCACCTTGGCCGGAGATGCCGACGAACAGACGTTGCAGGAGATCCACGACAACGCGATCGCCTGGTCGCCCGTGGTGAACACGTTCCGCCGTCCGGCCACCGTCGACTCGACGCTGACCATCGACTAGGCATCGCGACGTGACGTGCAACGCGACCAGGCTGCAGCTCGCCGAAGCCATCAAGCTGGCCCGGATGGCAAAGGGATTGAGCTGGACCAAGATCGCCGACGCGATCGGCAAGGACCGGGTGTGGACGGTAGCGGCGCTCCTCGGCCAGCACCCGCTGTCGGCTGACGACGCCTCGACCGTCGCGGCACTGCTCGACCTCGACGCCGACGCGGTCGGCGCTCTGCAGTTGATGCCCTACCGGGGATCCGCCGAATCGGCGTCGGCGGATCCGACGATCTACCGGTTCCATGAGGCGCTGTCGCTCTACGGGCCCGCACTCAAGGAGCTGATCGCCGAGGAGTTCGGCGACGGGATCATGAGCGCCATCAACTTCCGGATGAGTGTGCAGCGGCGCCCGGATCCGCAAGGTGATCGGGTGATTGTGACCTTCGACGGCAAGTTTCTCGACTACACATGGAACAACACGGAACAGGAGGTCATGTCGTGACCGCGACCATCGACGCCGCGATCGACTTGCTCGATTCGGAGCTGCTGGCAGACATCCGCGCGCACGCCGGTGTGCTGGACCGCGGAGACGACACCGCCCGCCGCAGCTTTGCGGGCCTAGGGGCAGTTGGACTGCTCGGGCTCGGTGCTCCCGGCAACATCGACGGACGGCTGCCACAGATGGCCCAGGTGATCCGAATGATCTCCGGCGAGTGCATGAGCACCGGGTTCTGCGTGTGGGCCAACCGGATGGTGATCGAGTATTTACTCACCGCCGCAACGGAATACAGCATGGCCGCGGCCCAGCCGCTGCTGGCCGGCACCGCGCTGGGCATCACCGGAATGGCGGCCGCCTTCAAAGACGCGGCCGGCTGCGGCAGCCTCGAGCTCACCGCCGCAGCCGTCCCGGGCGGCTACCAGCTGAGCGGGTCGATCAGGTGGGCCAGCAACCTGTACCACGACTCGGTCCTGGTGACCGCGGCGCGCACCGAACGCGGCGACAAATTGATCGTGGCCGTGCCGTTGAGCACACCGGGTATCACCATTGGTGATCACTTCGAACTCTTGGCGATGGGCAGCACGGCCTCGTCATATCTGGAGTTGACCGATGTGTACGTCGGCGATGAGCAGGTGCTGTCCACCGACTTCGACGGGTTTCTGGACGCGGTTCGCCCCACCTTCCTGGTCCTGCAGTCGGCAATGTGCCTCGGGCTGGCCAAGACCACGCTGACGCAATGCCGGATCGGCCTCACCGGAGTGAATTCGGTGTTCGCCCCCGACGTCGACCTGATCGCGGGAAAGCTTGCGCTGGCCGAGACCACCTTGGCCAGCGTGGCCGCATCGGTCGGCGGCCAGCAGCCGCCGAGCAAGAAGGAGTTGCTCTCGCTGCGCCTCAGCGCCGCCGAAATCGCCAGTGCCAGCGCCGCGCTGGAGATTCGTACGGCCGGCGGGAAGGGCTATGCCAGCAGGACGCCGGCGAGCCGCCGATACCGGGAAGCCGCATTCCTGCCCGTGCAGTCGCCGTCGGAGGCTCAGCTGCGATGGGAACTGGGGGGATGCCGTTGAGTGACCGCTCGGGTCGACGATGACCCCGGTCGCGGTCCCACCCGGATCCGCATCCGAGCACATGGTCGGCGGGGTTCCGCTGGCCGGCTTGGTGCGCGACTATCACCGCCAAATGGTGAGTTTTGCTTGCACAATGGTGAATTCGCCGACGGTGGCCGAAGAAGCAGTACAAGAAGCATGGGTTCAGGTGATGCAGTCGTCGGCCTCGTTCGAGGGCCGCTCGTCGGTGGCCACCTGGTTGTTCGGGATCGTCAAGAACACCGCGTCGCGGCACCGGCGCCGCGAATCCCGGATCCGCGAGCACGAGGTGCTGGCCACCGACGACGCCGACCCGCTGTCGGGGCGGATGCACCCGGCCGGTCACCCCGACTCCGGGCACTGGAGCGTGCCGCCGTCGAGGCGGTTCCTCCCCGAGGACCGCACCGTCGCAAGGGAACTCGTCGAGCAGGTGCGCGCGGCGCTGGATACGCTGCCGCCGCGGCAGCGACAGCTGGTAATCCTGCGCGACCTGGTCGGCACCTCCGCCGAAGAGGCATCCGAGATCCTCGAGCTGTCCGCCGAGGCGCAACGTGCCCTGCTCTACCGTGGCAGGGCAAACCTCCGAAATGAACTGGAAAAGCGGTACCAACGATGACCGTCTACGACAACACGGTCCCCGCCGTCGACTGCGTTGATTTCGTCCGACTCGTCGACGACCTGGTGGACTCGGACCCGCAGGAGTGGGGAGCGATCGTGGCCAAACACATCGACGAGTGCCCGCCATGCCTGGTGTATCTGCAGCAAATGCTGGACCTCAAGGTTCTGCTCAATCACGTATTCGATGGGGAAAAGCTCAGCGACGAGCACATCGCGGGGGTTATCAACACGATCAACACCCTCAGGAAAGGCCAAGAATGACGAACGCCAGTGCACACTCGTCGCAACCGGATCGCCGCCCGGACCAGGTTTGGACACTGGGGGGACCCGTTGACGCCACATCGATGCGAAACGCCATGGGCGCCTTTCCTTCCGGCGTCACCGTCCTGACCACCCGACTAGGCGACCGATCGGTCGGCATGACCATCAGCTCGTTTGCCTCGGTGTCCCTGGACCCGCCGCTGTTGCTGCAGTGTGTGGCGCGCAGCGCGGGCAGCCTTCCGGCGTTCCGCGTCGGCAGCTCGGTGGCCGTCAACGTGTTGGCGAACGACCAAGCGAGCCTGGCGCGCCGTTTCGCCAGCAAGGTCGACGACCGGTTCGAGGGAGTCGAATTCGACACCGATGACTGCGGTTGTCCGGTTCTTGTCGGTGCGGCCGCCTCGGTAAGCGGCTTTATCGACCGGATCTACGATGCGGGCGACCACGTCATCCTGCTCATCCGCGCCTGCGCCGTGCGCCGCGCCGGCGGCCTGCCGCTGCTCTACTACTCGGGACGGATGCACGATTGGGCAGACACCGTCCACCCGGTGGCTTCTTAAGCGACGCAACACTTTCCATACTTACCGATAGGCGCACCATGTCCCAGCTTGCCCTGGGCCCAGACCGCGTGGGCCCCCCATTGTCCGATGATCGCCGGGCCGGCGATCCGTTCGAACCACTCGGTGTCCCGGCCATGGTGACCCGAATAGCGGACATGGCGCTCGAGAAATCCGCCCATCCGTGGGCTTTCCTGATCCGCTCACTGGTCGGTGGCGCGATGGTGGGTTTCGGCGCGTTGCTGTCGTTGGTCGTCAGCACCGGGGTCAGCACGCCCGGTATCGCCAGCCTGCTGATGGGGCTGGCGTTCGGCATGTCCTTTGTTCTCATCCTGGTATCGGGGGCATCGCTGATCACCGCCGACATGGCAGCCGGCTTTTTCGCGGTGCTGCAGGGACGCATGCGCATCAGCTGCTATCTACAGCTGCTGCTCATCGGACTGATAGGCAATATCGTTGGCGCACTGGTGTTTGTCGCCGTGTGCGCCGCGGCCGGGGGTCCGTATCTGGGTGCCTTCGCCACGCGTGCGGCAATCGTCGGCGCCCAGAAGGCCGGCCAGCCCTTATGGACCGCCTTCCTCCTGGCGGTGCTGTGCACCTGGTTCCTGCAAACCGCCATGTGCATGTACTACAAGGCGCGCAGCGACGTCGCCCGGATGGGCTTGGCGTTCTACGGACCCTTCGCATTCGTGATCGGCAGCGATCAGCACGTCGTGGCAAATGTCGGATTCCTGGGAATGCCGTTGCTGCTCAATGCATTTCACCAGGATACACCCCACTGCGGGATCAGCTGGGGCTTGGGGGACCACGGCTTGGTCACCAATATCTTCGTAACCACTCTCGGCAATCTGGTTGGCGGCACGATCTTTGTGGCGCTGCCCTTTTACGTCATCGCCCGTCTGCAGCCGCGGGAGGAGTAGTCGAGCGCCTCAGAGGATGTGCACGGCTTGCGCCAGCGGCCAGTGGCGCGTTCCCCCGGTTTGGTAGCTCACGCGCTGGCCGGCATGAATGCCGCTAGCAGGCCAATCGACGATCTCGGAAGAGTCGATGAAGACGTCGCGATCGCCGTCTACGGGATGGACGAATCCGAAGCCGTGCTCGTCATCGAACCAGTTGATAACGCCATACGACACGGTCGCCATCGAATCCAGCATCGCTTCGACGTTGTAGCTATTGATGACGGGCATTTTGACAGCCTTCCCCTCGTTACTGCCGGTGGACTCCGACATGCCCGACCGTATCCATCGAGCGGGGAATCGGCGTAGGGTCCTTCGACTCTGATTTCGCGAGTTCTTCGGCGCACCGGCGAGCTGATGGGGGACCGCCTGCCTCAAAGTTGGGTCCATGGGCTCTGCTGAACCGGGCGGCCGTCGTATACGGTCAGGTCGATACTCGCGTCCGCCCGGTTGGTGCTGACGTGAGGATCCGGTGCCGGTCGCTGGTATCCGTCAGGCCGCCGCAAGGAGGGTGAAATGTCCAGGGATACAACGCAGTACGGGATTCTGGTAGGCATCGACGGCTCGGCGCAGTCCGACGCGGCGGTGGCCTGGGCCGCCCGCGAGGCCATCCTGCACAAGATGCCCGTCACCCTGATGCACGGTGTCGCCCCCGTCGTTGTCGGTTGGCCGGTGGGCCAGCTCTACACCGAAATGCCGCAGTGGCAGGAAGACGAAGCGCAAACCGTGATCGAACGGGCGCGCCGGGCGCTGGACGAGAGTTTGGGCGAATCACCCCCGCCCGATGTCCGCACCGAGGTGGTTTATGCCAACATCGTGCCGGCGCTCATCGACGCCTCCAAGGACGCCTGGATGACCGTCGTCGGCAGTCAGGGGATGGGCGCGCTGGGCCGAACGCTGTTGGGATCGGTGAGTTCGGCGCTGTTGCACCATGCGCATTGCCCGGTAGCGGTCATTCATTCCGACGACGGTGTGGCTCCGGACACCAGCGCGCCGGTGCTGGTGGGCATCGACGGATCACCGGCCTCGGAAGCCGCGACGGCCTTGGCATTCGACGAAGCCTCCCGTCGCGGTGTAGACCTGGTCGCGTTGCACGCGTGGAGTGACGTCGGTGTTTTCCCCATCCTCGGGATGGACTGGCGTGATCGCGAGAGTCAGGGAGAGGAGGTTCTCGCCGAACGCCTCGCAGGTTGGCAAGAGCAGTATCCGGACGTCCACGTTCAGCGGTCGCTGGTCTGTGACAAGCCAGCGCACTGGCTGCTCGAGGGAGCCGAGCGCGCGCAATTGGTGGTGGTCGGAAGTCGCGGCCGCGGAGGATTTCCCGGCATGCTCCTCGGTTCGGTCGGCTCTGCCGTGGCGCACTCGGCGAAAATCCCGGTCATCGTCGTGCGTCCCGCCTGATCGCCGGCCGCCGTGCACGAAACACCCGAAACACCCGAAACAGAGGTCTTTGGTCCCTGCTGGTCAGGCCGTTCGGAAGACGCCACAGCGGTATGTGTTTTGTAGCTTGGCGTGATGACCTGTGTGATCGGCCGGCACTGCGCCGGCGCGCTGGGCTGGGCCGCCACGGTGGGCCGAATCGGCGTCGACACACCATTGGTCGCAGCTTTGCCGACACACGTCAGGTAATCGGAGGAGCAACGAAATGTCGATTTTGGAGAAGCGTCTCGGCGTTGTCGTCGGAGCCGACGGCTCACCCGCCTCGAATGCCGCGGTATGTTGGGCGGCCCGCGACGCGGCGATGCGCAACGTTCAGCTGACCATCGCGCATGTGGTGAGCACCGATGTGGCGACCTGGCCGCCGATGCCTTACCCCGACACCTGGGCGGTGTGGCAGGAAGACGAGGGGCGCAAGATCCTGGCCGCAGCGCACAAGATCGCCGACGAGTCCGTCACGGGGGACCGGAAGCTCACCGTGAAAAGCGAGATCGTGTTTTCCACGCCGGTGCCCACCATGGTCGAAATGTCGGCCGAGGCGGAGATGATCGTCGTCGGCAGCTCCGGTCGCGGTGCGTTGGCCCGGGTCCTGCTGGGTTCTGTCAGTTCGAGCCTGGTGAGACGCGCCAGGTGCCCGGTCGCGATCATCCGTGACGAAGATCCATTGATGCCCGATCCGCTGCACGCCCCAGTGCTGCTCGGGATCGACGGGTCACCGGCGTCGGAGGCCGCGGTCGCGGTGGCGTTCGACGAGGCATCCCGTCGCGGGGTCGAGCTGATCGCGCTGCATGCGTGGAGCGACCTCGAGGTGGTCGAGCTGCCGGGACTGAACTGGTCCACGGTGGAAGCAGAAGCCCAGGTCCTGCTGGCCGAGCGGTTGGCCGGCTGGCAGGAGCGCTATCCCGATGTGACTGTGCGCAGAGTGGTCGTGGCTGATCGCCCGGCGCGACAGCTTGTCGAAAGGTCGCAAACCGCCCAGCTCGTCGTGGTCGGAAGCCACGGCCGGGGTGGCGTTACCGGCGTGCTACTGGGTTCGGTGAGCAACGCGGTGGTGCACGCCGTGCGGATGCCCGTGATCGTGGCGCGGTCGGCTTAACACACACCGGGGCGGCCACTGGCATGTAGCTGATGGACCAGCGCTAATTCCCGGTCCAGCCACATGCCTTTGCGGGACTCGGCGGTTGCCTCGGCGGCTGGTTCGCGTATTCCACGCAGTCTCATGCAGTCGTGTCGCCCGGTAATGACGCACATGGCACCGGAAGGGTTGAGCTTGCGCATGATCCCGCCGGTCGCCTGGTGCCCGATACGCTCCTGAACCTGCAGTCGCGCGGCGTAACCGTGGACCAGCCGAGCCAGCTTGGACAGGCCCACGATGCGCTGACCGGGATGGGGGCGGTAGGCCGATAAGCAGCGCTGAAGCCCAAGGCCGAGGGCGCTTGGAGGCGACGCGCCCTACGAACCACGGTTCCTCGGCACCTCGAATTACCAGTCGCGTCGAGTCATCCGTTGTGCGACATGACGTCTGGCGGAGGCGCGGCGAGTCGGGGCCGGCGATGCCGGCGGCGGTCCCCGCGCCATCCACCTTCCGATTAGGCTTCGATCACCTCGGGTTGCGCGTCAGCCTCGTCGATGGCCTTGTGGCCATTGCCGCGGGCAACCGAGATCTTGCGCGGCTTGGCCCGTTCGGCCACCGGGATGACCAGTCGCAGGACGCCTTCTTGGTAGCAAGCCTCGATCCGGTCGGTGTCGAGGTTTTCGCCAAGCACGAGCTGGCGGCTGAACACTCCGCGCGGCCGCTCGCTGGCCAGCATTTCCCGATTCGGATCGACGCTGGGCCGTTCTGCGCGCACGGTCACCACGTTGCGCTCGATATCGATGTCTAGGGAGTTGGCGTCGATGCCGGGCAGGTCGAACTCGACGACGAATTTTTCGCCATCCCGCCACGCATCCATGGGCATCACGGCTGGCCGGGCGGCCGTGCCCAGCACCTGTTGGGCAAAGCGGTCCAGATCACGGAACGGGTCGGTGCGCATCAGCATGGTGGTCACCTTTCACTCCAATCTGCTGGGTCCAGTAGATATCTATGGCTAAAGCCATAGATTTTTTATAACATTATCGACATTGTAATGCAAGTGTGATAGAGAAGTTTTCTATGCGAGTAGCAGTCGAGGGGATAAGCTATGGCTGACCGTCCCGGCGAAACCGGCGCGCCGGCGCCCGATCAGGGCGTGTACGGCATCTCGGTGGCAGCCGAGCTCTCCGGTATCGCGGTGCAGTCACTGCGGCTGTACGAACGCTACGGATTGTTGACACCCGCTCGTAGTGACGGTGGAACACGGCGTTACAGCGCCGACGACTTGGCCCGGCTGCAGCGGATCAGCGCTCTGGTTGACGCCGGAATCAATCTGGCCGGAATTGCGCGCATCCTCAGTCTCGAAGACGACAACGCGGCACTGGCTGCTGCGAACGACGACTTGGAGGCCAACAACCGCTCCCTGCGCAACGCCGCGAAAGCGGCCGCAAGATCGACCCGAGCCACCCGGGTTGCCGCCAACGGCGAAGCCTGACCGGATCAGGCGGTCCCACCCTAGCCACATTTCTGACGATATCCTCATGATCGAGTCATACTTGCCATAGTGATGTCTCCCAGTGACGGCCCCGCCGAGCCGCCGAACCGGCTCGAACGACGCAAACAACGCACCAGGACAGCGTTGGTTAGGGCCGCGCAGCGGCTAATTGCCGAAGGAAAGTTCAACGCGCCGGTGCTCGAGATCACCCAGGCTGCCGACGTGGGCATGGGCTCGTTCTACAACCACTTCGACAGCAAGGAGCAGCTGTTCGCGGCTGCGGTAGCTGACGTCCTTGACACCCACGGGGCGTTGCTGGACCTGCTCACCGCGTCGATCGACGACCCTGCCGAAACGTTCGCCGTCAGTTTCCGGCTCACCGGCAGGCTGTTTCGTCGGCGACCACTGGAGAGTGACATTCTGTTGGCCACCGGGACCAACCTGCTGTCATCCGACCACGGGCTGGCCCCCCGTGCCCTGCGGGACATCAAGGCCGCCGCCGAAGCCGGACGGTTTCGGGTGGGGGACCCCGAACTGGCGTTAGCGACTGCCGGGGGCGCGTTGCTGGGGCTGGGCACCTTGTTGCGCGCGGATCCGCATCGTGACGACGCGTTGGCTGCCGACATGGTCACCGAGAGGTTGCTGCGTCTATTCGGACTCGATTCCCAGGAGGCGCGCACCATTTGCCAACGCCCCCTTCCTGCCCTCGATGCCCGGGGACAATCGGGTTCGGTTGGCTGACGGTCTGGTGCCGGTTCGGTGCCGGCCTGGGCGGGTAACCGCTGCCGTCGCCACATCAGTGACGACTAACCGCCTTGTCTTGCAGGCTGTTTCGCGTGTCGGTGGACCACACGGCGGTGCAACCTGGGCACTGGAGATGCAGTTCGGTCGCACGGTTGCTCAGCAGATACTGCCAGTGGGTCCCGCAATTGCGCCGACTGCGGCACTCCGAACATGCGTTGCGGCCCCAGTTGCAATTCGGGCAGGGTAGCCAGGCGCGCCGGCCGGCGTCGGCGTGTGGATCGATGGGCAACATGAGCGAAGTCAGCCTTTCTCTGTCTAACGATTAGTTAGGATAGGCTGCCCATATGTACACCCGTCAAACCAGGAGAGTTCCGGTGCGGTTTCCGGCGGGTACTTCCAGGCCGAACTCGCGGGAGAACCTACCGCGACCGGCGGGGACTTGCGAAGCTTGTGCCGAACCAGGCGAACCGGGGGGTCAGCGTCTTTTGGCGACCGTTTTGCGTGCGACTATGACCGGCACATGGCTCAACAGCACCACGGCGGCGCTGACCGAACCGAACAATATCCCCGCGAATCCGCCGCTTCCGCGACTGCCGACCACCACGAGTTGGGCCGACTTGGACGTACCGACAAGTTCAGGCGCCGCATCGTTGCGTGCGATCATTCGGCGGACAACGACATCGGGGTACTGTTCGCCCCAACCGGCCAGGCGCTCGGCGACGATCTTGTCCTCTTGTGTTCTCAGTTCCGGCCAGCCGGGACCCGGCAAACTGACGATCGGATCCAATACGCCCGGAGATTTCCACGCGTGCACGGCCACCAGGTCCACCTTGCGACGAGAGGCAGCGTCGAACGCGATGGCGATCGCCACTTCCGACTCCGGTGTCCCGTCGATGCCTACCAGTACCGGGGCTCGCTCGGAATCGGCGGCCATTGGGACGTCATCATGGATGACCGCCACCGGGCACCGCGCGTCATGGATGAGACCCGAAGTCACCGAACCCAAGTGCCGGCCCCGCAATGAGCCAGTGCCGCGGCAACCGGCCACCACCAAATGGGCATCTTCGGACAGTTTGGTCAGCGTTGAAACGGTTGTCCCGCTGGTCATTTCGCGGTAGATCTGGGTTAGTCCGCGTTCGCAGCTTTCCTCGGCGACCTTGAGCGCCGCGTCGAGCAGTTGCTGTCCGGCGTCAATTCGGCTGCGGGTCCGTCCTGCGGCTACCGACGAGGCCAGCCGCGTTCCCGTCGCGGGCGGGAGAACATGGGCCAAGGTCAGCGGAACATTGCGCAACTCGGCGTCACGGGCGGCCCATCGGACCGCTGCTTGGGAGCCCGGCGAGCCGTCGACGCCGACGACGATTCCCCGATGGCTGTCGATCTTGGACATGCGTTTCCTCGTTCTTTGCGCTTGAACGCTATTGGTTCAGCGGCAATGCGGAACGAGGCATTGGTCCCTTGTCGATGGGCCTTCAGACCTCTAACCGGGAACGCACCGTCGAGATTGGCGCCGAGCTCAGCTGGTCCCTGCGGCGGTATCGATTGACCGCCGGGTGGCCTTGGCGGACCGGCATGCCACGAGCGCCAGTCCGAGCGCGAAAACCAGCGCGCTCATCCACGGATATTTCCCGTCCGGAGCAAATCCCGCCGCGGCGACCACCCACAGGAAGCCAGCAGCCATCAGGGTGCCCGCCAGCATGATTGGTTCGGCCCAACGCTGCGGCAGCGGTATCCGGATAGTCGGCAACGGTGCCGCGAAGAATCGCCGGAGCCCCCACAACAATGCCATCTCCATGGCCGTCACCAGGCTCAAGACAACCTCCCATTCCAGCCTGGCCAGCCACCACGCCGCCGTTCCCTGGGCCGGTTGCGGCAGCAGCCCGGCCGGGTAGGCGACGACCGCGACGATCACCACCGGCACCATGTGCCACAGGTAGAGCGCCATCACATTGCTGTTAGCGGCTGACAACAGCCGCTGCAATCGGCGGGAACGAAGCACGCGGTTGAGCGCGGGTGCGATGGCCACCGCGATGCCGGCCTGAGTGCAGGCGAACGCCAGCATCGCCACCGACGGCGGCATGCTGTTCTGTACCGCCTGGCCGGGAACCCCGATCATGCTGACCGGATAGGGGCCGATCCAGATGAGCAGGGCCAGCGCGACTGCCGATCCGGCGGCAAGCACCACCGGTCGATGACCGGCTAACAGCCCGGCCTGCCAACAGATTCCCAGCTGGTAGAGCAGGCCCCAGCACAACAGGTAGTTCAGACCGCCCAGAGAGGGCATATGACCGGCTATCGCAGCGGCGTCCACCGCTGCCAGCGCAACTGCCAGTGTCGCCGGCACCATGAGCCCCCACCGTCGGTGTGCGGCTATCGCGACGGGCGTCAGCGATACCACCACCAAATACACCGCGAGGAACCACAGGTGCATGGCCACCGCCCAACCCGCATACTCCAGCACCGAGCCGGGCAGGCCGGAGACCTGCAGCGCCAGCACGACTGCCGACATCAGCCCCACGTACACCGCGGTGGGTCCGAGCACTCGCGCCACCCGATGCCGTATCCAGCCCTGCCGCGACACACCGCCGTCGCCGTAACGATGTGTCCATGACACCGCGCCGGCATAGCCGGCCACCAGGAAGAAAACCGGCACCGCCTGAAAAGGCCACGTCAGCCACTGCGTCCAGGGCTGGTCGACAAGCGGATTCTGCCGGCCGAACTGTCCGTTGTGATACGTCACGGACCCGGCCAGCCAGTGGCCCAGAACGATGAGGACCACGCCCGACACCCGGTAAAAGTCGACGGCCAGATCGCGGGCCGGTCGACCGGTGCCTGCGTGGTCCATCAGATCGGGGGAAGCTCAGCGACCTGCACGAGCGCGAGGGTACTCGCCGGCGCCCACATAATTGGTGCGGACACTGCTCCGGTGGAACGCTTCGGGGGCCGATACGCGGACATCCGCGGCCGCCAACGAGATCCGACTCAAAGCTTGCGCACCAAGGCGGCGGCACGGACGTCGTCGCTCACCACGAAGTGCATGCGGATGCGGCCGTCGTGCTGGTCGGAACGAATAGTGACGGCTTCGCCGTACTTGATCGGGCTGCGGTACTCGAGCACCACGCGATATGGAGCCGCGGTCAGCTCTGCGCCGGCCGGCAGCTGGCCGAGTACCTCGACTATGCCGTGCCAGTAGATGGTGTTGTTAACGTGCTCGAAAGGATCAATATCGGTGCGGCGCAGCGGAAATGGCGTCTCGGTGCCGTCGGTCACCGGCTCGGTGAGCCAGGGGCGCCACTTGAGCCGGTGGTTGTCGGTGGTGCTGCCGAAGCGGGCGATGCATTCATCGGTGAGCCGCGACGGCGTCAGGGTGTCCTTGTTCACACAGATCCAGAAACCCTCGGTTTCGATCCGTCCGCCGGCAGCGCCTTCAAGCTGGACGCGCATGTTGCACCATCGGGTGGAAAGCGCTGCGCACCAACGGCTAAAGGTGATGTCGCTGGGTAGCTCGATCGGCTCGATGACGTCGATCACGGTGCGCAGCACGATCCAGTGGGGATGGACTTCGGCCAGCGCGGCATCGGCCAAGTGCTCGGCGCCGACTTCTTGGATATACCGGGCTACTCCGTCCAGGCGCAGCCTCTGGTGCTCGTCGATGTCGGTGGTGGCCAGTCGCCAGCTTGTCCGGTACACGTATCCCGAGTCGGGCTTGTCAATCAAGGGTGCGTCGATATCAGGGTGCTGCAGCACGCCCACTCCTCAACGTCGCCGCGGTATCGCCGCCGTGGTCGCTCAACAATTTTTCCAGTCGCTCACTGGCAGCATTCAACCTCGACTGGAACATCGAGACCACCCGCTCGCGTACCCGCGGCTTGTGCGACAACGGCGGCAGCAGCTCGGCGAGAAGATTCAACCGTGCCGAGCCGAGCCAGTCGGTCAGCTCGGCGTCGGCGAGCCAACGCTGAAAATTACGCAGATCGGAATGCATCAGCCGTAACCAGTCCACGTCGGAGTCCGGATGTGGAATCGGCACGCAGAGTTCGTTTTTCACCGCATCGTCAGGGTAGGCAAGTTCGACGTGTGCGGTGAACGCCGCGCTGAACACCTGTTGACAGCCGCGCACCGCCTGCAGGGTGAGGCGGTCGCCGTCGAAAACCGGTGTGGCCGGCCGCTGCGGTGCCCCGTCGGCGGTGCAGTCGATGTAGAGGGCGGACGGAGACGAGGCGATCGATCCGTCGTCGAGCACGATGATGGTGGGCTCGATGCGTTGGACATGGCCCATCCGGACGACGTCGTCGATCCGGCGCAACTGCTGGTATTCGGGTTGTGACACGGTCGCGCACCGATACATGGTGGGTCGTATCTCGGGATTGAGCCGGAGCAAGGTTCCGGCTGCCTCGAGCCGGTCGAACAGGTCCTGGACCGATGTCGCGTTGCCGATGGCATCGAGCGTGGCGCCGTAGCTGTCCCGGAACTTCTTGATGAATGTCGGTCCCGGCTGCAGCGTTGCCCGGTCGATCAGCCAGGCGTCGCGCGGCATGATCCAGGTCAGCTTCTCGGGGGTGATGCCGTTTCGCAGCAACCACAAACAGACGTCCATGCCGGTCTTGCCCGCGCCGACGACCACGTATCGGTCGCGGGCGCTGAATTTCGGCAGGTCGTTGGGTGCAATGCAGTCGATGCCCGGCGCCACCGGGTACGGAGCCGGCCGCATCGACGGCACGACGGCTTGCAGGTAGGTGGCATCGACGATGCGCCGCCTGACCGTGACCCGGTATTGCGCGCCGCCCAGCGTCCGGAATCGGCCGTCGCCGAGGTAGTCGCTCATGGGGAAGTACTCAACGCGCCCACTGGGCAGGAATTGCTGTTGCATCACAGCGTCGAAGTAGGCGCAGATTTCGCCGACGGAGGCGAGTTCGTTCAGTCCTTGGTTCCAGCCGACGGCGTCAATAGTGTTGTTGCCCAGGGCTCGTGAGTTGACTCCGTAATACGCCGACGGTTGGTGCAGCCGAACGAATGGGTAGGCGGCGGTCCAATGCCCACCCGGTTGATGTGCCCGGTCGACGATGACCACGCGTGCCTCGGATTCGGCGAGGAGCGTATCGGTGAACGCGATTCCCATTGCCCCGGCGCCCACCACCAGGTAGTCGGTCTCGATGGCTGTCGTTGGCCCTTGCGCTGGCCCCTTCATAAGCCCTCCTTCGACCATTGGGATATGGACGACCAGTCGCCGGCGGGAAGCGAGCCAGTCGTCGCCGTGGCGGAGCGGTCTCTGTTGCTGCAACGGAGCCGAATGGAGTCTAAGCCCGGCATCGGGACCGACCGGCGATTAGCCGCGGCCGGCGTGAGTTACCGGTGGGATCCTACCGACGTCGGCTTCGGCGTGGAGGGGCCTTGTATCCAGGGCAGCGCAGGTACCCGCGAAGCATGCCGCGGTGTATGACGGTCGGGGATGCGCTATCGAGGAGGTGTCAAGAACGTGGACATCCGCCTGCCCACCTGTGGATCATCCGGGGTGCCCTCTGATGCGGACGCCGGGAGCTGGATATGACCGGCCTTACCCTCACGGTCGCCACGGCGTCGCGCCGTTGCCTGAGATAAACCGAAGGAACGAGCCTTGACACGCGGGCCCAGCTGGGCGAGCCGGAAGTCGAGATCGCCCTGTCGGCCGCCCTGTTACTGCGCGACGACCATGACGTGGTGCTGCCGCGGACCGTATTGATCTCGCTGGCCCTGGACGTGTCGTTGAGCAACCCGATGATCAATTCGGTCGAGCTGACCGATCCGTGGCTGGCGCGCGAGGCACTGTCGGTGTTCGGGGAGTGTTGGCGTGGCGATCTCATTCCGGAGGATCCGCGCGTCAGTCCGCTAGCGGCGGATCTGACCGGTCTTGGCCCGCTGACCGTTTTCAGCGGGCCTCGCGACATCCTCAACCCTGACGCACGATCGCTCGTCGAGAAGACTAGCGCGGCCGGTGTGGACATTGACTATCACGAGCGCTTCGGTTTGCTGCACGTCTACCCGCTGATGCCTATCCCGGAAGCCCGTGCTGCGCGGGCAGTTATCGTCGAGCGTCTGCGCGCGCACTAGCACCAAAGATTCGGTGCAGCGAGCAAGGTGCGCCGCTGGCCAGTGCCCGCGCCCCAGGGGTGAGCGTGAAAGCGTCTCTGGGATCAAACAATACGACCGGGCGGCTTTGCCCGGACTGTTGACCACGCGCCGACCTCGCCGAGTGTGGTGCCGCACAACGACTCTCACGAACGTTGTCGGCTCAGCGACTCAGGACCACATTGAGTAGTTGGGTGAGCCAGGCGCGGGCGGCGGCCTGATCGCTGTCGAGCAGTAATTGGATGCTGACGCCGTCGTATACCGCGACGATTGCCCGGGCCGTGTCCGCGACGGTGCTGAGGGACTGGTTGAATTCGATGCCGCTGGCAATCAGCCGCTCTTCGATCACGTTGCGCAATTGCGCGCGGTGCACCTCCCAGCGGTGGGCGAGGTCGGGGTGGCGAGCGGCGTGGAGCAGGAAGTCAATCTTGATGAGCAGCCAGTCGCGTTCGAAAAGCAGGGTGTCCACGATGCGTTCGACGACACTGGTCAGGTCGGTGACAGGTTCGCTGCCTTCCATGGCGGCGCGGACCTGTTCGGCGGTGCGGGCCGCCCATTGGTCATAGAGCAGGAAGAACAGTTCCTCGAGGCTGTCGAACTGGGAATAGAACGCGCCTCGGGTGTAGCCGGCGGCCTCACAAACATCCTCGATGGTCACGTGCCCGTACCCCTTGTCGGCGAACACCCGGAATGCCGCCTCGATGAGACGGCCGCGGGTTTCGGCGCGGCGTTTGGTGACCCGTACTGGCTTGTCGCTGGTGGTCGTTGACGGCATTTGCACTCGCCTTCGATGGTGGTGTGATCGATACATTGCCACATCGGATACGTGACGGGCCACTTCGCCGCGCTGGACGTCCATGTCGCTCCGAAAGACCAAGCCGCACCATGGCAACTCCACATCAGTGAGCATCTAGGCCATGGGCGTGCACCGAAGCCGGGCCACGCCAACCCGTTACGATGGGCCAGCGGATTTCCCACGCTGCGTTACGGCATGCCGCGCACGGCGTAGCTGCTACCGTCCCGTCCGGGCGCACCGGCCGGGTTGGGCGGCCATCAACGGACCCGGATCTAGGTGCTGATGTGTAGCGGGCCGATGCCGATGAGGTGGTCGCCGGTGAGGCCGATGCCGATGTTGTGGTTGCCGGTGTTGAAGAGGCCTTGGTTGTAGGTGCCGTGGTTGGCTACGCCGAGGAGTTGTAGGGCGCTGAGGGGTAGGCCGCTGTTGGCGATGCCGGTGTTGGCGAGGCCGAGGTTGAGCGTGCCGTGGTTCCAGGCGCCGACGTTTTGGGTGCCGTAGTTTCCTGCGCCGAGGTTGTCGGTGCCGCCGTTGAAGAGGCCGACGCCGCCGAAGGTGGTGATGGGGTCGGTGGGGGTGAAGTGGGGGCTGAGGTTGCCGATGCCGACGTTGAGGGTGCCGTCGTTGAAGAAGCCGATGTTGCCCTGGCCGATGTTGCCGTAGCCGTAGTTGGGCAGCAGGCTCTGCAGCGCTTGCGCGGGCGAGATCAACTGCGCGGCAGCCGCCGCCGCTCCCGCGTAATAGTCCACCATCGCGGTCACGTCCTGAGCCCACATTTCCTCGTAGATGCTCTCGGCAGCCGCGATCGCCGGCGCGTTCTGACCGAATAGATTCGACAGCACCAGGGACACAAAGTTAGAACGATTGGCCGCCACTACCGCCGGGTGCACCGTGGCCGCCATCGCCGACTCAAATGCCCCCGCAACCATTTGGGCCTGGGCACAGGCCCCGGCAGCCTGGGATGCCGCCGTCCGCAACCAGCCCGCATACGGCGCGGCGGTAGCCAGCATCGCAGTAGACGCCGGACCCTGCCATGCCTGGGCGGCCAGGCCCGAGGTCATCGAGGAAAACGACTCCGCTGCCGAATCGAGCTCTGCCGCCAACGCATTCCAAGCGACAGCGGCCTCCAACATGGGCGCCGAGCCGGCGCCCGAAAAGATCCGCGCCGAATTTATCTCTGGCGGCAACACCAAGAAGTTCATGACCCCGCTACCTCCCTAGCCCGATTTCATCTCGTGGGTCGAGACCCTCGCAATGACGATACAACACCGTATCGGATGGGATACCATATTGGATATATTTACCAATAGGATGTACGGTCATATGCGATGTGCTAATGTAGGCAACTTTGCGCGTGCCAATCACCAAAACCACCTGCCGCCGAGAGCCGGTCAGACTCGTTGGGCTGCATCAAGGGCTAACGGCGGAGGTGCAGGCGATCACGGTTCTCTAAACCGGAACCACCGCAAGACGAGGAAGGGCCGATAGGTCACAGTGACGTATTGGCCTGTGGCAGCGACCTTAGCTGGTAATGGTGCGTGCTCAAGAGGTGCGAGTTCGAAGTAGCCCTCGCGAACCAGGAAAGGGCGACGCGTGAGCGAGGCCCGGTTGACAACCGCGTAGCCCAGTTCGAACGTGGGATTGCGCCCTATGAAATCAGCGCGGTGACGATCGATGTCGCTTCGGTAAGGGCGGCTGGACCCATGTTGCCAATCGGTTCACCGAGCGCCGAAGTCGGCAGCCACTGCACCAGCTCGGGGAGAAGCGTTCCTTCGGGCTGGCTGGCGGGCACGACCATCGCCATCGCATCGTCAGGGACTTGGCCGGGGATGAACGGGCAGGTGATCACACGGCCGGTGTTGGCGGCCAGGTGAATCGAGTTGGACAGCACTGCCACATAGAGCTCGCGGGTGGTGTCTTGGCGCGGAGCGATGTCACCGGGGGCGATCACAGCCCCGCGGCCCGGTTGGCTTCATAGACTTGCTCGGCGTAGGAGTCGATATTGAGCGCCGGCGCGGTACGGGTTGTGTACGTGTGAAGCGCTCGACGCAAATGCTCGTTCCGCAGCGCCCGCTCGATCATCTCCGACCGATTCAGCCCGGCCGCCTTGGCGTCTGCGTCGGCCTCGGCAAGCACGGCCGCGTCGACAGTGACAGAAATCTTCTCTTTCGCCATATGATCATCCTACTAATCATCCTACTACTGGTCTAGCGCATCACGCCGGGGGTCTTCGGTGTCTGTGGCTGCTTAAGGCCAAGGCGGACCCCCCTGTCTGCGGCCGCGCGAGATTGAGCAAAAGCTGCGTGGAGAAGGACTGCGCAGTAATGAATTAGATGATGAAATACGTTGCACACCACCGCAACTCGCTACTTTTAGTTGGTTACGGTGCGTGCTCAAGGGGTGCGAGTTGCTCCGCGGCGCCGACGGGGAGTCGTTCTCTTGCCGCCGCTCCGCGGACCTTCATTGTGATTGCAAGCATTTCCTTGTAAATATGGCTGCCCAGCTTCAGCGCAATCGTTCGAATCGTCCGAAGATGACGACCTGTCTCAAACATGGCTGCGCGAGTGCATATACCGATCGACCAGTTATCGACAAGCAGGTTACAGCTGAAATACATTTGTCGACCGCCACCGTGATGGGACCGGTTTGAGCAGGGTTTAGCCACGGTCATGGGACCACCCGTTTGCCAGTGATG
>NZ_LQOX01000142.1 GCF_002102175.1 Mycobacterium gastri | reverse complement strand
GACCTACTGCCGAAGAAACGGCCTTGTCGGCGTTCTTCCCGCCCCATCACGCCCCGTTGTTCAGAGCCCTCCTAGGCCCAGCTGAACCCAGCTGAACCAGGCCAACGCCGAACGGCACGAAATCCTTGCCGGCAGGCCCGGCATAGGGAGGTCCGGGCGGGAACCCCTGGGTGGTCCAGGCCACCAGGGTGCCGCGACGTGGCAACAACACCTCGCTCATGTCCGCACCGCTGCAGCGCGGACACCACTGCTGTACGGGGAAGGTCGTGGCGCCACAGTCGCCGCAGCGACTGCCGATCAGCTGCGGGTCGTCGTCGGGCCAGGTCGAGATGTCGGGGGCCAGTGCCTTCTGCATCGCGCAATCCTTCGTCGTCGGCCGCACAATAAGGCGCTTTACTGAATAGTACAACGCCATTCGCACCGTTCAGAAATGGCATTCTCATCGTACCAGGCGCCGGTCTATCGCCCGGCCGCTATCGTCAAGGGATCCCCCGCCAGCCCAATACCCCCATGCGAGGACCCGACCATGCCGATCACGGTGACACTTGAACTCAGGCTCAAACCCGAAGCGGTGCCCGCGGCGCGCGAGGTCATGAGCCGGGCATTGCAAGACACCCGGGCGTTCGACGGCAACCTCGCTACCGACGTGCTGGTCGATCAGGACGACGAAGCCCACTGGCTCATCTACGAACTCTGGGACACCGTCGAGCACGACGAGGCCTACCGCAGATTTCGCGCCGGCGAAGGGAGACTGACGGAGCTTCCGCCGCTGCTCGCCGCGCCTCCCGTCAAGACCAGATACGTGACGACCGACATCTGACGGCAGCGCCCGGCACATTCACAAGGCAATCAACTCAGCGCCGGAATCACTTCACGTTCGAAAAGCTCGATGCCCGAACGTTCGTAGGCGGCCTCGGGGAAATAGCAAATGGCGTATTCACATCCCAGGTCGCGGGTCTTGGCCAGCTGCTCGATCACCTGTTCCGGCGTGCCCGTCGCCGCATCCGAAAGGCCTGCGACCATCGAATCCGCCAGCGTCTCAGGAACATAGCCCACCAGGCGGTCGCGGACCCGCTGTAACCGATCCTTGACATCGGTGTCCGAGGTCCCGATGACGGCGGTGAAGTTTGATGAGCGAACGATGGCGTCGAAGTCGGTGCCCAGCTCTCGGCAATGCTGCGCCAGCAGTTCCGACTTTCGGGTGAATGCGGTGGGCTCGGGTGTGAAGTTGGTGTACCGGGCATACTTCGCCGCGATGCGTAGCGTCACCCTTTCCCCGCCGCCGGCAATCCACAGCGGAATACCGCTGGCTTGCAGCGGCTTTGGCGATACTATGGCGCCGTCTACCCGGTAGTGCTCGCCGGTGAAAGTCACTTTGCCGTCGCGCCAGGCGTCCCGCATGATCTGCACGCCCTCGTCCAGGCGAGCCAACCGCGCCTTGGCCGGCGGAAAGCCGTAACCGTAAGCGCGCCACTCATGTTCGTACCATCCGGCGCCGATGCCCATCTGGATCCGGCCGCCGGAAATGATGTCGGCGGTGGCCGCGACCTTGGCCAGGTAGACGGGGTTGCGGTAGCTGATCGCAGTGCACATCTGGCCCAGCTTGATCCGCGACGTCGTCGCGGCGTACGCCGCCATTAACGACCACGCCTCGTGAGTGGCTTCATCGGTCGGCAGCGGGACGGTATGAAAGTGGTCGTAAACCCACAGTGAATCCCACGCACTTCCGTCGGCATACGTCGCAAGGTCGCGCATCACCTCCCAGTGCTTTGCGGGTTCGATCCCCACCATATCCATTCGCCAACCCTGCGGAATGAACAGACCAAAGCGCATAGTTAGGGACTCTAACGCGTCGCAGGAACCGACTCACCATCGATGATCCAGCGATCGCGCGCAACGAGCCCACGTTGGATTTTCATCCAATCCAGCTCGACTACAGGCAGCTCGCCGACGCGCGAGAGCTCTTGTGCCAAAGCCCGAACCAAGAGCCTTCCCCCGCGAGTAGTGGCGCCGAATCGCCGGCGCTTGCCTGTAGCGATTGTGCGAGCAGACGCAAAATCGCACAAAAGCTTTGGCGATTTTGCGTCTGTCCGCCAGCTACTCCCAAGTGGTGTGCGCAGCGATGCGCCGCTGACGATCGATGGTGGCGAGATAAAACGCCCACGCGAAGGCGAAACTGAGGAACCAGCTGGCCACGAAGTACAGCCACGGGCGGCGAACCCCGCGCCGAGAACCGTCGACCATGGTGAAGAGGGGCAGTAGCACCAAATTCGCGATCAGGTAGTCCTGGCTGGTCGAGCTCGCGGCGTGATTGCCGAACATCAACTTCGCGTATTGCGTCCAGCCGCCGCTGGCCCACAGCTTTAAACCGGCCGAATACTGGCTCACATAGCGGATATTGAAATACCAGGCGAGTACAACCGACACGATGCCGATCACGTAGTAGGCGCACTCCATCCCGGACAACAGCGGACCGCTCGGCGCCCGACGGAAGACTTGCCGGTTCGACGCGACGATAAGCCAGATCGCCGCCAAGCCCAGGATCGCCTGTGCGATGAGAGTCACCATCGTCAATCCACCGCCACGGCTTCCACGATATTCAGCCGCGCGGCACGAACGGCCGGCGGGATCGCGCCCAACAACGTCAATGCGAAAGCGGCACCGGCGAAAAGGAGAGTGACCGGGATCGGTTTGTACACCACGTCGATGCTGAGCACGTGGGTCAGCGCCACCGCACTCAGATACTGGTTCGCCGCACCGAATGCCGTTCCGATTACGGCACCGACGAGGCCCAGGCCCGCAGCCTCGGCGAGGATGGTGTGCAGCGCAAAGCGCCGCGACGAGCCCATCGCCCGCAGCACACCCAGCTCGCGCCGCCGCTCCAGCACCGACAGCATCAGCGTGTTGAGCAGCGCGACGCTCGAGACGAAGACGACTATCCAGGCCATCACGGTGATCAGAACGGTGCCCTGCTGCAGAGCTGCCCCGGCAGCCTTCGCCGCCTCCTGGCCCGAGTACACCTGGATATCGGCGGGCAGTTTGTCGCGGATCGCCGCCTCGACGCCGGCCCGGTTGGCGCCGGGCTCGACGTCAACGGCAAGAATCGTCGAACCAGGCCGGTCGAACCATTGCCGCAAGTTCGCCAGGCTCATCGACACGACGCCGCCCAATAGCGAGAAGAACGGCACCACCTGCAAGACCCGGGCCCGTCGCTCGCCGGTAGGGGTGGCCAGCACCAATTCGTCGCCGGCCCGCAATCCCAGCGCGCGGGCGATGTCACGGGCTATGACGACGCCGTCGCCGGAGATAACTTGTTCTCGCACTTGGGCATTCAACGCATTCGACGGCGGCGCAACCGCGCCCGGCGAGATTCCCTGAATCAGTATCCGCCTGCCGCCGACCGTTGCGTAGGCCATCTGCCCCGCAACGACGTCGCGCACCCCCGGCACCGACGCGATCGTGGATTCGGCGTCTTGCGGCAGGACCGGCGCGGTAGGGAAAACGCCTGGACCAGAGGAGCTTACAAAGAACGCCGCGTCGCGAAGCGAGGAGAAGCTCGCGTCCGTCGAATCAATGGCGTTGAAGTTTGAGCCGGTGGTTTGCACGGTGATCGCCAACGCGATCTGCACGGTCATGAACGTTGCCCACACTCGCCGCGGCGCCCGTTCGATCGTCGCCGCGGCCAACGCACCCGGCGCGCCGAAGCCGCTCGCAACCTTCGCCGCCCAATTGACGATCGGGCCCGCGAAGGCGAAACACAGCGCGACCTCACCGACACCCACGATCGCGATGGCCGCTACCGAAACACGCCCCAGGTCCCGGGATCCGACCACGGCTGCCGCCGCGACAAGACCCGCGCCAAGTACACCCGCCACCACCCGCGACCGAAGCCCGACGGCATCCACCCGCGACGCGCCGACCGGGGCCAGAGCCTCGATGGGCTCCACCTTGTACACCTGGCGAGCCGCGAGCGCCGCAGCCGCAACGCTGACGACCACGCACGCCGCCATGCCGATGGGAATTGCGTAGGGAGGCAGGATGTATTCGGTTCGCGATTCATAGCCTTGCAGCAGTGCCGCGGGCAGAACGCCGATCGCCTGCCTGCCGATAGCCACGCCGAGAGCCGATCCCAGTACCCCGCCGACCAGCCCGGCCAGGCCGGCCTCCAGCAGTAGGTCACGCACGATCTGCCGCTTCTTGGCGCCGATGGCGCGAAGCATCGAGATCATCGGACGCCGCTGGGCAATCGCCATGCTCATCGCGTTGAAGATCAGAAAACCGGCCACCACGAGCGCGGTCGACGCCGCCGACACCATCAGCGTACGCATGATCGCCACGGCCCCAGCGGATTGCGCGGACCGAAATGTCGGCTCGGCGACTATGGCTCGCCCCCCAGCGACATCCTTCAGGCCGTTGCGGACCTGCCCGAGGTCGGCGCCGGGCGCGGTGATGATCAAGACCGAATCGATCATTCCAGGCCGATTTGTGAGGCGCTGAATCAGCGGCAACGGTCCCACGATGAAATTTCCAGCGTTGACCCGGTCCGCGTCGGCACCGGCGATAACGGCGGCGACGGTGACGGTGTCCTTGCCCTTGCCAACGCCCAGGGCAAACGTGTCGCCCTCGTTGCGGCCGGTGCCCGACCCGACCGCGACCCGGCCGGGCTGCTTGACCAATGGACCGATCTTGTCTTGGACCGCGCGCTGCAGGGCGCTCAGCATCGCCCTGACCTTTTCGTTCACCCCCAGGAGCACCACCCGCTCGGACGGCTTTCCGATGGAGGCGCGCAGCATCGGTACCGCGGCGGCGACACCGGGCACCTTCTCGATGTCGGCACACAGCGCTTCGGGGAAGCCGGTATCGGTGACTCCGGAAACCTCCAGGCTCGCGTTGCCGCCGATACCGGCAATAAGACGGTCGGAGGAACCGGTGATTGACCCGGCGATGCCGAGGACCGCGACCAGCAATGTCGCCGAAATCGCCACCACCACAAGTAACATCGAGGTGCGGGCCGGGTGCCCGCGCAACTCGCGCAGGTTGAACGCACGCAACCGGTCGACGATCACCGGTGTTCCTCAGCAGCCGGTACATCGGAGTGGATGCGACCGTCCGTCAGGGTGATCACTCGATCCGTCGACGATGCCGCAGCGACATTGTGGGTCACCATCACGACCGAACGGCTCTGCTGATGGGCGATGTCGTTGAGCAGCGCCATGATCGCGGCGCCGGTCTTCGTGTCGAGATTGCCCGTCGGCTCGTCGGCGAGAACCAGCGGAGGATCCATCATCAACGCCCGGGCAACGGCAACGCGCTGCGCCTGTCCCCCGGACAATTCCGACGGCCGGTGCTCCGCGCGATCGGCCAGGCCCACCAAGGCGAGCAGTTCCAGCGCCCGGGACTTGACTTTGGACATCCGGGCGCCGTCGAGCAGCTTGGGCACCGCGACGTTCTCCCATGCCGCCATCGTCGGCAGGAGATTGAAGAATTGGAAGACAAACCCCACACTGCGCCTTCGGAATTCGGACTGATGGTCATCGTTGAGATCGCCGATCTCGGTGCCCCGGAATCGGATCGATCCGGAATCGGGTCTGTCCAGAGCGCCCAGCAGGTGCAGCAGCGTGCTCTTACCCGAGCCCGACGGACCGACGACGGAAACGAACTCGCCACCGGTCAGCGTCACGGTGATCCCGTCGAGCGCGCGAACCGTCTGTGCACCGATGCGGTACGCCTTGCAGACATCCGCCAGCTGAAGCATCGGCTGGTCGTCCGGCGCGGCGGTCATGCCGCGGAACCCGGCACGCTGGTTGTTGGTCGGGCGGTCTCGACCTCGATGTCCTCGGGCGTCTGAGTGGCCAGGTATTCGGCGAGAGTTCCGATGGTCGGATAGTCGAACACCGCGGTGGCGTCGATCGTGAACACACCACCGAACTGACCGAGCAACCGATTTCGGAGTTCGACCGCCATCAGCGAATCCATGCCGAGCTCCAAGAAGCGGCTGGTAGCAGGCGGCGGTTGGGCGAGCCCCAGAATCTGCTGCACCTCGCGCTGCAGGTGCTCGGTGACGAAACCGCCGCGCTGGGCCTCGGGTACGTCTTGCAGCTGCCGCAGCAAGGCACTATCGCCCGGGGCCACTGCGCCCGCCATTGGCAACACGCTATCCAGAATCGGCGGCCGCGCCGTGCCCAGCAGCTTCGCTACGCGTTGCCAGTTGGCTTTGATCGCGACCGCCTGGCCGATGCCGTGTGCCACCACTTCGCCGAGTGCATTCAACGCGGCGGTGGGGTCCAGCGGAATCAGCCCGCGCGCGCCGAGATTGGCACGCGCGGCGTCCGAGCTGGCCATGCCGCCCTGTGCCCACGGACCCCAGTTGACGCTGGTGGCAGGTAGCCCTCGAGATCTACGGAACGCAACGAGCCCATCGAGCACCGCGTTGGCCGCCGCGTAGTTGGCCTGGCCGGGTGAACCAAGCGCACTTGTGGCAGACGAGTACACGATGAAGAACCGCAGATCATCGTTCTTCGTCAGTCGATGTAAGTGCCAGGCGCCGTATGCCTTTGGCGCCAGCGCCGTCCTGAACCGATCCAGGCTCTGCTGCGTCAGCAGCGCGTCATCGATAACCCCGGCCAGGTGTGCCACTCCGGCCAGCGGCGGCAACTTCTCTCGGATATGTTTGAGCAGGTCGCCGACCTGCCCCTCGTCGCCCATGTCCGCCGCGAACGTGTGGATCCGGCATTGGTAACGCTCGGTTATCGCGTCGATTGCCTGGCGGATGGCCGAATCGGGCGTCCGCCTGCCGGTCAGCACAATGTCACCGGCGCCAAGCTGCGCCAGATAACTCGCCGTGTGCAGGCCCAGTGCGCCAAGGCCGCCGGTGATCAAATAGCTCCGGTCGCCTTGTGGTTGTATGGGTTTGGGCATCTGCAGCACGACCTTGCCGATGTGGCGCGCCTGCTGCATCCGGCGAAACGCCGCCTTCGCCTCCGCCAGCGGATAGATTTCCACGGGTAGCGGTGCTATCTGGCCGTCGTCCAACTCTTTCGATAATTCAGCCAACAAGCCGCGGATCCGCTCTGGGTCCTGCGCCATCAGCACGTCCAGCGCCAAGACCTCGTACCGGATGTCGGGACGCGCCGCCGTCATCTGTTCCGCAGTCCAGATGTCCCGCTTGGCGATTTCGACGAACCGGCCGTTGTGTGCCGTCGCCCGGACGGTGGCCTCGATGAATCCTTCGTTGGTAAGGCTGTTGAGCACCACGTCGACGCCGGCGCCCTCGGTGTCGGCAAGGATCTGATCGGCGAAATCTATACTGCGCGAGTCGTAAACGTGTTCCACACCCATCGCGCGCAGGGTGGCGCGTTTGTAGGTGCTGGCCGTGGCGAAGACGATTGCCCCGCGCTGTTGTGCCAATTGCACTGCGACCAGGCCGACGCCACCGCTGGCGGCGTGCACGAGGACCCGTTCGCCGGTGCGTAGGTTTGCGGCCTCGAACGCCAGCAGGGTGGTGAGCGCCGCGGTGGGCATGCTGGCCGCGGCGGTCTGGGTGATCCCGTCCGGCACCGGCGTGATCAATTGCATCGGCACATTGATGAGGCTGGCCATCGATCCGAGCATGACGCCAAAAACCCGCTGTCCGAGCCGGAAGTCGGGAACGTCTGGACCGATGTCCGTAACGACGCCGGCGAAGTCGCCGCCGATCGGGCCTGGGTCGCCGGGGTAGAGGCCGAGCACATTGAGCACATCGCGGAAGTTGACGCCGGCGGCCTCGACCCGAACCCGCACCTGCCCGGCGGCGGGTGCTGACACCTTCATTTCGTTCAGGTGCAGGTTGTCGATGGCCCCGCGCTCGGTCGGTGCCAAGGCATAATCGGTTGCCCGCGGTACCGCGAGAAAGCCGCTGGCCGCCCACCTCAGCATCCGCGGCACCAGGAACTTCCCTTGCCGCACTGCGAGTTCGGGCTCGCCGCCGGGGCTGCCAAGGAGGCCCGCCAGCATGCGCACCGCATCGTCGGATCCGTCGTGGTCGACCAGTCTGCAGCGCAGCATGGGCTGTTCTGCGATGACGGTGCGTCCGAGTCCCCACAGCGCCGCCTGTACCGGATCGACCGGCTCGCCGGATTCGGTGGCAACGGCCCGTTCGGTGATGATCCACAGTCCGCCGGGAATTTTCACGCTGTGGTTCGCCAACAGCGCACGCACCGCGCCGAGCACGTTGCCGATCTGCGTTTCCAGTCGCGCGGCGAATTCATCGCTCGACTCGTCCGAACCGGCCTGCCCGATGGCGCGCCATACGACACCGGAGAAGGGCACTCCCCGCTCCTGCGCCCCCACGAGCAGTGGCGCCCAGTCCTGCGGATCGGCGTTCTGCTCCAGCCGGACAGCAGCGGGCAGCGCGGCCGCTAGTTCGGCGAATCCGGCAATGAGCCAAGTCCCCTTGCCGGCCTCATCGCCGGACGGCGGAGCCACTTCACGCCAGCCGATGCTGTACAGCATCCGGGTGGCATCGCCGCCGAGGCCGCGCAACAAGGCCTCACGCGGTGCGCGTTTCACCTTGAATTCGTGGATTCCGCCGATAATCCGGCCATCTCGATCCACGAAATCGAGGTCGAAGATTTGCGTCTCGCTGCTTGCGTCGCCCGGCCGCCATCGTGCGTAACAGTAGAAGCGCCGAGGCATCCGGTCGCCCAACACCACCCGGCCGTAGCGCAACGGCAGGTACAGGTCGGAGCTCACGTCAGTTTCTTCCGCCAGGGCAAAGAGCGCGGCTCCGGCGATGCCGGTGCACAGGTCGAGCAGCACCGGGTGGATCGGCTCGCGCCCAACATGATCGGCCAGCTCGTCACCGACGGTGATATCGCCGACCGCCTCTCCTTCACCGACCCAAAGCGACTTCAGCGAGGACCGCCAGACAGCCCCCAAGGCAAGTTCGTTGTCGAGGAAGGCGTCGAACAGTTGCTGCGGACGCGCGCGAGTCAACCTCTCCAGCAACGTGTCCAGCGGAATTACAGCATCCGGGGCGCCGGGCGCCGGGTCGTTGGCAACGCCGGTGACGGTGCCGGTGACGGCCGTACCCTCTGCATTCAGTGACCACTCGCCTTCCCGATCACCGCTGCCACGGCTGTGTACCTGGAACGTCCACCCGTCGCCTAGCGGCGCCGCTCCGGACTGGCGCAGGGTCAGCTGCACGTCACGGGAGTCCCTGTCGTTCAGGAGGATCGGTTCGTAGAAGAAGACATCATGCACCTGTGCCGGCACGTCCAGCGCGGCGAGCACCATGGCCACGTAGGTGGCGCCAGGAACGACAAGGGTGCCAAAGATGATGTGATCGGCTAGCCAGGGCTGCGACTTGACGCCGACGCGACTGGTGTAGACGGTGTCCCCGGATGCGAGGTCCTGTGCGAAGCCGAGGATCCCGGATGCGACGCGGCCACCGGAATGGATGCCCGCGGTCTTGGGCCAGATGTGCCGGTGCTCGAACGGGTACGTGGGTAGTTCAAGTTTGCGACGGGATCCACTGTGCGCGACGGCTTGCAGCGCGGAAAAGTCGGGCCGATGCCCGGCGACGTAGGCGGCGGCGACCGCTTCGGTGATCTGGCCCAGCGCATCAGCGCCCTTGCGCGCCGAGGCGATCGCTCGTGGTGCGGCTACCGATTCCGGCCAGATTTGCAGTGCGGCGGCGGTCAGAATCGGCTGCGGACCGATCTCCATCAATACCGTGCAGCCCAGCAGAGCGACAGTGCGCACGCTCTCGGCGAATTGCACCGGCTGCCGGGCATGCCGGCGCCAGTATTGGGCGTTCAGCGGGGTCGCCCCGGTGATCACCGCGCCGGTGCGGTTGCAGACCAACGGCAAAGTCGGCACGGCGAACGTGAATTGAGCCGCGTACGATTCGAATTCGTCGAGCACCGGCTCGAGAAGCTCGGAGTGAAACGCGTGGCTGGTGTCCAGCCAGGTGCAACGGATACCATCGCCGCCGCAGCTGGCGACGATCTGCTCCAAGTCCGCGCTCGGACCCGACAGCACCGTGTTGGTGCCGTTGTAGGCGGCCACCGAGACTCGTGGGTATTCGTCGGCGACGTCCTCGACATGCTCGGCGTCGCCGAACACCGCCACCATCCGGCCACCTTCGGGCAGACTACCGAACAGGCGGCCCCGCTCGCCGACCAATCGCGCCCCAGTCTCGAGGCCGAACACCCCGGCCACACACGCGGCCGTGTACTGGCCCACGCTGTGCCCCAGCACCACGTCGGGCTCGATGCCCCACGACTGCCACAGCCGGGCCAGGCCCAGCCCAGTGGCGAAGAGCGCCGGCTGAGCAAACGAGGTGTGCCGCAACATCTCCCCGGGATTCCGGGTCTCGTTGAAGAGGACTTTCAATAGCGGATGCGGCAGGACATCGTCGAGCACCTCGGCGCATCGTTTCACGGTGTCGGCGAATACGGGTTCGGTGTCGAACAATTCGCGCGCCATACCCGGGTATTGGCTGCCCTGTCCGGTGAAAAACCACGCGGTCCTCGGCGGATCGCCGCACACGCCGCGCAGCACCCGCGGCCCCAGCCTGTTCTCGGCCAGCTCGGCCAGTCCGGCCAGGAGCTCTCGCTCACCTTCGATCGAACCCGCGACCGGATCCACCACCAATGCAGCCCGGTGCTCGAAATGCGAACGCCCGGCACCGGCTGTCAGGCACACGTCGGCGATGTCCGCGTTTGGGTGTGTGTCCAACCAATGTCCGTACGACTGCGCCAATTTGAGCAGTGCCTGCGGCGAGCGTGCCGAAAGCGGCAGCACTAGATGTTGTTTCGCCACTGGCGTGATCGCGACATCGAGCTCGGGTGCCTCTTCGATGATGACGTGTGCGTTCGTTCCGGAAAAACCGAAGGAGCTTACTCCGGCACGTCGCGGTCTGCCGTGGCGCTGCCACGGAATTGCTTTGTCGACGACCCGAACCGGCAGGTTCGCCCAGGAAATGTGGGGCGACGGATGATTGAAGTGCAGATTTTGCGGCAGCATTTCATGCTGCAGCGACAGCACGATCTTGATCAGGCCGGCGATCCCGGCGGCCGACTCGAGGTGCCCGACGTTGGTCTTGACCGATCCGATCAGCAACGGCTGGTCCGGATCCCGCTCTGCACCGTAGACGGCCGCAGCGGCCTGGACTTCGATCGGATCGCCGAGCGAAGTTCCGGTGCCGTGTGCCTCGAGGTAGTCGATGTCGCGGCCGGCCAAACCGGCCCGCGTCAGTGCCGCGGCGATGACCCGCTGCTGCGCGCCGCCGTTCGGCACCGTCAAGCCGCCGGATGCGCCGTCTTGATTGACCGCGCTGCCCCGGATCACCGCCCGGATGTGGTCGCCGTCGCGCACCGCGTCGCGCAGCCTCTTGAGCACCAGGATTCCGCAACCTTCACTGCGCACGTAGCCGTCAGCGGCGGCGTCGAATGTTTTGCATCGCCCGTCGGGCGCCAGCATTTTCGCGCGCGAAGCCGCGATCGTGCTCACCGGACTGAGCAGAACGTTCACCCCGCCGGCCAGTGCTAGCGGGAGTTTCCGCCCTGTGTAGTTGAGCGGCGTGTCTTTTGTTGTGGTGCTTGGTTTTTGACGCGTTTGGGTG
>NZ_LQOX01000141.1 GCF_002102175.1 Mycobacterium gastri | reverse complement strand
CGCATTTCAGGCAGCCCGTCCTTTCGGGCGGGCACTCCGTTGAGAAACGGTTCCGGTTTCACTGCCACCAGCCGCGCCCGAGGGCTTGGTCTTGCGGTCGGCTCCACCGGTGACGACGCCGGTACTCGGCGCCGTAGCCTTCAGCGCATGACGCGCCAAATTGATAGCGGCGTTACGGTCTCGGTCGATCTCAAGGCCGCAGTGCTCGCAGTGATACACGCGTTCGGCCAGGTGCAGTTTGGTTTTCACCGCACCACAGCCGGAACACATTTTTGAGCTGGCGAACCATCTGTCAGCTTTGACCAGATACGATCCATACCAGCGTGTTTTGTAGTCGAGTTGGCGAAACATCTCACCAAGGCCGGCATCGGCCAACGCCCGGTTGAGCCCGGATTTGGCGGCCGCGCCGTTGGGCAGGAACGCGCCGGGATTATCGGGGTCGGGTTTGGGTTTGGGGCGGCGCATCATGTTCTTGACCGCCAGCGTCTCCCCACCGATCACTTGATGGGTTTTCGCCAGGCTCGTGGTCAGTTTATGGATCCGATCGGCCCGCAGGTTGGCCAGCCGGGCATGCGCCCGGCTGATCTGGGCCTGAGTGGATTCCCAGCCGCGCGAGGCGTCCTGCTTGTGCTGGCCAGCCGCGTTCCAGGGACCGCGTTGGCGCGCCGCTTTGCGTTGCAGCGCCCGCAGTTTCCGCAACGCCCGCTTGAGCTCGCGCGGCGCGCTGTGACGGGCGATCTCGGTCCCGTCCGCGCTGGCCACCACCAGCAAGTCCGTCACCCCGGCGTCGATACCCACCACTGCGGCGGCATCGGGGGCGCCCGCAGTGCTCTGGCGCCCCTCGGCGCGGCGCACAGCGCAGGTGAACGACACCAGCCACCGGCCCCGTTCGAACCGCACTGTCGCCTTCAGGATCTGCGCAGTGCCCGACTCGATCCGCCGACCCAATTTGCGCGTGGACTCATGGGTATGGATCGTGCCCAGCACCGGCAGCGTCACGTGATGCCGCGACGGCTCCACCCGGATGGCCCCGGTAGTGAACGTGAACTTCGAAACGGCTTTGCCCCTGCGCTTGAACCGGGGGAAACCCATCGGTGGGCCAGCCCGTTTCCCGGTCCGCGACGCATCCCAATTACCCAGCGCCTCCGCCAGATTCGCCACCGCGTTGGCGTAGGCCTCCTTACTGTTGTCCTGCCACCACGGGCAGCCATCCCCGCCTACCGCCACCTGATGCTTGAGCTGGTTCCACCGGTTGCGCAGCTCCTGAAACGACCACGACAGCACCGGCGTCAGCTGTTGCTCGGCGATCCCGTAGGAACGCTCCGCGCTGCGCTGGTCCAGATTGGCT
>NZ_LQOX01000140.1 GCF_002102175.1 Mycobacterium gastri | reverse complement strand
TTGTGGGGCAGCGGCGGTGCCGGCGGGAACGGCTCGTTCGGCGAAACCGGGGGCGGCGCCGGCGGTAACGGCGGCAGCGCCGGCATGCTGGCCTCCAGCGGCGGTGCGGGCGGGTCCGGCGGGGTCAGCGGCATCCTCGGCGGGGCCGGCGGGGCCGGCGGGACTGGCGGCAACGCGGGGCTGCTCGGCAACGGCGGGATCGGCGGGACCGGCGGAGACAGCCTATCTGGCAACGGCGGCGCCGGCGGGACTGGCGGCATCGCCGGCCCGCTGTTCGGCAACGGCGGTGCCGGCGGCGCCGGTGGCCGGGGCACAATGACCGGCGGTGACGGCGGGGTCGGCGGCAAGTCCGTGCTGATCGGCGACGGTGGTAACGGCGGCAACGCCGGGCCCGGTGGGATCACGGGCAACGCCGGCACTGGCGGTTGCCCGGGGTTGCTATTCGGTGTGCCCGGGATGAACGGGTTGGCGTAGCCGTCCGGCCCACGGATTGCTTGCCGGATGGCCCTGGCCCGTCGGTGGCGACACGGGTGGGTGACCGCCCACCGGCCGGCCGGCCGGGCCGGAGCCGACACGGCGCGTTGGCGGTGCTGATCGCCCCGCGAGGATCCGCTTTACACCTACCTGGTCCACCATCCTGCGTCTACCTCAGCCACATCGCCCCACTACTCACAAGACTCGACGCAGCCAGTTGTTCGACACGCTTTAGCTTTAGCGTGCCGCTCGGCGCGTCGCTTGGGTCGCTTGAGTCACCAGGTACGCCAGCGCGTGGTCGGCTCCGGGCGGTAACTTCTCGGCCGGCCACCACCGCAGGTCCTCGGACTCCTCGCTGATCGCGATCTGCGCCCCGGCCGGCGCATGCGCCACGAACTGCAGATCCAGATGACGCGTCGGCACTCCCAACGAACAGGTGACCGGATGCACGTGCACGGCGACGAGTCCGGGTGCCAGTCGCAAACCGGCGATGCCGGATTCCTCGGTTGCCTCGCGCAGCGCCGCGGCGACGACGTCGCGGTCGTCGTCCTCGCAGTGGCCGCCCAGCTGCACCCAACGACCGAAGCGGCGATGCAAACACAGCAGCACCTGAGTGCCGCTGTCGTCCAGCACCAGCGTCGAGGCGGTGATGTGGCCGGCTTCGCACTCCCGCCGGCACGCGTCGGCCCGGGCCAGCACGAACGCCAGCACGGCATGCCGCAGCGAGTCCTGGTCCGGGTCGGGAGCCTGCCAGTCGGTGAGGGTGGTGATCACCGAATCGCGGATGTTCAACGCGACCCCCGGTTGCGTCGGCGATCGCGAAGGGTGGACCACGCCGCCCGGCAGCTCGCGACGAGGTCGTGCGCCAGACCGAGCCCCTCGATCAGCACCTGCCGGTCCACGATGTCGAGGGCCTTGTCCATCTCGTTTGCCTTCAGTAGTAGATCGACGTCGCGGGCAAGTTCGGCGCTCGCGTACGCCGGCGGCGGGACCGGCAACAGCTCGGCCTCACCCGGCTCGAGCTCCAGGACGCCACCGCCATAACTGCGGCCCATGATCTCGGCGAACGCGAACGTCGCGCTGTTATGGAAGACGGCGGCGAGCCTTGCCGGATCGACGGTGGGGTCCACTCGCACCCGATGCACGGTGTCGGTGCTCGTCGCCGCGGCCGCATTGACCGTCAGGCGCGGCGCACAGTGGATTTGGCGCAGCATGAAAAGGTCCGGAATCCACAGCGATGGCGTGCGCCACCACGGTTTGCGGATCGAGCACTTATAGCCCAGGTGAACCCCGGCGGCCTCGCCGGCGGCAAGGTGTGCGGCAAGAGCGGGATCTGTGCGGATAACGGGGGCGTCCAGCAGCCAGGTTCGGTGCCCGGCGGCGACATCGCTTGCCCGGCAATCGTCGTCGTAGACCAGACCGCCCAGTTGGGCACTGCGCGAGACCAGCGGAACGCAATGGGGCCGCAGCCCCAGGGCTGCGGCCTCGGCGTCGGTGAAGGTGAAGAAGCTGTTGCGGCCGGTCACGATGCCCACATCCACCTCGGCCAATTCGCCGAGCCTGACCAAGGTCTCGGACCGGCGCAGCCCACGTAACAGCTCGATCTGACCCGGCTCGAGGAAATACGTGGTCCACTTTTCTTTTTGGTGAAGGAGTGTCGGAGCGGTCTCGCCGGTGAGGTTCACGCGTTCCAGCCCGCGCGCATCGGCGAGGTTGACCGTGCGGATCCGCGCCGGACCCGCACCGACCACTCCGCAAAACAACACGACTTCTTGCAGGATCGCGTCGAATACCAATCGCTCGAAGGTCACCAGCGTGATTTCGCGATAACTGCCCAGCAGAAATTCCCGCAGCTGTGCCGCGTAGCCGACCTGCAACAATTCCGCCGGAACCACCAGGCCCACTCGCCCGCCGTCGCGCACCAGGGTGGTGCTGGCCACGACGAACGGGACCCAGGCATTGGTCAGCTTCGTCGGGCGCAGTCCCGCGCTTCGCATCAGCTCCAGGGCCGGTGCCCGCTGATCTGGTGCCCAGTTGCCGAAGCGGATATAGGGCGGGTTGCCGGCGATGCCATCCCAGCTGCCGGGTGGCGTCGTTTGCAGCCAGCTGAAAAAGTTGTCGACGTCGACGGCAGCGAATTCTCGCGACTTCTTCGCTTCCCGCGCAACGAGTTCCACGCCGTGGGCCCGGCAAGTCAGGGCGGCCAGTTCGCGCAGAATCCGGCCGTCGCCGCAGGAGGGCTCCAGGATCCGTGGGCCGGCCTCGCAGACCCAGCGGGCCAGGAACCGGGCCACCGCTGGCGGCGTGTAATAGCCGCCGCGAACCTTGTCGGCGGACGCGGCGGCTTTGCCCGCGAACGTTGTCATTTGCGGACCAACAGGTCCCCGGCGGGTGCCGGGTCGCGCACCCCCGGCGGCTCTTGCGCGTAGCCGATCGCGATGGCGCCCAACGGCTCCCAGTCGGCAGGCAACTGCAATTCGGCACGCACCAGATCGGCGGCGAAGATGGTCGAGCCGATCCAGCAACTGCCCAGCCCACGCACCGCCAAGGCGACCAGCAGGGCTTGTACCGCGGCTCCCACCGCGACGGTGAACATGGTGTGCTCGGCGTGGCCGCGGGCCGCGTCGGGGTAGGCGTGGGCACCCTCCGGAACCAGCATCGGGATGACGACTTCGGGTGCGTCGTAGAGGATTTGGCCGCGTGCAACGCGGCGTTCGACGGCGTCGGCCGGCTTGCCGTCGCCGGCCAGATCGGCGCGCCACTTGTCTTTCATCCGGTCGAGCAGCCGGGCGCGCACCGCCGGCGTCTGCAACCATACGAACCGCACCGGCCGGGTGTGGTGCGGGGCCGGAGCGGTAAGCGCCTCGGCGACTGCGGACTCGACGAGCCGCGGCGGCACCGGCTCGGCGTTGAACCGGCGAACCGACCTGCGCAGCAGCTGGGCCTGTCGGCGCCCCAGCTCGACGGCCTCGGCGGTGCCGAGCCAGAACAGGTCCTCGGTGCCCGGCCGCACCAATCGCCGCGCCGTGGAGCCGTCGTCGCGCACCGGCAGTCCGCGGACCACGGCCACCGGCAGCGCGGTCAACTTGCCCTTGACCAGATCGGCGGCGGCGGCGATCTCGTCGGCAACCGCGATCTCGGTGACGACCAATTCGTTGCCGTGCCGGTCGAGGACGCCCGCATAGTTATGCAACACCGCCAGACCGGCGGCGCCGACCGCGGCGTCGATCTGGCCGCAGCGCCAGGCGCGGCCCATGGTGTCGGTGACCACCACCGCCACGGTGACACCGAGGCGGTCGCGCAGCCCGGCGCGCAGGGCCGCGGCACTGGCGTCGGGATCGACGGGCAGCAGCGCCAATTCGTTCCGGTTGACGTTGGATCCGTCCACCCCGGCGGCGGCCTGGACCAGCCCGAGCCGGTTCTCGGTGATCAAGGTTTTGCCCTTGCGGGCCAGTACCCGTACCGCTTCGTCGTCGATCAGCTTGCGGCGCAGCCGATCTCGTGCCTCTTCGGACTCCGGCGCCGGTACCAGCCGGCCCTCGCACTTGGACACCACCTTGCTGGTGACCACCACGACGTCGCCGTCGCACAGCCAGGGCGCGGCGGCGGCGATCGCCGCGCTCAGGTCATCGCCGGGGCGGAATTCGGGAAGCCCGGTGACAGGCAGGATTTCGACGGCCGATCCGGTGCCGTGCTCGCTCACGCCGCCACGCCCGCAAGCTCCAGCCCGGCGCTCACCATCTCGGCAGTTGCCTGCGGGTCGGTCATCAACAGTGGTATCGATCGCACCAGCACGCCGTCGATGTCGGCCTGATCGCCCTCGGCCACCAGCCAGCAGTCGAGTATGCCGGTGGTGGTGCGCGAGCCGTAGTGCCGGCCCACCGCCGCCGCGGTGGAATCCACCCCGATCACCGAAAGACACGCATCGGCCATGCCGCGCAACGGTTTTCCTCCGATGATCGGCGAGTAGCCGACGATCGGCGCGGGGGTGGCCCGCAGCGCGGCACGGATGCCGGGGACCGCCAGGATGGCGCCGATGCTGACCACCGGGTTGGACGGAGCCAGCATGACGACGTCGGCCCCGGCGGTGGCGGCCACCACATCTGTTGTGGCACTAGCTGTTTCGGCACCGATGAAGGCGAAGCTGTGGGTCGGCACCTGGGCGCGATAGCGCACCCACCACTCCTGGAAGTGGATGGCACGCTGGGATTGGGCCGCCGGGTCGGTGATCACCACGTGGGTCTCGCAACGGTCATCGCTGACCGGGAGCAACGTCGCCCCCGGTTGCCAGCGGTCACACAGCGCCGCGGTGATTTGCGACAGTGGGTAGCCGGCCCGCAGCATCTGAGTGCGCACCAGGTGCGTGGCCAGATCCCGGTCGCCGAGCTGGAACCAGTCCGGCTGCACGCCGTAGCGCGCGAGTTCCTCTTTGGCGTGCCAGGTTTCGTCGCGATGACCCCAGCCGCGCTGCGGGTCGACACCGCCGCCCAGGGTGTACATGCAGGTGTCCAGGTCCGGGCAGACCCGCAGCCCGTGGATCCAGGCATCGTCACCGATGTTGACCACCGCGGTCAATTCGTGACATGCGCCGTGTCCCGGTGTGGCAAACTGTCCCAGGCCGAGCAACTGCTGGACCCCCAACAGAAAACGGGCGCCGCCGACTCCCCCCACGAGAACGGTGACCTTCACACCGCAGGACAGTACCCGCCGGGCACGGGGGATCAGGGCGGGGTCACCGCGCTTGCGCGCCGGCCGCGGCGGGCCCCTCATGGCGTTGTGACGAAGTGCACTAGACACGCCGTACATCGAACCGAAACAGAATCGCGGAAATTTGATCACGGGATGGTATGGAAATGCGCCGGAATGCTTGACCCGGCTGCCCAATGCGTGTCTAATCACATCAGTGTCATTTCCCGGTTGGCCGGCCGGTTTCGGTGTCGCAGACCGAGATTCGATCACTAGTTCGAATTGGGTTAACTGCACATCAAAACAGTGGCAAACCATTTCACGATCTATTAGGTGAGGAGGCGGCGGCATGTCCTATGAGCACCTTAGGGGTGTGATGGCAGGCGCACCGCACACCGCTGCCGGCTTGGCGACAGTGCCATCGTTGGAGATTGCCCGACCGCACTTGAGTTTGGTTCCCGACGCGTTCGAGCCCCAGCCGGTGCCGGCTCCCGTCGAGCCGCCCGCCGGCCAGTGGCAGGACCGCGCCCTTTGCGCCCAAACGGATCCCGAGGCGTTCTTTCCGGAGAAGGGCGGCTCGACCCGCGAGGCAAAGAAGATCTGCCTTGGCTGCGAGGTGCGCCACGAGTGCCTGGAATACGCGCTGGCCCACGACGAGCGTTTCGGCATCTGGGGTGGCCTGTCCGAGCGCGAGCGCCGTCGCCTCAAACGCGGCATTATTTGATCGGGATCTGATCGGGATCTGATCGGGATCCTGATCGGGATCTGGGCAGCCCGCCGCTCACTCGTCGTCGATCGTCGGGTCGACGACCGAGGGCTCGACATCCAGATAGCTGGCCACCTGGGCCACCAAGATTTCGTGCAACAACTCGCCGAGTTCCAGGGTGTCCTTCGCCCGGCGCTCAATTGGCTTGCGGAACAACACAATTCGTGCTCGCGTGGCATTGCCGCGGACGTCGACTCCGGCCGGTATCAGCCGGGCGAGCGGGATCGGCCCGTCGGCGATGACTTCGGGCGGCCACTGCACGCTCTCGGGATCCTTGGCTGAGATGCGCGGGATCTCGTCGACCGCGACGTCCAATTCGGACACCCGGTCATGCCAGCGGCGCTCGATGGGTTCGTAGGCTTCCAGCACCGCCATGTCGAACCGCTCGGACCGGCTGCGCCACCCCGGCACCGTCGGCGGCAGCAGCGGGCCACGCCACTCGCGGCCCCGGCGCCGCACCCGGCGCGCCGCCGCGGATCTGCCACCCGGCCGGCCGCTGTGCGGGTAGCCGCGGGAATCGCTCACGCGCCGATGGTAACGGTTGCACATCGCGCCCGGAACGGATGCGCGTGTCCGCCGCTTCGGCGGCGTTTCCGCACGATAGCCTTTCGGTCGTGAACGTACCCCGTCGCTGCTGCCGGCCCGGGTGTCCGCACTATGCAGTGGCGACGTTGACGTTCGTCTACTCGGACTCGACGGCGGTCGTGGGTCCGCTCGCTACCGCACGTGAACCGCACTCCTGGGATCTTTGCGTCAGCCACGCCGGTCGTATCACCGCGCCGCGCGGGTGGGAACTCGTGCGCCATGCCGGGCCGCTACCCACCAATCCCGATGAGGACGATCTGGTAGCCCTGGCCGACGCGGTGCGTGAGGGCGGCCCCGTCGCTGCCGGGGCCTATTCGGTGGCCCATCCCGGCAGAAACGGCTCGCCGCACAACGGCTTCCCCGACCCCGTGGTCCACCAGGCCGGTGTTCAGGCCGGTGTTCATGCCAAGGCCCCGAGTGGCGGCGTGTTCGCGCCGCCCGAACATCGCAATGGACGTCGCCGTGGACACCTGCGCGTGTTGCCTGATCCCCCCGACTAGCCCGCGACTAGCCCCAACTAGCCCCAGCCGATTCCCGCTGACGGTTCGGCTCCGGTCGAGACCGATGCCGTCGGCGACTTCGGCGGGCCGATAGGCTGGCGGCCAAGGGACGAAGAAAACCTCAGTCGTCAGGAGCCCCGCCATGTCTTGGCCCGCCGCGGTTATCAATCGTGTTATCAAGGCTTATGACGTGCGCGGGTTGGTCGGGGAAGAGATCGATGAATCGCTGACCGCCGATATCGGCGCGGCCTTCGCCCGATTGATGCACGCCGAGGGTGCGCGGCAGGTGGTGATCGGCCACGATATGCGCGACAGCTCGCCGTCGCTGGCCGCCGCGTTCGCCGACGGGGTGACCGGACAGGGGCTCGACGTGGTGCGCATCGGTTTGGCGTCGACCGATCAACTTTATTTCGCCTCGGGGCTGCTGGACTGCCCCGGCGCGATGTTCACCGCCAGCCACAACCCCGCCGCATACAACGGCATCAAGCTGTGCCGGGCCGGTGCCAAACCGGTGGGCGCGGACACCGGACTCATCGCCATCCGGGACGATCTCATCAATGGCGTGCCCGCCTACGACGGGCCGGCCGGAACGCGCACCGACCAGGATGTCCTGGACGACTACGGGAAATTCCTGCGATCGCTGGTCAACACCACCGACCTGCGGCCGTTACGGGTGGCCGTGGACGCCGGCAACGGGATGGCCGGCCACACCGCCCCGGCCGTGCTCGGCCCGATCGGCTCGATTACCTTGCTGCCCTTGTACTTCGAGCTCGACGGCTCGTTTCCCAACCACGAGGCCAACCCGCTGGACCCGGCCAACCTGGTCGACTTGCAGACCCATGTGCGCGACACCGGCGCCGATATCGGCCTGGCCTTCGACGGAGACGCCGACCGCTGCTTCGTGGTCGACGAGACCGGCCAACCCGTGTCGCCGTCAACGGTGACCAGCCTGGTGGCAGCGCGCGAGCTCGGCCGGGAGATCGGCGCCACCGTGATCCACAACGTGATCACCTCGCGCGCGGTGCCCGAACTGGTCGTCGAGCGCGGCGGCACACCGCTGCGCTCGCGGGTCGGACACTCCTATATCAAGGCGCTGATGGCCGACACCGGCGCGATCTTCGGCGGCGAACACTCGGCCCACTATTACTTCCGTGACTTCTGGGGCGCCGATTCGGGGATGCTGGCCGCACTGTACGTGCTGGCCGCTCTCGGCGAGCAGACCCGGCCGTTGTCCGAGCTGACCGCCGATTACCAGCGCTATGAATCGTCCGGCGAGATCAACTTCCACGTGGCCGACGCCGAGGCGTGCGTGGAGGCGGTACTGAAGTCGTTCGGCAACCGGGTTCAGTCCATCGACCACTTGGACGGGGTAACGGTGGATCTGGGCGACGACAGCTGGTTCAACCTGCGCAGCTCCAACACCGAGCCGTTGCTGCGGCTCAACGTGGAGGCCCGTACCGCCGAGGAAGTCGATGCGGTGGTGCAGCAGGTCAGTGGCGAAATCGCGGCCCAGCTGCCGGCGGAGGCGGGACCGTGAGCGCCGTCCAGTCGGTCGATCTCGAAGACGCCGACGGCCTGATCGCCGCCGACCGGGACGGCTTGTTGCGCGCCGCGTCGACCGCCGGTGCGCAGGTGCGCGCCATTGCCGCGGCACACGACGAAGGCGAACTGGAATTGCTGCGTGGCGGCGACCGGCCGCGCACGGTGATCTGGGTGGCCGGGCGGGGTCCCGCCGAGACGGCAGGGGCGATGCTGGTCTCGACGCTGGCCGCTGCGGCCGCCGAGCCGATCGCACTCGCCAGGGAGGCGCCGCCCTGGGTGGGTCCGCTTGACGTGCTCGTTGTCGCCGGCGACGACCCCGGTGATCCCGCACTGGTCGCAGCGGCCGCGACCGGCGTGCGCCGCGGCGCGCGGGTCGTCGTGGTGACGCCCTATGCGGGTCCGCTGCGCGACTCCACGGCCGGTCGAGTCGCGGTGCTGGAACCACGACTACGGGTTCCCGACGAGTTCGGGTTGTGCCGCTACCTGGCCGCGGGCCTGGCCGCGCTGAGCACCGTGGACCCCAGGCTGCAGATCGACCTGGCGTCGCTGGCCGACGAGCTCGATGCCGAGGCGCTGCACAACAGTGCCGCCCGCGAGGTGTTCACCAACCCGGCCAAGACGCTTGCCGCGCGCGTATCGGGACGCCGGGTCGCGCTGACCGGTGACAACTCCGCCACGCTGGCGCTGGCCCGGCACGGCAGCTCGGTGCTGCTGCGGATCGCCCACCAGGTGGCCGCCGCCGCCTGGCTGGCCGACGCGGTGGTGGCGTTGCGGGCCGGCGCTGCCGGTCATTCGGGGGATGCCCTGTTCCACGACGAACAGATCGACGGCCCGCTGCCCGAGCAGATGCGGGTGCTGGCGCTGACGCTGGCCGGGGAGCGGACAGTGGTAGGTGCCCGGATCGCCGGGCTCGACGACATCTACCTGGTCACGGCCGAGGACGCGACGCAGGACCCCGGTGTGGCCGGGTCGGCTGGCCCGCTCATACCGGCCGATGCTCAACGTCCCGAACAGCAACTGGCAATATTGGCCGTTCGGCTGGAGATGGCCGCGGTGTATTTGCGACTCGCGCGGGGATAGATACAAGGTGGAATTGCTACGCGGAGCGTTACGGACATACGCGTGGGGATCGCGTACCGCTATCGCCGAGTTCACCGGGCGGCCGGTGCCGGCTGCCCACCCCGAAGCCGAACTCTGGTTCGGTGCGCACCCGGGTGACCCGGCCTGGCTGGACACCGACAAAGGAGAAACCTCGCTGCTGGAAGCGCTGAGCGCCGATCCGGAGGGACAGCTCGGTCACGGATCGCGCGCCCGGTTCGGCGATGTGCTGCCGTTCCTGGTGAAGGTCCTGGCCGCCGACGAGCCGTTGTCGCTGCAGGCCCACCCCAGCGCCGAGCAGGCACTCGAGGGTTATCTACGGGAAGAACGGCTGGGAATTCCGGTGACGTCGCCGGTGCGCAACTACCGCGACACCAGTCACAAGCCCGAGTTGCTGGTGGCGTTGCAGCCTTTCGAGGCGCTGGCCGGATTCCGTCAGGCCGCCCGCACCCGCGAGCTGCTGCAAGCGCTGGCGGTGTCCGACCTCGACCCGTTCATCGACTTGCTCAGTGACCAGTCCGACGCCGACGGCCTGCGCGCGCTGTTCACCACCTGGATCACCGCGCCCCAGCCCGACATCGACGTGCTGGTGCCCGCCGTGCTGGAGGGCGCCATTCACTATGTCAGCTCCGGCGCGACGGAATTCGCCGCGGAAGTCAAGACGGTCCTGGAACTGGGCGAGCGTTATCCCGGCGACGCCGGGGTGCTCGCGGCGTTGTTGCTCAACCGGATCAGCCTGTCGCCGGGTGAGGCGATATTCCTGCCGGCCGGAAACTTGCACACCTATCTGCGTGGTTTCGCACTCGAGGTAATGGCCAACTCCGACAACGTATTACGAGGCGGTCTGACTCCCAAGCACGTCGATGTGCCGGAGCTGCTGCGGGTGCTGGACTTCACCCCGACCGCGGAGTCGCAACTGCGGCCGCCGATCCGGCGCGACGGGCTGGAGCTGGTTTACGACACCCCGGCCGAGGAGTTCGCGGTCGCGTTCCTGGCCCTCGACGCAGATCAGCTGGGCCACGAGATCGATGCACCCTCGAGCCATGAGGGCCCACAGATCTTGTTGTGCGCCGAGGGTTCGACCATGGTCTACGGAAAGTCGAAGTCGTTGACGCTCAAGCAGGGCATGGCTGCCTGGGTGGCCGCGGACGACGCCCCGATTCGGCTGCTCGCGCACGAGCCCACGAAACTGTTCCGGGCTACCGTAGGGCTGTGACGGCTTGCCGCCGGTCCGCGACGGCTTGCCGGCGCTCGCGGAGCCAAAGCCGCAGGTTGTGGGCGATGGCCCGGCCGACGATCGACGGCGGCGGGATCATGTACAGGCTGTCGAGCAACGAGAACCGGCGCAAAAACCATTCGGCCAGAACGGGATTCGTTTCGGCGGCGCCCAGGAATTGGTCGAACAACGCACCCGATGGCCGCCACCACCACGGGACCGGCCCGGTGACGCCGTGGTGGAAGGTGATGTCGCCGATGGCGTTCATCATCCACACCGGATACGTCGTCTTCCTGGTCAGCCGGGCGAATTCGGCAGCCAGGTTCTTATCGGCGGCTTCCAGTGCCCGGCGCAGATTGCCGGCCTGCAGCGACGTCATCGTCATGCCTTGGCCGAAGGTGGGGTTGAAGCTGGCCACGGCGTCACCGAACGGGATGATGCCCACCGGGAACCGGTCCAGCTTGTCGTAGCGGCGCCACCTGCTGGCCGGAAAGGCATGAAAGACCGGGCTGCCCACGGGTTCGGCCTGCGCCAGCGCGGCGGTGAATCGGGCCGGCAGCAGCCGGTCGGCGAGTGCGCGCATCTCGGGGAAGGTCGACGGCGGCTTGGCGTGGGCGACGCCGAAGGTGGTGATCACCCAGGTGCCGTCCTCGTAGCACAGCATGCCCAGGCCCAGCGACTGGTCATGTGAGGCGCCGGCGACTACCACCTTCTCCGCCAGCAAGCCGTCGGGGATGCGGAACTGCTGGCTGGCATAGTTGATGCCGATGTCCACGGTTTCCTCGTCCGGGCGCTGAAATCCCCACTGCGTCAACCACACTGGTAGCCGGGTGCCCCGCCCCGCCGCGTCGACGACGAGGTCGGCGGCCTGGAATTCGGGATCACCGTCGTCGCGGGGAGCCAGCAGTATCCCGGTCACTCGTTGCCGGGCGGGCTCGAACCGGGGCTCGGCCACCAGCCGCCGCACGATCTCGACGTTGTCGATGTCGAGGACCCGCCGGCGCAGCTGCCATTCCAGATGCGGCCGGCTGGGCACGTAGGCGGTGAACTCTTTGCGCAGTGTGTGTCCGGTTCCCAGGACATGGCCCGCGGCCCCGAAGTAGATGCAGTCCGGGCGGTTCTCCAGCATGGGAACACCGGCGGCGACCATGTCTTTCAACAGGCCCGGGAAGAGGCCGTCGAATTCGTCTGCGCCACGGGCCATCAGCATGTGCAGGTGCCGGTCCTGGGGAACCGTGGCGCGGTTGGCCGGTGTGCCCGGCAGCTCGTCGCGCTCGAAAATCGTCACCTGGCCGAAGAAATCCGAGAGCACCCGCGCCGCGCACAGTCCCGCGATGCTGGCCCCGATGACGACCGCATGGTCTCTGGTATCCGCCGTGCTCGCCAAGCTCCCCCGCATTCCCGCAGCGTACCCGCTACTGCCGGGGCGACCGGCGCTCGCGCAGCCACAGCCGCATGTTATGCGCCACGGCGCGGCCGATAATCGGCGCCGACGGCACCGTGTACAGGCTGTCAAGCAGCTCCGCCAACAGACTGGGGAACAGCGCCTCGAACTCCAGCGCGCCGCGGGCCATCAGCAGGTGCAGATGCCGGTCCTGGGGGACCGCGCTGCGATACGTGGGCGTGTCCGGCAGCTCGTCGCGTTCGAAGACGGTCACCGTCAAGCTCGCCCTCACCCCCGGCAGCGTACCCAAGTACTGTGCGGTCACAGCTGGCTACGAGAAGGGGCGAACATGGCCGGTCGATGGCGAACGAAGTCGGTAGAGCAATCGATCGCTGACACCGACGAGCCGGAGACTCGGCTGCGTAAGGACCTCACCTGGAGAGACCTGGTGGTCTTCGGTGTTTCGGTGGTGATCGGGGCCGGTATCTTCACCGTTACCGCCTCGACTGCCGGCGACATCACCGGCCCGGCCATCTGGGTGTCGTTTCTGATCGCGGCGGCCACCTGCGCCCTGGCGGCCCTGTGCTACGCCGAATTCGCCTCGACGCTGCCGGTGGCCGGCAGCGCATACACCTTCTCCTATGCGACTTTCGGCGAGTTCCTGGCCTGGGTGATCGGCTGGAACCTGGTGCTGGAACTGGCCGTCGGGGCCGCCGTGGTCGCCAAGGGCTGGTCCAGCTATCTGGGCACGGTGTTCGGATTCGGCGGCGGCACAATCCCGCTCGGATCGATCAACCTCGACTGGGGTGCTCTGCTGATCATCACGGTGGTGGCGACCCTGGTCGCGCTGGGCACCAAGTTGTCGTCGAGGTTCTCCGCGGTGGTCACCACCGTCAAGGTGTCGGTGGTCGTGCTCGTCGTGGTCGTCGGCGCGTTCTACATCAAGGCCGCTAATTACTCGCCCTTCATTCCCGAACCCGAACCCGAACATCAGGGCAAGGGTGCCGACCAGTCGGTGCTGTCGCTGCTGACCGGAGCCCACGGCAGCCACTACGGCTGGTATGGCGTATTGGCCGGGGCGTCGATCGTGTTCTTCGCGTTCATCGGGTTCGACATCGTGGCCACGATGGCCGAGGAGACCAAGCACCCGCAACGCGACGTCCCGCGGGGCATTCTGGCGTCGCTGGGCATTGTCACCCTGCTCTACGTCGCGGTGTCGATCGTGCTGTCCGGCATGGTTCCCTATACCCGACTGCGTACCGTCCCGGGCAGCGGCCAGGCGAACCTGGCCACCGCTTTCGAGGCCAACGGGGTGTACTGGGCCAGCGGCATCATTTCCGTGGGGGCGCTCGCCGGGCTGACCACCGTGGTGATGGTGCTGATGCTCGGGCAGTGCCGGGTCCTGTTCGCGATGGCGCGCGACGGGCTGTTGCCGCGGCAGCTGGCCAAGACCGGGCCACGCGGCACGCCGGTGCGGATCACCGTGCTGGTCGCGGTGGTGGTGGCCGCGACGGCGTCGATCTTTCCCATCACCAAGCTCGAAGAGATGGTCAACGTCGGCACCTTGTTCGCCTTCGTCCTGGTGTCCGGCGGGGTGATCATCCTGCGCAGGAAGCGGCCCGACCTCGAGCGCGGCTTTCGGGCGCCCTGGGTGCCGTGGCTTCCGATCGCCTCGCTGTGCGCGTGTCTGTGGTTGATGGTGAACCTGACCGCGCTGACCTGGGTCCGGTTCGGCGTCTGGTTGGTGCTGGGCACCGCCATCTACATGGGCTACGGGCACCGGCACTCGGTGCACGGAAACCGGGCGGTGGCCGAGGCGGCGGTTCCCGACACGTAAGGCACTTTTGGACACTTTATGTACAAATCTATGTCTGGTGTCTAGACAGCAGACGTAGAAGGCGATATTGTCCAACCTCAAGCGTGGTGTGACTCACAAGGAGGTTTGGCATATGACCACACAGTTCAGTTCCGAGTTTGCGCAAGCTCCCGAAGCGGAGTGGCGCGATAAGAAGCGCCACCTGTGGCTGATGGGATTGATCGCCCCGACGGCGTTGTTCGTGATCTTGCCGATCGTGTGGGGGCTGAATCAGCTCGGCTGGCACGCCGCGGCCCAGGCGCCGCTGTGGATCGGACCGTTCCTGGTCTACATCCTGTTGCCGCTGCTGGACCTGCGCTTCGGGCCCGACGGCCAGAACCCGCCCGATGAGGTGATGGAGCGGCTGGAAAACGACAAGTACTACCGCTACTGCACCTACATCTACGTCCCGTTCCAATACCTCAGCGTGGTGCTGGGCGCCTACCTGTTCACTGCGTCCGACCTCGGCTGGCTCGGCTTTGACGGCGGTTTGAATTGGGTGGGCAAGATCGGGGTTGCCCTGTCGGTCGGTGTGCTCGGCGGCGTCGGCATCAACACCGCGCACGAGATGGGCCACAAGAAGGAGTCGCTGGAGCGCTGGCTGTCCAAGATCACCCTGGCCCAGACCTGCTACGGCCACTTCTACATCGAGCACAACCGCGGGCACCACGTGCGGGTGTCCACCCCGGAGGACCCGGCGTCGGCCCGCTTCGGGGAGACCTTCTGGGAATTCCTGCCGCGCAGCGTCATCGGCAGCCTCCGGTCGGCGGTCGGGCTGGAAGCCCAACGGATTCGCCGGCTCGGTAAGAGCCCGTGGGACCCCCGGACCTATGCGTCCAATGACGTGCTCAACGCCTGGGCGATGTCGGTGGTGTTGTGGGGAGTGCTGATCGTGGTCTTCGGCGTGGGCCTGATCCCGTTCGTGATCATCCAGGCGGTGTTCGGCTTCAGCTTGCTGGAAGCGGTCAACTACCTCGAGCACTACGGACTGTTGCGGCAGAAGAACGGCACCACTTCCGGGAAAGCCCGCTACGAGCGTTGCGCGCCGGTGCACAGCTGGAACTCCGACCACATCGTCACCAACCTGTTCCTGTACCACCTGCAGCGGCACAGCGACCACCACGCCAACCCCACCCGTCGCTACCAGACGCTGCGCAGCATGGACGGGGCGCCGAACCTGCCCAGCGGGTACGCGTCGATGATCTCGCTGACCTACTTCCCGCCACTGTGGCGCAAGGTGATGGACCACCGGGTGCTCGGGCACTACGACGGCGACATCACCAGGGTCAACCTGCACCCCCGGGTGCGCGCCAAGATGCTTGCCCGCTACGGGGCCCGGCAAGGAGACGCAGCATGATGGCGGCTTATCGGTGCCCGGTCTGCGACTACGTCTACGACGAGGCCAAAGGTGAAGCCAGGGAAGGGTTTCCAGCCGGCACCCGATGGGACCAGATTCCCGACGAGTGGTGCTGTCCGGACTGCGCCGTCCGGGAGAAGGTCGATTTCGACAAGGTCTAGTCCGACTCCGGTGCCCGGAGCCGAACCAAGCAAAACGAGGAGGAACCAAATGAGCGACTACAAACTGTTTCAGTGCGTCCAATGCGGCTTCGAGTACGACGAGGCACTCGGCTGGCCGGACGAGGGCATCGCACCCGGCACCCGGTGGGAGGACATCCCGGAGGACTGGAGCTGCCCGGACTGCGGGGCGGCGAAGGCCGACTTCGTGATGGTGGAGGTGGCCCGCTCGTGATGGAGACCAAGGTGCTGGCGGAACCAGATATGGTCGCGCCTGTGAAGCGGATTCCTTACGCCGAGGCATCTCGGGCCCTGTTGCGCGATTCGGTGCTGGATGCGATGCGGGATCTGCTGTTGACCCGAGACTGGTCGGCGATCACCCTGTCCGACGTCGCTCGCGCCGCGGGCGTCAGCCGGCAGACCATCTACAACGAGTTCGGCTCTCGGCAGGGCCTGGCGCAGGGCTACGCTCTGCGCCTGGCCGACCGTCTGGTCGACCGGGTGCATGCCGCGCTGGATGCCAACGTGGGCAATATCTTTGAGTCGTTCTTGCAGGGTTTTCGCGCTTTCTTCGCCGAGTCCGCGGCCGATCCGCTGGTGATCTCGTTGCTGACCGGCGCCGCCAAGCCCGATCTGCTGCAACTGATCACCACCGACAGCGCGCCGATCATCAACCGGGCGTCGGCCCGGCTGGCGACGGCATTCACCCAGACGTGGTTGGCCACCAGCGACGACGACGCCAATGTGTTGGCGCGCACGATCGTGCGATTGTGCTTGAGCTATGTGCCGATGCCGCCGGAGGCCGACCACGACGTCGCTGCGGACCTGGCGAGGTTGATGACGCCGTTCGCGGAACGCCACGGGGTGATCAATATCCCCTGACCTGCGAGGCTGGGGGCCGGGGGCTACAGTGGCTGAAGAGCATACCTAGGCTATGTCGCCTCGCTCAGCTTCCCGCAGGCCCACAGTAAGGATCAAACACGCCATGACGACGACCGAAACTTCGTTAACCCCCGACGTTCGTAACGGCATCGATTTCAAGATTGCCGATCTGTCGCTGGCGGATTTCGGTCGTAAGGAACTCCGGATCGCCGAGCACGAGATGCCCGGCCTGATGTCCTTGCGTCGCGAGTACGCGGAGGTGCAGCCTCTCAAAGGCGCCCGCATCTCCGGTTCGCTGCACATGACCGTGCAGACCGCAGTGCTGATCGAAACCCTCACCGCGCTGGGCGCCGAAGTCCGGTGGGCGTCCTGCAACATCTTCTCCACCCAGGACCATGCAGCGGCCGCCGTCGTCGTCGGCCCGCATGGCACGCCCGAGGAGCCCAAGGGTGTCCCGGTGTTCGCGTGGAAGGGCGAGACGCTCGAAGAGTACTGGTGGGCCGCCGAGCAGATGCTGACCTGGCCGGACCCGGACAAGCCGGCAAATATGATCCTCGACGACGGCGGCGATGCGACCATGCTGGTGCTGCGCGGCATGCAGTACGAGAAGGCCGGCGTGGTGCCACCCGCCGAAGAAGACGACTCCGCCGAGTGGAAGGTGTTCCTGAACCTGCTGCGGACCCGCTTCGAAACCGACAAGGGCAAGTGGACCAAGATCGCCGAGTCGGTCCAGGGCGTCACCGAGGAGACCACCACCGGTGTGCTGCGGCTCTACCAATTCGCCGCGGCCGGCGACCTGGCCTTCCCCGCGATCAACGTCAACGACTCGGTGACCAAGTCCAAGTTCGACAACAAGTACGGCACTCGGCACTCGCTCATTGACGGCATCAACCGCGGCACCGACGCGCTGATCGGCGGCAAGAAGGTCCTCATCTGTGGTTACGGCGACGTCGGCAAGGGCTGTGCGGAGGCAATGAAGGGTCAGGGCGCCCGGGTCCAGGTCACCGAGATCGACCCGATCAACGCGCTGCAGGCAATGATGGAGGGCTTCGACGTGGTCACCGTCGAGGAGGCGATTGCCGACGCGGACATCGTCGTCACGGCGACCGGGAACAAAGACATCATCATGCTCGAGCACATCAAGGCGATGAAGGACCACTCGATCCTTGGCAATATCGGCCACTTCGACAACGAGATCGACATGGCCGGCCTGGAACGCTCCGGGGCGACCCGGCTCAACATCAAGCCGCAGGTCGACCTGTGGACCTTCGGCGACACCGGCCGCTCGGTCATTGTGCTGTCCGAAGGCCGGCTGCTGAACCTGGGCAACGCCACCGGGCACCCGTCGTTTGTGATGAGCAACAGCTTCGCCAACCAGACGATCGCGCAGATCGAGCTGTGGACCAAGAACGACGAGTACGACAACGAGGTGTACCGGCTGCCCAAGCACCTCGACGAGAAGGTGGCCCGCATCCACGTCGAGGCGCTCGGTGGTCACCTGACCAAGCTCACCAAAGAGCAGGCCGAATACCTTGGTGTCGACGTCGAGGGGCCCTTCAAGCCGGATCACTACCGCTACTAAGTGGCCTGCTGAGTCGCCGAAAGTCGCCGTGCATGGCACGGCTCAGGCGTACCCGGCAGTGTGTCCGTCGGCGTCTCCGTTGGCCGGCTCACCTGCTCAGCATTCAGCGATCGCTGAGGCCCGTCTCGGCTGCTGGTGACGTCAGCCGTTGGCGCCAGGGGTTCCGGGCGTGCCGTCGGGTAGGCCGTTGGTGCCCGGCTGCCCGGGGTTGGCGATGCCGCCCGTGCCGTTGAAGGAGTTGCTGCCGCCGCTACCGCCGCTGCCGCCGTCGCCGGTGCCGTTGACGCCGGGCGACCCGCCGTTGCCCCCGTTAGCGCCGTCACCGGCGAGTCCGGTGGCGTTGGTGGACGTGCCACCGTTCGATACCAGGAGATTACCCCAACCGCCGTTACCGCCGTTGCCGCCAAGCGCGCCGCCGGTACCGTTGAGGCCGCCGTCGCCACCGTCGCCACCGATCGCGGTGCCGTTGGTGATGCTCGACCCTTGGTAGCCGTTGAGTTCGTCATCGGTGATGACCCACGCGTTACCGCCGGTGCCGCCGTTGCCACCGTTGCCGGCGCCGCCGTTACCCGCCGTAGCGGTGCCGGTGGTGCTGCCGTACAACCCGGTCAGGTTGGCGCTACCACCGTCGCCGCCGGAGACACCGATGCCGTTGGCTGCTCCACCGGAACCACCGGTGGCGGTGCCGCCGGACGTGCCCTGATCGCCTGCGCCCATCACGAGTCCATAGCCGCCGTCACCGCCGGTGGCGCCGCCGCTGGCGTCGCCGCCATTGCCGGCGATAGCGGAACCGGTCGCCACGCCCCCGAAGTGATTTCCGCCGTTTACGCCCTGACCGTCCACGTAGCCCGCTTGAACCCACGCGTCGCCACCGGTGCCACCGGTGCTGCCGGCGCCGGTGGCGACGCCGCCGCTGCCGGCGGTGGCGGTACCGGCGGCGGTGCCGTCCTGGTAGGCATTGACCTCGCCCAGGCCGCCGGCGCCTGCGACGCCCCCATTGATGCCGGCGCCGCCGTTGCCGCCGGTTGCGGTGCCGGTGAGGCTGGCCCCGGTGCCAAGGGTATCGACTAGGCCGTCACCGCCGGCACCGCCGGTGCCGCCATCGATGCCGGTCCCGCCGGCGCCGCCGGTGGCAATGCCACTAACGCTGCAATTTGCGTTGTTTGCGGAGACGACGCCGGCGCCACCGGTGCCGCCAGTGCCGGCATTGATGCCGTCCCCGCCGTTACCGGCGGTCGCGAAGCCGATAACGTTGCTGTCCGCGGCATGCGAAGCGACGGTGCCAACCCCGCCGTCGCCGCCGGTAGCACCGTTGGTGCCGCCGCTACCGCCGTTACCGCCGGTGGCGGCACCGGTGGCGGTGCTGTTAACTCCGTCGGCCTCGATCATCGCGTAGCCACCGCTGCCGCCGCGGCCGCCGGCTGCGATGGTGGTGCCGTCACCACCTCCGCCTCCGGTGCCCCCGGTGGCAGCACCGCTGGCGATACCGCCATTGACAGCTTGAATGGTGGCGGCGCCGCCGCCACCGCCACCACCACCACCGTGACCGGGCGCGCTGGTTTTACCCAGGCCGCCCGCGCCGCCGGTGCCCCCGGCGCCGCCGGTGGCGCCGGCGCCCGAACTCGCGCCGGCACCACCCTGACCGCCGGCGCCACCGTCACCGTTCACGCCCGCACCACCGGCAGTGCCGCCTTTGCCGAAGAACCCCGGCAGCCCGGTGTGGGCGGCGCCGCCGGCCCCACCGGCGCCTGCAGTCCCGCCGGTCCCGCCGTCGCCGCCGAAGCCGCCGGCGACTCCGGGACTCACGCCGGCCGCGCCGCCACCACCGGCCCCGCCCACGCCACCAGCCCCGCCGACTCCGCCATCGCCGGCGTGGCCGCCCATCAGTGTGTGGTTCGCTCCGCCGGCTC
>NZ_LQOX01000139.1 GCF_002102175.1 Mycobacterium gastri | reverse complement strand
CACCAAGACCGCAGCCAACCCCGCACCAACACGTTCCATCACCCCGAAAAACTGCTCCGCGACGGAGACGACGACGACGAAACGGAGTAACTCCGTCAACCCAGGGCCAAACCTGGCCGATCACCTGATCGGGGTCTTGTTGAGGTAGTGCACTGTGAGCACCGGTATCAGCACCCGCGCCGTGTAGGACAGCGCCGTCCGCTCATCGAGGGTGTGGGCTGCAGATCGTGGAAGCCGGTGAATTCTGTGCCAAGCCGCTGCATACCAGGACGTTCGACGGCCTTCGACGGCAATACATTACGCGGTGCCCATGATCGGCCCAGAACCCAGCCTGCCGACCTCGATGGATGGCAACTGGTCGTCGGCGGCCGCCACCGCGAAGGGGGTGGCGGCGGTATAGAACGCGTCCTCGGTCATCAGTCCTCGCTGCGCCAGCTCGATGCGGTTCACCTCGGTGCCCCATCGGTTGCCGAAAAGGCGTTTGAGTTGCCCGGGATCCGGGCGGCGCACGTTCAAATGCGGCTTCTGCCTGGCTAATTCGTCCCGCTGCGCGAGGGCGCGGGCGACCATGGCGCGCCATTCGGGCAGCCGAGGGTCTGCCCGCAGCAGTTCGAGGAAGTGCTGGACCGCGGGGAGCGACCGGGCGAAAAAGAGGGTGCGGGTGGTCAGGCGCGCCGAGACCGCAATCGGATTGTCGCGCAGGCTCTCGTTCTCCTCGGCGGTGAGCCAGTGTGCCCTGACGTGCTCGGGAAAGCCGGACTCGTCGATGATGCCGGTGGCCTGTGCATAGCGGTGGGCGACGGTCTCTAGCGAGCGCTCATAGCTGTCGGCCGCTACCTCGGCGGCGGCCCGCGCCGCCCGCTCGCACACCGTGCCGCCCTGGTCGGGGTGCGTCAAACTCCAGTGCCAGGCGGCCACCTGCTCCAGCGCCGGGACGTATGCCCATCGATCGCTGGCGCACACGCTCAGCAACGAAAGGACGTCAACGTCACCGACGTCGACGGCCGACTGGGCTCCGCTGTCGGTGGTGACGGGAACGGGTGTCGCAGGTGCCCACCGCTGTCGCCAGCGCTCCGACCATATCGTCGGAGGTGGGCCGGGCCGCACGGCGCCACCGCGCTTGCCCCGGACCACCTCGCGCAGGGCCAGAACCGCGTCGATGTGTTTGATGTCGACCCGCAGCGACTTCAATTGTGTCGTCAGGCTGCGGATTTCGGGAGCGCCGACAGCTTCGAGCAATCGATTCCAAGTGCGCTGGGTAAACGGGGTGCTGCGCGCGGTTTCGATCAACTGGTCAGCCAAAGTTGCTGATATCAAATCGGATTCGACAGCCCGCGCAACGGTATGGCGAATGTTGACCAGGGCATCGACAAATACCGGATAACCGTCGTCGGGGTCGCCGTGCACCATCCCGACTTCGTCGTCGGCCTCGAGCAGCCCGTCGCGGTAGCCCTCGAAGACCCAGCCGTAGCCCTCCATGCCGAACGGGTGCAGCTCTGCGGCGCGCAACGCTCCCATGCTCGACGAACCGACCACCCGCACCCCGCCGTCGATGAGGGTCAGCAGTTCCTTGTGCCGCACCGACGCCTGCTGGTAGAAGAGCCCGTCGACGATGAGCAGGGTGTCGCCGGGTCGCAACCCGTATCCGAGAGCCTGACCGAACGCGATCGGCGTCACCACTTCGGCATTGGGCACCACGGCATGAATATCGTCGGCGCCGATCGTTGGTCCCGCGGTCACGACGACCCGGCCGTGAGTTGTCATCCGTGCTCCTGTAACGGGGTTCGCAGCGGCGAATGTATGGAAGCCGACAGTCCGGGGGCGACGACCTTGACCACGGGCACGCAGGCGTCGTCGAAGTCGCAGACGACCGCGAGGGGCTCGACGCCCGACCGGACGGTCACGGCGGTCGCCGCCGCGGCGAGCAGCTCGGTCAGCGAGTTGCTGTAGTCGATGTGCCACGGCGTGGCGGGCGCGGCGGGCATCGGCTGCATCGATCGACGAGCCGGTGCATACGTGTGCACCCGGGCGAACCTGTGGTAAATCGCCGAAGGGAGATCTTCGCGAGCCCCGCTGATGGCCGTCAGGCGCGATTGCGCGGCCTCGGTGATCGCCCGGGACAGCGCCACGTTGGGGTCGTGGTGAAGTCCGCTGCCGCTGAAGGGAATCTCGGCCATGGGCGAGGTGATCTCGGCGGCAAAGCAGTAAAACCCGTCCCAGGTGTCGATCCGGGCAACTTGCAGTTCGCTTCCGGCGCGGTGAATCATCTCGACCAGTTCGGCGCACTCCGAGCGGGCGACGTCGTCCAGCGCTACCTCGAACAAGGTCGATCCCGGCGCGGCCGCGGCCATGCCATGGCGCTCCATGATCTCGTAGAGCCCGTGCAGGGTGGCTTCGTGGTAACTGTTGCCGGAGGCCAATCCCGTGGTGTCCATCCCGAACATCGGCGGTCCCCAGGAGTCGCTGACCGCCACGTTGACGACGGTGGCCAGCCACGGCACCAAGGTTCGGCGGCCGGTCAGCAATGTCGTCGCGACCATCCAGTCGAGTTTGGCGCCGGGATGGTAGAAGCTTCCGGCGGGCCGGTTGAGCTCGGCCGGGTCATAGGTCAGTTCCCGGACGAGATCGGTTGTGCTCCTGGATAAAAGGTCGGGAGTGATGCTCTCCACGTGCCAGTTTTCCAGCGATTCCATGACGGCCGAGACCTGGGCGGCGCGGTAGGTGGTGGCCTTGCCCTGACTGACCGACAGCGTCAGTGAGGCGGGCCGCACGGCCTGGACGGTGGGAATTCCGAGATCGTCCAGCCAGGTCAGGTCGGCGACGCGGGTGATCCCGGCCTGTTCCAGCACAGGCTGAACCGCCTGCCAGGTTTGATCGGGCGAGATGATCCGGTGAGTGCCCGCCCGATATCCGATTGTGGTGGGGTCGGCGTGACCCAGCACGCGTGGCGGCCAATGTGACCAGTCGGGGCCGGCGTTCATCAGTTGCTGGGTACCGAGCCCGGACAGTTCCGACATGGCTTTTCACGCTACTTAGTTGCCGGGTTTCCGGCGGGACATTGCGACGGGCGCAGAAGAAAATCCCAGCGGGATCTCATCGCGGAGGGGGAGGGGGGCAGCGATGAGACCCCGCTGGGCGGGTGATTCGGCGGGGATCCCAGACTTGGGGGGTGGGAGGCGATGGGACCCCCGCCGAAGTTCTAGTGGTTGGCGGCCTCGGTCTCGCAGTACAGGAGTTCGTGGAACATCTGGGAGAACCCCTCACTTCCTTGGCCTCAGAGCGGGTTCGTGATGTTTCGGTTCCCGCTTCGAGACCAATCTTCCGAGGCTTTGCAGCCCGCTGCTATCCCACAACTGGCTAATAACCGGGGGAAAATTCGTGTCCCCCAGTGGCAGGGTCCGCGTGTCCCCCGATCGGGGGACAAGGCGCCCGGCACGCCAGGGCCCGTGAAATCGCCGTCACTAGGCGTTCGTGGCTAGGCAGGTCGGCTGCGAAACGGGTTAGTGGGCAAACTTTTACCGCACCGTGTTGTGAATGTGACCGCCGCCCAGCAGTGTATTCAGCGATTTGTGTGGCACGTGTCCAAGAACCGACAGATGAGAAGGCGGAGATGACGGCATCGGTGATGACCCTTCGACTCTTGGCCTTGGCTGCCGGGGTGCTTGGTATGTCCGCGACCATGGCGGCCCCCACGCACGCCGACATGATGGGTAATGCCTTCCTGACGGCCTTGAACAACGCCGGCATCTCATATGGACAGCCGGCGGCGGCGATGGCGATCGGCCGCTCGGTGTGTCCGATGGCAGTCCAGCCGGACGGGACGTTCGATTCCGTCGTCGCCAGGATGGCCGAAGACAACGGGATGTCTCATGACGCGGCAGCTGCGTTCACCATTGTCGCTATCGCGACGTATTGCCCGGCGGTGCTCTACCCGCTGTTGCCCAATCGGCTACAGGCCTAGGCCTGGCATGGACCGACTGTAGACCGATTGTGAAGACCGATTGTGAGCTGATCGGATGTGCCCGTAACCTCTAGCAAGTGGTCGACGACAGGCATGACCGCAGCGGCGAGCGACGGCCGCGACCGGCATCGGATGGTGTGCCGCGGCGTGGCCCACAGCGAAAGCGTGACGTTGCCTGGTCGGGTCCGGGCCGGGCTCGCCCGGTTCAACCGCGGTCGGCACCTCCCGAGGCAACCCGCGAGTCCCGGGACGGGCCGGCCATTCCGCCGGGAGTGGACGCCAAGCAACTGGCGCCGGAGATCCGGCGCGAGCTGAGCACCTTGGACCGGGCCACCGCCGATGCGGTGGCGCGGCACCTGGTGGCCGCCGGGGAGCTGCTCGACGAGGATCCCGAAGCCGCCCTGAGCCACGCGCGTGCCGCCCGGGCGCGCTCCGGCAGGATCGCCGTCGTTCGCGAGGCCGTCGGGATCGCCGCCTACCGCTGCGGTGACTGGGCTCAGGCGCTGGCCGAATTGCGTGCGGCGCGGCGGATGGGCAGCCGGTCCCCGCTGCTGGCCCTGATCGCCGATTGCGAACGCGGTCTCGGCCGCCCGCTGCGGGCCATCGAACTTGCGCGGGGACCCGAGGCGGCCCAGCTCAGCGGCGACGACGCCGACGAGCTGCGTATTGTCGCCGCCGGCGCGCGCGCCGATCTCGGGCAGCTGGAGCAGGCATTGACCGTGTTGTCGACGCCCCAGCTCGATCCGGCCCGGACCGGCTCGACGGCGGCGCGGCTGTTTTACGCCTATGCCGAGACGCTGTTGGCGCTCGGACGTCGCGACGAGGCGCTGCGCTGGTTCTTACGCGCGGCGGAAGCGGACCTCGAAGGCGTCACCGACGCCGAAGACCGGGTCGCCGAGCTGGGTTGAGCATCAGGTGAAAAGTCTTGCGCAGCAGTATGATTGCCTGCTGATCGACCTGGACGGGACGGTATTTCGCGGCCGGCGGGCCACCGAAGGCGCGGTCCAATCGTTGGCGGAGGTGACCAGCCGCAAACTGTTTGTCACCAACAATGCGTCGCGCAGCGCCGACGAGGTCGCGGCGCATCTGCGTGAGCTTGGTTTCGATGCCGCCGGCACCGACGTCGTCACCAGCGCGCAGAGCGCCGCGCGGGTGCTGGCCGGAAAGCTCCCGACGGGTTCAGCGGTGCTGATCGTGGGCACCGACGCACTGGCCGCCGAGGTCGCGGCGGTGGGGCTGCGTCCGGTGCGTCGCTGGGACGACGGACCGGTTGCCGTGGTTCAGGGCCTCTCGATGACCACCGGCTGGCCGGAGCTTGCCGAGGCCGCACTGGCCATTCGCGCCGGCGCGCTGTGGGTGGCGGCCAACGTCGACCCCACCTTGCCCACCGAGCGCGGCCTGCTGCCGGGCAACGGATCACTGGTGGCGGCGCTGCGAACGGCCACCGCTGCCGAGCCGCAAGTGGCCGGCAAGCCGGGTCCGCAATTGATGGCCGACGCCGTAGTCCGCGCCGATTGCCACGCGCCGCTGGTGATCGGCGACCGGCTCGACACCGACATCGAAGGCGCGCACGCCGCCGGGCTGCCGAGCCTGATGGTGCTCAGTGGGGTCAACAGCGCGCGAGACGCGGTGTTCGCGCAACCTCGGCAGCGGCCCACCTACCTCGGCCACGATCTGCGCTGCCTGCACCAGGATGGCGAGCTGCTGGCGATAGGGTCACAGCCGGGCTGGCGGGTCGACGTGGCCGACACGACGGTGACGGTTAGCGCCACCGGCGACCCGGCCGGGGACGACCTGTCGGTGGTACGTGCCGTCGCGCGCGCGGTCTGGGACGCGCATCTGGACGGACGGCCAGTCAGCATCGGGGCCGGCGATGAGGCGGCCCGTGACGCATTGCGCCGCTGGTCCCTGGAGCACGGCGACTAGGCGGCAACTAGCGTAGGGAGTCCAATGACTATTGATCCTGATCAGATTCGCTTGGAAATCGAAGCCCTGGTAGCCCAGCTGCCCGACGTCGCCGACGCCGAGAACGGGCCGTCCCTTGCCGAGCTCGAGGACATCGCGCGCCGTCTGTCGGAGGCCCACGACGTGTTGCTGCGGGCGCTGGAGTCAGCGGAGAAGGGCTGAGGGCAACGGTGGCACGGCGTGCCCGCGTTGACGTCGAGCTGGTACGGCGCGGCCTTGCCCGGTCTCGTCACCAGGCCGCGGAATTGATCGAAGCCGGCAAGGTGCGCATCGACGGCCTGCCGGTGGTCAAGCCGGCCACCGCCGTGGCCGTCAGCGCGGCGTTGACCGTCGCGGCGGACGGCACCCGCGGCTGGGTGTCGCGGGGAGCTCACAAACTCATCGGTGCGCTGGACGCCTTCGCGCTTCCCGTTCAAGGCCGGCGCTGCCTGGATGCGGGCGCATCGACCGGCGGGTTCACCGAGGTGCTGCTGGACCGCGGTGCCGCCGAAGTGGTTGCCGTCGATGTCGGCTACGGCCAGCTGGCCTGGTCGCTGCGCAGCGATCCGCGAGTGGTGGTCCTCGAGCGGACCAACGTGCGTGACTTGTCGCCCGGGGCGATCGGCGGGCCCGTCGACCTCGTCGTGGCTGACCTCTCGTTCATCTCGCTGGGCACGGTGTTGCCGGCGCTGATTGAGTGTGCGTCGCCGGGCGCAGATATCGTTCCCATGGTGAAGCCACAGTTCGAGGTGGGGAAGGGGCAGGTCGGTCCCGGCGGGGTGGTTTCGGACCCACAGTTGCGGGCGGACGCGGTGCTGGCTGTCTCGCGGCGTGCGGACGAGCTGGGTTGGCACACCGTAGGTGTCGCAGCCAGCCCGCTTCCGGGCCCGTCGGGCAACGTCGAATACTTCCTGTGGTTGCGAGCACAGACCGATAGGTGGTTGGTGGGCGACGAACTGGTGGACGCGGTGCGGCGGGCGATGAGCATGGGTCCGCAGTGACTTCCCAGCAGAGCACCGAACGCACCGTTCTGCTGGTGGTCCACACCGGGCGCGACGAGGCGACCGAAACCGCGCGCCGCGTCGAAAAAGTGTTGGGCGACAACAATATTGGGCTTCGGGTACTGTCCGCCGAGGCGGTCAACCGCGGATCGCTGCGGCTGGCTCCCGACGACATGCGAGCCCGGGGTGTGCAGATCGAGGTGGTCAATGCCGACCCGCACGCTGCCGATGGCTGCGAGTTGGTGCTGGTTCTCGGCGGTGACGGCACCTTCCTGCGGGCAGCCGAGCTGGCCCGCAAAGCCAGCATTCCGGTGTTGGGCGTCAACCTGGGCCGGATCGGATTCCTGGCCGAAGCCGAGGCCGAGGCTATCGACCTAGTGCTCGAGCACGTGGTGGCACGGGACTACCGGGTGGAAGATCGGTTGACTCTCGATGTCGCGGTGCGCCACGGTGGCCGCATCATCGACCAGGGCTGGGCGCTCAACGAGGCGAGCCTGGAGAAGGGGCCCCGGCTCGGCGTGCTGGGGGTGGTCATCGAAATCGACGGCCGTCCGGTGTCGGCGTTCGGCTGCGACGGGGTGCTGGTGTCGACGCCGACCGGGTCCACCGCCTATGCGTTCTCGGCGGGCGGCCCGGTGTTGTGGCCGGATCTCGAGGCGATCTTGGTGGTGCCCAACAACGCTCACGCGTTGTTCGGCCGGCCGATGGTCACCAGCCCGGATGCCAGCATCGCGATCGAGATAGAGGCTGACGGTCACGACGCCCTGGTGTTTTGCGACGGCCGCCGCGAAATGCTGATCCCCGCCGGCGGGCGGCTTGAGGTGACCCGCTGTGACACACCGGTGAGATGGGCCCGGTTGGACAGCGCCCCGTTCACCGACCGTCTGGTGACCAAGTTCCAGTTGCCGGTGACCGGTTGGCGCGGGAAGTAACCGGTGCTCACGGAGATCCGAATCGAGTCGCTGGGCGCCATCAGCACTGCGACGGCCGAGTTCGATCGCGGGCTGACCGTGCTCACCGGTGAGACCGGCACCGGCAAGACGATGGTGGTCACCGGGTTGCAGCTACTCGGCGGTGCGCGGGCCGACCCGAGCCGGGTGCGGTCCGGGGCTGATCGTGCCGTTGTCGAAGGCCGTTTCGTCACAACCGATCTCGATGAGGCCACGGTCGCCAGGCTCGACGCGATGCTGGACACCTCCGGGGCGCAGCGCGACGAGGACGACAGCGTGATCGCACTGCGCTCGGTCAGCGGCAACGGACCCTCGCGCGCCTACCTCGGCGGTCGCAGTGTGCCCGCCAAGTCGCTCAGCGGTTTCACCAACGAGCTGCTGGCCCTGCATGGGCAAAACGACCAGTTGCGGTTGCTGCGACCGGAGGAACAACGTGGCGCGCTGGACCGCTTCGCGGACAGCGGCCCCGCCTGCGAGCGCTATCGCAAGCTGCGCAACGGGTGGCTGTCGGCGCGGCGAGACCTGTCTGACCGGCGTAACCGGGCGCGCGAGCTGGCCCAGGAGGCGGACCGGTTGCAGTTCGCCCTCAACGAGATCCACGCGGTCGACCCGCAGCCGGGCGAGGACGAGGCGCTGGTCGCTGACATCGTGCGGCTCTCCGAGCTGGACACCCTGCGCGAAGCCGCGTCGGTGGCGCGCGCGGCGTTGGCGGGCGCGCCCGACGACACCTTGGCCGTCAACGCGACCGAATGCCTCGGGCGTGCCCGGGCGGCTCTGGAATCGACCGATGATGCCACGCTGCGCGCGCTGGCCGGGCAAATCGGCGAGGCGCTGACGGTGGTCGTCGATGCGGCCGGGGAATTGAGCAACTATGTGGACGAGCTGCCGGCCGATGCCAGCACTCTGGATGCCAAACTGGCCCGCCAAGCCCAATTGCGCACTCTGACGCGCAAGTACGCCGCCGATGTCGACGGAGTGCTGCGGTGGGCGCGGGACTCCCACGACCGGCTGGGCCAACTCGACGTGTCCGAGGAGGGACTGGCGGCGCTGGAACGCCGCGCCGAGCAGCTGGAGCGCGAATTAGCCCAAGCAGCAGTCGATCTGAGCAAGATCCGGCGCAAAGCGGCCAAGAAGTTGGCCACCGAGGTCACGGCGGAGCTGTCGGCTCTGGCGATGGCCGATGCCGAGTTCACCATCGGCGTGACCATCGACCTGGCCGAGCATGACGACCCCGTCGCGTTGACGTTGCCGTCGGGCGAGCCGGCCCGCGCCGGTGCCGATGGCGTCGACCATGTCGAGTTCGGCTTCGCCGCACACCGCGGGATGAGTGTGCTGCCGCTGGCCAAGAGTGCATCCGGTGGTGAGCTGTCCCGGGTGATGCTGGCGCTGGAAGTGGTGCTGGCGACATCGCGGAAACAAGCAGTCGGCACCACGATGGTGTTCGACGAGGTCGACGCCGGGGTCGGCGGCAGGGCGGCCGTGCAGATCGGGCGGCGTCTGGCGAAGCTGGCGCGAACCCACCAGGTGATCGTGGTCACGCACCTGCCCCAGGTGGCTGCCTATGCCGATGTGCATTTGACGGTGCACGGCATCGGACGCGACGGCGCCAGCGGGGTGCGTCGGCTGAACGACGAGGAGCGGGTGGCGGAGCTGGCCAGGATGCTGGCCGGGCTGGGTGAGTCGGACAGCGGCCGCGCCCACGCCCGTGAATTGCTCGACGCCGCGCAGAACGACGAGATCTAGCCCACTGTGTGACAGTTGTGACTCCATATAACTTATGGGGCTGATGTTACGGCGCGCCTCCCGGCTCCGGCCGTGCTTCCCCGACAGAATCGCCCCCATGAAGATGTCCGCCCTGCTGTCTCGTAACACCGCCCGGCCGGGCCTGGTCGGCACCGCCCGCGTCGACCGCAACATCGACCGCCTGCTGCGCCGGGTCTGTCCCGGTGACATCGTGGTCCTCGACATCTTGGATCTGGACCGCATCACCGCGGACGCACTGGTGGAAGCTGACGTCGCCGCCGTCGTCAATGCATCGCCGTCGGTTTCGGGCCGCTACCCCAACCTGGGGCCGGAGGTACTGGTCAACAACGGCGTCACGCTGATAGACGAGACCGGGCCGGAGATCTTCAAGAAGGTCAAAGACGGCTCGAAGATTCGCTTGTACGAAGGCGGCGTGTATTCCGGCGACCGCCGGCTGGTTCGCGGTACCGAGCGCAGTGATCACGATATCGCCGACCTGATGCGGGAGGCCAAGAGCGGGCTGGCCGCACACCTGGAGGCGTTCGCCGGCAACACGATCGAGTTCATCAAGAGCGAGAGCCCGCTGCTGATCGACGGAATCGGCATCCCCGACGTCGACGTCGACATGCGCCGCCGGCACGTGGTGATCGTCGGCGAAGAGCCAAGGGCCGCCGACGACGTGAAGGCGCTCAAACCGTTCATCAAGGAATACCAGCCGGTGCTGGTGGGTGTCGGCACCGGCGCGGACGTGTTGCGCAAGGCCGGGTACCGTCCGCAGCTGATCGTCGGCGATCCCGACCAGATCAGCACCGAGGTGCTCAAGTGCGGCGCCCAGGTGGTCTTGCCCGCCGACGCCGACGGCCACGCGCCCGGGCTGGAGCGCATCCAGGATCTCGGTGTCGGGGCGATGACGTTCCCGGCCGCCGGCTCGGCACTCGACCTGGCGTTGCTGCTTGCCGATCACCACGGCGCCGCGCTGCTGGTCACCGCCGGCCACACCGCCAACATCGAGACCTTCTTCGACCGGACGCGGGCACAAAGCAACCCGTCGACCTTCCTCACCAGGCTGCGGGTAGGGGAGAAGCTGGTGGACGCCAAGGCGGTCGCGACGTTGTACCGCAACCACATTTCGGCTGGAGCCATTGCGCTGTTGGCGTTGACGATGCTGATCGCCATCATCGTCATCTTGTGGGTGTCACGCACCGATGGTGTGGTGCTGCACTGGATCGTCGACTACTGGAACCGCTTCTCGCTCTGGGTGCAGAACCTGGTGACCTGACCCCTTCGAGGACGGTGCCTCCATGATCTCGTTACGCCAACATGCGATTTCGCTGGCTGCCGTCTTCCTCGCGCTGGCGATCGGAGTCGTGCTCGGTTCGGGCTTCTTCTCCGATACGCTGCTGTCCAGCCTGCGTAACGAGAAGCGGGACCTGGCCGCCCAGATCAGCGGACTCAACGACCAGCGCAATGCGCTCAACGAAAAGCTCAGCGCGGCAAATACTTTCGACAACCAGGTGCTCGGGCGGATTGTGCACGACGCGTTGGCCGGCAAGGCGGTGGTGATCTTTCGGACCCCGGATGCCAAAGACGACGACGTCGCCATGGTGTCGAAAATCGTCGGGCAGGCCGGAGGTTCGGTCACCGGAACCGTGTCGTTGACCCAGGAATTCGTCGAAGCCAACTCGGCGGAAAAGCTGCGGTCGGTGGTGAATTCGTCGATCCTGCCCGCCGGCACGCAGCTGAGCACCAAGCTCGTCGACCAGGGTTCGCAGGCCGGTGACCTGCTGGGGATCGCCATGCTGAGCCCCGCCAACCCGGATGTGCCGCCGGTCGACGATGCCCAGCGCGGCACCGTGCTGGCGGCGCTGCGCGAGACCGGCTTCATCACCTATCAGCCCGTCGACCACTTCGCAGGGGCAACCGCCGCCATCGTCATCACCGGCGGGGGTCTGCCCGCTGACGCCGGCAACCAGGGGGCCAGCGTGGCGCGGTTTGCCGCTGCGCTGGCGCCGCACGGCTCCGGCACGGTGCTCGCCGGCCGGGACGGCTCGTCGACCGGCAGCGCGGCGGTCGCGGTCACCCGCGCCGATTCCGGCATGGCGGCCACCGTCAGCACCGTCGACGACGTCGACGCCGCGCCCGGCCGCATCACCGCGATCCTGGCCCTGCACGACCTGATCAATGGCGGTCACCCGGCCCACTACGGCACCGGTCACGGGGCCACCTCGGTGACTGTCCCGCAGTAGTCCCCAGTAGTCCCCCGGGTAGGACCGGTCGGGCGTGTTCGCCGCGAGCCGGCATCGCGGGTGTTAGGGTGGGATTCCGTGGGTCGGCAGGCCCAGCCAGGTCAGGCTAGAACAGCAAGCCCTGCCCGTCTTCACGGAGGTCGCCCAGTTGCGCAAGCATCCGCAAACTGTCACCAAGCACCTCTTCGTCAGCGGCGGGGTCGCATCCTCCCTCGGCAAGGGATTGACGGCCAGTAGCCTCGGCCAGCTGCTGACCGCCCGCGGGTTGCAGGTCACGATGCAGAAGCTCGATCCGTACCTCAACGTCGACCCGGGCACCATGAACCCGTTCCAGCATGGCGAGGTTTTTGTCACCGAGGACGGCGCCGAGACCGATCTCGACGTCGGCCACTACGAACGTTTCCTTGATCGCGACTTGTCCGGCTCGGCGAATGTGACGACCGGGCAAGTATATTCGACGGTGATCGCCAAAGAGCGCCGTGGCGAATACCTCGGTGACACCGTCCAGGTGATCCCGCATATCACCGACGAGATCAAACGTCGCATCATGGCGATGGCCCAACCCAACCCGGACGGACACCGCCCCGATGTCGTCATCACCGAAATCGGCGGCACCGTGGGCGATATCGAGTCACAGCCCTTTCTGGAGGCGGCGCGCCAGGTGCGCCACGACCTGGGCCGGGAGAACGTCTTCTTTCTGCACGTGTCGCTGGTGCCCTACCTGGCCCCGTCGGGTGAGCTCAAGACCAAGCCGACCCAGCACTCAGTGGCCGCACTGCGCAGCATCGGTATCACCCCGGATGCGCTGATCCTGCGCAGCGACCGCAACGTCCCCGAAGCGCTGAAGAACAAGATCGCCCTGATGTGTGACGTCGACATCGACGGCGTGATCTCCACGCCGGATGCGCCCTCGATCTACGACATCCCCAAGGTGTTGCATCGCGAGGAACTGGACGCGTTCGTGGTGCGCCGACTCAACCTGCCGTTCCGCGACGTCGACTGGACCGAATGGGACGACTTGTTGCGCAGGGTGCACGAACCACACGACACAGTTCGAATTGCCTTGGTCGGCAAGTACGTTGAGTTATCTGACGCGTACTTGTCGGTGATCGAGGCGTTGCGCGCCGGTGGGTTCAAGCACCGGGCCAAGGTCGAGATCCTCTGGGTGGGTTCCGACGATTGCCAGACCGACGGCGGTGTCGCGGCGGCGCTGGGCGATGTCCACGGGGTGCTGATCCCGGGCGGGTTCGGCATCCGCGGCATCGAGGGCAAGATCGCTGCCATCTCCTATGCCCGGTCTCGGGGCCTGCCGGTGTTGGGTCTATGTCTGGGCCTGCAGTGCATCGTGATCGAGGCCGCCCGGTCGGTCGGTCTGAGCCAGGCCAATTCAACCGAATTCGAACCCGACACCCCCGATCCGGTCATTTCCACGATGGCCGACCAGCAGCGCATCGTAGCCGGCGAGGAGGATCTGGGCGGCACCATGCGCCTGGGTGCCTACCCCGCGGTGCTCGAACCGGATTCCATTGTGGCGCAAGCGTATCAATCGGAGAAGGTGTCCGAGCGGCACCGGCACCGCTACGAGGTCAACAATGCCTATCGGGATCAGATCGCCCGAAGCGGCCTTCGGTTTTCCGGGACCTCACCCGACGGCCGCTTGGTCGAGTTCGTCGAGTACCCGCGTGACCAGCACCCGTTCCTGGTCGGCACCCAGGCTCACCCCGAGTTGAAGAGCCGGCCCACCCGCCCGCATCCGCTGTTCGTCGCATTCGTCCGAGCGGCCATCGACTACAAGGGGGGAGAGCTGCTGCCGGTCGACATCCCCGAGATGTCCGAGCCCGTGTCGAACGGAAATGAGCGGCGAAGCGAGCATCGAGACGGTGTCGCGCAGCCGCTACCTGAACCCGCCACCCGTGGCTGAGCACGATTTCGAGACGATATCGTCCGAAACCTTGCATACCGGAGCGATTTTCGCGCTGCGCCGGGACCGCGTGCGAATGCCGGGTGACACCACCGCCGTCCGAGAAGTCGTCGAGCATTACGGTGCGGTCGGTGTCGTCGCGGTCGACGACGACGGCAACATCCCGTTGGTCTATCAGTACCGCCACCCGTTCGGCCGGCGGCTGTGGGAGCTGCCGGCCGGATTGCTGGATGCGTCGGGGGAGCCGGCGCATCTCACTGCCGCGCGGGAGCTGCAGGAAGAGGCCGGCTTGCAGGCCGCTAGTTGGCAGGTGCTCGTCGACCTCGACTCCACGCCGGGCTTCAGCGACGAATCGGTGCGGGTCTATCTGGCCACCGGGCTCAGCGAGGCGGAGCAACCCGAGGCGCACCACGAAGAAGCCGACATGACGGTGCAATGGTTTCCGCTGACCGAGGCCGCGCGCAAGGTGTTCACCGGCGAAATCGTCAATGCCATTGCGGTGGCCGGGATTTTGGCCGCTCACGCGGTCATCGGCGGAGTGGCCCAGCCGCGTCCGGTGGACAGCCCCTGGATCGACAAGCCGACGGCCTTCATGGCGCGAAAGACCGCGCGGTGACGGCGCTGACCCTGGACACACAACTGCAGGGCTATCTTGACCATTTGGCGATCGAACGGGGCGTGGCGCCCAACACGTTGAGCTCGTACCGGCGCGACCTGCGCCGCTACACCAAGCACCTCGAAGACCGGGGGATCACCGACCTGGCCGGCGTCGGCGAGGATGACGTCAGCGAGTTTCTGGTGGCACTGCGGCGCGGCGATCCCGAATCCGGGGCGTCGGCACTGTCCGCGGTGTCAGCCGCCCGGGCGCTGATCGCGGTGCGCGGGCTGCATCGGTTCGCCGCCGCCGAAGGCCTGGCCGACCTGGACGTGGCACGCGCGGTGCGCCCGCCGACACCGGGCCGGCGGTTGCCCAAGAGCCTGACCGTCGACCAGGTCCTGGCCCTGCTGGAAGGCGCCGGCGGCGACAACCCGGCCGACGGACCGTTGACCCTGCGCAACCGGGCACTGCTGGAGCTGCTGTATTCCACCGGGTCGCGCATCTCCGAAGCCGTGGGTCTCGACATCGACGACATTGACACCCAAGCCAGGTCGGTGTTGTTGCGCGGCAAGGGCGGTAAGCAACGGCTGGTGCCGGTGGGACGCCCGGCCGTGCACGCGCTGGACGCGTACCTGGTGCGCGGGCGCCCCGACCTGGCCCGCCGGGGCCGCGGCACGGCGGCCATCTTTCTCAACGCCCGCGGCGGCAGGTTGTCACGGCAAAGCGCCTGGCAGGTGCTGCAGGACGCGGCCGAGCGTGCCGGCATCACCTCGGGTGTGTCGCCGCACATGCTGCGGCATTCGTTTGCCACCCACCTGCTCGAGGGCGGCGCCGATGTCCGGGTGGTGCAGGAACTGTTGGGTCATGCCTCGGTGACGACGACGCAGATCTACACGCTGGTCACCGTTCATGCGTTGCGGGAGGTGTGGGCCGGAGCGCACCCGCGGGCGACGTGACGGTCTGACGATGCGCTGCCCGCTGCCCGACCTAGACTGCTGCGGTGTTCTCCGAGACGCGCTACGCGCTGAACGGGAACCTGCGCGTGGCCTATCGCACGTCGGCCGATGGTGAACGCGACATCGTGTTCGAACTGGTTCTTTTGCTGCGAGGTGCTGCCGGAACTGCCGTCGGTTCAAGGGTGGGTCGAGGCGATGACATCGCTTGGCCGACTGATCTTCTTCGACCAGCCGGGCACGGGAGTGTCCGATCCGGTCACTGCGGGCGCCCGGCCGACGTTGGAGTCAAGCCCGGCGGCGGCCAGTGCCCCGGACAGCCGGACGGTTAGATCCTCGACGTCGAATCCGGTGCTGGTCACGGCGAGTACTTCGATACCGCTAACGGTGTGGTTCACCTGGTAGTCGATGGCATCCCGTGTCCGCACAGTAACGCACAGGTGTGCTATAGTGTGCGATATGAAAGGGTCTGCAGCTCCCGCGCTAGGCGCTCTACTCGCGAAACATCAAATCGGCCTCAGCGTCGACGAGGTCCTCCACGAGCTTGACTCTGCATTTGCAGCAATTCCTGCAGCGGCCACCTTGTCAGCGGCGGAAGTGGACTTCCTGCGCAAGCACGCCGAACCCAGCACGGCGACGGCTGTTGACCGATGGTCAGCTGACGACGAACGGCAGGCTCGGGCCCGCGTCGCGTTGCGGCAACTCACCAGCGCAGTCTCAGGATCCGTCAGCATAAAAGAAGCCGCCGTCCTCCTCGGCGTCGACCGGTCCCGCGTGTCACGACGCATCACCGGAAAACAGTTATGGGCCTTCGACCTCCAAGGAACCCGGCGCCTCCCCAAGTGGCAGTTCCTTGGTAATGAACTGCTTCCCGGGTTGGACTTGATCGTCCCGGCGATACCACCTGGCAGCACCCCCGCGGTGCTCGATGTGTTCATGCATACTCCGCAGCCCGACTTTGACGGCCGGACACCGATCGAACACCTGGCCGCTGGCGGTGACGCGTCATTAGTCGCCGGATTCATACGGGATCTCGGCCGCTGGTGAGTCCGCGCTCCAAACCCAAGGTCCCCAGGACGCCCCCAGAACAGCTCACCCGGCAACTTGACGACAGCACCAGCTACATCGGCACGCTCTGGCGGATCCACCGCACCGAAGGACAGAACGTACTGCCCTGGAACAAGCTACGCACCTTCGGGCCGCTGCCCTCAATGCGCTGGGATCCGCATCCCGACGCGGAACCCAGCATGCGCGCCGAGGGCGTCCTGTACGCGGCAGCCGATGTCACAACCGGCCTCGCGGAGGTGTACCAAACCACGCGCGTGATCGATACCCGTGCCGGCGCTCCAACTCTCACCGCCTGGAAGCCCCAACGGAAACTACGTCTGCTCGACCTGTCCGGAACGTGGCTGCTCCGCAACAGTGCATCAGCTGCGCTGCTAGCGGCACCTCGCTCCATATGCCGCCGGTGGGCCCGCGCTATCTACACGACCTGGCCCGAACTCGACGGGCTATACGTCCCGTCGACTATGACTGGCCGCCCCAACATTGTGCTGTGGACTGCCGCCGCGGACTCGCTACCCGCGATGCCTTCGTTCTCCCGCCCGCTCAGCCACCCGCTGGTCTGGTCGATCACGCAAGCAGCAGCCTCTGAGATCGGCTACCGCATCCTGTGATTCGGCAGTCCTGGTGGCTGTTGGCGACATTCTCGACCCTGAGCCTCGTTGCGGCACAACGATAGGCTGTTCTAACTGGTGCAACGTCGGTCGACTTCTACCGCAGTGCGAGCTGTCGTTCTGCGCCAGGTGGCCTAGGAGTCGCCTAGGAGTCGCAACGATTTCACTGGTGGTGCGGCGGCAGCAGTCGCTTCGAGTAGTCGCCGGATTGCCGTATGCCCGCTCAGTGATGGCCCAGCATCGGAAGTCCCAGCGGCTCAAGTATGCTCGGCGCACGCAACTCTGCGCCGCGCAACCTTGTCGCCGTGGTGCCCCCGAGCAATGGCGCTTCGTCGCCGGTGGGGTCGTCGGTGATCGACGAGCCGGTCCGCGAGGGTGCGCGCCGGATGCTGGCCGAGACGCTGCGCGCTGAGGTCGACGCCTACATCGACCCGTTCTCCGAGGTCCGTGACGACAACGGGCACCTCTCCGCGTGCCGAAAGTGCGTTCAGGGCAAACTTTCGTGCACGGTCAAGTCCTGGGACCTGGTGTATGACGTCGTCGTGTGATTCTTCGACGTGGTGATTCAGGCGGTCGGTGCCGCTGGGGTTGCCTCATGTTCTGGCTGGGCGTCGTGGTAACCCCTAGGGCGCCAAATGCATTCGGTCATGGCGCGCGGGTACGACGACAGCTCCCCAACTTCTGGCTGTGGATAATCGCCAAGCGCCCAGACCTCAGGTCAGCAGTCCGCGGATGTCGTCGGCGGTCAGCGCGGAGCCGAAAGCGTTGCCGTCGTCGATCACGCTGGCGAAGAGCTTGGCCTTGCGCGCATTGAGCGCGATGACCTTGTCCTCGATGGTGTCGCGGGCAATGAGCCGGTACACCATGACATTACGGTTCTGGCCGATACGATGGGTGCGGTCGATGGCCTGGGTTTCGGTGGCCGGATTCCACCACGGGTCCAGCAGGAAACAGTAGTCCGCCTCGGTGAGGTTCAGCCCGAAACCGCCGGCCTTCAGACTGATCAGGAAAACCGGCGCGGTCCCTTCCTTGAACTGTTGAATTACCTTGGGGCGGTTGCGGGTTCGCCCATCCAGATAGCAGTATTCGATGCCCTCGGTGCCGAGGCGATCCCGCACCCGGCCGAGAAAGCGGGTGAACTGGCTGAACACCAGAGCGCGGTGGCCGCCGTCGGCGACGTCGCGCAGGTGCTCGACCAGAGTATCGATCTTCGCGCACGCCAGCGTGTTATGCGCCGGGTCGACAAGCCCGGGATGCAGGGCCATCTGCCGCAGCACGGTCAAAGATTTCAGGATGGTGAATCGGTTGCGCTGGATGTCGTCGAGCAAGCCGAGCACCTTCTAACGTTCGCGTTGCAGCCGCTTGTCGTAGAGCGAACGGTGCCGGGAAGGCAGTTCGATGTCGAGGAGCTGCTCTTGCTTGGCGGGCAGCTCAGCGGCGACTAGTTCCTTGGTCCGGCGCTTGACGAGCGGTTTGATCCGTCGGCGCAGCAGAGCCAGCAACTCGGGGTCGCCGGTCTTCTCGATGGGTTTGGCGTAGTAGTCGGCGAATTTGGCCGGGCTGGGAAACAGTCCCGGGGCAGTGATCGATAGCAGCGACCACAGCTCCATCACGTTGTTTTCCATCGGCGTACCCGTGATAGCTACCTTGACCGGGGCGGGTAGCCGGCGCGCGCACTGGTAGGTCTTGGCGTGCCGGTTCTTCACGTACTGGGCTTCGTCCAGAATGAAGCCGGACCAGGTTTGGGCGGCGTACGCATCGAAGTCGAGCCGGAACAAGGTATACGAGGTAACGACGACGTTGGTGGACGCAACCAGCTCGTCGAGGTCGCTGCCGGCACGACGCAGGGTATCGCTGATCGCAACCACCGACAGTTCCGGTGCGAACCGCGCGGCCTCCGCGGCCCAGTTCGCAACCACACTCGAGGGCGCCACCACCAAAAACGGGGCCGGACTCGGATCCTCCTGCTGGACATGGCAGACCAATGCAAGCGACTGGAGCGTCTTGCCAAGGCCCATGTCGTCGGCGAGGATCCCGCCCAGCCCGTGGGCGTGTAGCGTCGCCAGCCACGAGAACCCGTCGGCCTGGTAAGGCCGCAGCTCGGCGCGCAGGCCGCTGGGCACCGGCACCGGTTCAACTCCCTGTAGTGCGCGCAATCCGCGGACCTGCCGACGCCACTCCTCGGCCTGCTGGGTGACCACTCCTAGTGCGGCGAGCTCGTCGAACAGCCCGGCCTGGAACCGGCTGATCCGGGGTGGGCCCTCTTCGGCATCGGTCAGGGCGCGGGCTTCCTCGATCAGCCGGCGCAGCTTCACCAGCTCCGGCTTGTCCACCGCAAAGTAGGCTCCGTCGGCCAGTAGCACATGTGACTGACCGGAGGCCAGCGCGGTGAACATGGTGACGAACGGAATTTGTTTGCCCTCAACGCTGATCGTGATGTCCAGGTCGAACCAGTCCGTCTCACCGGGAGCCACGTCCGTGGTTACTCCGATGACCAGGGACTCGCCCGCCTCCCGATAGTCGACCGGGTCGCCGGTCATCTCCAGCACCACCTCGGGCAGCCCGGTCAGCAGTGGCTGGAGTTCGGTGGTGAACCGCATGGTGTCCAGGCCGGACAACCGCGTGCGGGCGATGAGCGTGCCGTCGGCGGCGCGCAGCCCGAATCGCTCCAACGGGGCATCGATGCCGCGCGCAAGCCCGTTTTCCGCATCGAGATCGCGGTAGCCCGGGTTACCAGGCGTCGCGACGCCGACCCAAAACTCGCTGTCGCCCACCCGGTATGCCCACTGCAATGTCAACTCGACCTCGTGCCCATCCCGGTAGTCGGCGCGCAGCACCAACGTCGGCCCGGTGATCGCCGGCGGCGTGAACGAGGTGTCCGACGATGTGATGGCCGCGATGCGCCGCAGCTTCGGGTAGTACTCGGCTGCGAACTGCGCCGCCTCATCCGCCGGGATGGTCAGGATCTGATCGCCAAGCGCCATCCGCTGCAACGTCACCGAGACCGGCTGGTCCAGCCGCGCCAGCCGCAACCCGCCGTCGGTGCAGACAACACCATGGCCCGAGGAACCGATGAACGCGACGGCTCGTGCGGCCGCTCCGTCGACTTCAAGCAAGGGCATGACCGTGAGGTTGCCCGACGGGTCGGCGGTGACGTCGAGAGATAGGCGGGCCGTGGCATGCGGCAGCACGTCGTGGTGGTCCTGCGCCTGCACCAACCGCACGCCGACTCGGCGCACCTCGTCCAGCAGCGGCCATAACTGGGGTGACTCGAACTTCAGCAGCGAGATCGTCTTCACGTCCCCATACGGGGTATATGAATAGCTGTGGTAGCCAGTCGGATTCGGCGTCCCTGCGCGGTAGGCGGCATACAACTCTTGCAGCACGTGGATGTGGGCGTCGGGATAACCGTAGTGCCGCAGCGCGGCCAAGCGGCTCCAGCTCAGGTCGGCGGCGACCCAGCCACCGCGCTTACCCGGGCGCACCACCCGCGCGTCCAAGCCGCTCGCCGACAGGTTCAGCTCGATAGCCAGTGGCGTGCCGACGACGCTGCCGGGCGAAGATGTGGGGAACAACGAGTCCAGTGACTTGCGCCATGCCGCTGGAGCCGGCGGCACGGGCGCGCGTTGCGACCGTGTCTTCGTGGACCCGCTGGCCGCGATGAGGATTGCGGCCACATGTTTACAGTCCACTTGCATGGGGCAGGTGCACAACCCGACCTCGAGGTTCCAGGAGTCGGCGTAATCCGACGACAGTTCCACGGTGGTGGTGTAGGTGCGGCCCCGGTTACCGCGAACGCTGCCGACCAGACTGTCGTCGTTCGGGTTCCATGAACACCGCACGACGCGGCCTTCGCGCGCGTAGTCCAGGCCGCGCCTATACGTGTCTGCGCCCAGATGCGATTCGGCGTCGTCGAGGTCGATCAAGGGATACATCAGCGATTGCACGTCCGCACCGTAACGACCCGGTCCGACAGAACCCCGGAGCCACGCCTGCGCTAGACGCAAAATGGTGCGGGTGAGGCTCAGGATTCGGGTGTGACGACCCGGGCGTCACGGCGACTAACCCACGACTAACCCAGGTACTCCGATTCCAGCACCAGGTCGGGCACCAGCGTCTGGTATTCCAGGTGGGCCTTGTGCTCCAGGGTGTTCCACAGCCTGCCCTGCTCACGCCGCATGTAGGCGCGATACTTCGGCGCGCCCGGCACCAGGACGTTGTCGGCTACCACGATCGAGCCCGGATGGAGCCAGTCCCGGTCCAGGATGCTCTGCAGGTCGTCCAGGTAGACCTTCTTGTCGTGGTCGATGAACACGAAATCCAGAGTGCCGGAGGCGAATCCGTGCTCACTTGCCAGCGTGTCCAGGGTCCGGCCGCCGTCGCCGATGGTGCCTACCACACAGGTCACCCGGTCGGCGACGCGGGCATGAGCCCAGATCTGGCGGGCATTGGCGGCGTTGGCTTCGGCCAGCTCGACCGAGTACACCCGGGCCGTCGGCGCCGCCCGGGCGATTCGCAGCGCGCCGTAGCCGCAGTAGGTGCCCAACTCGAGTGCCAGCGCCGGGCTGGCGCGCCGCACCGCGGCGTCGAGTATCAGCCCCTTCTCATCACCGATGTTGATCAGCATCGACTTCTCGTAGGCGAACTTGTCGATGGTGGCCAGCACGTCGTCGATGTCGCCCGCACGGGCGTGCCGAAGTACGTACTCGACGGCGGCTGCTTCACGACCGTCACCGATCTGACCCGTCCTGGTGAGGTTGCGGATTCCGGGCGCCATGCGCCAGACCGACCACCGCAACGGGGCAATGCGTGCTCTGAAGCTCATTGTTGCCAGCATACGGACAGCCATTGACCAGCCGAGACCAATGCGCGGTGCTAGCATCCTCTGCTTAGAAAAACCAGTTTGCCACGCTCGATACATCAGATTTTTACTGCGTTCGGCGGTCGAGGACGGCGCGATGGACCACGACGACACCACATCCCGGGTGGCCGCGGGGCCGCGCTGCGGCCTGTGGCTCAGTGGTGCGCGGGGGTCGGTGGCGACCACGTCGATCGTGGGTCTGTATGCGCTCAGCGCCGGGCTGATCCCCGAAACCGGCTGCGTGACGGCGACTGCCGACTTTGCCGGCGTCCCCTTGCCGAAGTATGCCGATTTCGTGGTCGCCGGACGCGACCTTTCGACCGCCCCGCTGGCCAAGCGCGCCGAGGCTCTGGTCGAGGCGGGACTGCTGCCGCACCGAGTGGTCGCGGCGGTGTCAGATCGCCTGGCAGCCACCGAAGATGAGATCGTCGGTCCGTCCTGCGTGGCCACGCCGGATCCGTCCACCGTCGGTGCCAGCACCCAAGCCGAACTGATCGACCGGCTCAGTGACGCGATGGGCTCGTTCATCTCGCGCAACGCACTTGACGTCTTCGTGGTCATCGACGTGGCATCGACGCAGCCGCCGGTGCCGGACCGCCCCGAGTACCACGATCCTGAGCTGTTGCGGGCCGCGCTGTGCGAAAAGGACCGCATGGTGCTGCCGGCGAGCGCGCTGACCGCCCTGGCGGCGATCCGCAATGGCGCGGCCTACTCCTGCTTCACCCCGTCTCCCAGCATGGCGGTTCCCGCGTTGCGCAGCTTGGCCGACGATGCCGACATTCTCTACGCCGGCCAGGACGCCAAGACCGGCCAGACTTTGCTGCGCACCGTGCTGGCGCCGATGTTCGCCAGCCGGGCGATGACCGTACATTCCTGGGCGGGAACGAATCTGTTGGGCGGCGGCGACGGCGCCACGCTCGCCGACCCGGTCGCGGTGAAGTCCAAGCTCGCCAGCAAGCAGCGTGGCATCCAGCAGATGCTCGGTGGCGCCGTCAATGCTCCGCTGCATATCGACTACGTGCCCGACCTCGGGGAAACCAAGGTTGCGTGGGACCACATCCACGCCACCGGCTTCCTCGGCGGTCAGATCACCCTGCAAACCATCTGGTCCGCACCGGATTCCGCATTGGCCGCGCCCTTGGTTCTCGACGTGGCTCGCCTGCTCGCGATGGCCCGAATACGCGGTGCCCACGGTGTCGTCGGGCAGCTCGGCTTTTTCTTCAAAGAACCGTGGGGCTCGTCGACGCATTCACTTGCGGCGCAACACGAGGCGCTGGTGCAGTGGGCCAGGTCTTTTGCGACGCCGGTTTCGGCCGGACAGTGAAGGTCAAGGCGTACCTGGACCTGATGCGGGCACCTGCTGCGCTCACCGTGCTGGGTGACACTGCGGTAGGCGCCATTTGGGCGGGGTATCCGCTGACCGGCCGCCGGCTCGCGCTACCGCTGGCGTCGGCGCTGCTGTATTGGAGCGGCATGGTGCTCAACGACTGGGCCGACCGCGAGCGCGACGCCGTCGAACGCCCCGAGCGGCCGATCCCGTCGGGTGAGGTGTCGGCCGGCACGGCGCTGGCGGTCGCAGCCGGCCTGGCCGGGGCGGGGCTGGCGACCGCAACGGCGGTCAGCGGCCGCCACGGCCTAGCTGCCGCGGGCCGAATCACGTTGTGCGTCGCGGCTTATGACCTGGTTGCCAAGGACACCGCCGCGGGGCCGTTGGTGATGGCGGGCTGCCGGTTCCTCGACGTAATGCTCGGCGCCGGCCCGAATTATCGGCCCGCGCTGGTTCCGGCGTCGGTGATCGGCGGGCACACCACGGCGATCACGGTGCTGTCGCGCAGTGAGGTCACGGGTTCGGAACGCCGATTGCCGGCAATCGTCGGGGGTATGGCGGCAGCGGTGGCCGGCTCGGCGATGGTGAGAACGCCGGGGTTTCGCGCCGCACCGGCCGCGGCCGTGTACGCGTGGTCGTTTGGCCCCGGTTTGTGGAAGGCGTGGCAGCAACCGACCGCCGAGGTCCTTCGCAGCGCGGTGCGCAGTGGCATCGCGTCGACGATCGCGGTCCAGGCCATGTTGGCCGCCCGGGCACCGCGCACCATGCTGGCGTTGTGTGGGCTGGCAATTGGCTTGCGGCTCAAAGTTTCCGCGCCCCGACCCACTGAGGTGACCTGATGCACGTTGGCTACAACACGAATGGCTTGACCGATCACCCGCTTGCCGACGCGCTCGCGCTGATCGCCGATCACGGGTATACGGCCGTCGCGCTGACCATCGGCTACCCGCATGTTCGACCGTTCGACTCCGATCTGGGCGCCCAGCTGGGCGCGTTGCGCGCGCTGCTGGACACCCATGGATTACAGGTGGCGATCGAAACGGGAGCGCGTTATCTGCTGGATCCGCGCGCCAAGCACAAACCCGCGCTGGTCGATATCGCTGCCGAACCACGTGTCGAATTCCTCCGGCGGGCAATCGATATCGCCGCGGACCTCGGGGCCACCTGTGTGTCGCTGTGGTCGGGCTACGCCGTCGACTACAGCGACCCCGACACCACCCGGGAGTTGCTCGTCAGCCGGCTGGCGCAGATTGTCGACTATGCGGAACGCAAGGCGGTGACGCTCGGATTCGAGCCCGAACCCGGGATGTTCGTGGAGACGGTGGCACAAGCCCGCGAGGTGTGCCGGGCATTGGGTGATCCGCCGCGGCTGGGCATCACGCTCGACGTCGGTCACTGCGTGATGACGGAGGCGGGCGGTGCGCACGCGGCGATCGCCCATCTGGGCGACAAGCTGGTCAACGTCCACCTCGACGACATGACACCGCTCAAACACGAACACCTCGAGTTCGGCCACGGCGATCTCGATCTCGGGGCGGTGATGGATGCCCTGCACAGCACCGGCTTCGCCGGTGTCGCCTCGGTCGAGTTGCCTCGCCATTCCCACGACGCACCGAATGTGCTGCGGCGCAGCATGTCCGCAATCAATCGCGCCAGACTGCCGATCGCGGCGCGCTCGTGGATAACCGATGCTGCAGCCGAGATCCGTGACAACCCCGACAAGATTCTGGAAATCTTCCCCAAGGCTGAGCGCTGGATGTCCCAGGTTTCCGGTGATGCGCCGCTGATGGCCCGAGTACACCTGCTGACCACGCTGGTGGTCGAAAATCCCGACGACACAGCGGGTCCGCTCGTCGAAAGGCTGTACCAGTGGGGGGATAGCGACGAACGCCTGGCGGTGCTGCGCGGCCTGGCGACGGCGGCCCTGGACGCCAATCTGGGACCGGTTACCACAGCGGCCGGCGTGACAGTGGCCGAGGATGCGTTGCGGTGCAACGATCCGCGGCTGGTCGGCGCGGCGCTCGGCGGATTCGGTGGCCGTTTTCTGGCCCAGCACACCTGGCGCCATGGGGTGATGAAGCTGATTTTCATGGACGTGCCGTTGAGCGCCGTATATGGCCTTAGTATCCGCGCCGATGCGGAATTGAGCCGGATGGCAACCGACTACATCAGCGAACGCACTGCGGCCGGACGCCCGGTGCCGGCCGACGTGCGGATGCTGCAGCAGCTGACCGCCACGATGACGGAGGTGCCGGAGTGAGGATATTCGACCCGCACATTCACATGACGTCACGGACCACCGACGATTACGAGGCGATGTATGCCGCGGGTGTGCGTGCCATCGTCGAACCGGCCTTCTGGATGGGTCAGCCCCGCACCAGCGCAGGATCGTTCATCGACTACTTCGACAGCCTCATCGGTTGGGAGCGTTACCGCGCATCCCAGTTCGGTATCGCCCACAACTGTACGATCGCGCTGAATCCCAAGGAGGCCAACGATAGCCGCTGCCGGGCGGTGCTGGAGCAGGTGCCGCGGTATCTGTCGAAGAGCGGTGTGGTCGCCGTCGGTGAGATCGGCTACGACTCCATGACACCGGAGGAAACCTCGGTATTCCAAACGCAATTGGAGATGGCCGCCGAACATGGGCTTCCCGCGCTGGTGCACACCCCGCACCGGGACAAGCTCGGGGGCACGCTGGCCAGCATCGAACTGGTGAAGCGCGTCGGAATTGATCCGGGAATGGTGCTGCTGGACCATCTCAACGAAGTGACCATCGAGCCCGCCCGAGACAGCGGATGCTGGATGGGCTTCTCCATCTATCCGGACACCAAGATGGACGAAGCGCGGATGGTCGCCCTGATGCAGCGTTTCGGGCTCGAACGGATCATCGTCAACTCGGCCGCCGATTGGGGGCGATCCGATCCGCTCAAGACGATCAAGACCGCGAAGGCGATGCTGGCGGAATCGTTCAGCGAAGACGACGTCGACCGGGTGATGTGGCGCAACCCGGTCGAGTTCTACGGCCAAAGCGGGCAACTTCGCCTGCTGAGTGAAGAGCAGCAGGCGGCCTTTGCCGGCAACACCATCAACCGCGGAGAAAAGCGCTGATGCTGTCCTACTGCAGCAATGTCGTCGCTGCCGACAGTCTGCTGGCGCTGGAGCACCAACTGCTGTCGGTGTTCGCGCCGGCTCGGCAACGCGCCGGCCTGGAACGCCTCGGCGTCGGTCTGTGGTTGCCGGCCGCCACCATGGCCCGGTTGGCCGCTGATCGAGCAGCGCGCAGCCGGCTGGCCGCGATTCTGGCCGACAACGGGCTTGCCGTCGTGACCATGAACGCTTTCCCCTACGGGGTCTTTCACGGCGACTCAGTGAAACATAAAGTATACCAACCGGATTGGACAACACCGGACCGGCTGGAATACACCCGCCACTGTGCTGAGGTGCTCAGTGACCTGCTGGCCGGCACCGAACACGGCACCATCTCGACACTGCCGCTGGGCTGGAGCAACCCATGGGACGACTCAGCCGATGACCGGGCCCGGCAGACGCTGGCCGCGCTCAGCGGCGCTCTGCGGCGCATCGAACAGGAGTCCGGGCATCGGATCAGGATGGCCATCGAACCCGAGCCCGGCTGCGTGATCGGATCATGCCGCGACGCCATCGATTGGTTCGGCCACGGCAACGTCGATACCCGCTACATCGGGCTGTGCCTGGACACCTGCCACCTGGCCGTGATGGGTGAGAACCCGGCCGAAGTGGTGGCCGGCCTGGCTGATGTAGGAACCGACGTGGTGAAGATCCAGGCCTCCAACGCAATTCAGATCGACGACCTGGCCGCCGGCGGGGTGGCTGAAGCCTTCGCCGAGTTCGCGGGCTCTCCGTATCTGCATCAGGTCAACGGCGTCGATGCCGACGGTCACCAGTGGTTCCGCGACGACTTTTCCTTCGCGGACCCGTCGACACCCCGATCCGGCAGCGCCCGCGTGCACTATCACGTCCCGCTGCACCTGGATCCGCCGGCACCGTTGAGCAACACGTCGCACGTGCTGGCCGACGTGATGGCGATGCTGGGGGCGGGGGCGCTACCCGAGCCCGTCGACATCGAAATCGAAACCTACACGTGGGAGGTCCTGCCGTCATCGCTGCGGATGGGCAGTCTGGCCGATGACATCGCGGCCGAAATCCGTTGGCTCAAAGATCTTTTGTGCGAACAGGACGCGGCATGACCCGACGAGTTCTACTGGTCAACGTCGTCGGGCTCACCCAACCGCTGCTGCGGCACATGCCGAATCTCGCCGCGCTTGCCGCCCAGGGTGCGATGCGACAACTGGCGCCGGTGTTCCCGGCGGTCACCTGCTCGGTGCAGTCGTCGATGGTCACCGGCCTGATGCCCAACCAGCACGGAATCGTCGGCAACGGCTGGTATTTCCGTGACCTGGGCGAGGTGCTGCTGTGGCGGCAGAGCAACAAGCTGGTTGCGGGGGAGAAGGTTTGGGAGACCGCTGCCGGGCGCTTCGACGGGTACACTTCGGCGAACGTCGGCTGGTGGTATGCGATGAACGCGAGCCATGACGTGATCGTCACGCCGCGGCCGGTGTATCACCAAGACGGGCGCAAATCGCCGGACTGCTACGTCGTGCCGTCGGATCTGCACGACATCCTGACCGACAAGCTGGGCGTTTTCCCGCTGTTCCAATACTGGGGCCCGACGGCCGACATCACGTCGTCGCGCTGGCTGGTGGACGCGTCGATAGAGATCCTGCAACGTTATTCGCCCACCCTGCTCACCGCGTATATCCCGCACCTGGACTACGACTTTCAGCGCTACGGCCCCGGGTCACCGCAGGCCATCACGGCGGCCGCCGACGTCGACGCGGCGCTGGCCCCCTTGCTGGCGGCGGCCGCCGAGCACGACATGACGACCATCGTCGTCTCCGAGTACGGGATCGCGCCGGCCGATCGCCCGGTGGATATCAACCGTCAACTCCGGCGGGAAGGGTATCTGAATGTCTACACCCAGCAGGGCCGGGAGTACTTGGACCCGTGGACATCGCGGGCGTTCGCCGTCGCCGACCATCAGGCCGCCCATATCTACGTGCGCGACGAGTCCGACATCACCCGGGTAGCGGGCCTACTCGAAGCGCTCGACGGCGTGGACCAGGTCTTGGATCGAAACGCGCAGCAGCGCTTGGCAATTGATCATCCGCGGGCAGGTGAGCTGGTGGCGGTCGCCGAACCGGGCGCCTGGTTCACCTACTACTACTGGCTCGACGACGCCCGGGCTCCGGAGTTCGCGCCGTGTGTGGACATTCATCGCAAGCCGGGATACGACCCCGCCGAGTTGCTGATGAACCCCGACGATCGGACCGTCAAAGCCAAAGCTGCTGCGGCATTGGCCAAGAAGGCGCTGGGCCTTCGATACACCATGGGGGTGATCGCTCTCAACGGCAAGCATGTCGGCGGCACCCACGGCAGGCTGCCGGACTGCGACGAGGACACGCCGCTGATCATCGCCTCGTCACCGGAACTGCTGCCGAATCAGGCTGCGCCCATGCCGGTCACCGCGGTGCGTGACGTGGTTCTCGACGCGCACGGCTCACGGCAACACTGAGCGCTCGCCGCCGACGGGAACACCGGGCGCTCGTCGGCGCACCACCAACCAACCCAGCGTGAGGACCGCGAACCAGAGCGGGACCAACGCCAACGCGACCGCCGTTTCGGTCTCAGTGGTGAGGGTCCAGATCACGAATACAAAGAAGGCCAGCACCGCCCAACACATGCTGACACCGCCGGGCATCTTGTAGATGGAACCGGCGTGCCGGTGTGGGTGCCGACGGCGGTACACGAGGTAGCTGACGACGATCGTCGTCCACACGAACATGAAGAGCAGCGAGGCGACGGTGGTGATCAGTGTGAAGGCGCCGATCACCGAACCGCCCGCGTAGAGCAGCGGGATGGAGGTCAGCAGCAGCGGAGCCGTGAACACGATGGCCGACGCGGGCACGCCCCCGCGGTTGAGCCGTTGGAACACTGCCGGCGCGCTGCCCTCGTCGGCCAGGCCGAACAGCATCCGGCCGGTGGAAAACACCCCGGAGTTCGCCGAGGAGGCGGCCGCGGTGGTCACCACGAAGTTGACGACCGACGCCGCCGCGGTCAGACCCGCCAGCGAAAACATTGTCACGAACGGGGATTGGCCGCTGGCGAAGCGCCGCCAGGGCACAACGGCCAGGATTGCCAGCAGCGCACCGACGTAGAAGATCGCCACGCGCACCGGAACGGCATTGATCGCGCGGGGAATGGTGCGGCGCGGGTTTGCCGTTTCGCCGGCGGCGGTGCCGACGAGTTCCACACCGATGTAGGCGAAGAACGCGATCTGGAAGCCACTGGCCAAGCCCATGAAGCCCCGGGGGAACAAACCGCCGTCGTTCCAAAGGTTTTCGATCGTCGCCCGATCACCTTGCGGGGAGACGAAGTTGGTCACCACCAGGAATGCGCCCAAGAGGATGAGGCTCAGTATCGCCACGACCTTGATCAACGCCAGCCAGAATTCCATCTCTCCGAAATGGCCGACGCTGAACAAGTTGACCGTCAGGATGAGGCTGACGGTGATCAGAGCTGGTAACCACACCGGCGAGGCGGGCCACCAGAACCTGGCGTAGCCGGTGATCGCGACGAGGTCTGCGATGCCCGTGACGACCCAGGCGAACCAGTACGACCACCCCAGATAAAACGCTGCGGCGGGTCCCAACAGGTCGGCCGTGAAATCGACGAACGACTTGTAGTTCAGGTTCGACAGCAGTAATTCACCCATCGCCCGCAGGACGAAAAAGACGAAGAACCCGATGATTGCGTAAACCACCAGCACCGCGGGGCCGGCAAGGGAGATGGTGCGTCCGGATCCCATGAACAGGCCGGTGCCGATCGCGCCCCCGATCGCGATCAACTGGATGTGCCGGTTGGAAAGCCTGCGCTGCAGGTGCGGCATGTGGGGTCCTCGTCACGTGGTGGATTGGATTGTGCACCACAGCAGCGGCGGTCACCCCGCAAATGGCGGTCGGGACATCACGGTAACCCGAAACCCATATTTGGGGCCCGCGCCCGCGGCGGCGCCGGGGCCGGCCAGTGGCATTCCGCCCAGCAGGCTTCCCGGCGCACCGACCTCCGGCGGGTTGACGATGTCGCTGGCCAGGGGTGCGGTGTCGGGCCTGACGACCGGACCCGGGCCCGGGTCGACGGCGGTCCACGCGGGCGGCACCGACAACTTGCCGAGGGCGGATGCACTTCCCAGGCCCGCCGCTATCGGCCCGGCGCCGCCGAGAGCCGCCGGCGCGGCGACCGCTGCCGCAGCTGAGGCCGCCCCGGCCGCACCGGCCGAGGTTTCCGCGGCCTCCGGGCCGATCCAGCCGAGCGCCCGCCACGACGTGATCAGGCTGTTACCGATACCAATGGCGAAATAGGGCAGACCCACGGTGTTGTAGATGAGCTGCGATATCGGCATATACCAGTCGATGAGCCACTGCAGCCATCCCGGATTCGAGGTCACACCCGCCGTAGACAAGGCCGACGAGATGGGCGATGCGAGTCCCAGCAGCATGCTCGGCAGCTCGGAAATCAGTCCCGACAACGTGTTCTGCGCCGCTCCTGCCGAGGTGGCGGCGGCCTGGGCGACCGCGGAGGGGCTGGTGATGTGCGGCGGCGGGGTGTACGGGGTCAGCTGCGCCGCGCTCGCCGAGGAACCCGCATAGCTGTACATCGCCCTGGCGTCGCGCGCCCACATCTCGGCGTATTGAGCTTCCAGGGCCGCGATGGCGGCGCCATATTGCCCGTACACGTTTTTCGCGATGAGCGATGCCAGCTGAGCACGATTGGCGGCAATGAGCGGTGGGGGCACCACGGCGGCAAACGCCGTCTCGAAGGCGGCCGCCGCGGCCCGCGCCTGACTTGCGGCCTGCTCGGCCTGCGCGGCGGCGGTTCGCATCCACGCCAGGTACGGTGCGACCGCCTCGATCATCAGCGTCGACGCCGGCCCCAGCCATTCTTCGGCATGCAGCGTCATCACCACCCGCTCGTAGCCGTCGGCGGCCAAACTCAACTCGGAAGCCAGCCCGCTCCAGGCCGACGCCGCCGCAACCAGCGGGGCTGATCCCGGTCCGGCATACAAGCGTCCGGAGTTGACCTCCGGTGGCAGCGCCCCGAAATCCATCGCTATGAGCTCCTTACGTTACGACGGCTCGCCATGTCGATCACCGAACCGGCTATCCGGCGTTCGGTGGGCGACACGTCACCCGGATTCGTGATCCATACCGGCGGCCGAAGTTGCCGCCGGCCTCAGCTGCTCTCGACCGTGACGGTGATACGCCCGGCAGTAGGCCCGACAATTCACCGGCCCGGACGGCGGCGCGGACGCCACGAGCGGATATCGTCGCCACCTTGGCGCCGGCGGCCGAGGGCAGCGGGCTCCACCCCGGTGGCACCGACATCGGTCCGATCTTGACGGCCAGACCGGCACTGATCGCCACCGGCCCGGCGCCCACTTGCGACAAGCTCCACGCCGCGGCGGCGCCGGGGACGCCGGCCGCGGCGGCGTTGGAAGCGTTGGACCACAACATCGCTCCGGCGAGCTGCAGGCCATTGAGGGTCAGGCCGCCGGCGTCGTAAATGAACGCCTCGGAGATGGCCAAGGCGTCCAGAACCGTCGTCCAGTAGTTGAGCACGGTGTCCCAGGGAATCGACGCCAGCGATGGGTCGGCGACCTTCGGTGGCGTCGTGAACGGCGTCAATACCGAGGCGAGCGCCGCGGCGGCGGCGTATTCGTGCATGGCGGTGGCGTCTTGTAGCCACATCTCGGCGTAGTGAGCTTCGGCGGTCGCGATCGCCGGGGTGTTTTGCCCGAACCAGTTGGTCGCGACGAGTGCCACCAATAAAGCCCTGTTGGCCACGATCACCGGCGGCGGTACGATCAGCGCAAACGCCAACTCGAAGGCGGCTGCGGCCGCGCTGGCCTGCATTGCGGCCTGCTCGGCAAGCGTCGCTGTGGTACTCAGCCAGCTGACAAACGGCAGAACGGAAGCCACCATCGCATCGGCTGCCGGACCGCGCCACGGCAGACCGGTCAGCTCCAGGACCAGCGAACCGTAGGCGCTAGCCGCAGTCTCCAGGTCATCGGCCAAGCGGTCCCACGCCGCCGCCGCAGCCATCAGGGAGCCCGATCCGGGGCCGCTGTACATCCGCCCGGAATTGATCTCGGGCGGTAATGCCGCGAAGTCGGATAGCAGACACGGGCCGATGCTGCCGGCCACGAGGCGACTCCCGGCAGCAGGGGAAATCTGTACGCCGAGCAAGGCCTACCGGCCGATCGCGATGGCCGATGGCCCGCCGCCGACCCGGGCTGAGCGTGGGGAAGCGACGTGACGAGAGCAATCAACGTCGTTGGCAGAAAAATTGACGGTCATTGATACCACCTTGCGCTGGGGACTGACGCGGCCGGTCGCGACGTCGATGTCGGCAAGATGTCGGCAATCAGTGCATTAGTTTGTATCCGCCGTCCCTGCGGCGCGGAGGCCGAACTGAAATTACCGCTTTGTTAACCCCCCGGTAGGAGTAGTTAACGAAGATAAAATCACCGCTCGTCTAATGTCTGGCCCGGGTGTCGGTCCGGCAATTAGCGGCATACGTTCAATAGTGACGCCTGGTGCTTCACAAGACTTCTTGATAGGTGCCGCCCGCAACGGCCGGCGCGGCTTGCGGTGGAATCGCCAACCGCTCGCGAAGCTCCGCCACCGGCACCTCGGCGTAGTGTCGCCAGTCCCAACTCCCGTAGGTAAGGTCAGCATTGCATTCGAGGCCGCGCCGAAACGCATCCATATAGCCGGCGGGATCAAGTGATCCGGTCAGCGCCTCGGACCGAAAGTCAATTTTTATGCCGGCCTGAAACTGCAGAAGCACCAGCAGCAGCGGTGCAAATGGATTGCGGGCCTTGTATCCGACCGTGAACGCTCCAGCAAGGATTTCACCGGCAGGCTCCGTCGAATAGGCGGACAAGACATGAGCCACGTCATGCGAAACAATGAATTCGCCCGTGGTGCCTTTTTCACCGGGAAACCTCAGGTTGTTCCGAACATAGTGGGCCCAGAGTTCGCGTCCGAGCAACCCCGGTTCGAGCAGGCCCAGCTTGTGATAGGACGCAGCCAGCACCGGGTCGGTCGAAAGCCCGAGATAACCGGACATGTTGTCCCAGAAGCCCTTCAGCACCTGAATACGGGACGTGCCGTGGCTGCTCATAAGCTTTGCCCTGATTCGCATCGCCCCAATGAATTCGCGTCCGCGGGCAATGTCGAGGAGGTCGTCGAGGAACCCCTCGTGGCAACCGAGCGCCCTCGCGATCTTCAGGCTCGCCTCGACTCTCGGCAGCTGAACGCTCCCGTGCGCGAAAATTGCGGCGGTCATCAGGAACAACACGCAGCGTTTGGCAACATCGGATTCGAGTGTGGCCGATATTTCGTCGGCCGGTCGCTCGGCAACCTTCCTCCAGTCGATGTCGTCGTCAGCTAGATACCGGCGTGCGGCTTCCAGGAGGCTCTCGTCGACTGCTGAGATACCGTCGGACTTGGCAACATTCGCCATTGCGGCAATGCTGGTTTCCACGTCGCGTTTCGTCGGCAACCGTTGCGGATTTTCGCTGGCTATGTGCGACGGTCCTTCCCGCGAAGTCATCGTGCAAGCATATCCACCAAGCGCCGTGTTGGGGCGCCGGCGCGTGGCCCGGGTGAACCCGGCCGGGTGCTGGCGGCGAACGAGCGGCAGGTTAATTCACCCTCGTCGGCAGCTGGCCCGCGGGCTTGCGCGGCAGAAACGCCACCGGGACCAGTGTCAGCGCCACCAGCACCACCGCCGCCGCGAAAACCACGCTGTATGCATACGAAAGGTCATGCAGCACATTGCCTTTGAAGTCAGGGCCTTTGAAGTCAGGGTTGAGTGCCTGCGGCGGTATCGACGACGGGTCGACCGGTACCCCGCGCCGGGCCGCGTCCTCTTGCAGGACCGCGATCTTGCGTGCGGCGGCGACGTTTGCGCTGCGATTGAACTGGCTGGTCAGGATCATCGACATCAAGGCGGTTCCCACCGATGCGCCCACCTGCTGATTGACACTGATCAGCGTCGAACCCCGCGCGATGTGATGCGGGGCCAGGGTCTGCACCGCGGCGGCGGAAAGCGGCATCATCGTCAATCCCATGCCCAGGCCCATGATCGTCAATCCGATGAGCAGTGTCGGCAGGTAAGCCGCTTGTCTGGCAACGCCGTAGGCGAAGATGCCCATGCCCGCGGCGATCAGCGCCACACCGGCCAGCAGGATCTTGCCGGGTCCGCGTTTGTCCATCATGGATCCGGCCAGCGGCATGGTCACCATGGCGCCGATTCCCCTCGGGACCATGCTCATCCCGGCCCCTAACGGCGTCTGGTGCAGCAACTCCTGAAAGTAGCTCGGGAATAGCAGCCCGGCGCCGAAAAACGAGACGGCGAACAGAAACATCGCCGAGTTGGCAAGTGCGACCACGCGGTTGGTGAACAACCGCAGATCGATCAGCGGATGCTCGGCGCGGTAGCCGGCATGTAAGACAAACCCGACGATCAACGCCAGACCGAGCGCGGCCGGTATCCACACATGGCGATCGGTCACCGTTCCGCGCGCGGGAACGACGGACACCCCGTACAGGAATGTGGCCAGGCCGGGGGAGAGCAGCAGCATGCCGAGGACGTCGAACGACTCCGACGGTGTCGGCCGATCCCCCGGGAAGACGACTGCCGCAAGCAGCAGCGTGACCAGCCCGATCGGCAGGTTGATCCAGAAGATCCATTGCCATCCGTAGCTGTCGATCAGCCAGCCGCCCAGCACCGGACCGAAGACCGGTCCGAGCAGCATCGGAATGCCCAAGATGGCCAGCACCCGCCCGAGGCGGCGGGGGCCCGCCTCTCGGGTCAGGATGGTGAGAACCAGCGGCATCAGCATGCCCCCGCCGAGGCCCTGCACCACCCGAAACACGACCAACAGAGTGATATTGGGCGCCATCGCGCACAGCAGTGAGCCGAAGGTGAACGCGAGCAGCGAACCCATGAAGGGCCGCTTGGTACCGAACCGGTCGGCCACCCAACCGGCCAGCGGGATCACCGCCGCCAAGGCGAGGGTGTAGCCGGTCATGGTCCAGGCAACCATGGCTTGAGTGGTATGGAACGTGGCGACGAAGGTGCGCTGCGCGACGGTGACCACCGTCGTGTCCACGATCGACATCATCGAACCGAGCACACACACCCCGGCGATCCGCAGTAGCCGGGCGTCGAGTTGATCGGCGTGGCTTCGTTGGCCGGTGCTCGTGTCGTCCATAGCAGCTCCCAAGAAATGCGCTTGCCGGAGAAGCATGTCACAGCGCCGCGGTCCTGCGGCTGCCGACAATGGCATAGCTCCCATAAGTTGCCCGCGGGTCTCCCGGCGCAGGCGGACGGAGCCGTTAGACTTTCCTGCGATGTCCACCCTGACGCCCGTCACCCTCAGCCACGACCGGGTATGACCGACCATCCCGACAGCGGCATCCAAGTCGGCCTGACCGGACGGCCGCCGCGGGCGGTTCCTGACCCGGTGCCGCGGACCGCGCACGGGCCGGCCAAGGTGGTGGCGATGTGCAACCAGAAGGGCGGCGTCGGGAAAACCACGTCGACCATCAACCTTGGTGCCGCGTTGGCCGAGTACGGCCGGCGGGTGCTGCTGGTGGACATGGACCCGCAGGGCGCGTTGTCCGCGGGCCTGGGTGTCCCGCACTACGAACTGGAAAAGACTATTCACAACGTGCTGGTGGAGCCGCGGGTGTCGATCGACGACGTGCTGATTCACACCCGGGTCAAGGACATGGATCTGGCGCCCAGCAATATCGACCTGTCGGCCGCGGAGATCCAGCTGGTCAACGAGGTGGGCCGGGAGCAGACCCTGGGCCGGGCGCTGTACCCGGTGCTGGACCGCTACGACTATGTGCTCATCGACTGCCAGCCGTCGTTGGGTCTGCTCACCGTCAACGGGCTGGCCTGCGCAGACGGTGTGGTCATTCCGACCGAGTGCGAGTTCTTCTCGCTGCGCGGCCTGGCGTTGCTGACCGACACGGTCGACAAGGTGCGCGACCGGCTGAACCCCAAGCTGGAGATCAGCGGCATCCTGCTGACCCGGTATGACCCGCGCACCGTCAACGCCCGCGAGGTGATGGCCCGCGTCGTCGAGCGGTTCGGTGACCTAGTGTTCGATACCGTGATCAGCCGTACGGTTCGTTTCCCCGAGACCACCGTTGCGGGCGAACCCATCACGACCTGGGCCCCCAAGTCCGGCGGTGCCGTGGCCTACCGCGCCCTGGCCCGCGAGTTCATCGACCGATTCGGCGTGTGAACGACACCGCGAACCCAGACACCGCACCCCAGAACGGCTTTCAGGTCCGGCTGACCAACTTCGAGGGGCCGTTCGATCTGCTGTTGCAGCTGATATTCGCCCACCGGCTCGATGTCACCGAAGTGGCCTTGCATCAGGTCACCGACGACTTCATCGCCTACGCCAAAGCCATCGGCGCCCAGCTGGACCTGGAGGAGACCACGGCGTTTCTGGTGGTCGCCGCGACCTTGCTCGACCTCAAAGCGGCCCGGCTGTTGCCGGCCGGGCAGGTCGATGACGAAGAGGATCTCGCCCTGCTCGAGGTGCGTGATCTGCTGTTCGCGCGGCTGCTGCAATACCGGGCGTTCAAGCATGTCGCGGAGATGTTCGCCGAGCTGGAGGCCACCGCGTTGCGCAGTTACCCGCGCGCGGTGTCACTGGAAGACCGGTTCGCCGGCCTGCTGCCCGAGGTGATGCTGGGCGTCGACGCCGAGCGCTTCGCCGAGATCGCCGCGGTCGCCCTGACTCCGCGGCCGGCACCCAAGGTGGCGACCGCGCATCTGCACGAGCAGACCGTCTCGGTTGCCGAGCAGGCCAAACACCTACTGGCGATGCTGCAAGCGCGGGGCGGTGGCCAATGGGCCACATTTTCTGAGCTGGTCGCAGACTGTCAGGCGCCGATCGAGGTCGTCGGGCGCTTCCTGGCGCTGCTCGAACTGTATCGATCGCGGACGGTAGCATTCGACCAGTCAGAGCCTCTTGGGGTGCTCCAGATTTCGTGGACCGGGCAACGGCCGACCAACGAAGCTTTGGTGGAAGTGCGAGACCAATGATGACCGGCGCCAGTGACGATGCAGATCCCGATCAAGATCTGGGCTATGACATTCCCTCGGGCATCCCGGATATCGCCGAGCCCGCCGAGATGGATCCCGACGAACTCGGGCGGGTGTTGGAGGCATTGCTGCTGGTCGTCGACACCCCGGTGACCGCCGAGACGCTGGCCACGGCCACCGAACAACCGGTCTACCGGGTCGCGGCGAAACTGCGGTTGATGGCCGACGAACTCACCGAACGCGACAGCGGCATCGATTTGCGGCACAGCAGCGAAGGCTGGCGGTTGTATACCCGCGCCCGATTCGCGCCCTACGTCGAGAAGCTGCTTCTGGACGGAGCGCGAACCAAGCTCACCCGGGCCGCGTTGGAAACCCTTGCCGTCGTGGCTTACCGTCAACCGGTGACGCGTGCCCGGGTGAGTGCGGTTCGCGGGGTCAACGTGGACGCCGTGATGCGTACCCTGTTGGCGCGCGGCCTGATCACCGAGGTCGGTACCGACGAGGACACCGGCGCGGTGACGTTCGCCACCACCGACTTGTTCTTGGAGCGTTTGGGATTGACGTCGTTGTCCGAGCTGCCCGATCTCGCGCCACTGCTTCCCGACGTCGACACGATCGACGACCTGAGCGCCTCGCTGGACAGCGAGCCGCGTTTCATCAAGCTCGCCGGCGGCCAGCCACCCGACCAGACATTGACGTTCGACGTGGACAACTGATGGTCGAACTTGAGCAGTCGCCGGGTATTCGTTTGCAGAAAGTGTTGTCGCAGGCCGGAATTGCATCCCGGCGGGCTGCGGAGAAGATGATCATCGACGGCCGGGTCGAAGTCGACGGAAAGCTGGTGACCGAGCTGGGCACCCGGGTGGACCCGGACGTCTCGGTGATCCGGGTCGACGGGGCCCGGGTGGTGCTCGACGAGTCGCTCGTCTACCTGGCGCTGAACAAGCCGCGCGGCATGCACTCGACCATGTCCGACGACCGCGGCCGGCCGTGTATCGGCGACCTGATCGAGCGGAAAGTCCGCGGGAACAAGAATCTTTTTCATGTCGGGCGGCTGGACGCCGACACCGAAGGACTGATACTGCTGACCAACGACGGCGAGCTGGCGCACCGGTTGATGCATCCCTCGCATCAGGTGCCCAAGACCTATCTGGCCACGGTGGCCGGGACGGTGCCCCGGGGGGTGGGCAAAAAGCTCAGGGCGGGAATCGAATTGGACGACGGGCTGGCCCGGGTCGACGGTTTCGCAGTGGTCGACGCGATTCCCGGCAAGACGTTGGTGCGGGTGACACTGCACGAAGGACGTAACCGAATCGTGCGCCGGCTACTGGCGGCGGCGGGATTTCCGGTGGAGGCATTAGTGCGCACCGATATCGGCCCGGTGACGCTGGGCAAGCAGCGTCCGGGCAGTGTGCGGACGCTCGGCCGCGACGAGATCGGACAACTGTACCAAGCGGTGGGCCTGTGAGTGACGCAAGCCAAGCGGGTCATCGACCTGTGGCGCAGGCGGTTATCGCCATCGATGGTCCGGCCGGGACCGGAAAGTCCTCTGTTTCAAGGGGATTAGCGCGTAAGCTGGGAGCTCGTTTTTTGGACACCGGCGCGATGTACCGGATGGTGACGCTGGCGGTACTGCGTGCCGGCATCGACCCGGCAGACGCGCAGGCGGTCGGGGACTGTGCGTCGACCACGCGGATGTCGGTCGGCTACAGCCCGGACGTCGGCAGCTTTTGCCTTGCCGGAGAAGATGTTTCGGCGCAGATCCGGGGAGATGACGTCACCCGGGCGGTGTCGGCGGTGTCCGCGGTGCCGGTGGTGCGTGAGCGGCTGGTCGAGCTGCAACGTGCCATGGCCGAGGGGCCGGGCCGCATCGTCGTGGAAGGCCGCGACATCGGGACCGTGGTGTTTCCCGATGCGCCGGTGAAGATCTTTCTGACCGCGTCGGCCGAAACCCGCGCCCGGCGCCGCAACGACCAAAACGTCGCGGCTGGGCTGGCCGACGACTACGACGCGGTGCTGGCCGACGTCCGCCGGCGCGACCATCTGGACTCCACCCGCGCGGTGTCGCCGCTGCGAGCGGCCTCCGATGCGATCGTCGTCGACACCACCGACATGAACGAGGCCCAAGTCGTCGATCACCTACTGCAGTTGGTGACGCAGCGTAGCGGAGCCCTGCGGTGACCCACGACGGCACCTGGTCCGACGAAAGCGACTGGGAGCTAGACGATTCCGATCTGGCCGAGCTGTCGGAGTCGGCGCCCGCGCCGGTGGTGGCGATCGTGGGCCGGCCCAATGTCGGCAAATCGACTCTGGTCAATCGGATCCTGGGCCGGCGGGAGGCGGTGGTGCAGGACGTTCCGGGCGTGACGCGTGACCGGGTGTCCTACGATGCCCTGTGGAGCGGACGCCGGTTCGTCGTCCAGGACACCGGGGGATGGGAGCCGGACGCCAAAGGCCTGCAACAGCTGGTGGCCGAGCAGGCATCGGTGGCGATGCGCACCGCCGATGCGGTGATTTTGGTGGTGGACGCCGCTGTCGGCGCCACCACCGCCGACGAGGCCGCCGCCCGCATCCTGCTGCGCTCGGGCAAGCCAGTCTTCTTGGCTGCCAACAAGGTTGACAACGAGAAGGGCGAAGCCGACGCGGCCGCGTTGTGGTCGCTGGGACTTGGCGAGCCGCATGCGGTCAGCGCGATGCACGGTCGGGGTGTGGCCGATCTGCTCGACCAGGTGTTGGCCGCGCTGCCCGAAGTGGGGGAGTCGGCCTCGGCCGGCGGCGGCCCGCGGCGGGTGGCCCTGGTCGGCAAACCCAATGTCGGCAAGAGCTCGTTGCTGAACAAGCTGGCCGGCGATCAGCGGTCGGTGGTGCACGAGATCGCGGGGACGACGGTCGACCCGGTGGATTCGCTCATCGAAATGGGCGGCAAGGTGTGGCGTTTCGTCGACACCGCGGGCCTGCGGCGCAAGGTCGGCCAGGCCAGCGGACACGAGTTCTATGCGTCGGTGCGCACCCACGCGGCCATCGATTCCGCCGAGGTGGCGATCGTGCTGATCGACGCGTCACAGCCGCTGACCGAACAGGATCAGCGGGTGCTGTCGATGGTCATCGAGGCCGGACGGGCCCTGGTGCTGGCATTCAACAAATGGGACCTGGTCGACGAGGACCGGCGCGAGCTGCTGGAGCGAGAGATCGACCGCGAACTGGCGCAGGTGCGCTGGGCGCAGCGGGTCAACATCTCCGCCAAGACGGGTCGGGCGGTCCAGAAGCTGGTGCCGGCGCTGCAGAGCGCGCTGGCGTCGTGGGACACGAGGATAGCGACCGGGCCGCTGAACGCCTGGCTGAAGGACGTGGTGGCCGCGACGCCGCCCCCGGTGCGCGGCGGCAGGCAACCCCACGTCCTGTTCGCCACCCAGGCGACCGCGCGGCCGCCGACGTTCGTGCTGTTCACCACCGGTTTCCTGGAGGCTGGCTACCGGCGGTTCCTGGAGCGGCGGCTGCGCGAGACATTCGGCTTCGAGGGCAGTCCGATCCGGATCAACGTGCGGGTGCGCGAAAAGCGGGGCGCCAAGCGCCGCTGAGCGTGTCATCCGCATACGGTTTCTCGTTGGCACACCGTTTCTGCGTGCCCCCGACGGTGGGAGTTTGTGGATACGGTTCCCCAACTCTTGCGCCCCGACAGCGCACTCACATTGCTAAGGGCATCAGTGCGAATGCCGGACAAGCTGGTAGCGGCCCAACTACTTTGTAGATGAGGGCCGAGGGCTGTGCGCGCGATCCCGGGTGGCGTCGCCGGAACAACAGAGTTGTGGGCTGAGTATGGCCCTGGTCGTGGAGGATCTGCTCGATGACGTATGTGACCGTCCAACCGCAGATGTTGGCGGCAGCTGCCGCGGACGCGGCACAGATTGGTTCGGCGATCACCGAGGCGAATGCGGCCGTGGCGGGCCGGACGACCGGTGTGGTGGCAGCGGCCGCCGACGAGGTGTCGACAGTCGTCGCGAAGCTGTTTAGCTCGTACGCCCTGGAGTGGCACACGGTACTCGAGCAGGCGTCAGCGTTTCACGATGAGTTCACTCGGGCGTTGGCCGCCGCGGGGAGCTCCTACGCGCAGGTCGAGGCGGCTAACGTTGCCGCGGTCTCCGGCACATTGGAAGCGCTCAGATCGTCGGTCCGAGCGATTCTCGCCGACGCAACGAGCGGCGCTGCCGGGACCGGCTCGGCGAACGTTGGAAGCGCACTCGCGGCAGCCGATGTCACCTTGGCCATGGGCGGCAGCGGTCTGCCGTTACCGCCACAAAGTTATGTGGACGCCGTTGTCTCCAAATACATCACACCCAATTACCCCGGCTTCGGCGTGGCCAACGCGCTAGCCCTCTTTACTCCGGAGCGCTTCTATCCGCTTACGGGCATCAAGGATTTGACGCCGGATGTGTCGGTGGCCCAGGGCGTTGCAATCTTGGACCAGGCTATCCGTCAGCAACTCGACGCCGGCAACAACGTTGCCGTGCTGGGCTTCTCGCAGAGTTCCATACTGTCCTCGCTGGTGATGCATCAGCTCAGTCCCAGCAATACACCAAGCTCGCTGCCGGTGGTTTTCACGCTGCTCGGTGATCCCATGAATCCCAACGGCGGACTGCTGGCACGCTTCCCCGGTCTGACCATGCCGAGTCTGGGCTTCACGTTCTACGGCGCGACACCGGACAATTCCTTCACGACGAAGATTTACACGATTGAATACGACGGCTTCGCCGACTTCCCGCAATACCCGATCAATCTGCTGGCCGACTTCAACGCGATCGCGGGCATCTACTACGTGCACGGCACCTATGCAGATCTGACACCCGCGCAGATTGCTACGGCTATACCGCTGACCAACACCGTAGGTCCCACGCTGACCAGTTACTACATGATTCCCAACCCGCATCTGCCGCTCCTGGAGCCGCTGCGGGCAATCCCGGTTATTGGGAATCCGCTGGCCGACTTGGTCGAACCGGACATGAGGGTGCTGGTCAACTTGGGCTACGGAAGCCCCGATCAGGGCTGGTCGACCGGGCCGCCGAATGTGCCCACCCCGTTCGGGCTGTTCCCGCAGGTCGACCCCGGCGTTGTCGTTGACCGTCTGGTCATCGGCACCCAGCAGGGAATCGGCGCTTTTGTCAGCGATGTCCGCGCCGAGGCATCGGGAGCGTCGCTGTCCGGCCTGTTGCAGGCGCTGTCGTCGATTTCGTTGCCCTCGTTGGGCCCGCCGCCGACGTCGATCGACGGTTTCATTGACTTCATTGACGCCCTGGAAGCGGCGAATACCCGGATCACCGATGTCATCTCCAGCGCGGCATCGACGGGGTACTCAGTTTTGCTGCCGACGGCAGACTTCGTGAATGCCGCCGTAACTGCCGTCCCCTACTACGACGCCCAACTCTTCCTGAACGGGATTTCGCAAGCGATCAACGGTGACCCGTATGGGCTGATCAATGCGGTCGGCGACCCCATCGCCGCTGACATCGCGCTGTTCACGATCGCCACCGGTTTCGAAGCCATAGTCCTCACCAACGCGGCCAGATCGATCGTCGACGATTTCGCCAGTCTGTGACGTAGTGGCTGTCGGCGATCAGCGCTAACCGGACGCGCCGGAATTGCCGAACAACAGCCCCCGGCGCCCTCGTTGCCGCGGACCCCGATAGACGGAATTCCTCCCGTGGTGCCGGCGGTGCCGCCGGCACCCCCGAAGCTGAACGTGCCAAGGGTGCCGAGCCCACCGGTCCCGTCTTGCATCCGGTCAGCATACCGATCAAATCCCACAATACGGGCATAGCGGCCTATATCACAGGAGTATCCGGTTGACGCTGGCATCGCGCGGCTCTTAGGATCTCTCACATAACGAGCGAAGAATCCCGCACTGCAGGAACAAGTGAGAGACGGTGACGATGGCACAGCAAGCGCCAAATCCGGGCTTGACGCGGTTCAGCGTGCAAGACAAGTCCATCCTGATCACCGGCGCCACCGGTTCGCTGGGCCGCGTCGCCGCCCGGGCGCTGGCAGATGCGGGTGCTCGATTGACTCTGACCGGCGGCAACGCTGCCGCCCTGGCCGAGTTGGTTGAGAACGCCGGCATCGACAACGCGGTGGTGGTCGAGCGTCGGCCCGAGACTCCGGCCGACGCCCAGGCCATGGTGGCTGCGGCCATTGCCCGCCACGGCCGCCTCGACGGGGTTCTGGTGGCGTCGGGCATGAACCACGTCGCGCCCATCACCGAGATGGCCGTCGAGGATTTCGACAAGGTGATGGACGCCAATCTGCGGGGCGCCTGGCTGGTCTGCCAAGCGGCCGGGCGGGTGCTGCTCGATCAGCGCGACGGCGGCAGCATCGTGCTGGTCTCATCGGTCCGCGGAGCGCTCGGTCACCCCGCCGGCTACAGCGCCTACTGCCCGTCGAAAGCGGGCACCGACCTGCTGGCCAAGTCCCTGGCGGCCGAATGGGGTGCCGACGGAATTCGGGTAAATGCCCTTGCACCAACGGTTTTCCGATCCGAGCTGACCGAGTGGATGTACGCCGACGACGAGAAGGGACGCGCCACCCGCGAGGCGATGTTCGCCCGGATCCCGTTGCGCCGCTTCGCAGAACCCGAAGACTTCGTCGGCGCGCTGATCTATCTGCTCAGCGATGCGTCAAGCTTCTACACCGGCCAGGTGATGTATCTGGACGGCGGATACACCGCATGCTGAAGGCGCACGGGTTTTCTCGCGCCGCCGTCGTCGGCGCCGGTTTGATGGGCCGGCGCATCGCCGGCGTGCTGGCATCGGCGGGGCTCGAGGTCGTCATCACCGACACCAACGCCGAAATCCTCGACGCCGCAGCGGCGGAAGCCGCCCAAGTGCGCGGCGCAGAACGCGGATCGATCACCGCCACCGGTGATCTGGCGGCGGCCGCGCACAACGCCGACCTGGTGATCGAGGCCATCGTCGAAAACCTGGCCGCCAAACAGGAACTCTTCGAACGCCTGGCGGGCCTGGCCCCCCATGCGGTGCTGGCGACCAATACGTCCGTGCTGCCGATCGGCGGCGTCGCCGAGCGCGTCGACGACGGCAGCAGAGCGATCGGCACCCACTTCTGGAATCCGCCCGACCTCATTCCCGTCGTCGAGGTGGTGCCCAGCGATCGAACCGCCCCGGACACGATGGAACGCATCGTGGCGCTGCTGACCGAAGCCGGCAAGATGGCGGTGCGGGTCGGACGCGATGTCCCCGGATTCATCGGCAACCGGCTTCAGCATGCGCTGTGGCGTGAGGCGATGGCGCTGGTCGCTGAAGGCGTGTGCGACGCCGAGACGGTGGATCTGGTGGTACGCAACACCATTGGGCTACGGCTGGCCACACTGGGACCGCTGGAAAACGCCGACTACATCGGGCTCGACCTCACCTTGGCCATCCACGACGCGGTGATCCCCAGCCTCAACAGCGACCCGCATCCCAGCCCGCTGCTGCGCCAACTGGTTGCCGAGGGGCAACTCGGGGCGCGCACCGGACACGGTTTCCTCGACTGGCCCGCGGGCGCCCGCGAGCGCACGGCGGCACGGCTTTCCCGGCACATCAGTGCACAACTCGACCAAGACCCCAATAGGAAAGGAAGTAATTAGCCATGACTTTCACGTGGCCCCTCGGTGATGCCGAGTCCAAGCTGGAGTTCTATGACCTGTCGCACCCGTGGGGACACGCAGTGCCCGCCTGGCCGTACTTCGAAGACGTCAAGATCGAACGGCTGCACGGCATGGCGAAAAGCCGGGTGCTGACGCAAAAGATCACCACCGTCATGCATTCCGGCACCCACATCGACGCCCCGGCGCATGTGGTGGAGGGAACGCCGTTCCTGGATGAGATCCCGCTGAGCGCCTTCTTCGGCACCGGGGTGGTCGTGTCGATCCCGAAGACCAAGTGGGGTGTGGTTACCGCCGAGGACCTGGAGCAGGCCAGTCCCGAAATCCGGCCCGGCGACATCGTCGTGGTCAACACCGGCTGGCACCACAAATACGCCGACAGCGCCGAGTACTACGCCTACTCGCCGGGGTTCTACAAGGAAGCAGGGGAGTGGTTTGCTGCCAAGGGCGTCAAGGCGGTAGGCACCGATACCCAGGCGCTGGACCATCCGCTGGCCACCGCGATCGCGCCACATGGCCCGGCGGCGGCTCAGGGTGGCCTATTGCCCTGGGCGGTAACCGAATACGAGCAGGAGACGGGCCGCAAGGTGCTGGACGACTTCCCGGAGTGGGAGCCCTGCCACCGGGCGATCCTGTCGAAGGGCATCTACGGATTCGAAAACGTGGGCGGCGACCTGGACAAGGTCACCGGCAAGCGGGTCACGTTTGCCGCCTTCCCCTGGCGCTGGGTGGGTGGCGACGGCTGCATCGTTCGGCTGGTGGCGATTGTCGACCCCACCGGGAGCTACCGCATCGAGACGGGGGCCTGATGAACGTGACCAGGGTGTCGCAGGCACCGGAATACGTTGCCGCGCTGCACCGTGACGTGCTCACGCTGCGGCTGCAGGGCCACGAAGCCGGACACACCGAACGGTTCTGGGTGGGGCTGTCCACCTACCAGCCGGGCGGGATCGCCGAAAAGGCCTCAGCCCGAGAGGAAACCGTCTACGTGGTGCTCGACGGTGAGCTGGTCGTCACCGCCGAGGGAACCGAAACGGTCCTGGGCCGGCTCGACAGCGTGCATTTCGCCAAGGGCGAAGTGCGGTCGCTGGAAAACCGTTCCGGGCGTCCGGCGATGCTGCTGGTGGCCATCGCTCATCCGCAGGAGGCCGGGGCGTGAGCGTCGTCATTACCGTCGCACCCACCGGGCCGATCGCGACCAAGGCCGACAACCCGGCGTTGCCCACGACGCCGGAAGAAATCGCGAACGCGGTCGAACAGGCTTATGCCGCCGGCGCCGCGGTGGCACACATCCATCTGCGTGACGAAAACGAAAGGCCCACAGCAGATCTCAACATCGCGCGGCGGGCAATGGATCTGATCGCCGAGCGTTGCCCGATCCTGATCCAGCTGTCGACCGGCGTCGGCCTGTCGGTGCCGTTCGAGGAGCGCGAAAAGCTGGTCGAACTGCGGCCGCGGATGGCCACCCTCAATCCGTGCTCGATGAGCTTCGGTGCCAGTGAATTTCGCAACCCGCCCGATGCCGTGCGGCGACTGGCGGCACGGATGCGCGAGCTGGACATCAAGCCGGAACTGGAAATCTATGACACCGGGCATCTGGAGGCTTGCCTGCGATTGCAAGAGGAAGGTCTGCTGGCCGAACCTTTGCAGTTCAGTATCGTCCTCGGGGTGCGCGGCGGAATGGCCGCCACCGCCGATAACCTGCTGACGATGGTGCGTCGGCTTCCTCCCGAAGCGATCTGGCAAGTCATCGCGATCGGCCGGGCCAACCTGGAATTGACCGCGATGGGCCTCGCCCTGGGCGGTAATGCGCGAGTGGGCCTGGAGGACACCTTGTACGTGCGTAAGGGTGAGCTGGCGCCGAGCAACCTGGCGCTGGTGTCGCGCACCATGCGCCTGGTCCAGGCCCTGGATTTGCCCGTCGCCTCCGTCGAGGAAGCCGAGGCGTTGCTTCGGCTGCCCGGAGTTCGGCGATGAGCGCCAAGGCCGAAGACGGCGACGTCCGCAGCGGCGGCATCCAGGTGATTGCCCGCGCGGCCGAGATCTTGCGGGTGCTGCAAGCTCACCCCGGCGGGCTCAGCCAAGTCGAGATCGGGGAGCGGGTCGGCATGGCCCGGTCCACCGTGAGCCGGATCCTCAACGCTTTGGAGCACGAGGGTCTGGTGGCCTCGCGCGGGGCGCGGGGACCCTACCGGCTGGGGCCCGAAATTGCGCGCATGGCCAGCACCGTGCGGCTCAGCGTGGTGGCCGACCTGCACCCCTTCCTGGCGCAGCTGTCGCGGGAACTCGACGAGACGGTGGACTTGTCGATCCTGGAGGGGGATCGCGCCGATTTCATCGACCAGGTGGTTCCGCCGCGGCGGTTGCGCGCGGTGAGCGCGGTGGGAGATTCCTTTCCGCTGTACTGCTGCGCCAACGGCAAGGCGCTGCTCGCGTCGCTGCCGTCGGAACGGCAGGTACAGGCGTTGCCCAGTCGGCTGATGCCGTTGACCGCCAACACCATCACCGATCGGGCAGCGTTGCGCGCGGAGCTTGCTCAGATCAGCCGCGACGGCATCGCCTACGACCGGGAGGAGCAGACCGACGGCATTTGCGCGGTCGGGACGGTGCTGCATGGCGTGACCGATCAGCTGGTGGCCGTCAGCGTGCCAGTGCCGGCGCAGCGGTTCTACGGCCGCGAGGAAGAGCTGGCGCAGGCATTGCGGGCGTGGGTGGCGAAAGTGAACAGCTGGTTCGAAGCGTCGTGAGGAGCATTGGAAATGGCAAAAGCATTGCGTGACAAGCTTGTTGGAGCCTGGGAGCTGGTGTCCTACGTCGAGCGGGACAGTCCCGACGGCCCGTTGCGATACCCCCATGGTGCGGATGCGCAGGGTTTGATCATGTACACCCCGGACGGGTACATGTCGGCACAGATCCAGTCGTCGGGCCGGCCGGACTACGACCGGCCGGTGGCCAGCGGCGGCACCACCGCGCAGGCGGCGGCCGCGGCGCTGGGGTACCTCGCCTACAGCGGACGGTACTTCGTCGACGAGTCCACGGGCGACATCCGTCATGAGGCGAAGCTGTCGCTGGTGCCCAACTACCTGGGTAGGTTTCATCTACGGCACTGCGACCTCGACGGCGACCAGCTGACCCTATCGTCGGAACTGACCTTGCCTGACGGGCGGACGGTGTACTCGTCATTGGTGTGGAAGCGTGCCGAGCAGGCCGGCCCGCAGGTCGCCTAGGCGGTGGCCGCGCTTGGCGTTGGTCTGCGGTAGGCTTTCGACCTGCCGCCGCGTCGTTTCGGTGGCACCGGGCTGTGGCGCAGTTTGGTAGCGCACTTGACTGGGGGTCAAGTGGTCGCAGGTTCAAATCCTGTCAGCCCGACATGAGAGAATAGGCTCTGAGCTGCTGCGATCGTCCTTAGATCGCGGAGCCGTCTGGAATGTCTGGGACCACTTTGGGACCAGTTGTAGATGCGCGCTACTTCCTGAGATCCCTCGGACCTGCTTGCTCAGTGAGCGGCGGCTCCTACCCCGATGGTGTCGAAGGCTCAATCGGGCGAATCAGGGCCAGGAATTCCGGCAGGTCATTCCAGCTGTCGAGCCACACGGTGTTCACGCCGAGCGACCGAAGATAGCGCTCCTTGATCGTGTTACGACGCCCCTGCACGGTGTAAGAGGCCGGCAGGTTCATGCCGTATACGAGGCGGATGTCGTCGTGGATCAGGTTGAAGTTGGGGTCGCTGAGGCTGAAACCGACGAACAGAAATGCCGTCTCAGCCATCTCGTTGCGTAGCGAAGTCAGCATTTCCGTGCGGCCGGCGCGGGCACGGGCGTAGTCGAGTCGGGTCAACACAACGGTGTCGGGTTGATCGATGGAGCCATGAAGCTTCACGAGATGGGGCTGCGGCTTCTCGGAGCGCCGTGCCTTGAACTGTTCTTCCTTGATACTCACCCGCAGTGGTTGGCCCGCATCCAAGTACGCGGCTTCAATCAGTTCGTCGTAGTTCGTGGTGAACAGCAATGGAAGGTCCAGGCGGACCAAAGCGCTGTGGCTGGGCGTCGTGCGAATAAATGGCTGGCGGGATGCATCGAACTGTGCCACTAGAAATTCCCGATAGTTGGCCTCGCCGACGGTTTGGCGAAACAACTGGGCGCAGTCGAGCGGTCCCTCCTCGATGAAAAACGCACGCAATGATGCGTGTTCCTCCTGTGGTGACTGGCTCACGATCTCGCGGCACATACGGTTGATCAACCACGGCCAAGAGGGCAAGGGTAAGCCATCGTCGTCTGGGGTGAGATCGGCGAACGGAAAATCGTGCGGCCACCAGCGGTCGTAGCGGTCGTAATCGAACGAAGCTCGGCTCTGAAGCCGCGCCGCGCCAAACGACAAGCCTGCACCGAGAAAGACCATCAGCCGGCCACCTTCTGCGATCGCGCCCCGAAGTCGATGGACGAGGGCTGCGTTTCCGGGATCTTCGTGCCAGACGGTCACGCGCCTGATTCTGTCAGCGATGCAACCGCTTCATAGGGCTTCGGCAGAATTCCCGCGGATCACAGCACGGCTTACCCGGTACACTCCTATCAGTCGCGCAGCAAACCGAAGGTGGTCTACTTGACCGAATAATCCGACTCGCTGGACCCGCTGGACAAGCCACAGGATTACGCTGGTTAACGGGCCGAACTAAGTAGCCTTGCAATCGATTACGACTCTATAGCGGATGAATTGTGGCCGCGCTTGGAAGACCACAAGCACCGAGGGGAACTGCACAGCTACGGATTGCCCAGCGGATACGGCAAGCAAGTTGTCGCCGACATCGTCACATTGCTAAACGAGGCCCTCAAGAGCATTGGCGTCGCCAACAACAAGCTCGTCGCGGCTTCCCTCGCGGCGGACGGTCACTGTCCCGATGACGGCGGCTCCCCGTGAGTTGTTCCCTCGATTTGGAGTGTCTGGCCTCCCAATCGGCTGCGTAAAGGGCGCCTGCGGCGTGACCATGTCATGGCTTCGCCACCCTTGACTCAACCGATCGGCGGCGCAGGATCGTCATTTATCGGGAAGCAGGGAAGTCCAGACCGCATCCAAGAATGGGGAATCGGAACGCGGCCCTAGCGATTGTGCTAGACGACGCGCAAGTCGCGCCTAGTCGTGGACGACAGATGCCGTGTCAGCAGCTCACCGGCGTCGGCGACCGACTGCCGATCGGGATGGAGGTAGCGCTGCGTGGTCGTGATGCTGCCGTGGCCGGCGATCTTGCGAAGACTGTGTAGGGGGACACCTGCGTCGGCCATCCATGTCAGCCCGGTGTGTCGCAGGCCATGGCGCTTGAGCTGCTCGTAGCCGACGTTGGTCACCACCTCATCCCATGAGGTCGCGTCACGAAGGGTGGCGGTAGTAATTCGCCCGCCTCTTGGGCCGGTGAATAGCCGGGCATCCGGTTCACCGCCGGCAAGTTCGATCCGACGCTGAATGAGATCGCGGATCGATTCGATCAACGGCACCTGACGCGCTCGCCGACCCTTGGTGTTCTTGTCGACCAGGCCCCCACCAGATGCGGTGGTGCCGCCGTGCGTGAGTTCGCCGGGGGATGGGGTCGTCTGGCGGCATACGGTCCAGATCCAGTTCTCGGAGTCGATGTCGCGAACGAGACAGCCGGAGACTTCACCGATGCGCGCCGCGGTGCAGGCTTCGAAGATGACCGCGTCGCCCCAGCCCTGGTACTTGTCTGCGGAGTTTGCGACCAATGCGTCAGCGAGGGTCACCAGCGCGGACCAGTCCGGTAGCGCCAGGGAGCGCGGGTCATCCAGCTCATCCTCGGCCAATTTGTATTCGCGCTGCCAGCCGCTGATACGCGCTGGGTTCCGGTCGATGATGCCGTCGCGGTGAGCCTGTTCCATGACCCGGACCAGCACCGCGAGACTGTTCTTGACGGTTGACCGGCCGCAGTCGTCGGCAATCCACGCGTGGACAGCCCGATCAACCGCCCCGTTGGTGATCATGGTTACCGGTAGGTGGCCCAGCGATGGCACGACTCGCTTGCGCCACCCGGCAAGGTAAGGGTCGGTGGTCTTGCCTTCCAGGCCGCGAAGCGCCAGTTTCATGTTGATCGTGCCGTACTCCGAGAGAGTCGTCGTCGCCGTGTTGGGATCGATACCGCGACCGGCGGACTGACGCATCCTGTTGATCCAGTCTTCCGCCGCTTCACGGGTAACGAACGTCTCAGACTTGGAGACTCGCTTCTTGGCGGCCGGATCGACCCATCGGACACGCGCACGGTACGCCCCGCCGGAGCGCGCCTCGATGTCAGCAGCTAGCGAAATACCCAGTGGCAGAGCTACTTTGTCAGCCATCACGCCACCTCGCCGGGATCGACGCGCCGACTAGCGAGCCACATCTCAACGTCGTCCGAGTTGTACATGAACACCCGATCAGAAACTTGAACGAATGCCGGACCCTGCGGCGGTCGTGCGGTTCGCCAACGCCGGATGGTCGAGCCGTCAACGTGAAGGAGTTCGGCAAGCTCGTTGCTACTGTACCAACGCCCATCCAGCAGCATCCTCCGTTCACGCCCCTTCCTTCAACGCGCCACGCCCGATAAGGCGCTGCTCGCGCGCACGAGTAGAAGCCGAAATGACCAGCAGGCGGTCACCGAGGTTCTCGTATCCCGAGCGTTCGAATTCCCACATCAGCTGCTGGACCGTAGCGGCTTCAGGCCCCGAACCTGCCCGCTCCCGCCGCCAGGCAGCCCGATGCTCGCGTAGGGCCTTCATGGTCGTCGAGAACTGTCGCGACTTGCTGGTCACGTGCCCTCTGAAGCCGAGTGTGTGCAGCCAGAGGGTCATCTCCTGATATTGCTCTTCGCGGGCGACGGAAACGATCGTCTGGAGTATTCGGCGCATGTGGTCCGTCACAACGAGCTGATCGATTCCTTCCTCGCTGAGACGCCGGACATCGATACCGAGGTCTGCGACGGACTTGGTGACGTACTTGGCGAGATAGCCGGCAACATGGCGGTTGTAAATGTCGGCGTCGGAGCCGACCGTGCTGGCCCCACTGATGGGCTTGATGTCCAGTTGCTCGCCAAAGCGCAGAACGGCGTCTTTGCCTATCGCGAGCTTGGTATCGACCGTTGCCCGCCTTACCAATTCGACGAAGTCGGCCATATCGAGATTGGTGGCCGGGGGAGAAGGTTCTTCCTGAACCGTCCCGGGTTTTATGCGCACCTTCCTTTGAGGGAAGGATGGCGCGATGGCGATCAGGTACGACGAGAACAC
>NZ_LQOX01000138.1 GCF_002102175.1 Mycobacterium gastri | reverse complement strand
ATAAGTCAACACGACCGCCCCGGAAAGACAGTGCACCGTACACCGTGTGTCGCCTTACTTATGCGCGACTTAGTAACGCTAGAACCGACGTGGTCGTCAGTCAGCGGCCAGAAGTCCTCTTCCGCCTGGCGAAGGTCCCTACGCTTGGTGCAGTCGGCAACGAGGCACGGCCGTTGGGCCTTTCGCCCCTATTGCCGGCAGCGATGAAGCGGTCGGATAAGCGTATGGGACCAGCCAGTCCCAACGATCGCCAGATAATCGCCGGATAGAGGTACAGCCATGCGCACTTCACCGCCCACCCCGCCGAGGACACGCATGTTTGCCCGCGTGATCGGCCCCTTTCTCGTTATCGTCACCGTCACGGCGATCGCCCGGACCTCGGAAATGCGAACGCTGCTCACGGAGTTCCGGGCCAACTTTGTGTGGCCCTGGGTTGCGGGCGCGTTCACTCTGCTGATCGGGCTGGTCGTCGTCGCGCTGCACCGGCACTGGCGGGGCGCCCCCGCGATCATCGTGTCAGCCGTCGGATGGATGACCACGCTCAAAGGGTTCTTGCTGATGGCCTTCCCCCAAACCTACCTGGGGTTTGCTAGCGACGCGATCGATGCGCCGGCCTGGTGGCAGGGCACGTTCATCGTCATGGCGCTGGCCGGGCTGTATCTGACCTTCATCGGATGGGCTCCCACCCCGCGCCAAACGAGTCCACAAACGGCAAGCCGGCCCAAGGATCTGCCGCGGGCCGCCTGATCAGATCCCCACGCCCACCGCAGCTTCCAGCTCGGTCAGACACTGTTCGGTCAGCGGGATCAACGTCTCGATATCGGGCACGATTTCCCGCCCCGCGACGTAGCCGAACCCTATCCGGTCGGCGTAGGAGCACGTCGTCACGTTGAGCGCCTGACCGTCGTAGACAGTGGACACCGGATATATCTCATCGACATGCGCGCCGTTCCAATACCTTTCGGCACGGGGACCCGGAACGTGTGAAATTGGGACGTTGTAGCCGGTGCGAATCTTCGGCGAAAACGGCAGCAGCGGAAAAACTACCGTAGCGGCAATGCTTCCCGCGACCGTCAACAGCGATGCCGCCGCTCCGCGCTTGCCCACCCACTGTTTTCCTTCCGACATCGACCGATGGATCAGGTTCAACCGTGCCAGCGGGTCATCGATGTCGGTACCCAAGGGGCACAACCAGAGACCGAACATGTTGCCATGCTCGTCATCTTCCCCGGTGTGCTCGTGACCGCGAACGGTGATCGGGCAGGCGGCCACCAGCGACTGCTTGGGCAATTCGCCGCGGTCGAGCAACCAGCGGCGCAGCGCACCGGCCACCATCGCGGTCACCACGTCGTTGCCGGTGACCCGGGCGGCATGTTGCACCGCCTGGATGCGGGTCTTCGGCCAGCTGCCCGCCGCGACGGCTCGCTCGGATCCGAGACGGCCGTTGAATCGCGTGTACGGCGCTCCGAAAGGCAGCACCGTCGTATGGCCGATCAAGCTGTCGAGTATGGTCGACACTTCGCCCGTGACAACATGATTCACCAGCCCAACCCCGGATGCGGCCGTCCCGACCAGCGTCCGCAACGGCGCCACCAGACGAGGTAGCAGACCAGTCGACGTCGCCTTCGTCGCGCGTTCCCGAGTGTGCTCGGCGTAGAAGGGCGGCATCGATCGCCGGTCCGCATCGGTGCTCAGCGCCTCGGCGATCATCTTGAACCCGGCCACACCGTCGATGACGGTGTGATGCACCTTGATATAGAAGGCGAATCGGCCGTCCTCGAGGCCATCGATCAGATACGACATCCACATCGGACGGGACCGATCGAGGCGCTCGGCATCCAGCTCGGCAATCAGCCGCCAGAATCCGGCACCGTCACCGGAGACGGTGCGCCGCTGGCAGTGTTGCCCGATGTCCACGGCGTCGGCGTCACGCCATACCCAGATGCCCCCGGTGTCTACACCCTGATGCGGATATCTTCGCAGCCGTGGGTCGATCGGATCGTTGCTCGCCTGCGTTTGTCGATACAGCTCGTCGACGTATTCGGGACCCGCACCCGGCGGTGGTGACAGGATCAGCACAGCGCCGACATGCATCGGGTTGGACACCAATTCCGCGGTCATCATCGCCGCGTCCAGCGGATCCAGTGGATTCATCTCGTCCTCCGCGACTTTATGCCGGGCGGTCGCGCTGTGCCGCCGGCCGGTCCAGAAGCCCTGATTGCTGCAGCGCCTCCTCGACAAACCGCTGCACCGGCCGGGACCGGAAGAATCCCGTATGACCACCGGGGTACCAAACGATTTCGGGTTTACCCCAGTGCTCCCAGAGTCGGATCACCTGCTCGCGCGGATGCACAAGCTGGTCAGCGACACCGGCGTAGATGAACCGGCCGGCCATGGGCACCAGCGGGGTAAGCGAAAGAGGTGAAATCATTCGGCCGATCGGTTCGGCCATCGTCACCATATCGCGGCGGGGATCGTCACGATGCAGACCGGAGTGACGGCCGAGCAACTCGACCAGATCAGCGACCGGGACACCGAGGATCGCGCAGGTGAGGCCCTCTTCGAGGCTGGCCACCAGGGACGCCAGGTAGCCACCCAGCGACAAACCGTTCAACCCGATCAGCGATTCCGGCTCCTGCAACCGTATCCAGGACACCAGCCGCCGGATGTCCCATACTCCCTGAGCCGTCGCGTGGACGTTGTCGAGAACATCCTCGCCGGGAAACACCGCGCCTTTGGGCAGGCCACGTGCCCGGGGGCCGTGCATGGGAAGGACCGGCATGACGATGTTCAGGCCGAACTCGTCGTGCAGTTTCCAGGACCGAAACAACGCCAGATCGAGTGGGGCCCGCCCCATTTCGGTGCCATGCACACATACCAGCCAGGGGCGCGGTTCGGGATGGCGCAGCAACAACGCGTACGCGCGGTTGTTCGCGGTATATTCCGACCAACGGTGGGCACCCGGTTCACCCGGGTCCGGTGTGTAGCCGCTGACGAAATGCAGACGGAAAAAGGTGTGTCTGCGTCCCTTGATCTGTCGGACAGCGACGTCTGCCGGTGGCGGTGGATCGGCGAAGAATCCGCGCGGCCGCCTCAGCCATCCGTGGTTACCGTAGAACTCCAGCCCGGCGGCCACTTCGTCGCGGATGCGCTCGAACACGTGCCCGCCGCTGACCGGGCGGCGCGCCTTCAGGCCGAGCAAAACGATCTCGTCACGAAACGCCTGGGCCGCCAACGCAATAGTGGGTCGTGCGATCGGCAGATCGTCGGGCGTGTGATCGAGATAGTCGCGCCATGATTGGGCGAAATACCGGCCGGTGTGCAGGAATGGTTTGACCAGGTTGCTCAAACCACCGATGCCGGGTGGGTCCAGCTGCCGTGGTCCCGGACGATCATGGACGTCGTCACCGGCCGATGTTGCCATGGCGGCAAAGCTAACAGCCCACGATGCGGTGCGTTAGGGTCTTACGTCCCGCCGAAGGTCACCGGCGAACACCACCTGGTGGCCGCATTGCCAAGCGGGCCGGCGCACACGAAATCCTTGACCGGCAAGCACACTTGCCGGCAGGCGTCTAGCCACTCGCGCAGCGCTATCAGCTCAGGCCGCGCTGGTGCGCGATTGCCAATACTGCCTCGACCCAAGCGTCGATGAAACGGCCATCGTCGACCTGGCCTGGGATCTGACCGAATAGCCGGTCAAGTTCTCGGTAGGAGGACATCGATTCGATCAGGATGAGCGCCAGGGCGTCGAGGTCGGGCGGATCGATCCCAGCTTCTCGAAAGCGACTTTCCAGCCAAGCCACAACCTGTGCGTATGGTCGCGCGACGAGGCGGCTATAGAGCTTGGCGCGCTGGCGTTTCGGGAGCAGGTCGGCCTCGCGGCGAACGAAGCGGATCAGTTCGGCCCGGCGGTCCAGGGAGGCGAGGTTCCACCGGGCGAGCAAGGTCAGCTCGGCCCGCAGGTCGCCGAGGGGCAACATTGCTATGGCGTGAACCAACTCGTCCATCTCGCTCAGCTCGCGATCCAGCATGGCTTCGAGGAGTTGTTGCTTGCCCTTGAAGTGCTGGTAGAGCGCCCCGGATCGGGGCGCTAGGCCTGCCGCTTTTTCGATTGCGCCAACTGTCGTCGCCTTGTAGCCGTGTTCGGCAAACAGTTTCAGCGCGGCATCCATCAGGCGATCAGGCGTCGAGGAAGTACCCACCTCCCAATCATACGTTATCTTTTATCATAACGACTGTTGTGATAGCTTCGGGAGCGGAGGTTCCCAATGAATGCGGTGAAGGTGCTGTTGTCAGAGTTCGCTGCGCGGCTGCCCTGGCGACGTGCGTGTCCGTTACCCGAACGCCGTGCGCCGCAACGATGAGTCGACGAAAGACGGTGAGCCATCCGCTATGTGCGCGGCTCTATGTGAAGCAGTCCCAGGCCGCCGAAACGCGGGGGCTGGCCGATCAGCGACGCCGAATGCTGGCCGGGCTCGCCGGGGAGGTGGTTGAAATCGGCGCCGGCAATGGACTTAACTTCGCCCGTTACCCGCAGGCGGTGACGCTGGTACATGCCTTCGAACCCGACCCGTATCTGCGGGAGCGGGCGGCGCGGGCAGCCGACGCCGCGGCAGTCCCGGTCAAGCTGGGTGACGCGGCGGCCGAGGATCTACCGCTGGAGGATGCCAGCGTCGACTCCGCCGTGACCTCGTTGGTGCTCTGCTCGGTCAGCGAACCAAGGCGGGCCATCGCCGAGCTGCACCGTGTGCTCCGACCCGGCGGTGAACTGCGCTTCAATGAGCATGTCGTCTCCAAGCGTCCAGTCGGACGCGCCCTGCAGCGAACGGCTGACGCGACCATTTGGCCGACGCTGTCCGGCGGGTGCCATCTAGCACGCGACACTCGAACGGCCTTGGAGGATGGCGGTTTTGGCATCGAGTTGGTCGAGCGGTTTGTTTTCCGTGTGTCAGCGCTGGATCCGCCGAAGACCCACATCCTAGGCGTCGCACGCCGCCTCTGACGCCTGCCAAGGTCCGGCCGGTATCCGTTCGGTGAGGTGGCGATGGGCGATCTCGGTCGCGGTGCTGCGAAGGGAGTCGACCACGTCGCGGAATTCTGGTTCGCGCGCGGCGTGGTGACAACACCCACCGCTTGTCACTCGACATCGGGTTCGCCCGACATCCGCAGCACCGCCTCGCGGGCCTCGCGTTGCACGTCGACGGCCGCATCCCAGTCCGGGCCCACCGGCCGGATCGGCGCACCGATGACGACGTCGACCGCGCCGCGGCGCGGGAAGTGGTGGCCCGGTCTCATGACCGACCGGGTCCCCCGGATGGCGATCGGAAGGGCCGGCACCCCGGCCTCGGCCGCGACGACGAACGCGCCGATGTGGAAGGGCCGCAAACCCGGGGCACGGGCCAGCCGGCCTTCGGGGAAGATGACCAGCGACTGCCCCGCTCGTGCGAAGGCCACCAGCTGATCGGTGTCGGCCACACCCTGCTCACGCTGGTGACGTTCGACGAACTGGGTGCCCAGCCGCCGCAGCGCAAATCCGTAGAGCCCGCGCTGCAGCTGCTCGGCGACGACGAAGTGGAACGACGGGGGCAGAACGGCGGCGAGCACGATTCCGTCGATCCAGCTCGGATGGTTGGCCACCGCGATGCAGGTTTGGGCCGGCAGGTGATCGCGGCCGTGCACGGTGATGGCTGTTCCGGTAAGGCGGGCCAGCAGCCGGATCGATCGCCGAACCGCCCACCAGCGCCACTGCTCCCGCGGCAACAGCATCAGTAAAACCACCAACGCTAACCCCAGGATCGCGTACACCGCCCAGGTGTAGGCCGCGAACGCGATGGCGGACGCCGCGCGGCCGGTGCGGCGCATCGACGGGGCCGCGCCGCGCAAGCGGAGCCGCACCAGCTCCCACCACACCGCATGAGGCCGGGCGCCGATTCGTCCCGCCTCGTAGAGTTGCCGGCTGGCGGCCCGCCGGATCTTGCCGCTCGAGGTCTTCAACACCGCGCGCGGCGGGGCCAACACCACGTCGTCCGGCGGTACACCCAGCAAATCAACTGTGGTGGAAGCGATTTCGGAGCGCAGCGCGGCGCGGGCGGCGTCTTCGGTCAGCCGGGTCTCGGCCATCACGACGAGTCGCTCGGCGCCCCCCGACCGATCGGCGGAGGCGAACACCGCCACACAACCCTTGCGAACCCCGGTGAGATTGCCCACGGCCTCTTCGAGCTCGGCCGGATGCAGGTTGCGGCCGGCCCGGATGATCAGATCCTTGACCCGGCCGGTGACATAGAGGTCGGCGTCAGCCACGTAGCCCAGGTCGCCGGTGTCGAGCCAGTCGCCGTGAAACAGCGAACGCGTGGCCGTCGGGTTGTTGAAATAGCCGGCGGCCGCTGACGGACCGCGGAACTCGACGCGTCCTTCGCGCCGATCGCCCAGTTCGGCGCCGGCAGTGTCGACGATGCGGATTTCGTGGCCGGGCAGCGGCCGGCCGCAGGCCACGAAGCGCAGTTGGTGGCGCTCACCGGGTCGGGCCGGCTCGGCCCGACCGGAGTGCACGAACTCGTCGCGGCGGATCCGGTCGATCAACGGACCCCGGCCCAGTGGCGGGAAGGCCAGGCCCACCGAGGATTCGGCCAGGCCGTACACCGGGGTCATCGCGTCTCGCCGGAAGCCGTACGCGGCGAAGCGGTCGGCGAATCGCTCGATCGTCGCGGGGCTCACCGGCTCGGCGCCGTTGTAGGCCAATCGCCACGAGCTCAGGTCGAGCCCGGCGATCTCGTCATCGCGGACCTTGGCCAGGCACAGCTCGTAGGCGAAGTTGGGCCCGGCCGACATGGTCGCCCGGTTTGCGTGGATGGCCCACAGCCATCGGGACGGACGGATGAGGAACGCCTGGGGACTCATCACCACCAGCGGGACACCGAAATACATGCACCCCAGCCACGCGCCGATCAGACCCATGTCGTGGTACAGCGGAAGCCAGCTGACGAATGTGTCGGTCCCCGACGCCCCGGCGGCGTGGCCCATGGCCCGGATGTTGGCGAGCAGGTTGCGGTGCGTGAGGGCCACCCCTTTGGGCTGGCCGGTGCTGCCCGAGGTGTACTGCACCAGGGCGAGGTCGTCGGTTCTCGGCCTGGGCAGTGCGGGCCGGCCTGGACCCACGTCTTCGCCTGTGCCCGTGAGGGTTTCGGGTACGACGACGTGACGCAGGCTTTCGACGTTCGACCGTAACAGGTGCCCGAGCGTCACCGCCTCGGGCACGGTGACCAGCAGCATGGCCCCGGCATTGACGAGGATGCCGGTAGTGCGGCGCAGGTGATCCGCCAACTGGGACGGCCGGGCCGGCGGGTAGACGGGGACGGGCACCGCGCCGGCGAGCACCACACCGGCGAACGTGGCGAAGTAAGCCCGGCAGGTGGGCAACATGATGGCGACCGTCTCGCCCGGCATGACGTCATGTGCGATCAGCCCGGCCGCGACGGCGGCCGCCTCCCGGTGCAGCGTCGCATACGTCAGGTCCGTGCCGCCGCCGGAATCGTCGAGCAGCCGGATGTGCATGCGCTCCGGGGTCGCGCCGACGTGCCAGTCGAGGACATCGTTGAGGGTCGACGCCGCTTCGGGCGCCCGCCCTCCCGGTTCCGTGGTGGGGACAGACACCATGGCGCCGCGCTCAGGGGCCAAGACGGGATGGCCGCGAGCAACCGCCACCACCAGGTCGCGCGGTGTCTCGGCACTGGCCAGCAGGTCCGACGGCAGCGCCACCCCGTACTTGCCCTGGACCCGCAACAGCAGTTCGGCCAGTTCGAGGCTGCCGATACCGAGGTCGTCGAAAGTGCTGTCGAGGGTCACCGAGGGGGGCATGGCATGCGGGTGAACCTCGGCGACCAGGCCACGCACCAGGGCCAGGACGTCGCGCTCCTCGGCTGCCATCTGTCAGGACGCCGCTCTGGACCCCGCGACCCGTTCGCGAATCCGTTCGGCGAAAGCCGCAGCCCGATCCAGGTCGTGGCGGTCTGGCCGGCCCTTGTTGATCCCGCCGATGTACCCGAACGGCCCCACGGTGTCGAGGCCCCGGCAAGAGAACAACCCGATCACCTCAAAACCCTTGGCAGCAAGCTGTTTTCCCATCGGCTTGTGATAGCTCGTCAGCGGGATCTCACGGGCGCCGCTGGTGAAGAAGGTGACCGCCGCAACGCCGTCGACCTGCGGCAGGCGACGCAAAAAACTCCGTAACCTCGGGTGCACCGCCATGTAGTAGATGCCTGATCCGAAGCCGACGAGATCGTAGTCGCCGAGCGTATGCGGATCGACTTCCTCGGGTTCGACCACCTTCGCGTGCAGCACCTCAGCCATCCGGTCGGCGACGCGGCGGGTGTTGCCGTGCGACGTCGACACGCACACGATGAGCGATTTCATCGACCAACTCCTTCCGATACCGAAGCCGGACAGGTCCATGCTGCGCAGCCACCTCGCCGTCGGGTAGGGCGCAAAGGCCCCAGATCGCAGAGGCGTTGTACCCGCCTCAGTCGAATGCGTGGATCACCTGGTAGGCCACATTCAGGATCTGCTTGCGCAGGACCTCATCGAGGGGCAGATCCTCGAGGGCTGGGATCTGCACCGTCGTGGTGACCACACCGGGATCCTCCCGCTCCCAGCAGGGATGCAGCTTGCGCACCAACGCGCGAGCGGCTTCGTTGTCGGCTAGCACCAGGGCGCGGAAGCGGTCGATGCCATCGGTGCGCGCCGCGATCGCCAGCGCGGTCAGCAGCATCGTCCCGATCCCCCGACGCTGATACGCATCGCCGACGCTCAGCGCGACCTCGGCCAGGGCGGGGTCATCGTTGTCCCGAACGAACCGGCCGACCGCGACGACCGGCCCGTCGGCGCCATCGGTCATGACCCAGACGAAATGATCGACATAGTCGACCTCGAACAGGTAGACCAGCCGCGCATCGGTGAGCTGGTAGGACGACATGAAGCGCCGATACAGGGTTTCCCGGGAGAACGTGCCGCTGCTCTGGAACCGTTCGGCGTCGCCGGGCAGGACCGGGCGCAGCAGCAGATCAGGATGGTCTTCGACTGATACCGGGATCGGGGCGACGTAGGCCGCCAACCGTTGTCGCGCGGTGCGGACCATTCGCTCGGCGATCGCCGGGATGGCCAGCATGGCCTCGAAGGCGTCGTTGTATCCCACATAGCCGCACACGTCGTCTTTGGCGATCACCGTCGCCGTCCGCATCGTGTGGCGCAACAATGCGATTTCGCCAACGATCAGCGGCGGCGACAGTTCGGTCACCGATCTCTGGCCGTCCCGGCCGACGTGCCTGACCTCGACCCGGCCGGCGGTGATGATGGCAAACGACTCCCCCCGGTCACCCTGGCGCATCAGAACCTCGCCCGCGACCGCATGCAGCGGCTTCAGGTGGTCAGCCAACGCTGTGAGCTGCTCCGTCGCGATGTCGGCGAACACCTCTACCGCTGCCAGATCCTGCGGCCGAACTGGGTTCACCCCGGCCCGCCCACGAACGAGACCGGCGCCGCCACGCGGTGATCGGTTGCTACAGCTGTCATCTCGCTCATTCCTCGGGTTGCGCGACACCCCCAACATCGAAGTACGCTACCCGCCCGGTCCGGTGATGGCCTGGGCCAAAAGACCCTTCCGCCAGGGACTTCGGCGGGTCCGGACAGCGACCAAAGCACACCGGCAACGGTGCTCTTGGCCTCTAGGGCCGGGGCCGCGCCGGTGGTCAGATCGATACTTACGAGCTGACCAACTCGGGAGAAGCGGGGGATCACGATGAACGCAGCGATATGGCGGCATCACAAGGTCACGACGATCTATCAGGTGACCGACCGCCTGCACGACGGACGTACTGCCCGGGTAACCGCGAACGAGATCACGGCCACCGTGGCGGGCTGGTTGTCGGAATTGGGCGTCCAAAGCCCGTTGGTCGACGATCTGGCGTGTGCGGTGCGTAGCGGCGACTGGCCGACGGCCTATGCCATCGGCGAATGCCTGTCCATTCAGGTGAGCATCGCGGCCTGAGCACGGCCCGCCGACGCCTGAAGGGACGATTGCCGTCGGCTGGATGACTTTGGTCCCTATACCTGCTCCGGCTACCGCAGAACCATCGGACTTGTCAAGGCGCACCAGAAAGATCGTCATGCAGGGATATCAGTCATGAACGCCGCACTCGCCTCGCTGGAGAAGCCCGATTTCTCCAAGATCGAGAGCCGGCCGCCGTCGGTCGCGAGGATGTTTCTCGACCGGGTGGCCGCCACCCCCCACGCGGAGGCCTTCCGCTATCCACACGATCACGGCTGGGAGAGCGTCACCTGGGAACAGGTCGGGGAGCGCGTGCGCCACCTCGCCGCGGGGCTGATCGCGCTCGGGATTGCCGCCGAGGACCGGGTGGCACTTGCCAGCTCGACGCGATACGAGTGGGTGCTCACCGACTTCGCGGTGATGTGTGCCGGCGCAGCAACCACCACCGTCTACCCAACGACCATCGCCCCCGACGTCGCCTACATCGTCGCCAACTCCGGCAGCCGGATCGTGGTCGCCGAGGACCAAAAGCAGGTCGACAAGTTGCTGGCGCACCGCGCCGAACTGCCTGCGGTGAGCAAGGTCGTGATCATCGACGGCAACGGTGACGGGGACTGGGTGATCACCCTCGCCGACCTGGAGCAGCTGGGTAAGCAACTGCTGGCCGACTCGCCCAACGCCGTCGAGGAGCGGGTGGCGGCCGTCGGTCCCGACCAGCTTGCCAGCCTGATCTACACCTCGGGCACCACCGGGCGGCCCAAGGGGGTGCGGCTGACCCACGGGGCCTGGACATACACCGTCGCGGCCATCGATGCTCTCAACGTGCTCGGCCCCGACGACCTGAACTTCCTGTGGCTGCCGCTGGCCCACGCCTTCGGCAAGGTGATGCTGGCGCTGCCGCTGTCGATCGGCTTCACCACCGCCATCGACGGGCGCGTCGAGAGGATCGTCGACAATCTCGCAGTCCTGCATCCCACCGTCATGGGCGCCGCACCCCGCATCTTCGAAAAAGCCCATGCCCGCATCGAACAAATGGTCGCCGAGCAAAGCCGTTTCAAGAGAACGGTTTTCGGGTGGTCGATGGGGGTGGGTTTGAAGGTGTCGGCGGCCCGGCAAGCCGGCCGGAAACCGTCGCTGGCCGCTGCGTTGGCGTACAAGCTGGCCGACCGGCTGGTGTTCGCCACCATCCGTGAGCGTTTCGGCGGCCGGATCCGGTTTTTCGTCTCCGCGGCCGCCGCCCTGGACCGCAACGTCGCGCAGTGGTTCGACGCGATCGGCATCACCGTGCTCGAGGGGTACGGGCTGACCGAGACCGCTGCGGCATCGTTCATCAACCGCCCGCACGCGTATCGGTTCGGCACGGTGGGCTGGCCGTTCCCCGCCACCGAGGTCAAGATCGCCGGCGACGGCGAAATCTTGCTCAGGGGACCGGGTTTGATGACCTCCTACCACGATCTGCCCGAGGCGACCACCGAGGCGCTCGACCCGGACGGGTGGTTTCACACCGGCGACATCGGCGAGGTCGACGCCGACGGCTACTTGCGGATCACCGACCGCAAGAAGGACATGTTCAAGACCTCCCAGGGCAAATACGTGGCACCTTCGGCGATCGAAGTGCGGTTCAAGGGCCTGTGCCCGTATGTGGGCGAACTCATCGTCATCGGCGAAGCCAAGCCCTACTGCGTGGCACTGGTAAGCCTGGACCGCGAGGCGATCACCGACTGGGCCGCCAAACACGGTTTGGCCGGACGATCGTTCGCCGAAATCGCCGGCGACGACCAGACGCGCACCCTGATCGCGGGATACATCGACATGCTCAACGCGGAACTGAATCGCTGGGAACAGATCAAGAAATTCACCATCCTCGACCGCGAGCTCTCCATCGAATCCGGCGACCTGACGCCGAGCATGAAGCTGCGCCGCAAGGTGGTCGTCGGCAAGTCCGCCGACCAGATAGCGGCTCTGTACCAAGACTGATCGCCGCACAGGCGACCTGCGGGTAAGTATCACGACGACAGAGCGGAGAAGGTGCACATGCGATCAGAACGCCTCCGATGGCTGGTAACCGCCGAAGGTCCGGTCGCCTCGGTCTATTTCGACGACTCCCACGACACCGCCGATGCCGTCGGGCAACTCGAGGCGAAATGGCGGGATATCCGTCGGCATCTCGAGGAGCTGGGCACAGATGCGGAACTCGTCGGCAAGCTCGAAGACGCGGTGCTCAACCATCGACCGGCCGTGGGCCGGCGCGGCCGCGCGGTCATCGCGACCAGCGACCAGGTGCTGGTCAACGAGCAACTCCTCAGCCCGCCGCCGATGACGGTGGTCCGGCTGTCGGAGTACCCCTATCTGGTTCCGTTGATCGACCGCGAAATGCCGCGGCCCACATACGTGTTCGCCGCAGTGGACCACACCGGGGCCGACGTCCGGCTGTACCGCGGTGACTCGTTCAGTTCCACCAGTATCGACGGCGGCGGCTACCCGGTCCACAAACCGGTCACCGCGGGCTGGAGCGGCTACGGCGATCTGCAGCACACGACCGAGGAAGCCATCCGGATGAACTGCCGCGCCGTAGCCGACCACCTCACCCGGCTCGTCGATGAGACCGACCCGGAGGTGGTGTTCGTCTGCGGCGAGGTCCGTTCGCGCTCCGACCTGGTTTCGGCATTGCCGCAACGGGTGGCGCGGCGGGTGTCCCAATTGCATGCCGGAGCCCGCACCAGCGGCATCAGCGAGGACGAGATCCGCGAGTTGACGGCAGCGGAGTTCGCCCGCCGGCGATCCGCCGAGCTGACCGACGTTGCGGAGCGTTTCCAGGCGCAGCTGGGACGTGGTTCGGGGCTGGCCGCCGAAGGGGTGGCCGCGGTGTGCGCGGCGCTGCGTGACGGCGATGTCGACACGCTGATCATCGGCGACCTGGGCGACACCACGGTGGTCACCGGCGCGGCGCGGACGACCGTCGCTCCCGATGCCGACGCGCTGTCCGAGCTCGGTGAGCCGGTGGCACGGGTGGTTCGGGCCGACGAAGCATTGCCGTTTGCCGCGATCGCCGTTGACGCGTCGCTGGTGCGCGCCGACGACCAGTTGGCACCCGCCGACGGTGTGGGCGCGCTGCTGCGCTATGCCGCGACCGACAGGCTGGCCGGACAGAGTTCGTGACGCTCGGCAGTACCGGGAATCCGTGAGGGGATGGACACTCGACGTATGAGGCAGTTCACGGATCGCATCGACGCCGGCCGGCAACTGTCGCGCCGGCTGGAATTCTTACGGGGTCAGCCCGTGGTGGTGCTGGGTCTGCCGCGAGGCGGTGTTCCGGTGGCTTTCGAAGTCGCCCGGGCGCTGCGCGCTCCCCTCGACGTGCTCTTGGTGCGCAAGCTAGGCGTGCCGGCGCACTCCGAGCTCGCCTTCGGCGCCATCGGGGAAGGCGGTGTGCGGGTGATCAACGACGACGTGGTGCGCGAGGCACACCTCACCGACCGGGAAATGGCCGCGGTGGAGACCACCCAGCGGGCCGAACTGCAGCGCCGAGCGCAACGTTTCCGCGGCGACCACGTCCCGGTCGCGCTCGCCGGGCGCATCGCGGTGATCGTCGACGACGGTGTCGCGACCGGAGCCACCGCGCAGGCCGGCTGCGAGGTAGCCCGTGTCCAGGGGGCGAGCCGAGTGATCCTGGCCGTTCCCATCGGAGCGACGGACATCGCCCAACGGTTCGCCGGGTACGCCGACAAGGTGGTGTGCCTGGAAACACCCGTGCCCTACTTCGCGGTCGGCCAGGGATACCGCAACTTCGCCCAGACCTCCGACGACGAGGTGGTGGCGCTGCTGCGTCGCGCCCGCGCCGAATTCGGCGCGGGCAGCCAACCCGGTGACCCGCCACCGCGTGACGAGGAGGTCCGGGTGACTGCCGGACCGGTATCGGTGGCCGGGCGGCTGACCATTCCCGAACACCCCGGCGGCGTCGTCGTTTTCGCTCACGGCAGCGGAAGCAGCCGACACAGCCCGCGCAATCGATACGTCGCCGAGGTCCTCAACCGGGCCGGGCTGGCCACCCTGCTGCTCGACTTGCTGACACCCGAGGAAGAACGCAACCGCGCCAACGTTTTCGACATCGGCTTGCTCGCCCGGCGACTGGTCGACGTCACCGGCTGGCTGGCCGGCCAGCCCGACACCGCTTCCCTGCCGGTCGGTTTTTTCGGGGCCAGCACCGGGGCCGGCGCGGCTCTGGTTGCGGCCGCACATCCCGGGGTCAAGGTCACGGCGGTGGTATCCCGTGGCGGACGGCCCGATCTGGCGGGCGATGCGCTCCGCGACGTACACACGCCCACCCTGTTGATTGTCGGTGGCCGCGACGAGCTGGTCCTCGAACTGAATCAGCAGGCGCAGGCGGCGATCCCGGGTGTGTGCGAACTGGCGGTGGTTCCCGGCGCCACTCACCTCTTCGAAGAACCGGGCACACTGGAACGCGCGGCAACTCTGGCGCGCGACTGGTTCCTCGAGCACCTCGCCGTCAACAAGTCCTAACGCGGTTCCGCGGGGACGTGCATCCCCGCCAACTCAGTGGTGCAGACCCGTGACCGGCTGGTGCGTGCTGGCCTGGATGTCGGCCGACGTCACCGCGAACAGCTGATTCGCCAGATCCGTCAAGGCCCGTGCGATCGCGAGTTCGTCGCCGATCTCGGCCACCGGCTCGTCGGCCGGGTCGAGCCGGGCCAGGCCGACACCGACCAGTGTGTGATCACCCCAGACCAGTCGCGCCTTGGCCCGGGTCCGTTCGTCGCGCTCCTCGATCAGGACGTCGACATGGTAGGACTTGGCGTTGTTGGCGTTGTTGGCGTTGTCGGTCATCGCCATCTCCTTAGTGTCTGCAGTCACTATTGATGCGATCAAAGCCGAACCTATGACCAGTAGAGGCAAAAGTCACGAGCCGGCGTACCTGCTGGCGCGGTCGGCGATTTCGAGTGTCAGCCCGGGGCCGGAGCGTAACCGGCGATCGCACGACAACGGCGGCGCCGAAGCCACACGGCCGTCGTTCGACGGCCTCTAGCCGAGGCGGCGGACGGTCAGTGGCCGGACTTCGGCAATCCGGGCGTAATCACGGTCAACGTGCACAACGCCGAGCCCGTGATAGACAGCCGTCTCAGCGATCATCAGGTCCGGGATCGGGGTGCGGTGCCACATTCCGTGGTGATCAGCGAGGTCACGCTGGAGCGCCAACGCTCGCTCCAGCACGTCAGGTGGCGCCGCCACAATGTCGAAGCTAGCGCTCAGCTCGGCCTGCAGCTGGTCGTAATGGCGGGCCGAGCGGGCGGAGTAGAGCTGCTCGAGCTCCCCGACGAGGCAGATAAACAACCGCCCGGCCAGTTCCGCGAGCTGGGCGCCGATGACGGGATCGGACGCACGCGCCGCCGCGCTCTTGTCGAGGATCCAACCTGCTAGCGCCACATCTCCTCCGAGCCGAGCACTTTCTCGTCGACGTGGCTGGCGAGCCGGGTGAAGTAGCGCCGTTGCCGAGCCGCTCGCTCGTCCTGCGCATGTTCTGCTTCGGCGGCGGCTCGCCGCAGGGCCTCTTCGACGGTCGCCCGAGTCGTCGCGCAGCCCAGGGCGCGCTTTGCCCGCGTCAGGAGGTCCTCGTCGATCTCGATCGTCGTCCGTTTCCGCATGCATACATATTATCAATCTGATGTGTACATGGCGCACTCACGAACCACCGCCGAGCGCGCGCTCAGCACGCTGCAGGCTCTGGTCGATCAACCGGTCGACGGCGCCAAGGTAGCTTGGCGACGCTTCCGTTCCGGCCAAGTCGGCAATCACCTGCTGTTCACCCAGAACATCTGCCGCACTGAGGTTTTGGGCCATCTGCGCGGTATGCACGTCAAGTCCGGCCAGCAGTTCGCCGCACTGGGAGCCCGCGACCACGGTACGGCGGGCCAGGGTCCGCAGGGTGTCCCATTCGACATGCCAGGAACCGTCCGGGCGTTCGTCGTTGGCAAGCGCCGCGGCGGTATGCAGGGTAGCGGCCAAATGCGGCGCGGCGATGGCGGCTCGACGGATCAGGATGGACAGCACCGGATTACGCTTGTGCGGCATCGACGACGATCCGCCGCGCGGTCCGCTGACGGGTTCATCCAGTTCGGCGATCTCGGGGCGAACCAAGGTGACGACGTCGGCGGCGATGCGGCCCCAGCAGTCGGTGCACCCGACCAGGGCGTCGCCGGCGGCGGTGACCGGCGTCCGCGTGGTGTGCCACGGTAGCCGCACCTGAAGTCCCAAAGTGGTGGCGGCACTGCGCACTACACGATCAGCTAAGTCCGTCGGCTCCGTGGTGGCGGTGAGTAGAGTGGCCAATTCGGTTGTGGCCGCCCAGGTTCCGACAGCACCGCCGAACTGAGCGGGAATGGTCAGCGCGCCGAGCCGCCGATAGGCGTCGACGACGCCGTTGAGCCATACCGCGGCCTTGGCGCCGAACGTCGTGGGCGCCGCGTGCTGAGTCAGGGTGCGGGCCACCATCGGGGTGCCCCGATGCGCCCTGGCCAGCGCCGACAGTGTCGTAATCTGTTGCGCCAGTTCCGTTATCAAATGGTCGACAACGGAACGCATTCCCAGCATCAGGCTGGTGTCGAGGACGTCCTGGCTGGTCAATCCGCGGTGGATCCACGGCGCGACGGCCGGCAGGGCGCGATCTCGCAGCAGCGACACCAACCCGATGACCGGGTTCCCGCCGTCCTCGGCGGTGACCGCGAGCAGCTCGCAGTCGTGCTCGCCCACCAGATGCCGCAGGCCCGCTCCGGCCCGGTCGACGGGCGCCAGTCCGGCGTCGGCCAGTGCCCCCAGCCAGGCGGATTCCACTGCCACCATCGACCGCAGCAGCGACTCGTCGCTCAGGTAGTCGCCGGCGCGCTGGTCGCCGGGCCACAACAGGTTGGTCATCGCATATCGTCCCGGTACGTCAGGAACACGGTTTCGGACGGGCCCTGCAGGTGGATGTCGAAACGGTATCCGACACGGCCCGAATCGTTTTCGTCGACGCACCGCAGCGTGGCGCGCCGCGGCGGGTCGACCCGGGCCAACAGCGGATCGGCATCCAGTTCAGGCGACGGCAGGTAGGCGCGGGTGAACAGCCGGTGCAACAAGCCCCGGGCGAAGACGGCGATCACGAAAAACGGCGCCCAGCCGTCGACCGAGCGGGGTGCCACGGTGGTGAACCGGTAATGTCCGTCCGCGTCGGTCGCGGCCCGGCCGAATCCGGTGAACTCGGCCAAGCCGGTACCCGTGCGCCGTAACGAGCCGGCCTGTCGTGGAATGCGACCGTCTCCGTCGGCCTGCCAAATTTCGAGCAGGGCGTCGGGAACACCGGCGCCGTCGTAGACCGTGCCGTGTAACCCGATGGCGTCGGGATGCTCATCGGCGACCAGCTGGCTGTCGCCGGGATACGACAACGCGATGCCGAAGAACGGTCCGACGGTTTGCCCTGGGGTACCAGCCCATTGATCCATCGCTAGCGGTTTTCGGTCCAGGTCCGGCAGCGGCCCGACACCACGATGTCCCACCGGTAGCCGGTCGCGTACTCGGGCTCGGTGAGGCCATGATCGTAGGTGGCCAGCAACCGTTGGCGCGCAACGGGTTCCACGATCGACTGAAATATCGGATCCAATCCCAGGAACGGATCGCCCGGGAAGTACATCTGGGTGACCAGGCGTTGGGTGAACGCCGTCCCGAAGACCGAGAAGTGAATGTGCGCGGGTCGCCAGGCGTTGTGATGGTTTCGCCACGGATAGGGACCGGGCTTGATGGTGACAAAGCGGTATGAGCCGTCGGCACCGGTGAGGCAGCGGCCGACGCCGGTGAAGTTCGGGTCCAGCGGAGCTGGATGCTGGTCGCCCCGGTGGCGATAGCGGCCGCCGGCGTTGGCCTGCCAGATCTCCACCAGCTGACCCGTCACCGGTCTGCCGGTTCCGTCGAGAACCCGGCCGGCCACGATGCAGCGCTCCCCGATCGGCTCGCCGGGATGACCTGCCGTCAGGTCGGCATCCAGCGGGTCGACATCCCGCTCGCCGAAGCATGGGGCCCGGCGCTCGACCTCCTCGGGGTCGACGGTCAGCAGGGCGCGTTCGGGATGGCGCAGGATACTGCTGCGATACGGCGGGTAGTCCAGGAGGGGCTGGGTCTCCGCCCCGCCGCTGCGCTGGTATTCGGCTGCGATGGCATTGATTTCCGACGTGATGTCGGCTTGGGACGCGATGCGCTGCGGTGCGGCATTCACGAAGCGTGAGGCTACTCGCAATCGGCAACCCGGACCTATGGGGCTAGCGTTACCGCCATGGCGCGTGACTACGTCTACGACCAAGGCTTCTCGCAGGAGCGGACCCGGTTGGCCGGCATCGAAACCCTGTGGGACCCGGGGACGCAAGCCTTGTTGGACCACCTCGGTATCGGCCCCGGCTGGAGGTGCCTGGAAGTGGGCGCCGGCGGCGGCTCGTTGCTGCAGTGGATGAGCGGCCGCGGTGCCGCAGTGGTGGCCGTCGACATCGATACCCGCTTCATCGAACCGCTGGCCGGCGACACGATCGAGGTCCGCCGCCTCGACATCAGGACCGACCAGCTTCCCCAAGGTGAGTTCGACTTGGTGCATTCCCGGCTGGTATTGGAACACCTGCCGGACCGCCGCCAGATCATCGACCGGCTGGCCGCGGTGCTGCGGCCCGGCGGGTGGATGGTCATCGAGGACTACGACTGGACCGCCTTCGGCTTCGAGGGGGCGGGTGCCGAACTCGACCGGGTAACCGAGGCGATCCTGTCCTTCATGCAGCGCTCCGGCTTCGAACCACATTACGGCCGCCAGGTCGTCGCCGACCTGGCCGCAGCCGGGCTCACCGAGGTCCGCGGTGACGGCCGCGCCCGTGTTATCGATTCCGCCACAGCGGGTTTCGACTTTTTCAGGTTGTCCTTCGAAAGCCTGCGGGATGCCGTCGTCGATGCGGGGCTCATTTCCCCCGAGGACGCCGACGCGGCCGCGGCACGCTTCGGCGAGGACATCCGCGTCTTCACCCCGATCATGATGGCCGGAATCGGCCGCCGGTAATCGGCTGGGCGACGCTACAGGCTTCGGACCAGCGCGGCCCTGCCCTTGGTACGGAGCTTGTAGGCGGCAGATCCGCGGTATTGCTCCATGCGTGCGGCCATCTTCTCGCCCAGTTCCTCGAGTTCGGCGTCGGTGATCTTGACCTCGGGAGGAGCGGGGATCATGTCGCGTTCCTCTTCGTCGGCGTGCGCTTCGAGGACGGTCTTGAAGGAGTTCCATTCGTCTTCGTACCCGGGTGCGCTCTGGGGCGTGCGCAACAGCACCGAGAGCTGGTCGATCACCTGACGGTGCTCGGCGTGAGCCACCGCGATCAGCTTGCTGGCAGCCGACAGGGCCGGGTAGTAGAGGTCGTCCTCGATGCGGAAGTGAATGTCCAGCTCGATCAGCATTTCGTCGAACAAGGCATAGCGCTCTGCGCTGTTCACCGGCGCCTCGCTGATCTTGCGGCTGAGCCCCTTGATCACCACGTGGTGTTCCTGAAGCACTTCGTAAGCGTTCACTTGGCAATCCCTTCCGACGCGGGCAGGCCTTCATGACCGTCGCCACGCACTTGCACCATTCCGTCGACCAGCCGGGCCTCATAACACGGCAGCGGCGCCGCCGACGGCCCGCGCAACACCTCACCGGACTCCAGCGCGAACCGCGAGCCGTGCCACGGGCACACCAGCCGGCCGCGATCAATCCAGCCGTCGGCCATCGGCGCGGCCAGGTGTGGGCAGAACTCACCGAACGCCGCCACCTGCCCCGGTTCGGTCTGGCACACCACCAGTCCCACGCCGTCGACCTCGACCCGAACGGGCTTGCCGTTCAACGAATTCGCGGGCAATACCGGTGTCCAGTCCTTGGTCCGCAGCCGGCCCCCCGACTGGTCGATCCCGATGCCGGACTCGAACACCAGCGCCCCGCCGAGGTAGGCGCCGCCGACGGTGATGGCGTAGCCCAGCGCGCTGGCTGCGATCCCGCGAAGGTGGTGGCCGCGGCGGCGGTCCACCCACGACATCACGTACAGCGCGATCGCGGCCGTGTTCACCAAGCCGTGCACCAGCCCCACCCGGCGGTCCTCTTCGTGGGTGTGCTGCCAATCGGCAATCCCGGTGACAGCCGAGCCGACGCTTGCCGCAATACCCAACCCCAGTGCGCGGCTAGCAAACCGCGATGCGTCCAGCACCTCCGCGGCGGGCCGGCCCGGCAGCACGCTCAGCGCATCCAGGGCCACGGTGGTGCCGAGCGCTCCACTGGCGAACGAAGTCAGCGGCGGATGCACCGGGTGCCCCAGCCAGGTCAGCCCGGTGTCGCTGTCGCTGCGGCAACGGATGAGCGCTGGCCAACCCGGCATATCGGGCGGTCGCGCACTTACACCCTCCAGCCGTCGTCGCCGCCGACCTGGCCGGCGTCGCGCTGCGGCCGATCTACGGCGCCTACGACATTCCCGGCGCACGGCTCGCGCGCGGCGGCGTGCCCGTCTACGAACGCGCCGTGCTGATCCGAAACTCAGCGCTGGCCAAGGAGATGGTGGCCGCGATGGGCGGTGCGCCGGTGGTGATCTGTCGCGGCCACGGAATCACCAGTGCCGCCGGCAGCGTCGAGCAGGCCGTGTTACAGGCGATCAGCCTTGACAGGCTGGCCCGAATGTCGTTGCGGGTCAAGGGTGCCGGCGGCGCTCTGCGCGACATCGACGAAGCCGATTGGGACGACTTGCCAGACTTGGGATCTGACTTCAACATCGAATCGGCCTGGCGACACGAGGTGGCCCGGTTGGGTGTTCAGCCTAGCTGATCACCGATCTCCTTGGCCGCCTTGGCAAGTGCGGCCGCAACCGACGAGACTTGGGCGACGTCCAAGCGGCTATGCGGAGCCGCGGCGTTGAGCGCAAGCCGCAAACCTGGTGCCTTGGTGGGAATCGGCACCGCAACCGACGCCACGCCCTCCTCACTCTCCTGCCGGTTGACGGCATAACCCCATTCGCGGATGCGGGAAAGCTCGGCCTCCAGCTCGGTGCGGCTGCCGATCGAATGGTCAGTGACGCGGTGCAGCACCTCATGCGGAAGTAGTTGCCGCAGTTCAGGTTCCGAGAGTTGGGCTAGCAGCACCTTGCCCGTCGACGTGCAATGCGCCGGCATCGTGCGGCCCAGCCGGGAAGCCACCCTTACCGCGGCCGGACCCTCAACCGCGGCCACGAACCGAACGCTGGCACCGTCCAGCATGCCGACGTGAATCGTTTCCCGCAGACGCTCACTGAGACCGCGCATGATGGGCATGGCGGTCGTCTGGATATCGATACGGCTGAAGATGGAAAACGCCACGCTGGTCAACGCCGGCCCGGGTAGGTACACCTTCGACACCGGGTCTTGGCGCACGAAGCCCCGATAAGTCAGCATCGCCAGCAGCCGGTGCGCGGTGGACGACGCCATACCCAGATACCGGGTCGCCTCGCTCAACCGGATCCCGGGGCGCTCACCGAGCAGCAACAGCAGCTTGAGCGCATTGTCGACCGATTCGATCGGGTATTGCGGCACAACCGAATCGGCGGCCGGCATGCCCGTCGCGCGCTGCCTTTTCGTCGGCATGACAGTGACGGTACCGCCGATGAGTGCCCGATCACACTATGGTGCCGGGCGACCCGTTGCTGCCGGGCACCCCCAGATTGCCGGTGAACCCGGAGTTGCCGCCCGGGCCACCGGCCGCACCACCTTGGCCACCTTGCCCGCCCAGCGCCAGATTGCCGCCTTGGCCGACGGTGCCGCCCGTCGACGCATTTCCACCGTTGCCGCCATTGCCGCCGGCGCCGCCCTGACCGCCGTTGCCACCGGTGCCACCGGTACCCGTGCCGCCGTTGGCGCCGGCCCAACCGATCACGCCGCCGGCTCCCCCGCTGCCGCCGGTCGTTCCGCCGGCGCCTCCCGCGCCGCCGGTGCCGCCGTTGCCGCCGAGGGCGCCGACGTTGCCGGCGCCGCCGAACGTGGCCGCGGTGCTGGTGGTGGTGCCTGCCCCGCCGAAACCACCGTCGCCACCGGCACCGCCGATGCCACCGATCCCGCCGGAACCACCTGCGCCAGCGGTGCCGCCGGCGCCGCCGATGCCGATGAATCCGGCGCCGCCGCCGTTGCCGCCGACACCCCCGGTGCCACCCGTGCCGCCGGTGCCGCCGATCCCGCCGACTCCGCCGAGACCGCCGTTGCCGCCGGTCGCCGTGCCCGTGCCGTTGTTGAGGCCCTGGCCGCCGGCGCCGCCGTCACCGCCGGCGAAGCCGGCGGCGCCGATACCGCCGGTACCACCGGTCCCTCCTGCGCCTCCGGCACCGCCGTTGCCGATGAACATCCCGCCATGTCCGCCGTTGCCGCCCACGCCGCCGGTACCGCCGTTACCGCCGGTTGCGCCCAATGCCAGGCTCGCCGCACCGCCGTTGCCGCCGGCGCCGCCGTTGGCGGCACCATTGCCCGCGGTTTGACCCAGGCCGCCCATGCCGCCGGCGCCACCGTCACCGCCGCTGGCGCTACCGGTGTTGCCGTTACCTCCGGCCCCGCCGTTGGCATTGACGGCTCCCGTGATCGAGCCGTTGTTCGTGACCGTGGCGGCCCCGCCGGCCCCGCCCGCGCCGCCATTGCCGCCGGCACCGGCGGTGCCGCCATTGCCGCCGCTGCCGGCGGTCATGTCGATGACGCCCGTAATGGAGCCGGTATTGGTGTTCGTCACCGATGTGGCGCCGCCGGTGCCCCCGGTGCCGCCGGTCTGGCCGGCGCCGCCGGGGTCGCCGGTGCCGCCGTTCGCGCCGTTGAAAATGATGTGAGCACCAATGATGCCGTTATTCGTGATCGACACGGGTGCCGGGGTGGAACCGGGCCCGGCTGTACCGCTCGGGGGCGGGTTGACCCCGTTTGTCCCCGCGAGACCGGTGCCGCCCTGCCCGCCGTTGCCGCCGGAACCGAACCAGTTGGCGTTGCCGCCGTTACCGCCCTGTCCGGGAAGGCCGCCCAGGATGCCCGCGACCGCGGTACCGCCTTGCCCGCCCGCACCACCGTCCCCCAACAACGTGCCGCCGGCGCCACCGTTGCCGCCGGCCGCACCGGCTCCACCGAGACCGCCGATACCGCCGTTGCCAATCAGTACCGGGCCGGCACCCCCATTACCACCGGGCGCACCCTCCCCGCCGGCACCGCCAACCCCGCCGCTGCCGAACCAGCTGGCTGCTCCGCCGACTCCGCCCGCCCCACCGCCACCGGTCAGGTCACCGGCACCACCGTGCCCGCCGAAGCCGCCGTTGCCGAACACGCCGCCAACCCCGCCGGCACCACCGACCCCGCCGTTGGTGCCCGCCCCTCGGGCGCCGCCGAAACCGCCGGTCCCCCCGCTGCCGATGAGCCCGGTAGGCCCGCCGACACCGCCGGCGCCTCCTAGGGCAGTAG
>NZ_LQOX01000137.1 GCF_002102175.1 Mycobacterium gastri | reverse complement strand
CTGACCTACTGCCGAAGAAACGGCCTTGTCGGCGTTCTTCCCGCCCCATCACGCCCCGTTGTTCAGAGCCCTCCTAGTCGAGGCCTTGACCATCGATACGCAGGCGCCCAGCGGTATACGACAATCCCGACCGCGTCGACATCGCCGGCACCGGAGCCGTGCGTGGAGTCGATAGCGGTCGAGATCGAGGCACTACCAGTCCGGACAATGCGCATTTTTCATTGGATCAAGCTCAGTTGTCTTTCGCGTGTCGGTGGGCTGCGATAGGATTCGAACATGTGTTCGGATCGGGAGTCGGTGGTGGCGGTGCTCGACCGTCTCGATGCCGACGTCGACGAGTTGATCGAGATGTCTTTCGAGGCGCTGACGACTCCGGAGTGCGTGCGGGTGCTGGAGCGTGTGGAGCGGGTGGCGCGCCGGTTACCGGTCGTCCAGCATGCGTTGATCAATCAGATCGCCGAGCAGTCCAGTGAGGAGGAGTTGGGCGGGAAGCTGCCCGCGGCGCTGGCCAGCCGGTTGCGGATCAGCCGTGCTGAGGCCAGCCGGCGGGTGGGTGAGGCCGCCGAACTCGGTGGGCGCCGCGCGTTGACCGGTGAACCTTTGGCGCCGCAGCTGACCGCGACGGCGGCCGCCCAGCGTGACGGGCATATCGGCGAACGCCATGTGCGGGTGATCCGGGACTTTTTTCGCCACCTGCCCGCCGATGTCGACAGCGAGACCCGAGGCAAAGCCGAAGCCCATCTGGCCCGGCTGGCCACCCAGTTCGGCCCCGACCAACTGGCCAAACTGGCTCAACGGCTGATGGACTGCCTCAACCCCGACGGCACCTACACCGATGAGGACCGCGCCCGCCGGCGCGGCATCACTGTGGGCAAACAAGGTCTTGATGGGATGTCGCGGCTCAGTGGCTGGCTGACGCCGGAAGCGCGGGCCGGGCTGGATGCCGTGCTGGCCAAGCTGGCCGCTCCGGGCATGTGCAATCCGCAGGACGAGAGCCCAGTGGTCGATGGACCGGCACCCGACGACGTGGCCCAGCGCGACACCCGCTCGGAAAGCCAACGCAACCATGACGGCCTCAACGCCGCCTGGCGTGCCCTGTTGGCATCGGGAAACCTGGGGCAGCACAACGGGTTACCGGCGTCCATTGTCGTGACCACCACGCTTAGAGACCTCGAAGCCGCCACCGGCCAGGCGCTGACCGGGGCCGGCACCCTGCTGCCCATGTCCGACGTGATCCGCCTGGCCCGCCACGCCCGCCACTACCTCGCGATCTTCGACCAAGGCAAACCCTTGGCGCTCTATCACACCAAACGCCTGGCCTCACCGGGGCAACGAATTGTCTTGTACGCCAAGGAGCGCGGCTGCAGCGCGCCGGACTGCGACGTACCGGGGTATCGCTGTGAAGTCCATCATGTGCGGGAGTGGGCCACCACCCAGCGGACCGACATCGACCAACTCACCCTGGCCTGCGGACCCCACCACAAACTCCTCGACGCAGGCTGGACCACCCGCAAGAACAACCGCGGCGACACCGAATGGCTACCACCACCACATCTAGACCACGGGCAGCCGAGAACCAACACATTCCACCACATGGAGAAACTGCTACGCGACGGAGACGACGACGAAGAGGACGCGGCGTAGCGATTCGGTTTTCGGATTCACTAGCGTGAGCCCAATGAATGAGCAGCACCGCAACCTTGTGCTGATGCGACACGCGAAGTCGGCGTACCCGGACGGCGTCGCCGATCACGACCGGCCGTTGGCGCCGCGGGGTATCCGCGAGGCCCGGCTGGCCGGTGAGTGGTTGCGGGCCAATGTGCCGGCGGTCGACAGCGTGCTGTGCTCGACGGCCACTCGCACCCGGGAGACGTTGGCACGCACCGGCATCGACGCGCGGGTACGCTATGCCGAGCGCCTCTACGGCGCCACCCCCGGCGCCGTGATCGAGGAGATCAACCGGGCACCCGACGACGTCACCACCCTGCTCGTCATCGGCCACGAACCGACAACGTCTGCGCTGGCCCTCATCCTGGCCGCCGCCGATAGCGCCGAATCTACAGTTGCGCAACGTATTTCGGAGAAGTTCCCGACGTCGGCGATCGCAGTGCTGCGAGTCTCCGGCCGTTGGGCAGACCTGCAACCCGGCGGTGCGGCATTCGTGGACTTCCATGTGCCGCGGGAGGCCTGACCACCGACGGAACCGCCGACGGAACCGTGGTTGCCGGCTCAGGCGTTGGTGGCCAGCGTCAACTCCATCAGCTTGATGGCCTGTCCACAGGCGTCGATACCTGGTGCCTGAGGGTTGACCCACCACCCGACCACTCCCGCCGCGTCGCTGGCCACACCGCATGCGCCGTTGGGATCGCCGGTCCGCATCACAATCGAGTCGATGCCCTGGATGGTGCGATTCTCGATCTGGTATTTCAGGCCCTCGGCCACCTTGCGCTCGTTGCTCAGACTGCCCTGCTCGAACCAGAACCGGGTGATGTCGATCAACCCGGCCGGGTTTGCCGCCTGCCACCGGCATATCGCGCCCACGAATGTGCTTTGGATGTCGAGCGGATCTGCACCGACGGTCTTGGCCAGGATGTCAGTGGTCAGAACCTCACATTCCTTGAGCAGGTTCGGATATTGCCTTTCGGAATTGTCGTTGCGCGGCACCCCACCCGCGCCCGCCTTCATGGCGGTGCCGGAAACCGACCTCGTGCAACCCACCAAGAAAACCAGCGCGGTGATCAATGCGGCGGCACCGACCAGGAGACGTCTCATTTGGCGTTCGCAATCGATTGGCGGGCTAATTCCTTGGCTACGTCACACGGTGGGGGAAATGGCTTCTGACTAAAGCTCACCGACCACTCGATGAAATCGTCCTGGAATTGGATTCCGACTTCACACAGCGAGTCACCCAGGCTGGGCTCGTTGCCGATGGCAATGAAGCCGCTATGACCGTTGATGTTGATGTCCTCGACACTCGCCCGCGACAGCTCCTCGGTCTTGCGCTCCCGCCCGATCGGGCTACCGCGGTACCAGGAGAAGGAAAAGTGCGGTCCCATGATGCCACCGCCCGCCAGCCATTGGCAGCCCACCGAGTTCTTGGCCGTGTTGACCAGCCCGCCGACCCTGGTCAGCTCGGTCACAGTCTGATCGCTGATGCCGCCGCACTGCGGGAAAAAGGGCCCGTGCTTGCCCTCGGAGTTGCCGGGTGACGACGAAATCGTCGCACCCTCTTGGTTGGCGCCGGAACTGGAACACCCCGCGATCGCGGGTGTCAAAGCCACCAGAGCCGACGCCGCCAACACCAGCGTCGTCACATTGCGCCGCACCGCGTACCTCTTCTTCTGCCGCTCACAGCATGCACTGTAGCCGCAGCCCCAGAGGTCAACCACGACACGCTCGCTGACCAGGCATTTCGGTCTCACGAGCGAACCTGGCGCCGGTGCCGGGCAGGCGCGGTGTGCGACAGTTACCCCATGCTCCTGGCACTGCTGCGCCAGTACCTCCGGCCCTACCGTCGGCTGATCGCGGTACTGATGGTCTTGCAGCTGATCAGCACCCTGGCTTCGCTGTACCTTCCCACCGTCAACGCCGCGATCATCGACGACGGAGTCGCCAAGGGCAACACCACCGTCATCGTTCGGCTGGGCGTGGTGATGCTCGGCGTCACCGGATTGCAGGCGCTGTGCGCGGTCGGTGCGCTCTACGTTGGCTCACGGACCGGGACCGGCTTCGGCCGCGACCTGCGTTCAGCCATGTTCGAACACGTCGTCACCTTCTCCGAACAAGAGACCGCCCGGTTCGGCGCCTCGACGTTGCTGACCCGAAGCACCAACGACGTGCGCCAGATTGTGTTCCTGGTGCAGACGACGGCCACCGTGCTGGTCGCCGCGCCGATCATGAGCATCGGCGGCATTCTCATGGCGATTCACCAAGAAGCCGCACTGACCTGGCTGCTACTGGTCAGCGTCCCGGTCCTGGCGGTTGCGAATTACTGGATCATGACGCACCTGCTGCCATTGTTTCGCAGCATGCAGAACCTGATCGACGGCATCAACCGAGTGCTGCGAGACCAACTGTCCGGGGTCCGGGTGGTCCGGGCGTTCACCCGGGAAGGCTTCGAGCGGGACAGGTTCGCCCGGGCGAACACCGCGCTGTCCAAGACCGCACTGGCAGCGGGTAACTGGCAAGCGCTGATGCTGCCGGTGACCACCCTGACCATCAATGCGTCCAGCGTCGCGGTGATCTGGTTCGGCGGCCTGCGCATCGACAACGGCCAGATGCAGGTGGGCTCGCTGAGCGCCTTCCTGGCGTATTTCGCCCAGATTCTGATGGCGGTGTTGATGGCGACGATGACGCTGGTGGTGCTGCCGCGAGCATCCGTGTGCGCCGAACGCATCACCGAGGTGCTGTCCACCCGCGCCGCCATCGGCAACCCGGCAAATCCCAGGTTCCCGCCGGACGGAATCGCCGGCGTGGTCCGTCTGGACGGTGTGACATTCACTTATCCGGGCGCTGATTGTCCGGTGCTGCAAGATATCTCGCTGACCGCACGGCCGGGTGCCACCACCGCGATCGTCGGCAGCACCGGCTCGGGCAAGTCGACTCTGGTCTCGTTGATCTGCCGGCTCCGCGACGTCACCGGCGGCGCCGTCCTGATCGACGGCATCGACGTCCGAGACTACCACACCGAAAGACTATGGACTGCAATCGGTTTGGTGCCGCAGCGCGGCTATCTCTTTTCCGGCACCGTCGCCGACAACCTGCGTTACGGCGCGGCTCCGAACCAATCGGTAACCGACGCGGAGATGTGGGAGGCACTGCGCGTCGCCGCCGCAGACGATTTCGTGCGGGCGCACGGGCTGCACATGCGCGTCGGCCAGGGTGGGGTCAACTTCTCCGGTGGGCAGCGCCAACGGCTGGCGATCGCGCGGGCCGTCATCCGCCGCCCCGCCATCTATCTGTTCGACGACGCGTTCTCGGCTCTGGACGTGCACACCGAGGCCCGCGTTCGCTCGCGCCTGGGCGAGGTGGCCGCAACTTCAACCATTATCATTGTCACCCAACGTGTTTCGACTGCATGCCAGGCCGACCAGGTGCTCGTCGTCGACGACGGCAAGATCGTCGGCGCGGGCACCCACGAAGCCCTGCTGGCCGACTGCCCCACCTATGCCGAATTCGCCATCTCGCAGTCGGTGACCGTCGGCGCCGGGGGTGTCCCGTGACCATGGCAACGAACCAGCGGCCGCGCGGCGCGGCGCCGGCCCCCACCATGCGGTCGCAAGACTTCTGGGGTTCGGCGGCGCGCCTGGTGAAACGACTCGCGCCGCAACGCCGGCTCAGCCTTGCGGTGATCACGCTGGGTGTCACCGGCACGGCGATCAGCGTGGTCGTTCCGCGAATCCTGGGCCATGCCACCGATCTGCTGTTCAACGGCGTGATCGGGCGACGGCTGCCGGCCGGCATCACCAAGGCGCAGGCCGTCGCGGCGGCCCGGGCCCGCGGTGACAACGCGTTCGCCGACCTGCTGTCGGGGATGAATGTGGTGCCGGGCCGGGGGGTGGACCTCGGCGCGGTGGGACGCACGCTGGCGCTGGCGCTGGCGCTGTATTTGGTTGCGTCGCTTTTGATTTGGGCTCAGGCCCGGCTGCTCAACGTGACGGTGCAGCGGACCATAACGAAGTTGCGGTCCGATGTCGAGGACAAGGTGCACCGGCTGCCGTTGTCCTACTTCGACGGACGTCAGCGCGGCGAGCTGTTGAGTCGGGTCACCAACGACATCGACAACGTCCAGTCGTCGCTGTCGATGACGATCAGCCAGCTGGTGACCTCGATGCTGACGGTGCTGGCCGTGCTTTTCATGATGGTGTGGATCTCGCCGCTGCTGGCGCTGATCACGGTGCTGATGGTGCCGCTGTCGCTGCTGGTGACGCGGGCGATCACGCGACGTTCGCAAGGACTGTTCGTTGCGCATTGGACCAGCACCGGGCGCCTTAACGCCCACATCGAAGAGACATACAGCGGCTTCACGGTGGTCAAGACCTTCGGCCACCAGGCCGCCGCGCGAGAAGAATTCCGCAAGCTCAACGACGACGTCTACCAGGCCAGCTTCGGCGCGCAGTTCTTGTCCGGCCTGGTCGGACCGGCGACGACGTTCATCGGCAACCTCAGTTACGTCGCCGTCGCAGTGGTGGGTGGCCTGCAGGTCGCCACCGGACACATCACGCTGGGCAGTATCCAGGCCTTCATTCAATATGTCCGCCAGTTCAATACGCCGGTGAGCCAGGTGGCCGGGATGTACAACACCCTGCAATCGGGGGTGGCCAGCGCCGAGCGGGTGTTCGAGCTGCTCGACGAGGCCGAAGAATCGCCGGAGCCGGAGCCGGTTTCAGCTATCCGGGGCCCGGAGCCGGTCCGGGGCCCGAGCCGGCCCGGTCGCGTCGAGTTCGAACACGTGAGCTTCGCCTACCACCCCGGTCACCCGGTGATCCGGGACGTGTCGCTGGTGGCCGAGCCGGGTAGCACGGTGGCGATCGTCGGACCGACCGGCGCGGGCAAGACCACGCTGGTGAACCTGCTGATGCGGTTCTACGAGGTCGATTCCGGCCGGATCCTGATCGACGGCGTGGACATCGCCTCGATGAGCCGGCCAGCACTGCGGTCACGGATCGGCATGGTGCTGCAAGACACCTGGCTATTCGACGGGACGATCGCCGAAAACATCGGCTACGGGCGGCCGGACGCCGCCCCGCACGAGATAACCGAAGCGGCCAGAGCGGCTCACGTCGACCGGTTCGTGCGTAGCCTGCCGGCCGGCTATCAGACCCGGATCAGCGGCGAGGGAAGCAACATCAGCGCCGGCGAGAAGCAGCTGATCACCATTGCGCGGGCGTTCCTGGCCCGCCCCCAACTGCTGATCCTGGACGAGGCCACCAGCTCGGTCGATACCCGCACCGAGCTCCTCATCGCCCAAGCGATGTGCGAACTTCGCCGAGACAGAACGAGTTTCATTATCGCCCACCGACTTTCGACGATTCGCGATGCCGATCGCATCATGGTCGTACAAGACGGACAGATCGTCGAACAGGGCAACCGCGCCGAACTACTGGCCCGGCGCGGCGCCTACTACGCGATGACTCAGGCCTAACCTCGGCGATGTCGGGATGGGTGCCGGGAAGTTATCAAGAAGTTATTGAGAATTCGCCAAGAGGTCGATCCGAAGCTGAGGTCACCAAGCAGGAAACCCACAGCACTCAGCAAAGGACCTCACCAATGTTCTCAGCACGCCTCACCGCAGCCCTGGCCACCGCCGTCGGCGCCGCCGCCGTCGGGCTTGCCGTCGCCACCGCCGGCGTCGCCTCCGCCACCACCGCAGCCGACGCGGCATTCATCTCGCAGATGGAGTCGGTTGGCGTTACCTTCTCCTCGCCGCAGGCGGCGGTCCAAGAGGGCCACCAGGTCTGCACGGAGTTGGCGGCCGGAGCAACCGGATCCCAAATCGCCAGTGAAATCCTCAGCCAGACCAACCTGACCTCCAAGCAAGCCGCCTACTTCGTCGTCTACGCAACCAAGGACTACTGCCCGCAGTACGCCAGCCAACTCACCTGATCGAATCCCACACAGCATGGGGGGATCCCGAGAACCGGGATCCCCCCATCGCGCATGCTGCGACAGTCAGCCTCGGCGAGGTAGGTGGACCCAGACCGGCCGGCCGTAACCCAGGGCTCACTAAGCTCGGAGTTCGGCTTGAGCAACTGCGGGCTGACGAAGGAGATGTCGATGAAGCTTGCGCGTGGAAGCGTTGTCGCCGCCGCGGCCACCGGACTCGCTGTCGCGCTGACGATCAGCGGCTGCGGACATCCGGATACCGGCGCCAAATCGTCAACCGCTACGGCCACCGCCACCAGCGGGGAGGCGCCGAGGTTGCTCAAGCAGGCCACCGACGTGATGCGCAAGGTCACCGGCATGCACCTCAGCCTTGCCGTGCAGGGCGACGTGCCGAACCTGCGGGTGACAAGGCTCGACGGCGATGTATCCAGCACACCGCAGACCGTCGCCACCGGCAACGCGACGATGCTCGTCGGCAAGGACACCCAGGACGTCAAATTCGTCTATGTCGACGGTCACCTCTACTCCGACCTCGGCCAACCCGGCATGTACACCGACTTCGGCAACGGCGCCTCGATCTACAACGTGTCGGTGCTGCTGGACCCCGACAAGGGCTTGGCCAACGTACTGGCCAACCTCAAGGATGCGTCGGTGGCCGGCTCCCAGCAGGTGAACGGCGTCGCCACCACCAAGATCACCGGGAACTCGAGTGCCGACGACATCGCGACGCTGGCCGGCTCACGGTTGACCACCGAGAATGTTTCCACGATGCCCACCACCGTCTGGACCGCTTCCGACGGGTCCTCGCACCTCGTGCAGATGCAGATCGTCCCGGCTCCCAACACTTCGGTGACGCTGACAATGTCCGACTGGGGCAAACAGGCCACCGCTACCAAACCGGTCTAGCCATTGGCGGATGGCGTCCCGGCATGTTGATCCGGCCGGACCGCCGACGCTCGGAAAGGATTCACCAATGACGATGATGGTTCTCCGTCGGCGCCGGTTCGCCGTGACGGTCGCCCCGCCGGCGGTTGTCGTAGCGGCCATCGCGGCCATCACAACAACGGTGGCGACCATGGCGCTGGCGCCCGCGGCACGCGCCACCGATTCCTACGGCGCGATCGCCTATTCCAGCAACGGGTCATGGGGCCGGTCGTGGGCCTACCCCACCAAGGCGGCTGCCGAAGCCACCGCGGTCAAATCGTGCGGCTACTCCGATTGCAAGGTCCTCACCTCCTTCACCGCCTGCGGTGCCGTCGCCGCGAAAGACCGCGACTACAAGGGCGGCACGGGTCCGAACCTCAGCACCGCCATGAAAGACGCGCTGAGCAAACTCGACGGCGGCTACATCGACACGTGGGCCTGCAACTGACGCGCCCCCGCACGGTCACACCCCGGCCACGGCCGATCACTCCAAGAATTCGACGAGGTAACGAATAGGCCACCATCAGAGCCTTTTCTCAACAGCCCTCCACCGGAGCGGAATTGAGAAAGGACCCGGCCATGAAGACCGTCAACATCTCCATCGTCGCCAAGGCAGCCGTCGCCGCCGCACTCGCCGCCGGCCTGTCACTGGGCTTGGCCAGCCAGGCCGGCGCATCCGTCGGCGGCACCATGTTCGGCGACCCGACCGCGGCCGCCAAGTACTGGCGCCACCAGAACTACGACGACTGCGCGATCATGTCCAGCGCCGACGTGGTCGGCCAGATCACGGGCAAGCTGCCCTCGGAGCGGGCCATCATCAAAGTGGCCCAATCCACCCCCAGCACCAACCACCCCGGCTCGATCTACATCAAGCCGACCGACAAGAACGACCCGAACTCGGGCATGGGCACCAATCCTGAGGACCTGCCAACATTGCTGGCGCACTATGGAGTCCACGGCGTCAACACCGACTCCGACAGCGCCGCGCAGACCGGCGTCGCCACCGGTATGGACGCGCTCGAGCAGTACCTGGGCAGCGGCCACGCGGTGATCGTCGGGGTCAACGCCGAAATGATCTGGAACCGGCCGATCCAGAACAAGGGCAGCGACGGCCAGCCGCGGGCCGACCACGCAGTGGTGGTGACCGGCGTCGACACCGCCAACGGTGTAGTGCACCTCAACGACAGCGGCAATCCGGACGGTCGCGACGAGCAGATCCCGCTGGAGACCTTCGTCAAGGCCTGGGCCACCAGCCACGACTTCATGACCGTCACGCAGGAAACACACAAGTAGTTCTTGGCCCCACACATGGCGGGCAGCCACCCGAGCGCCGCGTCGGCTGCCCGCCACTCGTGTTTTGCGGCTCCTGATAGCCCGCAGATCACTTCAAGGATTCATAGAGATAACGAAAAGGCCGTCAGCGGAACCTTTTCTCAACGCCCATTCCGCAGCCATCCAACGGGGGCGGAACGAGAGAACGAGAAAAAGGGAAACACCGATGAAGATCTCCACCATCGCCAAGACCGCCGTCGCCGCCACCTTCGCGGGCGCGCTGGCACTGGGACTGGCCGTCCCGGCCGATGCGGCTACGGGCACGATGTACGGCGACCCCGTGGCGGCCGCCAAGTGGTGGCGCTACCAGAAGTACGACGACTGCGTCATCATGTCGAGCGCCGACGTGATCGGTCAGATCACCGGCAAGGAACCTTCGGAGAGGGCGATCGTCAAGGTGGCCCAGTCGACACCCAGCACCGTCCACCCCGGCTCGATCTACATCAAACCCGCTGACCCGTCGAACCCGAATTCCGGTATGGGCACCAGCATGTGGGATGTGCCGGCCCTGCTGGCGCACTACGGCGTCGACGCCAAGGTCACCGACACCGACGGCGCCCCGCAAACCGGCATCCCCACGGGCATGGAGGCGCTCGAGCAGTACCTGGGCGGTGGCCACAAGGTCATCGTCAGCCTCAACGCCGAAATGATCTGGGGTGAGCCGATCGAAAACAAAGACAGCGACGGCAATCCGCGCTCAGACCACGCCTTGGTGGTCACCGGAGTCGACACCGCCAACGGCATTGTGCACCTCAACGACAGCGGTACCAAGCAAGGCCGCGACGAGCAGGTCCCCATCGAGACCTTCATCAAGGCGTGGGCCACCAGCCACGACTTCCTGGTCGTCACCACCGGCACCTGACCACGACCACCGGGACGGCGGCGGCGGGCAGCCACCGCGGGCAACGCGCCCGCTCAGTTGCCCGCCGATCGCGTGTCCCGCAGGGCGACAAAATGATTCGCTCGAAGCGATACCGACGGCCGGGAGCTTCCGGCCCGGCAGCGCGACGATATCGACGTGCCCGGGCCACCGATTCGTACCGGAGCGGCGAACTTCGTACCACAATGACCGTTGACGACGGTTGCTTGACACTAGGCAGATGAGGCGCAGATGAAGCCGCGGAGGACCCGGGATGGCTGGTAACGCGATGACGGGCAAACGTCTCGAATTCGGTCTGCTGGGACCGCTGGAGATGAGCATCGACGGCGCCCTGGTACCGACCGGCACCCCTAAACAGCGGGCGGTGCTGGCCATGCTGGTGATCAACCGCAACCGACCGGTCGGGGTCGACGCGCTGATCACCGCCCTCTGGGAGGAGTGGCCACCCTCCGGAGCCCGGGCCAGCATTCATTCCTACGTGTCCAACCTGCGCAAGCTGCTCAGCGGCGCCGGGGTCGACCCCCGGGCGGTATTGGCTGCGGCGCCCCCGGGCTACCGGCTCAGCATCCCCGAGAACAGCTGTGATCTCGGGCGGTTCATCGCGGAGAAAGCTGCCGGGGTGCACGCGACCGCTGCCGGCAAATTCGAACAGGCCAGCCGGCATTTGGCTGCGGCACTGCGGGAATGGCGTGGACCGGTGCTCGACGACCTGCGTGACTTTCAATTCGTCGACGCGTTCGCCACCGCACTCGTCGAGGACAAGATTCTCGCCCACACCGCCAAGGCCGAAGCCGAGATCGCTTGCGGCCGCGCTGCTGAGGTGATCACCGAGCTGGAGGCCCTCACCGTCGAACACCCGTATCGCGAACCACTGTGGGCGCAGCTGATCACCGCCTATTACCTCACCGATCGGCAATCCGACGCGTTGGGCGCGTATCGGCGGGTAAAGACAACCCTGGCCGAGGATCTCGGCATCGACCCCGGCCCGACACTGCGCGGTCTCAACGAACGGATCCTGCGCCAGGAACCGTTGGACGCCAAGATGAATGCGAAGTCCACCGCCGTCGGCACCGTCACCGCGCTCGACCAGCGCACCATGGTGACCGGACAACAAGCCATGGCCTGCCTGCACGATATCGCCACCGGGCACGACCACCCGCTTCGCACCGCGGCGACCCGAATCGGCCGTCTCAGTGACAACGACATCGTTCTCGACAGCGCGAAGGTCAGCCGCCATCACGCGGTCATCATCGATACCGGGACCAACTACATCATCAACGATCTCCGGTCATCCAACGGTGTGCACGTAGAGCACCAGCGGATCCGCGGCGCCGCCACGCTCAACGACGGCGATCACATCCGCATCTGCGACCACGAATTCACCTTTCAGATCGCTGCCCGGCGTGACCGCTAGCCCTCAAATAAGCGAGCCAGCACGGTTGTGTCGCAACCGCTTTACCCGCAACGAGCCGGCTGGGCAGGACGGGTGCCGAGTTAGTGTCGTACTGCGCCAGGACTTTTCGCCGCACCGCGACCGCACGGCCCGGCACCCGGCTAGCGCGCGGCCATAGCCGGACGGCCGTCGTGGCCGACCGTTTTCGTCCGAAGACCGACAGGGCAACCGGTGTCCGGTCGCCTATGGACGGATAAGCCCCGTTTCCATGCGGTCGGGTTGGCTAGGGCTTACCGTCATGGTTACCGTCACGGGTTGCTGGGCCGATGGGTCGCACTCGCTGCGATACCTGGTGTCCGCTTGATAGGGTCGGCGGAATTCGGGTTGGGTCGAGGGAGGATCAGCGATGGGCGAGGCGCCAGACTCGCGTGTGGGGTCGATGTTCGGCCCTTACCACCTCAAGCGGCTGCTGGGCCGTGGCGGTATGGGCGAGGTCTACGAAGCCGAGAACACCGTCAAGGAGTGGCCGTGCGCGGTAAAGCTGATGACCGCGGAATTCAGTAAGGACCCGGTGTTTCGCGAGCGGATGAAGCGCGAAGCCCGCACCGCCGGCCGGTTGCAGGAACCCCATGTGGTGCCCATCCACGACTACGGCGAGATCGACGGGCAGATGTACCTGGAGATGCGCCTGATCGAGGGCACCGACCTGGATACCCTGCTCAAGCGTTTCGGTCCGCTGACCCCGCCGCGGGCGGTGGCCATCATCAGCCAGGTCGCCTCCGCCCTCGACGCGGCCCACGCCGCGGGGGTGATGCACCGCGACGTAAAACCGCCCAACGTCCTGGTGACCCGCGACGACTTCGCCTACCTTGTCGACTTCGGCATCGCCAGCGCCACCACCGACGAGAAGCTGACCCAATTGGGCACGGCGGTGGGCACCTGGAAATACATGGCGCCCGAACGGTTTTCCAACGACGAGGTGACCTACCGCGCCGATATCTACGCATTGGCGTGCGTGTTGTACGAATGTTTGACCGGCTCCCCGCCTTATCGCGCCGACAGCGCGTCCACGTTGGTCACCGCGCACCTGATGGATCCGGTGCCGCAGGCCAGCGCCGCGCGCTCGGGGATACCCAAGGGGTTGGACGCGGTGATCGCGCGTGGCATGGCCAAGAGACCCGAGGACCGCTACGCCAGCGCCGGCGATTTCGCCCGCGCTGCCCACGACGCGCTCAGCGACCCCGATCAAGACCACGCGGCCGACATCCTGCGCCGCAGCCAGGAAGCGACCCTGCCGGGCACTGCTTTTGCGCCTTTTGCGCCCCAACCTCCGACGCAAGCTGCTGCCACGCCGCCACCGGCGCCGCAGTACCCGGACCCGGGCGGTTCGGGGCCGATGCCACAGGCGAGCCCGACCGGGCAGCCCGCGTGGGCACCGGCAAGCGGTCCCATTCCGGCCGCCGGCCAGCCCGTCCCGGTCCCGCAGTACTACCAAGGCGGCGGCTGGGGGGGCACGCCACCGGGCACACCGCCACAACAGCCCGGCGTCCCGGCACCCTGGAATCAGCCCGCACCGCGCAAGCGCAACCCGTGGCCGATCGTGGCCGGCGCCGCCGCACTGGTGGTCGTTCTTGTCATCGCCGCCGTCGGGATCTGGTTGGCGACCAGACCGGACTCCACCCCGAAGGCGGACACCACGACCTCCGTCCCCACCACCAAGCCGCCGACCCCAAGTTCCCCCGCGACAACTACGCCGGCCGGGGACCCACAAAGCAGGCTGATGAGTTATCTGCCGTCCGGCTACGCCAGCGGCGCGTGCACACAGACCACTCCCAAGCCGGACAGCGTTTGGACCGGAGCCACTGCCATGTACAACTGCGGGCAGAACACCAACCAGGGTGGCCCCAGCCGCGCCATCTACGGACTGTTCCCGACACTTGACGCGCTCAAGAAGGCCTTCAACGACGACATCGCCGCGGTGGATCTGATGAACTGCCCCGGGGAAGGACCGTCGCCAGACGGCTGGCATTACGACAGGACACCGAACGTGACCGCCGGCATGATCGCTTGTGGCACCTATAAGAACCACCCGAACGTGATCTGGACCAACGAAGAAAAGCTGATGCTCAGCGACGTCTTCGGTGATCCCGCCACCATCGACGAACTACACACGTGGTGGGCGAAGTACGGCTGACCCGGATCGTGCGTAGACGCTAAAGCCCAAGCAGCACATCAAGATCGGCAGGCAAGGGCGACGATAAGCAAGATGCGCCGGATGGGCGGACCGTTGCGAACCGGAGGTGCCGGAGGCGGGTTATGGAGGGTAGGACCGAGGCGGTTGTGAGGGATGTGCCCCGGTTGGAGTTGCGTGCT
>NZ_LQOX01000136.1 GCF_002102175.1 Mycobacterium gastri | reverse complement strand
ATAAGTCAACACGACCGCCCCGGAAAGACAGTGCACCGTACACCGTGTGTCGCCTTACTTATGCGCGACTTAGTAACTCGTAGCGGCCAGGCTGGGATGCTATCCGGCCGGAACCGTCCGTCGCAAAGCAATTTCCGTTGGCCGCTGTAGGGGTGTAGCGGCGTATGGAACGAATTGGTGGAGTGCCAGCCGCGGCGGCCGGATCCGCTCCTCACGCACTCGCCGGCGCTCCGGTGAGACCAGCGGCTCCCCGGTCATCCATCCGTACGCTTGTGGCTGAGAGAATCGCCGACGAGCCAGATGATGGCGCGCCTTGCGCTTGGATGCCCGTCGGAAGCACGGTGAAATCGACTGACCGGTCCGCCCGGTGGGGGAGTGGAAGCGCCGTGCTGAGGTAGCGCTGTCGGGACTTCGGGGGTGAATTCGGGATTGCTTCATGGGCGGCATCGACGCCTAACGGGCGGCATGAGGGGGCTGCCGTGTTTCAGCTGCCCCGCCACTGCTGACCGCGCAATTTGGTCAGGTTCACACATGTTCGGTAACCTGGCATTCACCAACGCGGGGTGGAGCAGCTCGGTAGCTCGCTGGGCTCATAACCCAGAGGTCGCAGGTTCGAATCCTGTCCCCGCTACCAGCGGAAACGGCCCTCGGAGGAGACTCCGGGGGCCGTTTTCATCCCCCGATGGGAACCCTTTTGGGAACATTGGGGTCGGTAATCGGTCTCCTGGCACCGGCGGGCGGGGAGCTTTGGTGACTGCACTACCTAGAAATCGGGTGTTTCTGAGGCAGCGGCACGCAGGTTTGCGGGTTCACTATCAGCGAACAGGCTGCCCGCGCGTCTGCACCCGTTGGTGTCGGTGCGCGCAAATAGCGTTGGTGCTCATGGTGGCGACCGGCGTGCTTGACCTCGCCGATGCCCGCGCGAAAGTCGAGCGGGCGAAGGAGCTGCGTGCTGAACTATCCGCCGCGATTGGGTTTATGGATTGATGGCGGCGGCGTCGGGGCCCAGTCGCGGCGTTCCCACCAATTTGCCAAGGATGGCCGCGCACCGTTCCACATCACGGGCTGGGCGGTCCGCGCCGACCCAAGCACCGTCTCTTTTCTCGTACTTGACAAACAGATCGGCGGGCCGCCGATCCCGTGCGATATCACGCCTGGCCGCGAGGCAGTCTCGTCACCGAGTTGATCAACGCCACGGCGCTGGCGGGGGGCAAATCCGTCGACGGCAAGCCGCCACAGATCATGCTGACCGTCTCGAGCGGTAGTCGCACGTTCGCCACAAAGCCTGTGCATCCTGCGGCGCTGACGTTGCAGCTGCCTTAACCGGCCATTGTGCCGGCGCCCCCAACCGGCGATCGCCGGTGCACCCCGTTCGATTACCGATCGCGTCCCTTCCGGTGACAAAACTCGAATGCCCCAACGAGATTCGCGCCTTTGGTCCGAGCGGGGCCTGCGCGCTTCGCGTCCTGTGTGTCGAACGGATCCTGACCCAGGCGCGCGCCCGGACGTGACCTCGACGCCGAGCCTGAAAATCGGCAGAAGAAGTGCGAGTAGCGGCCTGCAGAATTACAGGCTCGGGAGAAACCGATAGCTATCGTCACGGAATTCACGGTAGCCGCCGCCCGGACCCGGTGGAAGCTCAGCTGGCATCATGCAATCCCGACGGCCCGATACGTGGCTCCATCGAGCAGGATGGTCTTGACCCTTATGCCCAGGCTGGGTTCGATGATGAATACGCCAGCCAGACACAGAAGCTGGACTGCTGGTTAAGGTCGAGCACACTCGGGGAGGCCTGCAATGAGGACGGTCGTTCGTCATCTGGTTCCCATCATCATGGTGGTGTTGGCGTCGATGGCCGCCGTGACGATCGCTACGCCGGCAGTGAGCTCGGCCGAATGCGCGGACGGCGAGTGGTGGGACCCGACGGGCAAAGTGTGCCGCCCGCTGGGTGTGGGGCCGCAACCGTTGGCATGCGAGCCGGGCCAGTGGTGGGACCCGACCGCTAATGTATGCCGGCCGCTGGGTGTCGGGCCGCAACCGCTGGCATGCGACAACGGCTGGTGGTGGGATCCGGCCGCCAACGTATGCCGTCCGCCACTGGTACCGCCGCCCGGCTAATCAGTACAGCGAGTCCTCGGCCTGAGCAGCGAGCTGTCGGCCCGAATTCGAGATCGCACTCGCCCAGCACACGAGTCCGGACGGTAGCCTTACGCCGCATGAACGACTCCGTCGTCGTCAACGTCAAGCCCGGCAGTCGCAAGGGACCCCTTGTCGAGGTCGGTCCTGACGGTGAGCTTACGATCTACGTCCGGGAGCCAGCGATTGACGGCAAGGCGAACGACGCGGTCACCCGGTTACTGGCAGCCCACCTTCAATTACCAAGAAGCCAAGTCGAATTGGTATCCGGAACGACGTCGCGGTTCAAGCGCTTCCGCGTGAGCCGTTGAGCAGCGCGTCGCACGCTAGTGCGGATCCTGAGCTGACCGCGAGGACAGACCGGCACAGCGGGACGCCTGCGGTGGAAAGTGGTTCGCAGGCCAGCGCTTTGACAGCGACGACGGCCAACTTCTCCAGCGGCATGGTGTCGGTGATCGATCCGGCCACTCACGTCGTCACCGCCACCATCTTCGTCGGCGGCGGTCCGGTCGGGGTGGCGGTTGATCCGGGCACAATTACCGACGAATTTATTCGGCACTCGGCCACCGGACACCGCACCGCGCGAGGTCCGCACCGAGTACCTGAATTCAGGGCGATCGTCAGTTCTCGGCCCTTCCGGAGTGTGCGCCCGAACTTGTCGGTGGCCTTGCCTACGCTCTGGCTGTGGACTACGCGACGATCGACGCCTTGCGGGAGCGGCACCCCGCCTGGCGACTGCTGCGTGCCGGCAACGCCACGCTGATCCTGTCCTTCCTCGGGGTGTTTTTCGTCGAGGGCAACCGCGGCGCGTGCCCAGCGAGCCAGGTCGCCGCCGCGTTGGACGACCACCTGTACGCACTGAACGCCGAGATCCCCACCGAGAACGGGCAGGAACGGTTTCCGAAGGACGCCCGGTCCTATCTGGAGGACTGGGCGGCCACCGACGCCGCGTACCTGCGACGGTTTTACCCGGCCGGCGATGACGAAGTCCACTATGAGGTGACGCCGGCGTTCGAGAAGGCCTACGCATGGGTCATGGGCCTCAAGGGCAGGTCTTTCGTCGGGACCGAGTCCAGGCTGCACACCGTGGTCGAGCTGCTGCGGCAGATCGTGCACGGAACTGAAAGCAAACCCGATGTCCGGCTGGCCGAATTGCGGCGCCGCCGCGACGAACTCGACGCAGAGATCGCGGCCGTCGAGGCCGGCGTTGTCCACGTGCTGGATGCGACCGGAGTCCGCGACCGCTACCAACAGCTCGCCACCACCGCGCGAGAACTGCTCTCGGACTTTCGCGAGGTCGAAGAGAACTTCCGGCTCCTCGACCGGGCCGCGCGAGAGAAGATCGCGGCCTGGGATGGGTCCAAGGGCGAACTGCTTGCCGAGCTGGTCGGAAGCCGCTCGCAGATCGCAGGCTCAGACCAGGGCCGGAGCTTCCAGGCGTTCTATGACTTCCTGCTCTCCGAGTCGCGCCAGGCCGAACTCGCAAAACTCCTGGCCAAGGTTTCCGCCCTGAAGCTCATCGAAGCCGACCATCGGATTCGCGGCATTCACCACGACTGGTCTGAAGCTGCCGATCGAGCGCAACGCACCGTTCGGCAGATATCCGAACAACTGCGCCGCTTCCTCGATGACCAGGTTTGGCTGGAGAACCGGCGAGTGCTCGACTTGGTCAGAGCGGTGGAGAGCACGGCGCTCGAAGTCCGCGGCAACCCGCCGTCTTTCGGGCTCGAACTCGACCAGCCGGGCATTGAGATCGCGCTTCCGTTCGAGCGCCCGCTCTACCAGCCGCCCGCGGCCGTCGGGGTCGAGAGCCACATCCCCCCGGAGACCGAGGAGATCGACACCGACCTGCTCTTCACCCAGACCTTCATCGACCAAGCACGCTTGATCGAGACCATCCGCGATGTTCTGCCGGAGAACTCTTCGGCTCTGTTGACCGACATCGTCGCGGCCCACCCTATCGAGCAGGGTGCGGCAGAGATCGTCGGCTACCTGGCACTCAACGACCAGGAGGTGACGGTCGACATGGACGACGCAGACGAGACGCTCCTGGACTACTGCGACCCTGCTGACCCGGACGTCACCAAGCGGGCGAGGCTGCCGAAGGTGACGGTGCGGCGCCGATGAGCAACGAGCATGCGATCGCCAGCGCCATCATCCGGCTGATGCAGGGGGTCGTCTACCGCGATTCGGACGAGGACACCTGGCTGACCTTGGAGCGCTTGAGCGCCGGCGTGCGAGACCATTTCGCCACCATCGGCGTCGACGTGGTGGTCGACGACGCCGAAGGCTACGCCTATCTTCGCTCCCGGTCAGAGCAAGACGGTGATGAGGCGCTCCCGCGTCTGGTGCGCAGGCGGGCGCTGACGTACAACGTCAGCCTGCTCCTGGTGCTGCTGCGCAAGCGGCTGGTCGAGTTCGAGACGACTGGGGGTGAAGGCCGATTGGTTCTCGCCACCGAGCAGATCGTGGAAATTCTGCGACTCTTCCAGGCCGAGTCCACCAACGACGCACGAGTCGTGGACCAGGCCGAGACGACGATCAAGAAGGCCGCCGAACTGGGCTTCCTGCGCCAACTACGCGGTCAACGCGACCATTGGGAGGTACGGCGAATCCTCAAGGCCTACGTCGACGCCCAGACCCTGTCGGACTTTGCGGCGAAGCTGCGGGAATACGCCGGGGCGGTGACCAGTGATGAGTGAAACAATTTCTGCGACAGGCGATCTCGGGAACACCCGGCGGGCCGGCTACCGGCTGCAGCACGCGGAGTTGTTGAACTGGGGTACCTTCGACACCCACGTCTGGCGGTTCACTCCTGGCACCGATACCGCGCTGCTCACCGGTGACATCGGCTCGGGCAAGTCGACGATCGTCGACGCACTCACCACATTGTTGGTGCCGTCCCATAAGGCCGCCTACAACAAGGCCGCCGGCGCGGAGGCCAGGGAACGCACCCTGCGTTCTTACGTTGAAGGCCACTACAAGTCGGAGCGCAATGAGGCCACCGGAAAATCCCGCGCCAAGGGCCTGCGCGAGAACCGGCGAACGTACTCGGTGATCCTCGGAGTCTTCACCAACCACGGCTACGACGAGACGGTCACCCTGGCCCAGGTCTTCCAGCAGCGCGAGAGCACCGGACAGCCCTACCGGTTCTTGGTCACAGCGACAAAAGAATTGTCGATCGCGACGGACTTCGCCGACTTCGGCTCCGACCTGCGTGATCTGCGCAAGCGGCTGCGAGCCGCCGGAGCCGACATCTTCGACGAATTCCCCAAGTACGCAACCTCGTTGCGTCGCCTACTGGGCATCCGATCGGAGCAGGCCCTGGAGCTGTTCCACCAGACCGTCTCGCTGAAGTCTGTGGGCAACCTCAACGATTTCGTACGCGACCACATGCTGGAACCAAGCGACGCCAGTCCGCGCGTCTGTGACATTATTGGCCACTTCGAAGACCTGACCAGGGCACACGATGCCGTCAAGCGGGCGCGGGAGCAACTCGAAGCGCTCGAGCCCGTCGTAGCGACCGCGGCGAAGTACGACGATGCCCTCGCCGAGCGCGACGCCCGGGAGCGCGAGCGATCCGCCGTGCGGCTCTTCATCGCAGAGCTTCGGTCGAATCTGCTGGCCAGCGAGATCGCGCAACTGGAAACCGACGGCGACGCCCTGTGGCAGGAGCAGGACATCGCCAAAGCCAGGCAGCAGACGCTCACGCGCGAACGCGAATCCCTTATCGAGGAGCGCGCGAAAGCCGGCGGCGATCGCATCGGCGAGCTGGAACGCCTCGCCCGCGAGGCGCGCGACCAGGCCGAAACACGCCGTCGTACCAGGACTTTGTTCGACGCCGCCGTCTCCAGCGCCGGCCTGAAGGCGGTCACCGGCAGCCAGGAGTTCACCGCCCTATCCGCTCTGGTTTTCGCCGAGCGTCCACGGCTAGCAGCCGAGAAACGAGACCTCGACGCAGCCAGCGCCGAAGCGATCGGGCGCGAGAAAGTGCTGCAACGCAAGTGCGGTCACATCACTGATGAGGTCACCAGCCTGCAGCAGCGTACCAGCAACCTGCCCGTCGAGCAGGTCGAGTTGCGCGCCGAACTGTGCGCGGCTCTCGGGCTGACACCGGAAGATCTTCCTTACGCGGGTGAGCTTCTCGACGTCTTCGACGAGCACGCGCAGTGGCGGGGAGCCGCCGAACGCGTGTTGCGCGGGTTTGCCCTCTCGCTGCTGGTGCCGCAGCTGCACTACGACGCTGTCGCCGCATGGGTAAACAGTCGACAGCTCACGTTCCACGGCCGTGGGGGCAAAGTGGCCGGAGCCAAGCTGGTCTACGAAAGGGTTCCCCGGCAACGGGTACGCCTCCAGCCACCTGAGCACAGCGGGCTGCTACTTGCCGACTGCATCGACGTCAAAGACGGCCCGTTCCGCGAGTACCTGATCAACGAGCTCACGAAACGAGCCGACTTCCGTTGCGCGGCAAGCCTTGAGGAGTTCCGCGGCCAGCGTCGGGCGGTTACCCGCGAGGGCCAGGTGCGCTCCGGGGAGCGCCACGAGAAGGACGACCGGTATCGCGTCGACGACCCTCGTCGTTGGGTTCTCGGCTGGGCCAACGAACGAAAGATCGCCGCGCTGCGCACCGAGCTCGCCGAACTGGAGACCGAGCGCGAGGCCGCAGCATCCGAGCAGGCCAGGCTCAGCGGGTTGCGCGATGCGCTGCAGGAAAGGCTGGACGCACTCCTTCGGATCGAGGGATTCCGCTCCTGGTCCGATCTCGACGTTGACGAGGCCCAGTCGCGCGCGAACGACTATGACGCCGAACGGGTTCGGTTGCAGGCCGGCTCATCGCGTTTGGCAGAGATCGCCCGAGCGCTCGAGGACAACGCCAAACAAGCTGATGCCGTGGCCAATTCGATCGAGCAACTCACGGGCAAGCTGGCCACCACGGCCGCGAAAGCAAATCAAGCAAAACGGGACAAGAATCGCGACGACGAACTCGTCGCGAACCAGCCGGAGGCACAGCTGGCGGCAGCCCGCCAATCGTACCCGGCCCTCACCGAGCGATTGGGGAAGAACTGCCCGACGCGGTCAGCGGACTGCGCCGAGACCGAGAACGCTCTCGCAGTTGATCTCCATCAACGTATCGACCGACTTAACAAGGAACTTGGCGGCTACGCCCAGAGCCTGATCCAGTCGATGCTCAAGGTGTTGATCCGGTGGCCCGAACTTCGCGCGGACATGGACGCCAATGTCGAGGCACGCCAAGAGTTCCTGGCGTTCCGAGACCGCATTGCGACCGACGATCTCCCGCGCTTCGAGAGCGAATTCAAAGAACAGCTCAACAAGAACGCCATCCAGGAGCTGGCCGGGTTCAACAACTGGCTGCACCGGCAGGCCTCGGGCATCGACGAGCGCGTCGACCGCATCAACGAGGCCCTCGGCGCGGTGCCCTACAACCCGGGTCGTTTCATCCGGTTGGAGAAGGAGCCCACCACCAACCAGGACATTGCGCAGTTCCGTGCGGACCTGCGCAACCTGACCAACGACAGCCTCGCCGTCGACGGCGACCAATACTCCGAGCAGCGCTTCCTCGACGTCAAGCGAATCATCGAGCGCTTCCGCGGTCGTGACGGCTACGCCGAATCGGACAAGAACTGGACCCGACGGGTCACCGACGTGCGCAACTGGTTCGTCTTTTCGGCCTCCGAGCGCGACGTCGAGACCGACGTCGAGTGGGAGCACTACAGCGACTCCGACGGCAAGTCCGGCGGCCAGAAGGAAAAGCTCGCCTACACGATCTTGGCGGCGTCGCTGGCCTATCAGTTCGGGCTCGAATGGGGCGCCGCGCAGTCACGCGACTTCCGGTTCGCGGTCATCGACGAAGCATTCGGGCGTGGTTCGGATGTCTCGACGCGCTACGCGCTGGACCTGTTTGCGACGCTGGGGCTGCAACTTCTCATCGTCACACCGTTGCAGAAGGTCCACGTCATCGAGCCGTACGTGAAGGCAATCGGATTCGTCGACAATCCGACGGGAACATTCTCGCGCCTGCAGACGATGACGATCGAGGAGTACCGGACACGACGGGACGGACGGCGGTCATGAGTGCCCGGTGGACCACACCGGATGACATTGCCGCCAGGGTCAGACGCCGGTGGGACGATGGATCGCTGTTGCGTGCCTACGCCAACGGCGATCTCTTTGATCCGATCGAAGTGCTACTACATGGCCCCAAACCGTCGCAGGTCGGTGACGACATCGCCGCCGCCCGCGACTGGGTGGCCGCGCTCGACGCCGGCGGCCGCGACGATCGCCGATACACCCTACAGTGGCAATCGATCGGCGGCAGGCGGATCGGCCGTAACCAGCTGCCCGTCCGCGCAGTGGTGTCCTCATTCGAGCAGGCCTGGGCACTCTTGGGGGTAGCGACTTTGGTTCGTCGTTTCGACGAGCTTCTGGCTCTCGCACATGGATATCCGCGGGTTCGAGAGTGGATCGTGAACCATCCGCATCACGCGCTCGGCTTGGGGCCCGAGATGCCGCAGCTGATCGCGGCCTACGTTTGGCTCGACGGTCACCGTCAATCGAATCGGTATCTGCGTGAGATCAGCGCCCCCGGCGTTGACACCAAGTTCGCCGAGCGGCACCGGCCGGTGTTGGCGGCGATGCTTGGTGTTTCATCGACAGCCGCGGGATTCCTTGCCGGACTTGGCCTCCGGTCGAAGCCCGCAATGGTCCGGCTGCGGTCCGCTCCCTCCTTGGGTCTCCCGGCTCCGCTCACCGAGTTGGTGGTGCGGTCAGAGGAGTTGGCTCAGCTCAGGATTGAGCCCCGGGTGGCTCTAGTCATCGAGAACGAGATCAGCTATCTGAGTGTCGACGTCCCCGAGGACGGTGTCGTCATATGGGGCAAGGGCTTTGACGTCGACAACGTCGGTGGGCTGCGATGGTTAGCGGAAGCCGAGGTCTTGTACTGGGGCGACATTGACACCCACGGATTCGCCATTCTCGACCGGCTGCGGGCTTGGCTCCCGCAAACACGGTCGGTGCTGATGGACCGTGAGACGCTGCTCACCCATCGCGACCGTTGGGTTACCGAAGACCGCCCGGCCACGTCGGTTCTCACGCGACTGACGCCTGACGAACAAGACCTCTATTCGGATCTGGTCGCGGATCGGTTGGGTGAACGCGTGCGTCTGGAACAGGAGCGAATCGACTGGCAGTGGGTCAAGCATCGGCTGCCGGCAGTCAGCCTTCATAGGGGGGGTGTAGTCGACGGATGCCCGCGCGTTGTCAAGGACGTGCTGGCCGTGGACAGCCGTCATGCCGCTACGGAGGATGCGGTGAGGCGCGCTGCCGCCGAATCCCCACGGTCGTAAGCAAACTCGAGAATCGGGTAATTCGTGCCGTGACAGCGCCAGTGCGGGCACGCTCAGATGTGCTCTGGTACGGCAGTCGAGATAGTCGCGTTGTCGCCGGCTCGGGAAAGGTGCCACGATGCAAAGCAATCCCGATTCGTAGAACGGGCGGTGTATGCAGCTGCGCTACATACTGTAAGTATCCCAGCATTGATCGCCGAAGTCGGCGGTAATCCCTGGGCGATCAACCACAGTCTGCAAGTTGGTCGCCCAGCGCAGATTTCTGATCTGGCGGAGGCGTTTCATGCCGCCGGTCGCTGCACCGCTGAGGCCGACGCAGCATTCGAGGAAGCGCGTCGTCGGTTTGAGGCGGCATGGAATCGCGAGGATGGCGTTCATCCGATTAATGACTCCGCCGAGGTGCAGCGGGTGACTGGATCTCCACATCACCGGTCTTGAGGACGAGGCCATCGCTGACACCAAATCCGCTCTGGGCCAGGTCGAGTCGCTTCGTGATGGCTACTCACGTTATCTGGACAAGTCGCTGGACACGTTACGCGCCGATGGCTATGACCCCGACGTTCTCCAGGCCGTGGATGCAAAACCTCAGATTCCGCCACCCGGCACGAAACCGGAGGATGTCAACAAGTGGTGGACGTCTTTGACCCCCGAGGAGCGGCAGCAGCTCATCGCTGAGCACCCTGATCAGATCGGCAATCTCAACGGCGTGCCCGTCCTTGCTCGCAACGGCGCCAATCTCGCGGTGATGACAAACGACCTCAACCGGGTACGCGACATCGCCAGCCGATACGGCGTGTCTGTCGACGATGTGGTGCGCGATCCGACGAAGTACGGTCTGTCGGCCACCGACATCACCCGTTACCAGAACGCCGATCAGACCAAGCAGGGTCTCGACCACGACGCCGGGAATGATCCTCGCCACCCTCTCCCCACCTATCTGTTCGCGTATGACCCGCTAGCTTTCGGCGGTAAGGGTCGTGCGGCGATCGCCATCGGTAACCCGGACCTGGCGAAGAACACCGCGGTGATTGTGCCGGGCACCAGCAGCAGCGTGCGGGGTGGTTGGCTGCACGACGGCCACAACGACACGCTGAACCTGTTCGAGCAGGCCAACGCCGCCGACCCAAAGAACCCCACCGCGGTGATCGCGTGGATGGGCTGCGACGCTCCCAATGACTTCAACGACGTTCAACGAATTTCCACCCCCGAGCTGGCGCGAACCGGCGGTCAGGCCTTGGCGCAGGATGTCAATGGATTGTGGGCCACCCACCTCGGCGCAGGTCAGCACGTCACCGTGCTAGGCCACTCATATGGTTCGACGACGGTGGCCGACGCGTTTGCGTTGGGTCAGATGCACGCGAACGATGCGGTGCTGATCGGCTGCCCGGGTACCGATCTCGCCCCCAACGCCGCGAGTTTTCATCTTGTGGAGCATCCCGGGTTTGATGCACACCTCGTTTTGTGTGACCGGGGTGTCCGATCTGAACGGTGAGCGTAGTACCTG
>NZ_LQOX01000135.1 GCF_002102175.1 Mycobacterium gastri | reverse complement strand
GTTCGGGTGGTTCGGCGACGGCGGAGCCGGCGGCGCCGGTACCCAGGGCACCTCCGCCAGTGGCGCCGGCGGCGCCGGTGGGACCGGCGGCATGGTCGCCGGCAATGGCGGGGCAGGCGGCAATGGCGGCAGCAATCCGCTTGGTGCCAATCTGACCGGGGTCGGCGGGGCAGGTGGGGCCGGTGGTGCCGCCATCGGACTGTTCGGCAACGGTGGGGCCGGCGGGACCGGCGGGCAGGGCGCGTTCGGCGCCAGTGGCACCGGCGGCACCGGAGGCGCGGGCGGTCGCGGCGCTGTGCTCTTCGGCGCCGGCGGCACCGGCGGAAATGGCGGGGTCGGTAGCTTGGTCGCCGGCGACGGCGGTGTCGGCGGCACGGCCGGACTGATCGGCAGCGGCGGCGCCGGCGGTTTCGGCGGGCAGAACTTGAACGCCGCAGGTACCGGGGGTAACGGCGGCGCGGGCGGCAACGCCCAGCTAATCGGCAATGGCGGTGCCGGCGGCAACCCCGGGATTGGGGTTACTGGCAACGGTGCCCGCGGTTCCGACGGCACCGGCGGATTCTTGTTGGGGTTGCCCGGTGACGGGGCGCCCGCCGCCTCGCCACTGCAGATTGTGCAGCAGAACGTGCTCAACGCGATCAACGCGCCCACGCAGGCGCTATTGGGGCGCCCGCTTGTCGGTGATGGCGCCGACGGGGCGCCCGGGACGGGGGCTAACGGTGGCGACGGTGGGATCCTGATCGGCAACGGCGGCAACGGCGGCGCGGGCACCAACGCCGGTGGGCCGGGCGGTAACGGCGGGGCGGCCGGGCTGTTCGGCAACGGCGGCGCCGGCGGTGCCGGCGGAAGCGTCAACGCCGGTGCCGCTGGCACCGGCGGCGCCGGCGGCACCGGCGGCATACTCGTCGGCAACGGCGGGGTAGGCGGCGCCGGCGGAGTCAGCACCGGTGCCGCCGGCACCGGCGGCGTCGGTGGGGCCGGCGGTAACGCCGTCGGGCTGTTTGGTCAGGGCGGCGCGGGGGGTCCGGGCGGCGCCGGTAACGGCGGCGGGGGCGTCGGCGGCGCCGGCGGCTCCGGCGCCTTGCTTGTTGGCGACGGCGGCGCCGGCGGCGCCGGTGGCACCGGGAGTGTGGTTGGGGGCGGAGCCGGTGGGGCCGGCGGCAACGCTGTCGGGTTGTTCGGCGACGGCGGCGCCGGGGGCGCCGGTGGGCAGGGCAGCAGCAGCGCAAACGCCGGCGACGGCGGGGCCGGCGGCCACGCCGGCGTGTTCGGCAACGGCGGGGCCGGCGGCGCCGGCGCGAACAGTTTCAGGCCCGGCGCCGGCGGGGCCGGCGGTGCCGGCGGCATGCTCGCCGGCGACGGCGGGGCGGGTGGCAACGGCGGGAATAGCCAAAGGTTCTTCGGCGGGGTCGCCGCAAACGGCGGAGCCGGCGGCGCCGCCATCGGGTGGTTCGGAAACGGCGGGGCCGGTGGGGCCGGCGGGCAGGGCGCCCT
>NZ_LQOX01000134.1 GCF_002102175.1 Mycobacterium gastri | reverse complement strand
CACCGGCGCCCCACAGCCCGGTGCTGCCGCCGGCCCCACCTGCCCCGCCGGCGGCGCCGACGGCGGTAGCGGTCCCGCCGGCGCCGCCCTGGCCGCCGTCGCCGAACAGCCACCCACCGGCACCGCCACGACCGCCGGCCGCTCCAGCCCCGCCGCCGCCCCCGGACCCGCCGTTGCCGATCAGCCCGGCTGAGCCGCCGTTGCCGCCGGCCACGCCGGCGGTCGTGCTGGTGCCGCCGGCCCCGCCGTTGCCGAAGAGCAACCCGCCGGCCCCGCCGTTTTGCCCGGTGCCGGCGGCCCCGCTGGCTCCGTCCCCGATCAGTGGGCGTCCCAGCAGTGCCTGGGTGGGCGGGTTGACCACGCCGAGTATTTGCTGTTCGAGGGTCTGCAACGGCGAGGTGTTGGCGGCCTCCGCGGCGGCGTAGGAGCCCGCACCGGCGGTCAGGGCCTGCACAAACCGGGCATGAAACGCCGCCGCCTGGGCGCTCAGCGCCTGATAGTGCTTGGCGTGCGCCCCGAACAGTGCCGCGATCGTCGCCGACACCTCGTCTGCGGCCGCGGCCACCACGGTCGTGGTTGGGGCCGCCGCGGCCGCGTTGGCTGTGCTGACCGCCGAACCAATGCTCGCCAAATCGTTCGCCGCCGCGGCGAGTATCTCCGGTGTTGCGATCACAAACGACACGATGCCTACCTTCCCTGACACGCCGGTAACTATTACCGATGGAACGGGATATGCGGGAAGAAGGTTCATGCTATCGCCAATCGTGGCAGCCGACCCGCGTTTTCAGCGCCTCTGGCAACCCGCCCACCCGCCAGCACCCAACTGCACCCCGGCCTGATGCCATCGCCTACGGAAGTCAGTGACCGACACGACAAATCGAGCTCAGCCTGGCCAGCGATGCGGGCCGGGCGTGTACCGATACGCCGCCGACCCAGTTCAGCCGGGCGGTCCGTCGGTGCCGTCGGCGCCGTCGGCGCCGGCCTGGCCGGTGCCACCGGCCGCGCCGTTCACGCGCCCTGTTCCGCCGGCGCCGCCGGCGCCGGGGTTGCCGCCGGTGCCGCCGCTGCCCGCGGTGCCACCCGCGCCGGCCGCCCCGGAGCTGCCGAAAAGCCCGCCGGAGCCACCGGAGCCGCCGTTACCGCCACTGCCGCCGGTGCCTCCGTTGCCTCCGTTGCCGCCATTGCCGCCATTGCCGCCATCGCCGTCATTGCCCCCAGAGTTTGCAGCCGCTGTGCCGGTACCGCCGGTACCGCCGGTACCGCCCGTCGCGCCGGTACCGCCGCCACCAGCGTTTCCGCCGAGGCCACCGGCGCCGCCGTCACCGAACAGCAGCCCGCCCCGACCACCGGTGCCGCCGGCCCCGCCGTTGCCGCCGGCGCCGCCCACGGCGCCAACACCGCCCATCCCGCCGCCGCCCCCGGAGCCGCCGAAGCCGCCGGCGGTCCCGCCGGTGCCGCCGGTGCCGCCGGTAGCGCCGGTGCCGCCGGTGCCGCCGGTGCCGCCAACGCCACCAACGCCGTCTGCCTGCACGGCGCTCCCGCCGGTGCCGCCCATGCCGCCGGGGGCGCCGGCGCCCCCGGCACCCCCGGTGCCGCCGACGCCGCCAGCGAGCCCGCCGGTACCGCCGGTGCCGCCCATGCCTCCAGCGGCACCCACGCCGCCGATACCCCCGGTGCCACCGTTACCCCCGACGGTAGGGAACGTACCGCCGGCGCCGCCAGTACCACCGCGCTGCCCGACAGTGGGGCTGCTGACGCCGTTGGCGCCGGGCCCACCGGGCCCGCCGAAGTTCCCGCCGGGGTCGCCGGTGGCCGCCGGGGGGCCCTGGTTTGCCAGAGGGCTGGGGTTGACGCCGTCGGCGCCGGGCGCGCCCAGGCCGCCGTGTCCGCCAGCCCCGCCGGCCCCGGACAACCCCGCTGATCCGCCGTTGCCGCCCATCCCTCCGGTGCCGCCGGGCGCGATGGCGTCACCGCCGTTGCCGCCGGCCCCGCCGTCGCCCTGCAGTAGCCCTCCATTGCCGCCGGTGCCGCCAGCTGCGCCCGAGGCACCATTGCCGCCGGCCCCGCCGTTGCCGATCAGCCGCGCATCGCCGCCGGCCCCGCCGGCCCCGCCGGCGCCAACACCGCTGCCGGACCCACCGCTTAGCCCGCCGGCGCCGCCGTCGGCGGCGGCCCCGCCATTGCCATACAGCAGCCCTCCGTTGCCGCCGGTGCCGCCCGTGCCGCCGGTCGCGCCGATGCCCCCGGTGCCGCCGGTACCGCCGGTACCGCCAACGCGATTTGCCGTAAGGGTGGTCCCGCCGGTGCCGCCCATGCCGCCGGGGGCGCCGGCGCCCCCGGCGCCCCCGGTGCCGCCGACTCCCCCAATTAGGAAGGCGTCACCGCCATCGCCGCCGGCGCCCCCCGCGGCGCCCACGCCGCCGGCACCCCCGTTGCCACCGCTACCCCCAATTATGATGATCGGAGTGACGCCGCTGTCACCGCCGCCGGCGCCGCCGGTACCGCCCGGCTGCCCGAGGGTGGCGCTGCTGACACCGTTATCGCCGGCCCCGCCCGGAAGACCGATGCTCCCTATGGTGCCGCCGTCGGCGCCGGGGCCCGCCGCCGGGCCTGCCGGCAGGGGAGTGGGGTTGACACCCTTGGCGCCGGGGGCGCCCAGGCCGCCGTGTCCGCCAGCCCCGCCGGCCCCGGACAACCCCGCTGATCCGCCGTTGCCGCCCATCCCTCC
>NZ_LQOX01000133.1 GCF_002102175.1 Mycobacterium gastri | reverse complement strand
GGCAAATACGCCGGTGCTGTTGAAGTCGGCGATGCCCTGGCTACCCGCGCCGCCGGACACACCAGCGGTGTTGCTGGCGCCGCCGTTGCCGCCGTTGCCGTACAACAGCCCGCCCGGCCCGCCGGGCTGCCCCGGCCCACCGTTGGTGCCGTCGCCGATCAACGGGCGTCCCAACAGCGTCTGGCTGGGCCCATTGACCACGCCGAGTAGCTGCTGCTCCACCGTTTCCAGCGCCGAGGCGTTGGCGGCTTCGGCGCTGGCATACCACCCGGCTCCGGACGCCAAAGCCTGCGCGAACCGAGCATGGAACTCCGCCGCCCGGGCGCTGATCACCTGATAGGCCTGGCCATGCGAACCGAAGAGCGCCGCGACCGCCGCCGACACCTCATCCTCGCCCGCCGCCAGCAACACCGTGATGGGAGCCGACGCGGCCGCGTTGGCCGCGTCGAGCGCAGCACCGATACCGGCCACATCCGAAGCCGCCCACATCAGGTTCTCTGGCACCGCGACCGCAAATGACATTCGACACTTCTCCCAGAGCAGAGCAGCAGCTCAATGTTATCGCGGTTCCGGCGTACCAGAGATCGCGTCAGGAAAATTCTTCCCGCCGATACATCAGGCTTCGCGAGCATCTTGACGTGACTGCGCCACGAGGCGCTCGGCTGTAGTTGCTGCCGAGCAGGCAGGGATTGGGTGTATCTCTGGGTCTGATGGCTGACTCGTAGCCGAAAGGTGTACGGGGACAACAGCATAATAGGAAACCGGTGTTCGTGCCCAGGCGTTGACCGTCTCTCGGGATGAGGTGCCGGGAGATTCGTGTGACAGGGCGACACCTCGATTGCGTGATGTCCAATCTCCAGACGGTGCAATAGATCGCCCCACCGGAAAGACGCCTGAAACCGGTGCCATCCCTGCCGCAGGGTCCTCAAGCACCTGCGGCAATCCTCCGAAAGGCCCAGCGACGTCCAGTGAGGACATTCAAGGAGATGAATGGGAACGCCTAAATGCGGGTGCCGCCGCACGAGGTGGTCAGTAGTGGCTCGACAGCTACTACATCCTGGAGCGGGATATGTTGGCCGCGAATGGAATCAGGCCGCATCTGGAGTCTCCCACCGCACCCGCATATCACCTGACGGGCTTCGACATCGGTTGCTTCACACCATGAATAGCAGGCCGGTGACGGGTGCCGACCGCGTCGAATGGTCTACGAACCGGGCGCGCAAGTACGGTGCGCGGCGGTCGAAATCGTGCACTGCGACCGGCGCCTCGGGCCCGAAAGCCACAACGACCGGGTCGTCGCCTGATCGCTCAACCCGGTGCGGTTACCGGCCCCGTGGGTGTAGTGTCCATAGTGAGGTTTTCTTTCGTAGCCAGCTCTGATCTCGGGTTCGCGGCCGCATCGTAACCAACGGTCTGTGACTGGCTTCGTTTGTCGATCCCCACACGTGTGTGCCGGGTCAGGCCGAAGTGAAGGGGTCGTCGATGGATCACCGCGAGTTGCGCGCAGGCCGACTGGTGGCGGTGACGATGTCGCCGGGGTCCGGCCGCATGACGCGGGCGGTTCCCGTCGGGACAATGTCAGCGCCATGAACGGAGCAGTGGGCGCTCGGCGTCTGGCCAGCCCGGTGCGGGTCGCCTTGGCGATGGAACTGGGTGCGCCGCTGGACGGGGCGTGGTGGCCGCATACGGCCTCGATAGCGCGCGAACTTCCCGAGTTGGTAGATGCCTTGCGCACGCGTTTGGGCAATATCACCGCTATCACGGTCAACTGGTCCTCGCTGGAGAGTTCGCCAGATCTTGATGCGTTGAACCGTCCCAGGGTAGGTGACAGGGGTGAGCGCGGCCGGGTTGTGGTACGCCAGCGACTGATGACGATCACGGGTAGCCGGGCCTCGGCGAATCTGCTGGTGGTGCCGTGCCGCACGTCCGCTGCTCTGGCCAAGATGGTGTTGCGCAGATGTGCGGGCCGGCCCGCCATGGGTGAGGAGCGGGACACCCAGGAATTCCAGATCTGCGGCGACATCCTGCGTGCCGCTCGTGCCGAAAGCGCACTATGCGGTCGACGTGTCCGGGACGATGCAGCCGCGCACGTCGCTCCGGCCGATGTGCAGTCGTGACGGCTTGATGGGTACCTCGCCAACCGCGCAACGCCGCTCAGCGGCAACATTTTTCGACGTGCGGTCCGCCCGCGACCAGCCGGCGACTTCGACCCGCGGACGCTTGAGCAACCCACCACCGCGCCCCACATCATGCTCGGTGCGGGACTGCGCTGTAGATGCGTCGCGCCGACGCTCGTAAGAAAGGATGTATCACATGGCCATACAGAACTGGTGGGACGCACCGGAAATTCATCCGTCGGAGATCCGGGTCGGTGACGTCATCGGCACCGTGCGCTCGACCCACGTTCCCTTCAAGGTCAAGCTGATTAGTGAGCCGAATAGAAGCCCGAAGCAGTGGACGTTTTTCGGCCGCGACGACGCCGGCCTGGACTACGTGAGCACCTTCGGTGACGGTGAATTGGTCCGCCGGTACACCAAGGCTTCCTGACCGGGGCCCCGCGACCGTCCGGCGCAGGGTCGCCGAGGTGATTGCGTGGCCGGCAACGGCCGTCGCGCATCGGCGGGATCAGCATCGACTGGGCCGGGTCGGACCGCTAAAATCCTGATTTCATGGCCGTTAGGCGCGCCGTGCTACTCATTGCCGACATCGGCGGATACACGCACTACATGAGTTGGAACCGCATGCACCTGGTGCACGCGCAGCAGACGGTGGCCGAGCTGCTCGAAGCGGTGATCGACGCCGGCAAAGGTCTCAAGCTGGCCAAGCTGGAGGGCGATGCCGCGTTCTTCTGGGCTCCCGGTGGCAACCCCAAAGTCGTTGTGTGCGAACGGATAACGACCATGCGACAAGCCTTCCTGGCGCGCCGGGAAAGGCTGAAGAAAGACATCGCCTGCGATTGCCAGAGCTGCTCGCAACTGGGCAACTTGTCGCTCAAGTTTGTCGCTCACGAGGGCGACGTCGCCGAGCAGAAGGTCAAGCGCCGGGTCGAACTCGCCGGCTTCGACGTCATTCTCGTGCACCGGATGCTGAAGAACCTGGTGCCGGTGTCGGAGTACGTGCTGATGACCGACGTGGTGGCAGCTTGCCTCGATGAGTCGATTCGGAAGCTCTCGATCGCGTTGACCCACGATTTCGAGGGCATTGGCCAAACGGCGACTTACTATATCGATCTCGCCACGCCCGAGGTGCGGCCCGTGGTGGCGGAACGCGGCTTCTTCGGCCGGCTCTCGGCGAAGCTGGGGTTCGGGGCGAAAGCATTGCCCTTCATGCTGGGGGCAAAAGAGCCCTGCGCGCAGTTCCACAACCTTGATCGCGGCGCGCAAGAGCTGCCCGCGTGAGTCGGGCGGACGCCAGTCGTAGCACTTCCGAACTCGGCTGCGATCGGCCGGTGTCGGTGGCGCTGCTTCGCGAGATGTTCGACCGGGTGGTCGTGGCCAAGAACGCTGATCTCTTCGAGCACTACTACGACCCTGACTTTGTGATGTACTCCGACGGGCTGAGTCAGAGTTTTGCCGAATTCCGCGACAGCCACCGCAACGTCTATGCCACCGACATCAGCTACGCGGTCGAGTACGACGAGCAGGCGTGGGTGGCGGCCGCCGACAAGGTGGCGGGACGGTTGTGGATTACCACGTCTCGCCCCGGCGAGCAGCCGACCCGAATAGAGGTTGTGCTCATCGCCGCCTACCGCAACGGTCGAATCCATCGGATCTGGGAGACGACGTGGCCGAGTTGGCGCAACGTGGCCGCGCTGCAAGACTACTGACCGGCCACGCCGGCAACGTCATTGCAGGCGGTGCATCAATTCGGCCGCGGCGTGTCGGCCGCTGAGCAAGGCGCCGTGCACGGTGGCGGGATTGTCCTCGCCGACGGCCTCGCCGGCGAGGTAGAGCCGATCACCGATCGGTTCCTGCAACCGGCGGCGATCGTCGAGACCGGAACCCGGCGCATGGAACGAGTACGAGCCAAGGGCATAGGGATCGACGGTCCAGCTCGACGATTTGACGTCGACGAGCGCGACGTCGTTGCCGAACAACTGCCGGGCGATGGGCAGCGCGCCGGCCATCAACTCACCGGGTGCGGTTGACTCCACGTACCGGCCGCGGCGACCGGCGTTGAAAGCCAACACGATCGGCCCGGCGGCGGCCGGCAACGTCAGCCATTGTGCCCACATGCCGCCGTCGGAGCCCAGGAATTGGTAAAACGCGTTTTCCAGGTCCCAGGTCCGCTGCGCGAAGCGGAAGTAGCTCTTGGACAGCACTCCAAATCCCAACGCCCGCAACGAGTGTGCGTGTCCGTCCGGAAGCGGCGGATCGAAGGTTATCGCCCCGGCCTGCAGCACGCCGAGCGGAACGGTGAGGATGGCGGCGGGCCCTTCGAAGGACCGGTCACCGGCTCGCACGATCACCGAATTGCCTTGTCGCACTACAGCTGTGACCGCGGTATTGAGGACGACAGGAAGGCCGTCGGCCAGCGAGCGCGGCACGGCATCGTATCCGCTGGTGATGACCACCTGTGGCCCGCCGGTATACGTGCCCTGGTCGAACGTCGTGGCGGAGAGCTGGTCTGCGTCCGCGGCGTACTCGTCTTCGATTTCGGTGTTGACGTAGTAGGTCAACTGGGCGCGCTCGTTGTCGGACAACTCGTCGCGCTCGGCCTGGGCATTGACGGCGGCGCCCAGACTCCCGCCGTTGACCTCGTCACGTGCCTGGGCCACGAGCGCGCGCCAGGTCGCCTCGTGGTAGTCGATCGGCTGTAGGCGAGGATCGAACACCAGTTTCGCCGCCTGGTTGTAGTCGGTCGGGGCGAGTTGCGCCTGTACTTTGCGCGCCAACTCCACCAGCGGATTGTTCGTCGTGCCGTGAATCCACGAGGCGCCCATTTCCAGCGGCAGACCCCAGTCGCGGGTGGTATTCACCCGGCCGCCAATCCGATTGCGGGCTTCGATCACCCGTACCGGCCAACCCGCGTCGGCAAGACTGCGCGCGGCCGCCAAACCCGCCATGCCGGCGCCGATGACCAGGACCGCCTTGTTGTCCGGAGGTGCTGTCTTGGCGCACCCGGCCGTCGCGCCGGTACCGACGGCGCAGGTCAAACCCGCCGTTGCCGCCAGGAACCCCCGGCGGGACATCTGGGACACGCAGTCAGGGTCTCACACCCGCCCAATCCCGAAATGTCGGCTGCGCAGCGTCGTTACCAGATCGTTTTCGCGCAAATGTGACCGGTCCCACATTACCGTCAGGTAAACTCGGCGCCATCCGGAGGGCGGCGACGAAGCCGCGTTCGAAGGGGGAGCGGCGATGAAGTCCACCCGCGGCGATGTGCCGAACGAGTTGCCCGACGCGTTGCCGCCCAGTCGCAGTTTGACCGTTCGCGCGGCCGACGGGACTCCGCTGCACACCCAGGTGTTCGGGCCGCCGGACGGCTACCCGATCGTTTTGACGCATGGCTTCGTCTGCTCCATCCGGGTGTGGGCATATCAGATCGCCGACCTGGCCAACGACTATCGGGTGATCGCTTTCGACCACCGCGGACACGGGCACAGTGGCATCCCTCGTCGCGGCAGCTACACCCTCAAACACCTTGCCTCCGACCTGGATTCGGTGTTGGACGCGACGCTGGCCCCGCACGAGCGGGCGCTGATCGCCGGACATTCGATGGGCGGGATCACCATCTCGGCCTGGTCGGAACGCTATCGCCACAAGGTACTCCGGCGCGCCGACGCGGTCGCCTTGATCAACACGACCACCGGCGACCTGCTGAGCAGAGTGAAGTTGCTGTCGGTGCCACGGGAATTGTCGGCGGCGCGAGTGCTGGCGGGCCGCGGCTTGATCAACGTGTTCGGGGGATTTCGGGTTCCCGGCGTGGTCCGGATACCGACCCAGCTTCTGGTCGCAATGATGGCGGTGGGGGCCGATGCCCACCCGAGCACCGCGCGGCTGGTCTACGAGCTTTTCGCGCAGACGTCACCGGCGGGGCGCGGCGGCTGTGCGCGGATGCTCGTAGACGAACTGGGGCCTCGGCATATCAACCTCGACGGCTTGACGGTGCCGACGCTGGTGATCGGCAGCAGGCACGATCGGCTGACACCGATCAGTCAGTCCCGCAAGATCGCCAGTGTCGCACCCAATGTCTTCGATCTCGTCGAGTTGCCGGGCGGCCACTGCTCGATGCTGGAACAGCACCACGAGGTGAACCGCCATTTGCGTATCCTGGCCGAATCGGTCACGCGGCATTCCGCGGTCCGGCGGATCAGCTCATAGCAGTGCGGAGATTTCGGTGGCCGCCCGTCGACCGGACCTGACGGCGCCCTCCAAGTAGCCGGTCCATTCATCCGCGGTTTCCGTGCCGGCCCAGTGAATCGGCCCGACCGGTTCACGCAGCAACCGCCCGTATTTGGTCCAGGAACCGGGCGGTACCGCGGCGGTGGGACCGCCCGGCGCGAATTGCTCGCTGCCCCAACGGTAATCGGCGTAGTCGAGGGGTTTGAGCGCTTGGTCGCCGAACAGTGAGGCGAAACACCGCAGCGTGTCGCGGCGGCGCTGTTCGGTGGGCAACGAGTCGAATGCGCGGGCATCGACGAAACCCATGAGGATGCCCGGCCCGTCGTCATGTGGGCTGACATCGAAGGTGATGAACACCGGGCCGTCGTCCGACAAGGCCTGGCCGGAGAATCCGTTGGCGCGCCAGAACGGCGTCGAATACGCGGCATAGGCCTTGCTCAACCGGCCCTGCGGCCAATGCCGGGCGAGTTCCAGGTATTCCGGCGGCAGCGGGGGATTGAACTCGATGGCCGCACGGTGTGCGGGCGGGATCGCCACGATGACGAACCCGGCCTCGGCCTGTCCCTGATCCGAGGTGACTGTCACACCGGCACCGTGGCGGTCGATGCGACGCACCGGCGCATCCAGCACCACCCGGCTTCCCAGCTCAGCCGCCGCCAGGTCGGCGATCTGCTGGGTGCCGCCCGCGAACCGATCCTGCTGGGCGCCGTTTTCGACGTCGAGCAGCCGGTCCAAACCGCCGGCCGCGCGCACATAGCGGGTGGCGTGCAGCATGGACACGTCTTCGGGTTCGCAACCCCAGGTCACCCGCGCCATGATGGCCATCAGGTCGTGTGATGACGCGGTGGCGCGCACCGCGCGCAACCACTGACGCAGTGACATGCCGTCAAGTTGGCGCGCTCGCGGCGCGTCCCATGGCGCCGATATCGGCACGGCGCGGGCCAGCCGCTCGAATTGCCAGCGCAACCGCGCGATGTCGAGCAGTGCGGCCAGCGACAGCCTTGGGATCGTGCCGCTGTACGGGCGCACCGCGCCCCGCCAATGGATCAGGTTCTTGCCGTCGTGGTAGGTCGGGATGGTCGGAACTCCCAGCTCGTCGGCCAGGGCCAGGACCTCGTCTTGAGTGGGGCCGACGAACGTGCCGCCCATATCCGCCGGTAATCCCGCGACGTTGCCGGTGAGGGAACGGCCGCCCACGCGGTCGCGGCCCTCGAGTACCAGCACGTCATGACCTTCTCCGGCTAGGTCGCGGGCTGCCGCCAGTCCGGCGAAGCCGGCACCCACTATGACCACGTCGACAATCCAGCGTGGGTTTGTCACGTCCTACAGTCAACCGCATTTCGGCGGATCCGTCGGAAAAATCTCTATTGCCGACCTGCCCGCGATCATCGAAGCCGGAATCCGGCATCGGGGGTTGAACTTTGGTGACCTACGACCGTCACCTGTTTTCGTGGATCACCTCGTGGACCTTGGCGGATCTCTGGGGACGACGGCTTTGAACTCAGGTCTGGTTGTCGCGCTCAGCGGAGTGGTGGCTGCGGCACTCAGTCTTTCGGGTGGGTCTGTGGCCGAGCCGGCGCACGATTTGCCCGCCTTTGCGCGACAAACCTACGCGCGCAATGGATTTGTGGCCACCCGACCGGGCACTACCAACATCCCCGATGCGGGCGACTACCCTTGAGGCCCCAACGGCATCGGCACTGTTCTTGGGGCAGTTGACCGTAGCTCGGGGCATTGACGTCGAGGTGCGGTGGCCGGCGCCCCGTTCACGGCGGGCTCAGGGCGCAACCGTGAGCCAGTCGGCGAATCCCGACGGGTCGTGGCGTCCCAGCGCGCCGTGCTCGTACAGGCCCCAGCCCTCCACCGGTTCCGCGTCGCCGTCGCGGCACAGCGCGTGGCCAACGTGGTCGATGACGCCGAAGCCGGACCGCGTGACGATCGCCGGATCGGTCATGTCGTAGGTCAGCCGCTCGACGAATTTCTCGCCCTTCCACATACCGTGCAGCCAATCCGAGTCACCGCCGTAGCCGCCGCCCACGTGGATGGGCACCGGCAGCTTGGACTCCACGTCGAAATGCACCAGGGTGCCATCGGGTGCCGTCGCATCGATGGTCGCCCCGGTGGGGATCCGGGTGCCGGAGCGGTAGTGGATTGTCACCCGCGGCCAGCCCAGCTGCTCGACGCGGCCGTCGCGCCACACCCGGGTGCAGTCGTTGAGGGAGCGGAATCCGTTCGGCTCCTCCTGAATGATCAGCACGACCGCGAAATCGTCGAACGCCATCGGCAGGTACAGCCACCACATGCCCTCGAACGGCGGATCGGCGGGCCGGCCGGCCGGTTCGGGCTCACCGATCGGCCGGATGCCCCAGGACCGGTCGCGGCTGCCGATCCAGGTGGCGGGATCCACCGCGATCTCTTCGCCGTCGATCGCTATCCGGCCGCTCCAGCTGCCCAGCTGGGCGAACCGTTGTGCATTCAGCGTCACCCGGTTGCCGGACCGCAGCACGTGCGGCTGTTCCCGGACGACGTCGAACAACCCCTCCCAGGTGAGATCGGCTGCGATGCCTTCGGTTTCGTCGAGGACAAGGCGCAGCCTTCGCAGCGGCTCGATGACCTCGATGCGATAGCCGTTGACGTGCTGGCGCAGCCGGTTCTGGTCGATAGCGTCGGAAAGATGTACCGCCGTTTGGGTGTTACCGCGCCTGATGAGCAGGAATGCGTCCTTTACTCCCAGGTTGGGGTAGTAGCCGATACCGCTGATCACAAAGATGTTTCCGGTGCGGTCGTGGGCGTTGAAGTAGGAGCGGTCGTAGAAGTTGCGGTCGGAGGAACCCGGCCAGGCGATCGGCTGGGGAAGTTGGTGTACCGGATATTCGTCGAGTGGCCCGATCATCAGTCGTCCTCTCCGATAAGGCGCTTCATCAAAACGGCGTGGTAGAACAGCGATTCGACGTCGTCAGGTCTGTCGATCTCGCCGAAGTGAATGCGGCGCGCGCCGGTACGCATGAACACGCATGCCCACATGACACCGGAATACACGTAAAACCAATGCAGGTCGCCAAGTTCGGCGCCGGTAAGCCGCTCATAAGTGGCCCGGACGTCGTCTTCGCGCATCACTTCGGGCAGCCCCGGCAGCGTCGCCAGGGCGGCCAGCCCTTGAAAGACCATGTGCGCATAGATCATCCACGCGACGTCGAGTTCGCGAGGGCCCAGCGTGACCATTTCCCAGTCCAGCACCGCCACCGGCCGAAAGTCGCGGTACATGACGTTGCCCACCCGGGCGTCCCCCCATAGCAGCACCGGTCGGCGCGCGGCCGCTTCGTGCGGCCAGTTGTCGTCGAGCCAGTCGAACGTCCGCTCCAGCAACGGAGATCGGCCGATGTCGGGTACCGCGAAGTCGTACCAGGCGCGAACCCAGTTGAAATGCCGGCGCAGCGCGGTATCACCGGCAAAGTCCTTGGCCAGAAATCCAAATGTGCTCTCGGCGTCGGGAATCGAATGCAGCGTGGCCAGCACCGCGACCGTGGCGTCCTGTAGTTCACGCTGACGTTCGGCCGAGGCATCGGCGAACCAGTTGTCGCCGAAGGTGTAGGGCATGACGTCGGGCGGCACCACGCCGTCGACGTAATCCATGAGGAAGAACGGGGTTCCGAGCACGTCCCCGGTGGGTTCGATCCAGCGCACGTTGGGGACCGGGACATCGGTCAGCTCGCCGACTCGCCGGATCACCTCGAATTGGTGGTCGAGTCGATAGGTGGGGAACACCGGCACATCCGTGGCGGCGGGCGCCACCCGGACTACCAGTTTCTGCTCGATGGGTTGGCCGTCCTGATGCCAGCGAGCGGTGACGATGATGGTTTCCGACGACATGCCCGTGGAGTCCACGCCGCTTTCCACGTTCACCTCGGGTGCGGCGCCGCCGGGCAACACCGTCGACAGCCATCGCGACATCACCGCCGGCAGGGTGGTGACGTCACGACTCGAGCGCTGCAGGCGGTCGATGTCCCCGATCGCCGGTTCGTTGGCCACAGGTCTTCCTTCCCGCGGTAATTACGATACGGTAGGTAGCGTTATGAAAGCAGACCCGTCCTCCCTTGACAAGGCCCCGGGCGCCGGGCGGCCCCGCGACCCGCGCATCGATTCGGCGATCTTGGCGGCCACCGCGGAACTGCTTGTGCAGATCGGTTATTCGAACCTGAGCCTGGCCGCTGTCGCCGAACGTGCCGGGACCACCAAATCGGCATTGTACCGGCGCTGGTCGAGTAAGGCCGAGCTGGTCCACGAGGCAGCATTCCCGGCGGCCCCCACGGCATTGGAAGCTCCGGCCGGCGATATCGCCGCCGACATCGCGATGATGCTCGCCGCCACTCGCGACGTGTTCACCACCCCGGTGGTACGGGCCGCGTTGCCCGGTCTGGTGGCCGATATGACCGCCGATGCAGAGCTCAACGCCCGGGTGATGTCGCGCTTCACCGACCTGTTCGTCGCCGTGCGGTCGCGGTTGCGGGAGGCTGTCGATCGCGGTGAGGCGCATCCCGACGTCGACCCGGACCGGTTGATCGAATTGATCGGGGGAGCCACGATGCTGCGGATGCTGCTGCGCCCGGACGAAAAGCTCGACGACACGTGGGTGGATCAGACCGCCGCGATCCTGGTGCACGGGGTGACCCGGTGACGCGGCGGCTGGCCGGGCGCAGCGCGGTCGTCACCGGCGCCAGCCGCGGATTGGGCCGTGCCATCGCGGTCAACGCGCTGGCGCCGTCGAAACCCATCCGCACCCCGGGGCTGGCCTACTATGCCCGCGAATTCACCGATACCGCCCCGGCGGATGAATTCGCCAGGGCGGCAGTGGAATTGGCGGTGGTCGATCCGGCGGTGGTCACCGGGCGCACGATCGGCCACCGCGAGGTTCTCGACGGCAGCTTCCGGCCGTTCCGGCCGGGGCAATAACTTCGGCCACGTGTGGCGACACGGGTCTTTGACGTGCCAGTATGAAGAAATCCCAGGCCGCAGCGGCGGCAGGCAGGTGTGCCAGATGTCCGGTATCGACAAGCCGACAGGACGCGTTGTCGCCCTGATCGTGCTGTTGATCCTGGTCGCCGCGGCCCTGCGTGGCTATCTGCCGGCTGCCGACGGCGGCTCGCACTCGGAGCCGGGTAGCGGCCGGGCGGCGCTGACATTCGTGATCGTCGTCCTGAGCGCGAGTGTCGCGCTGATGGCGTTCGCGATAATCGCGCGATTGCGCGATCCACGCGCGGACGCGCCCAGTGCGGGGAAGCTGTCCGAGATGCTCGGCGGCGGTAAGGGACGGCCGAGTTGGCGGGTGCTGCTCATCGGGCTGGGCGTGATCGTGGCCTGGCTGCTGGTCGCGACGCTGTTGGCTCGCCTGGTCGTGCCGCAGGAGGTGGCTTCCTCGCTGCCCTCGCCGGATCAGAGCGCGCCGCCGCCAGCGCCCCGCACCGCGCCGCCGCGGCAGGACGCGCCGGACAATCCCGGACACACCCTGGAAATTCTGCTCGCGTACACGGTTCCGCTGTTGGTCATGATCGTCGCAGCGGCGGCCATCATGGCGCGGCGGCGTCGGCGCGCCGCACCCCCGGCGAGCGTCGCCGCCGACGACGCCGAATTCGCGGAGCCGGCGCAGGGCTCGCAATTGCTGGCTCGGGCGGCCGAACTGGGATTGGCCGAGATGACCGATCTCGATCGCGGGCCGCGGGAGGCGATCATCGCCTGCTATGCGGCCATGGAGCGGGAGCTCGCCAACGTTCCCGGTGCCGTTCCCCAGGACTTCGACACCCCCACCGAGGTGCTGGCCCGCGCCGTCGCACGCGGTGTTCTGCGTGCTGACAACGCCGGGCAGCTGGTCAACCTGTTCGCCGAGGCGCGGTTCAGTCCGCACGTGATGAACGAGGGGCACCGGGAACTCGCGGTCCGCGTCCTTCGGCTGGTTCTCGACGAACTGGCGCCCCGCACCCAGCGAGCTGCCTTGTGAAAAAGCTTGTCGTCCTGGGTGTTTGCCTCATCGTCGGAATCGAGCTGCTGGGGTTGATCGTGCCGGACCGCCGGTTCGTTCTCGCAGCGTCGGGTGTGGCGGTGGGCCTGGTGCTGCTCAATGTCCGCCGCATCCTCGGCCGCGGAACATCGCCGGCCGCCGAGGCCGAGCACGACGATCTCGGCGACGGATTGCGCCGCTGGCTGTCGAGCACCGAGACCACGATCCGGTGGTCGGAATCCACCCGGGCGGATTGGGACCGGCACTTGCGTCCGATGCTGGCGCGCCGATATGAAATCGCGACCGGTCAACGGCTGGCCAAAGACCCGGCGGCGTTTCATGCCACGGGGCAGATGCTGTTCGGCGCCGAACTCTGGGAATGGGTCAACCCGAACAACGTCGCGCCCTCCGGTGCGCATCAGCCCGGCCCTGGCCGCGCGGCGCTCGAGGCGATACTGGAAAAATTCGAGTTGGTATGACGCTGGTATGAACCGATCATGAATATGCCGGTCGCGACGACGACGGCTCGCTGCGAGGCGGTGCTCGACGAAATCGAACGCGTCGTGGTGGGCAAACGCGCGGCGCTCACGCTGATCCTGACCGCCGTCCTGGCCCGCGGCCACGTGCTCATCGAGGACCTGCCCGGGCTGGGCAAGACGCTGATCGCTCGCTCCTTCGCCGCCGCGCTGGGGCTGGAATTCAAGCGGGTGCAGTTCACCCCCGATCTGCTGCCCGCCGACCTGCTCGGCTCGACGATCTACGACATGCAGTCCGGCCGCTTCGAGTTTCGCCCCGGTCCGATTTTCACCAACCTGCTGATGGCCGACGAGATCAACCGCACGCCGCCGAAAACCCAGGCCGCGTTGCTGGAGGCGATGGCCGAGGGCCAGGTCAGCATCGACGGCAAGACACACAAGCTGCCCACGCCGTTCATCGTGCTGGCCACCGACAACCCGATCGAGTACGAGGGCACCTACCCGCTGCCCGAGGCGCAGCTGGATCGCTTCGCGATCCGCCTCGAGCTGCGATACCTCTCCGAGCAGGACGAAACCGCGATGCTGCGCCGCCGGCTGGACCGGGGATCGGCAGAACCGACGGTGAGCCAGGTCGTCGACCTGCACGACCTGCTCGCGATGCGGGAATCGGTCGAGCAGGTGACCGTCCACCAGGACGTCTTGCACTACGTGGTGTCGCTGGCCACCGCGACGCGGCATCATCCCCAGGTCGCCGTCGGCGCCAGTCCGCGAGCCGAACTCGACCTGGTCCAACTCGCCCGGGCCCGCGCCCTGCTGCTCGGACGCGACTATGTGATCCCCGAAGACGTCAAGGCGCTGGCCACCGCGTCGATCGCACACCGGATCACGTTGCGTCCGGAGATGTGGGTGCGAAAGGTACAGGGTGCCGACGTCGTCGGAGAACTGTTGCGGCGCTTGCCTGTTCCGCGAACCAGTGGGACGAATGATCCAGACGCGTGAGGTCGAGTTGCGCTGGCGCGCCTCACCGTTGACGCTGGCGATCGCTACCGGTGCGGCAGCGGCGCTGGCGGCTGCCGTCATCGGCGGCCGGTGGCAGCTGATCGCGTTCGCGGCGCCGCTGCTCGGCGTGCTGTGCTCGATCTACTGGCAACGACCGGTCCCGGCCGTCCAGGTGCACGGCGAGCCGGCTTCGCAGCGCTGCTTCGAGAATGAGCAGGCACACGTCAAGGTTTGGGCCACAACGGATTCCACCGATCCATCTGGGTCGGAGCCGATCGAGGTGACGGTCTCGGCGCCTATCGGCATGCAGCTCGATGTTCTCCAATCGGATTGCCGCCCAGCCAGAATGGTTGCCGCGTCGGCGCCCCGATGGGGGCGCTATCCTATCCGGGTCCGGGTCGAGGCGGTCGCGCGCGGCGGTTTGCTGACCGGGACGGGAACCGTCGACGCAGCCGAAGTCGTCGTCTTTCCGCTGACACCGCCACAGCCCACGGCCATTCCGCAGACCGAATTGCTCGACCGCCTGGGCGCCCACCTCACCCGGCACATCGGCCCGGGCGTGGAATACGCAGACATTCGCCCCTACGTGCCGGGAGACCAGCTGCGCGCCGTCAACTGGCCGGTCAGCGCGCGGCGCGGCCGATTGCACGTGACGCAGCGGTTGACCGACCGCGCCGCCGACGTGATCGTGCTCATCGACACCTATCGGCAGCCGCCGGGCCCGGCGACCGTGGCCACCGAGCGAATCGCGCGTGGCGCTGCGCAGGTGGTACAGACCGCACTGCGCAACGGTGACCGCGCCGGGATCGTCGCGCTCGGCGGCAACCGCCCCCGGTGGCTGGGCGCCGACATCGGCCAGCGCCAGTTCTATCGAGTGCTCGATACCGTGCTGGACACCGGCGACGGGTTCGAAAGGACTACCGGGACATTGGCGCCGCGCGCTGCCGTCCCGGCCGGGGCGATCGTCATCGCGTTCTCCACCTTGCTCGACACCGAATTCGCGCTGGCGCTGATCGACTTGCGTAAACGCGGCCATGTGGTGGTTGCCGTCGACGTTCTCGACGGCTCTCCGTTCGAGGGCGAGCAGGACCCGCTGGTGGTGCGGCTGTGGACGCTGCAGCGCTCCGCGATGTACCGCGACATGGCCACCGTCGGTGTCGACGTGCTGTCCTGGCAGGGGGATCGTCCGTTGGAGCAGTCGATGAGCACCTTGCCGGATCGGCGCCGCCGGGGTCGGGGACAGCTGGCGGGACGGCACTGACATGGGCGTATCTGCCGGTCAGGTCAGCCAGGTCAGTAGGGTCGGGTCCTCGTTGTTCGGCCTGCTGATGGTGGGCGCCGCCGTCGTCGGGTCGCACGGGCCGGCCGTTGCCGCCGGGGCTGCGGGCGCTCTTGCCGTGGCGGCGGGAATCGCGTTTCGGCCCGCGGCAACGATTGCGGTGCTGCTGTCGGTGGCGGTGCTGCTGATGTCGGACCCTTCGCAGGGTCTTGCCGCACTGTCGGGCCTGTGCGCAGCCGCCTACCTGGTGTTCCGGCACGCGGTCGGCACGGGCCTTGTGATGGGCAGTTTGCCGACGATCGTGTCCGCCGCCGGATTCGCGTTTGCCGGATTGGTCGCGACGTCCTTCCCGCTGCAGGTGCCGTGGTTGCCATTGGTGGCACCGGTGGCCGTGGTGGCGATCTATGTGTTGGTCACCCGCCCGTTCATGGGCTGAAGTGGGCCTGGTCGAGGTAGCTGTTCGAAATGTCAACGAATTTGACGGAACTCCCACATTGATGCCGCGATTTTCCTAAAGTCTGCAATACCGGTGTAATGCCGTGCACGGTCGCCCGAAGCTCAGGGGTCTGTTGCGTGGCCCGGGGAGGAATGCGGTGTGACGACCGGACGAAAGGACTAGCTGATGAACTTCTTTGTCTTGCCCCCAGAGATCAATTCGCTGCGCATGTTCACCGGCGCGGGGTCTGCACCGATGCTGCAGGCCGCGACGGCCTGGGATGGGTTGGCCGAGGAGTTGGGCACGGCGGCGCAGTCATTCACGTCGGTGACCTCGGGGCTGACTGGCCAGGCGTGGCAGGGTGCCGCCGCAGCGGCCATGGCCGCCGCGGCGGCACCGTACGCGGGATTCTTGGAGGCGGCCGCAGCACGGGCAGTGGGGGCATCGGCGTCTGCCAAGGCGGTGGCGAGTGCGTTCGAGGCAGCGCGGTCGGCCATGGTTCATCCGCTCGAGGTGGCCGCGAACCGGAATGCCTTCGTGAAGCTGGTCCTGTCCAATGTGTTCGGTCAGAACGCGCCGTTGATCGCGGCTGCTGAGGGCATCTACGAGGAGATGTGGGCCGCGGATGTGTCCGCGATGGTCGGGTACCACGGCGGGGCGGCGACGGCAGCATCGGCGTTGCAGTCGTGGCAACAGGCGTTGTCCGGGTTGCCGGGCCTGGGTCAGGCGGCGGCGTCGGCCGTCGGTGCGGCGGCCGCGTCACCGGCCGCGGCACCGTTTGGGATTGTGTTGTCCAACACGGGTCTGGGAAACACCGGCGACTGGAACGTCGGTGGCGGCAACCGGGGCTCGTTCAACCTGGGCAACGGGAACTTCGGCAGCCTGAACACAGGCGGCGGAAATATCGGCAACCTCAACTCGGGCAGCGGCAACTTCGGCTTTGCCAACCTGGGCAGCGGAAACACTGGTAACACCAATTTCGGCTGGGGTAACCGGGGCAACCTCAACTTCGGCAGCGGAAACTTCCTCGGTAATGGGAACTTCGGCTTCGGAAATTCCTTCGGCAGCGGAAACCTGGGCAGTGGCAACACGTTTAACCCGTTCGATTTCAGTAACGGCAACAACTTCGGGGATGCGAACCAGGGCGCCTTCAACATAGGCAGCGCCAACATCGGTTCGTCCAATATCGGCTTCGCGAACATCGGCGACAACAACTTCGGTTTCGGCAACTCGGGCAACAACAACATCGGCTTCGGCCTCACCGGCGACAACCAGGTCGGTATCGGCGCGTTCAACACCGGCACCAACAACATGGGCTTCGGCAACTCGGGCAACAACAACATCGGCTTCTTCAACTCCGGTGACGGGAATTTCGGCTTCTTCAACTCGGGGACCGGCAACTTCGGCTTCGCCAACTCGGGCGATATCAACTCGGGCTTCTGGAACGCCGGCAGCACCAACACCGGCTTCGGCAATGGGGGCGACCGGAACTTCGGGATCGCCAACGGCGGCTTCAACAACATGGGCTTCGGAAATTCGGGCGATGCCAACCTGGGCCTGGGTAACGCAGGACAGGACAACACCGGCGGCTTCAATGCCGGCGGCTCAGCGTTCCCAGGTCAAGGCCTGAACACCGGCTTCTTCAACTCGGGCAGCCTGAACACCGGCTTCGGCAACGCGGGTGACGTCAACACCGGCCTCTTCAACTCGGGCAGCCTGAACACCAGCGTCGGTAGCGCGATCACCCCCGCCGGTGCGACATCGTCGGGCTTCGGTAACACCGGTACCAACGTCTCCGGTTTCTTCAACAGCGGCAATGACAGCTCCGGTTTCCAGAACAGCGGTGACACCAGCTCGGGCTTCCAGAACACCGGCGACGGCCAGACCGGATTGTTCAACTCGGGCAACAACAACACCGGAATCGCCAACTCGGGCAGCTTCGTTTATGGCATCGGGAACACGGCCATGTTTGGCCTCAGCTCGGGTCTCTTCCACTCGGGCGTTGGCAGCTCCGGTATCGGGAACTCCGGTGACGGCAGCGCGGGCCTGTTCAACCAGGGTGACAACCAGGCGGGTTTCTTCGGTCAGCCCTAACGGAACAGGTATCCGGTTTTCGGTTCGTCGGCTGGAGATGCCGTGGTGCTGCGCCGGTTTCGTACCCGTCGCAGATCGGTTGTTAGGACGCACCAGACGGCGAACTCGTCGTAGCGCAACGCAACCCGCATTTCTGCCGGTGTCTGGCCGGCCGGCTGGACAAGCGTCAAGGCGGAGAAGCGGCCCCAGATCAAATCAGCTAGCTGATCTAGCGTAGCTAGCCAGAAAGCCTTACAGCGTTAGTATGGCTGACATGGAGACAGTGACGAGCACCGAAGCAAAGAATCGGCTCAATGCCCTATTAGCCGAAGTTGAGCGCACCGGCGCCTCGATCACCATCACCAATTACGGTCGACCTGTCGCCATGCTTGTCCCTATCCAGCCCGTGCCGCGGCGGTTCGGTCAGTTTCCGAATCTGGTGGTACCCGAGGACTTTGACGATCCGCTACCTGAGTCGGAGCTTGCCGCCTGGGAAGACAACGCGTCATGAACGTTTTGCTTGACACTCACACGTTCCTTTGGCTGGTCAGCGAGCCAGCGAGGCTGGACGCCGACGCGCTGAGTGTTTTGTCGCGCTCTGATACCAACCTTTGGGTGACCGCCGGCTCGGCGTGGGAGATCGGCATCAAGACACGCCTTGGTCGACTCGACGGTGACGCGCTGCTATCAACCTGGAGTGAGGTCATTGCGGACATGAGCGCTTCTGAGCTGGCTATTGATTCACAAGATGGCATCTTGGCGGCGCGACTACCCTGGGAGCACAGGGATCCCTTCGACCGCGTCGTCGTCGCACAAGCGCTGAGGCGCAACCTAACGATCGCAACCCGCGACGTCCGGATCCTGCAGGCTGCCCTCACTCCGACCATGAAGGTCTGAAGTCGATTCAGCAACAGCCCAGCCGGCTGCCTCAGCGCAGCAACTGCGCGGCCTGATCGGCAAGATCGAGCACCGGCTGCGGGATGATCCCCAAAACCACTGTGACCACAGCGCATACCGCAATAGCGGCCTTGCTCAGCACTCCGGGCGCCACCACCTGCGGTGTGTCGTCGGAGCCCTCGGTGAAGAACATCAACACGATGACGCGCACGTAGAAGTAGGCGGCCACCCCGCTGGCGATCACACCGATGACCACCAACGGCACCGCGCCCCCTTGGGCCGCGGCCCGGAACACCGCGAACTTACTGACGAAACCGCTGGTCAGCGGAATACCGGCGAACGCCAGCAAAAACATCGAAAGCATCACGCCCACAATGGGTGAACGCTGGCCCAGGCCGGCCCAGTGCGACAGATCGGCGTCCTCGACTCCCTTGGCATTGCGGATCAGCCCCACGATGGCGAACGCGCCCACCGTGGAAAAGCTGTAGGCGACCAGATAGAACAACGTCGCCGACAGGCCGGCTTGGTTGTCGGCGATGACGCCGGTGAGGATGAAGCCGACATGTGCGACCGACGAATAGGCCAGCATCCGTTTGACGTCGGTCTGGTTCACCGCGGTGACGGTGCCTACCGCCATGGTCAGGATCGAAATCGCCCACAGCACCGGCCGCCACTGGTCGTGCAGCGGCGGCAGCGCGACATAGACCACGCGTAGCAGCGCACCGAACGCCGCCACCTTGGTGGCGGCCGCCATGAATCCGGTGATCGGGGTGGGCGCGCCCTGGTACACATCGGGAATCCAGGAGTGGAAAGGAACCGCGCCGACCTTGAACAGCAGCCCGACCGACAGCAACCCGACACCGACCAAGGCCATGGACGTATCGCTTTGTGCTGCCAGCGAATCCCGGATACCGGACAGGGTCAGGGTGCCGGTCGCGCCGTAGAGCAACGCCACGCCGTAGAGGAAGAACGCCGACGAGAAGGCGCCCAGCAGAAAGTACTTCAACGCCGCTTCCTGCGACAGCAGGCGGCGATGACGACCGAGCCCGCACATCAAGTACAGCGGCAGCGACAACACTTCCAGCGCGACGAACATGGTCAACAGGTCGTTGGACGCGGGAAAGACCATCATGCCGCCGACCGACAGGGTCAGCAGCGGGAAGATCTCGGTTTGGGCGGCGCCGGCCCGCTCGGCCTCCCGTTCGGCGTCGCTGCCGGGCACCGCGGAAGCCTGCGGCGTAAAGGAATCCAGCCCGCCGGTGCCCGCCCCGACCGCCACCCTGTTCGGTGCGGCAACCCGGTGCGCGCTGCGTTCGGCGATGAAGATGACCGCCATCACCGCCACGAGCAGCACGGTGCCCTGCAGAAACAGCGTCGGTCGATCCACCGCCACCGAACCGAGCACCGCGGGTCGGCCGGACGCCGGAATCGACCTGGCCACCATGATCACCGTGACGAATGCGGCGATCAATCCGCCGACGGTAAGCGTCACCTGGGCGCCGTATCGCATGCGGCGGGGCAGGAACGCTTCGGCCAGCACTCCGACGACGGCGACGCCGAAGACGATCAGCATCGGGCAGAGCAGAAAGTACTCAATACTGGGGCTGGGCAAGGTCATTGGTGCGGTCCTTCGGCTGTCCGCTGGGCGCCGGCGCCCGAAACCGGATGTGTGACATGAGGCGCGGGATCATGCTGGCCGATGGTGGTCATGGTGTTCTCGACCGCGGGGTTGATGAGGTCGAGCATCGGTTTGGGGTAGACCCCCAGCACGAGCAGCAACGCGATCAGCGGTGCCACCACGATCATTTCGCGGGGCACCAGATCACCGATCCGTTCGTTGCCCTTGGCCACCGGCCCGGTCATCACCCGCTGGTAGAGCCACAGCATGTAGATGGCCGACAGCACCAGGGCCGTGACACCGAACGCCGCGGCCAGCCAGTAGCGGTTGAAAGTGCCCAGCAGCACCAGGAATTCGCTGATGAACGGGGCCAGGCCGGGCAGCGACAAGGTCGCCATGGCCGAAACCATGAACGTGCCGGCCAGGACCGGGGCCACCTTCTGCACACCGCCGTAGTCGGCGATCGACCGGCTGCCGCGCCGTGTTATCAGGAAGCCGGCGATCAGGAACACCGCCGCCGTGGACAGGCCGTGGTTGAGCATGTACAGCGTCGACCCGCTCTGTCCCTGGGTGGTCATCACGAAGATGCCCGCGATGATGAACCCGAAGTGCGAGATCGAGGTGTAGGCGATCAGCCGCATCATGTCGGTCTGACCGATCGCCACCACCGCGCCGTAGACCACACCGATGATGGCCAGCGTCACGATCAGCGGACGGAAATACGTTGAGGCGTCGGGAAAGAGCTGCAGGCAGTAACGCAGCATGCCGAAGGTGCCGACCTTGTCCATCACCGCCATCATCAGCACCGCGGTCGCGGGTGTGGACTCGACCGCGGCGTCGGGCAGCCAGCGGTGGAAGGGCCACAGCGGGGCCTTGACGGCGAACGCGAACATGAAACCCAGGAACAGCGCCTTGAACACCGCCGGGTCCACGCCGTAGCGGCCGGAGGAAACACCGGACACGATCTCGCGGAAGTCGAAGGTTCCCGGGCCGTGCTGCGCGGTCACCACATACAGACCGATCACCGCCGCCAGCATGATCAGCCCGCCGAACAGGTTGTACAGCAAGAACTTCACCGCGGCTCGGGACCGTCCGGGACCCTGGCCGAAGCCGCCGATGAGGAAGTACATCGGGATCAGCATGGCTTCGAAGAACACGTAGAACAGCAGCACGTCGAGTGCGACCAGCGAGATCAGCACCATCGACTCGATGGCCAGCGTCAAGGCGACATACGCGTGCACGCCGCGGGTGCGTTCCCCTCCATCGTTCCAGCCGGCTACCAACAGCAGCGGGAGCAGCACCGTGGTCAGCAGCACCAGCACCACCGCGATGCCGTCCACCCCGAGCGTGTAGCCGGCGCCGAAAGCCGGTATCCAGGAATGCTTTTCGACGAACTGGTATGGCTCTGTGCCAGTTTGGGAGCCGGGCTTGAAGCCGGTCGCGACAACAACCGAGACCGCCAGCGTCGCGACGCTGATGACCAGCCCCGTCCACTTGGCCAGTTGGCGCAGTCCGGGGGGCAGCAGCATGATCAGCACCGAACCGGCCAGCGGCACCAGCCACAGCGCGCTCAGCCAGGCGAAGTTGCTCACCACAGGTTCACCGCCAGGAGCACCGCGGCCACCACGACCGCGCCGGCCAGCATCGACAGCGCATAGTTGCGGGCGAAGCCGGTTTGCATGCGCCGCAAGCGGTTCGACGTTCGGCTCACCAGCGCGGCCAGCGCGTTGACCGATCCGTCCACCCCCGCATTGTCGACTTCGACCAGCGTGTCGGTCAGTCGGGCGCTGGGACGCATGAACACCTCCTCGTTGAAGGCGTCGCCGTAGAGGTCGGCGCGCGCGGCCGTCGTCAGCACCGACACCTGGGTGGGGGCCACCCGCGGGATTGGTGCGGTGGCATACATCCGGTAGGCCACCGCGATTCCGGCGGCGACAACGGCGAGCGTCACCGTGGTGCTGACCCAGGCCGGGATGGCGTGGGCGGCTTCTTCGGGTACGCCGACGACGGGCTCGAGCCAGTTGCGCAGGGTGCCGCCCACCGCGAACAGGCCCCCGGAGAACACCGAGCCGACGGCCAGCAGGATCATCGGCCACGTCATCAGCCCCGGCGCCTCGTGCGGATGCGACCCTGGCGCCCAACGCTTTTTGCCGAAGAAGGTCATCAGCATCACCCGGGTCATATAGAACGCGGTGATTCCCGCACCCAGCAATGCGGCCCCGCCCAACATGTAGCCGCGGGTGTCGCCGGCCCCCAGCGCCGCTTCGATGATTGCGTCCTTGGAGAAAAAGCCCGCGAACGGGGGCACGCCGATGATCGCTAAATATGCCAGCCCGAACGTGGCGAACGTGACCGGCAGCGCGGCCCGCAGTCCGCCGTAGCGGCGCATGTCCTGTTCTTCGTTCATCGCGTGGATCACCGCGCCAGACCCGAGGAACAGGCCGGCCTTGAAGAAGCCGTGGGTGAGCAGGTGCATGATCGCGAACGCGTAGCCTGCCGGGCCCAGGCCGGCGGCCAGCACCATGTAGCCGATTTGGCTGATCGTCGACGCCGCTAGCGCGCGTTTGATGTCGTCCTTGGCGCAGCCGATGATCGCCCCGAACAGCAAAGTGACGGCGCCGACGATGACCACGGCCAATTGAGCGTCCGGCGCCAGGTTGTACAGCGGGTTGGACCGCACGATCAGATACACGCCGGCGGTCACCATGGTGGCGGCGTGGATCAGAGCGGACACCGGGGTGGGGCCCTCCATCGCGTCGCCCAACCACGCCTGCAACGGAACCTGTGCCGATTTGGCGCAGGCGCCCAGCAGCAGCAGCAACCCCATTGCGGTCAGCGCGCCGCGACTGGCGGCGGGCGCTCCGGCGAACACCCCGGCGTACGACAGCGTCCCGAAGGTGCTGAACATCAAGAACATGCCCAGCGCCAGACCGGCGTCACCGACCCGGTTCATCACGAACGCCTTCTTTGCCGCCGTGGCCGCTGACGGTTTGTGATACCAGAAACCGATCAGCAGATAGGACGCCAGGCCCACCCCTTCCCAGCCGACATAGAGCAACGCATAGTTGTCGGCGACCACCAGCAGCAGCATCGAGGCCAGAAACAGGTTGAGGTAGCCGAAAAAACGACGGCGGTCCGGGTCGTCGGCCATGTAGGCGACCGAATAGATGTGGATCAGCGACCCGACCCCGGTGATCAGCAGCACGAAGCACATCGACAGCTGGTCGAGTTGCAGCCCGAAGTCGACCTGAAGCCCGCCCACCGGGAGCCAGGTGAACACCGTCTGGTGGATGACGCGGTCGCCCTCGCTCCGGCTGAGCATGTCGGCAAGCAACGTGACGCCCACGCCGAACGGCGCGAGGGCCGCGACACAGCCCAGCCAATGACCCCACGAGTCGGTTCGTCTGCCGCCGAACAGCAAGATCGCGGCACCCGCCAGCGGCAGGGCCACCAGCAGCCAGGTGTAATGAATCATCTTGGCGTTCTCAGCCTTTGAGTAGGTTCGCGTCGTCGACCGACGCCGATTTGCGGGCCCGGAAAATCGTCATGATGATGGCCAGGCCGACGACGACTTCACAGGCGGCAACCACCATGGTGAAGAATGCGATCATCTGTCCGTCGAGATGGCCGTGCATCCGCGCGAACGTGACAAACGCCAGGTTGACCGCGTTGAGCATCAGCTCGACGCACATGAACATGACAATTGCGTTGCGCCGCAGCAGCACACCGGAGGCGCCGATGGTGAACAGCAGCGCCGAAAGGTAGAGATAATTGGCCGGGTTCACGAGGTACCACCTTTGACCGTGTCGGCGGAGGGGGTCGCGGTGGCGTCCGCGCCCCGGCCGCGCAATGTCGGGGAGACCGACAACTCCGAGTACGTGCCGTCGGGCAGTAGCGCTGCCGTATCGACCGCGTTGCGGCGGGCGTAGACGCCCGGGTTGGGCAGGGGGGTGGGGTGTCCGCCGGGACGGAAGCGCTCCTGCGAGAGCTCCCGCTGGGTCTTGCGACGCTCGAAGCGCTCTCGGTGAGCCAGCACCATCGCTCCGATCGCGGCGGTGATCAACAGCGCGCTGGTCAATTCGAAAGCCCAGAGGTAGCGAAAGAAGATCAGCGCCGCCAAGCCTTCGACGTTGCCGTTGGCGTTGGCGGCGGTCAGTCCGGCGAAGCCGCCGGTCGCCACGTTGCCGATGCCGCCGACCAGCAGGATGCCGAACCCGATCCCGGTGGCCACCGCGGCGACCCGCTGCCCGCGCAGCGTCTCCTTCAGCGATTCCGCGGAGTCCACACCGATGAGCATCAGCACGAACAAGAACAGCATCATCACCGCGCCGGTGTAGACCACGACCTGAACGACGCCCAGGAACAGCGCATCCTGGACCATGTAGAACACCGCCAGGATGATCATCGTCATCGCCAAAAACATCGCCGAGTACACCGCGTTCACAGCCAGCACCACCCCGAGCGCGCCGATCAGCGCCAGCGCGCCCAGGATCCAGAACGTCACCGCTTCACCGGTGGAGGTCCGAATTATGGTGTCCTGCGCTAAGTTTGAAGCCAGTAACGCGGTCACCGGAGGTCTCCAGCGGTCTGACTCTCCCGCAAGCCGTGCGGGGTCACGTTGCCCAGGTAGTAGTCCTTATCGGTGGCGCCGGGAGCCCTGGGGTGCGGCGGCGCGGTCATCTCGGGCAGCAGCGGGGCCAGCAGCCGGTCCTTTTCGTAGATCAGGTCGGCGCGGTTGTCGTCGGCCATCTCGTAGTCGTTGGTCATGGTGAGCGCGCGGGTGGGGCACGCCTCGATGCACAGGCCGCAACCGATGCACCGCAGGTAGTTGATCTGGTAGACCCGGCCGTAACGCTCGCCGGGGGAATACCGCTCCTCTTCGGTGTTGTCGGCGCCCTCCACATAGATCGCGTCGGCCGGGCAGGCCCAGGCGCACAACTCGCAGCCGATGCATTTCTCCAAACCGTCGGGGTACCGGTTCAACTGATGACGGCCGTGGTAGCGCGGCGCCACCGGACCGGGCTTCTCCGGATACTCCTCGGTCACCGTCTTTTTGAACATCGACCCGAGCGTGACGCCGAATCCGGCTACGGCGTCCAGGAATCTAACCACGCGCTTTCTCCTTGCTGGCAGCACCAACTGGCTGGGCCAGTGGCTTCATCGGTAGCGGCGGTGTCGGGAATACCGGTTCGGCGCCGGCGTGTTCGGCCAGGCTCGCGGCGCGCTGCCGGCGGCGCTTCGAACCCCGTGAGCCCGGGCTTCGCAGCGACATCACCAGGCCCGCGGTTACGACCAGGCTGCTGACCACCAACGTCGCTGTCCAATACTGGTATCCCTGGTTGCGCAGCGAGCGGATGACGGCGGCGATCATGATCCAGCCCAGCGAGACGGGTATCAGCAGTTTCCAGCCCAGCGCCATGAATTGGTCGTAGCGCAGCCGCGGCAACGTGGCCCGCAGCCAGAAGTAGATGAACAAAAAGCCCCACACCTTGGCGGTGAACCACAGCAGCGGCCACCAGCCGGTGTTGGCTCCGGCCCACATGTTCAGCGGCCAGGGAGCATGCCAGCCGCCCAGGAACATCGTCGCGGCCAGCGCCGAAACGGTTGTCATGTTGACGTATTCGGCGAGCATGAACATCGCGAACTTCAGCGACGAGTACTCGGTATGGAAACCGGCGACCAGTTCACCCTCTGCCTCGGGCAGGTCGAACGGCGCCCGGTTGGTCTCGCCCACCATGGAGATGAGGTAGATCACGAACGACGGCAGCAACAAGAAGACGTACCAGACGCGGTCTTGTGCGGCGATGATCTGTGACGTCGACATGGTGCCGGCGTAGAGGAACACGGTCGCGAACGACAATCCCATCGCGACCTCGTAGGAGATCACCTGGGCGGTCGAGCGCACACCGCCGAGTAGCGGATAGGTGGATCCGGACGCCCAACCGCCGAGCACGATGCCGTATACCCCGACCGCCGACAGGGCCAGGATGAACAGCACCGCGACCGGCAGATCGGTCAGTTGCAGTGGCGTCCGGTGGCCGAACACCGACACCTCGGGACCGAACGGGACGAACGCAAATGCCGTGAACGCGGGAATCACCGAGATGATCGGCGCCACGAAGTACACGAACTTGTCGATGCCGCCGGGAGTGATGCTTTCCTTGAGCGCCAGCTTGATTCCGTCGGCGAGACTTTGCAGCGCGCCGTGCGGCCCGACCCGGTTGGGGCCGGGGCGCAGTTGCATCCGGCCCAGCAGCTTGCGCTCGGCCAGGATCGCCACCAGGACCGTCAGCATGAGGAAGGCGAATATGGCGATCGCCTTGGCGACGACCAGCCACCAGACGTCGTTCCCGAACGGGGTCATCGGCACCGCTCCTCCACATCACTTCGTTCTGCGTCGTCGCCGGCGCGGGTCATTCGCTCACTCCAATGCGTACGACGCTGCCCAGCCTCGCGCCCAGCTGCCGGTACACGGCCGAACCGGGCGAGTTCAGCGGAAGCCACACCACCCGGTCGGGCATATCGGTGACGCACAGCGGCACGGTGATCGATCCGCGCGACGTGCTGACGGTGACATCGTCGCCGTCGGCGGCGCCGATCTCGGCCGCGGTGTCGGCCGACAGCCGCACCACCGGCGGGCGCGCGGTACCGGCCAGGTGCGGTTCACCATCCTGCAGCCGCCCCGCGTCCAGCAGCATCCGCCAACCGGTCAGCACGGCCTCGCCAGTGCCCGGTTGGGCGGGCCCGGGTGCGGCAACGTGCGGGCCGGCAGCGTGTCTGCCGGTCCAGGTGCCCAGCGCGGCAAGCTCGGCGCGGGCCGCCTCGACGTCGGACACGCCCAGATAGACGCCCATCTCGTCGGCCAGCGCGTCGAGCACCCGGTGATCCGACTGGCCGGCTTGCGCAATGGTGCCCTGCAGCGCGGGCTTGAACCCGCGGTAGCGGCCCTCCCAGTTGACGAAGGCGCCGGCCTTCTGCGCCGTCGGCGCCACCGGGAACACCACGTCGGCGCGCTCGGTGACGGCGCTGTGCCGCAATTCCAGACTGACCACGAACCCGGCGGAGTCCAGTGCGGCCAGCACCGCGTCCGGATCGGCGAAGTCGCCGGGTTCGACACCGCCGACCAGCAGCGCGCCCAGCGTGCCGTCGGCCGCGGCGGCCAGCATCCCGTCGGCGTCGCGCCCTGCGGCCGAAGGCAATTGGGCCACCTGCCAGGCGTCTCGGACCTGCGATCGGGCGGCCTCGTCGGCCAGCGGACGGCCACCGGGCAGCAGTCCCGGCAGCGCGCCGGCTTCCAGCGCGCCGCGTTCCCCGGCGCGGCGCGGCACCCACGCCAGCCGGGCCCCGGTCGAGTCGGCCAGCCGTGCCGCTGCGGACAATCCGCCGGCCACCGTGGCCAGGCGTTCCCCAACCATGATGACCGCGCCCGGGGTGGCCAGCAGATCGCCCACTTCACCGGTGGCCAGCCCATCCAGGGCCGCGGGCTCCTGGCCGGGAACGGTTTTGAGCAACCGGCCGGACATTTTTTGCAGCCCGCGGGTGGCAAAAGGCGCGACCGCGTAGATCGGTACGCGGTGCTTGCGGGCCGCCTTGCGCAACCGCAAGAAAATGATCGGGGACTCGTCCTCGGGTTCGAACCCGACCAGCAGCACCACCGGCGCCGATTCCAGGTCGGCGTAGCTGACGGCTTTCGGCCGGCCCGCGACGCGGGCCGCCAGGAAGTCGGCCTCCTCGGCCGAGTGCGGCCGGGCCCGAAAGTCGACGTCGTTGGTGTCCAACACAATTCGTGCGAACTTGGCGTAGGCGTAGGTGTCCTCCCAGGTGACCCGGCCGCCGACCAGCACGCCGGTGCGACCGCGGGCTGCTTCGAGTCCCTGGGCGGCGGCCACCATGGCGTGTGACCACGACGCGGGCACCAGCTCGCCGTCGGCATTCCGGATCAGGGGAGTGGTGAGGACGTCCGGCTGGGTCGCGTAGGTGAAAGCCCACCGGCCCTTGTCGCAGTTCCACTCCTCGTTGACTTCCGGATCGTCGCCGGCGAGGCGGCGCAGCACCTTGCCGCGGCGGTGGTCGGTGCGTTGGGCACAGCCCGACGCGCAGTGCTCACAGACGCTGGGGCTGGAGACCAAGTCGAACGGACGCGCCCGGAATCGGTAGGCAGTCCCGGTCAGCGCGCCGACCGGGCAGATCTGCACCGTGTTGCCCGAGAAGTAGGAGTCGAACGGTTCGCCTGTGTAGATGCCGACCTGCTGCAACGCGCCGCGCTCCTGCATGTCGATGAACGGATCGCCGGCGATCTGTTCGGAGAAGCGGGTGCAGCGGGCGCACAGGATGCAGCGTTCCCGGTCCAGCAATACCTGTGCGGAGATGTTGATCGGCTTGGCGAACGTGCGCTTGACGTCGGTGAAGCGGGAGTCGGGCCGGCCGTTGGACATGGCCTGGTTCTGCAGCGGGCATTCGCCGCCCTTGTCGCACATCGGGCAGTCCAGCGGATGGTTGATCAGCAGCAGCTCCATGACGCCATGCTGGGCTTTGTCGGCGGCCTCCGAGGTGAGCTGGGTGCGGACCACCATGTCGTCGGTGCAGACCGTGGTGCACGACGCCAGCGGCTTGCGTTGTCCCTCGACCTCGACCAGACATTGGCGGCACGCCCCGACCGGGTCGAGCAGCGGGTGGTCGCAGAACCGCGGGATCTGGATGCCCATCAGCTCGGCCGCGCGGATCACCAAAGTTCCTTTGGGGACGCTTATTTCGTTTCCGTCGATGGTCAGCGTCACCATCTCCGGCTGGGCCACCCGGTTTTCGGTGTCGGCCGTTTGGGTCACGCCTTGTCTCCGTTCGCCATGAGCATGGATTCCCGGGGGTCGAACGGGCATCCGCCGCCTTCGACATGGGCGACGTATTCGTCGCGGAAGTACTTGATCGACGACATCACCGGGCTCGCGGCACCATCGCCCAACGCGCAGAACGCCTTTCCCAAGATCGAGTCCGAGATGTCGAGCAGTTTGTCGATGTCCTCGCGGGTGCCCCGGCCGGTTTCCAGCCGCTCGTAGATCTTGTCCAGCCAGAACGTCCCTTCTCGGCACGGTGTGCATTTCCCGCATGATTCGTGTTTGTAGAACTCGGTCCAGCGCCGCACCGCACGCACCACGCAGGTGGTCTCGTCGAAGATCTCCAGCGCTTTGGTGCCCAGCATCGATCCGACAGCGCCCACACCCTCGTAATCCAATGGCACGTCGAGGTGTTCGTCGGTGAGCAACGGTGTTGACGACCCGCCCGGCGTCCAGAATTTCAGCCGGTGTCCGGCACGCACCCCGCCGGCGTAGTCGAGCAGCTCGCGCAACGTGATACCCAGCGGCGCCTCGTACTGCCCGGGCCGGGTGACGTGCCCGGACAACGAATACAGCGTGAAGCCAGGCGATTTCTCGCTGCCCATCGACCGGAACCAGTCGACGCCGTTGAGAATGATCGACGGCACGCTGGCGATGGTCTCGACGTTGTTGATCACCGTCGGGCAGCCGTAGAGCCCCGCAACGGCGGGAAAGGGCGGCCGGAGCCGTGGCTGGCCGCGGCGGCCTTCCAGCGAATCGAGCAGTGCGGTCTCTTCGCCGCAGATGTAGGCGCCCGCGCCGGCGTGCACCACCAGTTCCAGGTCGAAGCCGGACCCGGCGATGTTGCGGCCCAGGTAACCGGCGGCGTACGCCTCGGCCACCGCGTTCTGCAGCCGGCGCAGCACCGGCAGCACTTCGCCGCGCACATAGATGAAGGCGTGGTGGGCCCGGATCGCGTACGCGGCGATGATGATGCCTTCGACGAGCACATGCGGTGTCGTCAGCATCAACGGAATGTCCTTGCACGTGCCGGGTTCGGACTCGTCGGCGTTGACCACCAGGTAGTGCGGCTTGGTGGCCGGACCCTTGTCTCCTTGGGGGATGAACGACCATTTCGTCCCGGTGGCGAAGCCGGCACCGCCGCGCCCGCGCAACCCGGAGTCCTTGACAGTCGCGATCACGTCATCGGGGTCCATGGCCAGGGCCTTGTTCATCGCCTGGTAGCCGTCATGACGCTGATACGTCGCCATGGTCCATGATTCGGGGTCGTCCCAGTAGCGGCTGATCACCGGGGTCAACGGGGTTGCCTGCGAGGTCATCACTGGCCTTCCGGGGCGGTTTCGGGCCCGGGCGACGCCTGCATGTCGTTTTCCTGTGCCACCCGCAGCCCGGCCAGCGTGGCCGCACCGGCGCCGCCCTGGCCTTGGTCGGGACGCGGGTCGGGCAAACCCGCCAAGATGCGCGACGTCTCCCGGAAGGCGCACAGCGGAGCCCCGCGGGTGGGCTCCTTCGGGGTGCCGGAGCGCAGCGAGTCGACGAGCTCGCGTGCCGACTCCGGTGTCTGGTTGTCGAAGAATTCCCAATTGACCATGACCACTGGGGCGTAGTCGCAGGCGGCGTTGCATTCGATGTGTTGCAGGGTGATCGATCCGTCGGCGGTGGTCTCGTCGTTGCCGATGCCGAGATGGTCTTTGAGGTCCTCGAAGATGGCGTCGCCGCCCATGATGGCGCACAGCGTGTTAGTGCACACGCCGACCAGATAGTCGCCGGTGGGGCCGCGCCGGTACATGGTGTAGAAACTCGCCACCGCCGAGACCTCGGCCCCGGTCAGCCCCAACTGATTTGCGCAGAACTCCAGACCCGCCGGTGTCAGGTAGGAGTCCTCACCTTGCACCAGGTGCAGCAACGGCAGGAGCGCGGAACGCTTGTTGGGATAGCGGCCGATGATCTCCTTGGCGTCGACCTCCAGCCGCGCTTGCACCTCGGGTGGATACGACCGTGGCGCACCCTCGAGCACGAACTGGTTGGGCTCTTCGGGCGGCGGCCCGAGCCTGAGGAATACCGGCTGCCCCTGCGGCCCCGTCATCGATCCACCCCGCCCATCACCGGGTCGATGCTGGCGACCGCGGTGATCAAATCGGCCACCATGCCGCCCTCACACATCGCGGCGACCGACTGCAGGTTGGTGAACGACGGATCCCGGTAGTGCACCCGGTAGGGGCGGGTGCCGCCGTCGCTGACCAGGTGTACGCCGAGTTCACCGCGCGGTGATTCCAACGCCACGTAGACCTGGCCCGGCGGCACCCGAATGCCCTCGGTGACCAGCTTGAAGTGGTGGATCAGCGCCTCCATCGAGCTGCCCATGATCTTGGCGATGTGCTCTTCCGAATTGCCCATCCCGTCCGGGCCGACCTTCAGGTCGGCGGGCCAGGCGATCTTGCGGTCCTCGATCATGGTGGGGCCCGCCTTCAGCTTGTCCAGGCACTGCTCGACGATCTTCACCGACTCCCACATCTCTTTGACCCGAATCATGTAGCGCCCGTAGGCATCACACGCGTCATCGGTGATCACGTCGAATTCGTAGTTTTCGTACCCACAGTAAGGTTCGCTCTTGCGCAGGTCGTGCGGTAATCCGGTGGAACGCAGGATCGGGCCGGTGATGCCCAGCGCCATGCATCCGGCGAGGTCGAGATATCCGATGCCCTGGGTGCGGGCCTTCCAGATGGCGTTTTCGTTGAGCAGATCACCCAGCTCGCGCAGTGGTTGCCGCAACTGCTTGAGGGCTTCGGCGATGTCGCTGGCCGCGTTGGGCGGCAGATCCTGCGCCAGGCCGCCGGGCCGGATGTAGGCGTGGTTCATCCGCAATCCGGTGATCGACTCGAACACGTTGAGGATGATTTCGCGCGCGCGGAAGCCGATGAACATGGCGGTCATCGCGCCCAGTTCCATACCGCCGGTCGCCAATGCGACCAGGTGCGACGAGATGCGGTTGAGCTCCATCAGCAGCACCCGGATGACATTGACCCGCTCCGGTATCTGCTCGGTGATGCCGAGCAGCTTCTCCACACCCAGGCAGTACGCGGTTTCGTTGAAAAACGGTGACAGGTAATCCATTCGGGTCACGAAGGTGACGCCCTGCGTCCAGTACCGGTATTCGAGGTTTTTCTCGATGCCGGTGTGCAGATAGCCGATTCCGCAGCGGGCCTCGATGATCGTTTCGCCTTCGATCTCGAGGATCAGCCGCAACACCCCGTGCGTGGACGGGTGCTGGGGCCCCATGTTGACGACGATGCGTTCGCCGGGGTCCGCCTTGCGGGCGGCGTCGACGATGTCCTCCCAGTCCTGGCCGCCGGCGACCAGGACAGTCTCGGTATCGGTCATTTTTCGTCTTTTTCGATCATTTTTCGTCTTTTTCGATCATTAGTTGTAGCCCCTACGTTCGTCGGGCGGGGGTATCTGCGCGCCCTTGTATTCGACCGGGATGCCACCGAGTGGGTAGTCCTTGCGCTGCGGATGTCCGTGCCAGTCGTCGGGCATCTCGATGCGGGTCAGTGACGGATGCCCGTCGAAGATGATCCCGAAGAAGTCATACGTCTCGCGCTCATGCCAGTCGTTGGTCGGATAGACCGAATACAGCGACGGGATATGCGGATCACTATCGGGCACAGACACTTCCAGCCGGAGACGACGGTTGTGGGTGATCGACTGCAGGGGGTAGACGGCGTGTAGCTCCCGGCCGGTCTCGTGCGGGTAGTGCACACCGTTGACGCCCAAACACATTTCGAACCGCAATTCCGGTTCGTCGCGCAGGCGTTGGGCGACTTGTGGCAGCCGTTCGCGGCGGACGTGCAGGGTCAGTTCGGCCCCCTTGCCCGGCGGGTACACCACGACTTTCTCTATGGCGTCCTCGAATTCGACACCCTCGCCCTGCAGTGCTTCGGCCAGGCGGTCGGCGATGTCGTCGAAATAGCCGCCATACGGCCGAGGGCTGCTGCCCGGCAACGTGACCTGACGCACCAGCCGCCCGTATCCGGACGTGTCGCCGGTGCCGCTGACGCCGAACATCCCGCGGCGAACGTCGATCACTTCTTCGTCAGCAGCCGCGGTTGCCTCCCGCGGATCCTGGTCTGGGGAGCTCATCGCAGCAGTCCGCGCATCTCGATGGTGGGCCGGGCCAGCAGCGCCGCCTCTTCGGCCGCGGCGATGGCACGTTCCCGGTTGACACCCAACGGCATTTCCTGAATCTTCTCGTGCAGCTTGAGGATTGCGTGCAAGAGCATTTCGGGCCGCGGCGGGCACCCCGGCAGGTAGATGTCGACCGGGACGACGTGGTCCACACCCTGGACGATCGCGTAGTTGTTGAACATCCCACCCGACGACGCGCACACCCCCATGGCCAGAACCCATTTCGGCTCGGCCATCTGGTCGTAGATCTGGCGCAGCACCGGCGCCATCTTCTGGCTGACCCGCCCCGCCACGATCATCAGATCGGCTTGCCGCGGCGTCGCTGAGAATCGCTCCATCCCGAAGCGGGCCAGATCGAACCTCGGCCCGGCGGTCGCCATCATTTCGATCGCGCAGCAGGCCAAGCCGAACGTCGCCGGCCACAGCGAGTTTTTGCGGACGTAGCCCGCCACCTTCTCGACTGTCGACAGCAGGATCCCGCCGGGTAGCTGTTCTTCCAGTCCCACGCCCTACCTCAATCCCATCTCAAATCCCATCTCAAACCCGTGTCGGCGCTCAATCCCACGTCAGGCCCCCGCGGCGCCACACGTAGGCATAGGCAACGAACACCGTGAGCATGAATATCACCATCTCGACCAATGCGAAGGTGCCCAGCGCGTCGAAGCTGACCGCCCACGGATACAGGAACACGATCTCGATGTCGAAGACGATGAACAACATTGCGGTCAGGTAGTACTTGATCGGGAACCGCTGCCCGGCCGTCGCGTGCGGGCCGCTCACCGAGCTGTCTGTCGGTTCAATCCCGCATTCGTAGGCCGCGAGCTTCGACCGGTTGAAGCGCGACGGGCCGGCCAGGCTCGCGATCACAACCGAGACCACGGCAAAGGCGGCAGCAAGCGCCGCCAGCACCAGGATGGGTATGTAGACGTTCACGTCGCTCCCTGATCCGTCGTACGGGCCGCCAACATGGCGGCCGGGCGGTGACCGGGCTGCTGTGACGGGCCGGGCTTGTGGACCGTCACAGTGACCTTCAACATAGTCGCGCTACGGCGGGGGCCCATGCCCGGGGTCAACCTCGCGGGCACCTGCAGATCCGTGGCTGCGGAGGCGTTGGGGTACCTCGCGGGTGGATCGCAAATCCGGGTTGGCCCGGAAACCTCGTGGGGCGATTGGGTTGGTGGGCGCGGCGGTCAGAGCGCGGGCGCACGCAACAGGCCGAGCGCCGTGCGGCCGAGCACAATCGGGTCGATCGGATGCGGTACCGCGGCCTCGGCCCGCGACCAGCTGGCCAGCCAGGAGTCATCCGGCCGCCCGGTGAGCACCAGAATCGGCGGGCACGTCGAGAGTTCGTCTTTGAGCTGTTTGGCGATTCCCATGCCCCCGGCGGGTGTCGCCTCGCCGTCGAGGATGGCCAGGTCGATGTCGCCTTCGTCCATGCGCTGTATCACCATCGGAGCCGTCGCGATTTCGACATAAGCCAACTCCGGCAGATCAGGATGCAGCCGTTTGCCCAGCGCACGCATCACCTGTTGGCGGGTTTGGACATTGTTGCTATAGACGAGGATCCGCAGGGCGTCGCTGGAGTCGGGCACGGTGAAAATGGTACTGGTGCCGGTCCGCCGTCTTTCTCACGGCGGGCGTCGCGATGATCCTGACGCGGCAGGCTCGGGTGATCGGTGCACGGTCGTGGTCGCCGGCGCGGCGGTGCCCGGACACCGAGGTCCTACGCCGACCGGGCGCGATCCAGCAAATACCCGATTCTGCGGGCGCCGTCGGCCGGCGCGGTCAGATGGTGTACCCGGGCGGGCGGAACGTTCATGAGAATGCTTTCGTGTGTGACCCGGTGCTTGCTCATGTGCGACAGCATGAGCTGCTCGACACGTCGGATGCGATCGCGCCGGGTCCCGCGTGCCAGGCTGCTGCGGATTTGCCGCAGGTACAGGTATTCGAAGTAGCTGAGTACGCCTCCCGGCCTGAGCAGCCGGATGTAGGAGTGGAGGATCTCCGCTACGACGGCTGGGGGAAAGTTGCTGTGCGGCAGGCTTGAAACGATGAAATCGTACGGCGCCGGCGCGGCGAAATTCTGGAACGGCAGCTCGTAGATATTCACGAAATCGCTGATCGCCCGCCAGCGTGGTTCAGTGGCAAAGCGTTTCTGCAACACGCGGACAAAGCAGCCATTGATCTCCACCACGTCCAATGTGTCACCTGGCCGCAGGTGGTCGACGATTTGCTCGGTGAACACGCCGGTGCCCGGTCCGCAATCCAAAACGCGAATGGGCGCCGGCCCCCGGCGCCGGAGGTGGCGGGTGATGGCCCGGGCCAGGTAGCGGGTACTCGGTGCGATTGATCCGGTCGTCTCGAACTTTTTCCAGAATTCGCGGAGAAACAGGGTGGTCTCAGCAGGCCGTCGGCTCATTGCGACTTCCTTGTACTCCAGGCCGGTGCGGCCTCGATTGCCGGCGCCAGCGCTTCCAGAAGCGGTAAGACGATCCGGCTCCGGTCGCCGCCACCGGCAAAATCACAGTCCCCGCCCAACTCCGACTGATGAATCAACCCGCTGATCCCTCCGGCGCCGAGATAGCTGAGTAAGAAAATGCCGACGGCCAATGTCGCGCATACCACATCGCACACCAGAAACCGGCGGAAGTCCATCCTTAAATTAAGTTAGCGCACCGATTGCCAGATACAGCGGGAGTGGGCATCCCCGGCAGGAATCGCACCAGGAGAAACACCTTCAGGCCGGCCCAACGAACGACGCACCTTGCCGACCGCCGGTTGCGCCGGGTCGCTCGGCTCGGCGACGGGCTATAACACGCCAGCGCCCGCGAATTCGGCATCCAAAGTTGTTGGCATGGTCGCAAATTCGCCTCCGGTATGCGCATCGACAACCTTCGCCTGGGGCCGGTTACGGATCCCGGGCGGCTAACGGGCGTGATTCAAGAGACGCAGGGTAGATCATTGTCTACAAAACGAATGCCCTGGCACACGTAAATTAGAGTTGCTGTCAACCGTAGTTGTTAGTTAATACTCGGCAACGCGGCGCCTCGAGGCGGGCGAGTTCACCGTCCTCGTCGCTGCGGTGTACCCGCCGGGCTTGCCCCTGATGACCGGGCGGCCGTTGGCGGGTGCGCGCTGGTTGAGACCGACAGCGCCCGCGCTCGGGGCAGTGTCTGGCGCAGTGGGGGAGCGCCGGTGAAGTCGGGCGTGGGAGCGACAACGATGAATGCGGGGATAAGCGGCGAATCGGCGGCCAAATGTCGTTACGCTATGTGCGACGCCGGTACGAACCTGGCAAGCGATTCTGGAGGACTGGTGCAGTGAGTTTTTTCGTGCTGCCGCCGGAGATCAACTCTTTGCGAATGTTCATCGGCGCGGGTTCGGCGCCAATGTTGCAGGCGGCGACCGCATGGTCGGGACTTGCCGAGGAGTTGGGGGCCGCGGCCCAATCCTTTGCCTCGGTGACGTCGACTCTGGCGGGTCAGGCTTGGCAGGGTCCGGCAGCGGCGGCGATGGCGGCTGCGGCAGCTCCGTACGCGGCGTGGCTGAGTGCGGCCGCGGCGCAGTCCGCCGGGGCCGCGGGGCAAGCCAGTGCCATGGCCAGCATGTTCGAGGCAGCCCAGGCAGCGACGGTGCTTCCGGCGGCCGTGGCCGCCAATCGCGACGCATTCGTGCAGCTGGTGATGTCGAATTTGTTCGGCCAGAACGCGCCGGCGATCGCGTTCGCGGAGAGCATTTACGAGGAAATGTGGGCTGCGGACGTGTCTGCGATGTCGGGCTACTACTCCGGTGCCGCGGCGCTCGCCTCGCAGTTGGTGCCGTGGCAGAACATCCTGAAGGGGCTCCCGGGTATGGGCAGCGCCGGCGCCGCGGGCACAAGCGCGGGCAGTGGCGCCGCGGGTACTACTACCAATGTTGGCGGTAACGGCGAGGGTGCAAACGTTGCCGGCGGCAGCAATGCCGGCGGCGCGAGCAGCGGCCCGGTCGGTGGGCAGACGAACACCGTCGTCAACGGCAACCCCAGCGCCGGGCTATCGCAGGCCGACCCGATGTACAGCAACGTAGGTCAGGGGATTGCCGGCAGCGGCAATGTCGGCAGTGCAAGTCTCTTGACTGGCGGCGCTACCAGCGCAAGCGGCGGCGTCGCCGCCCCCGGAATGATGGGCGTTCCGATCCTGATCCCGGCCACCGGCAGCAATCAGACGGGGTCTGCCGGCATTGGCGTTGGTGCGGGAAGCGCTGGAAGTGCCGCACCAACTCGGGCACCGGAAGCAGCGGTCCCGCCGGCGGCCGAAGTCGAGGCTGCGGCTCCCCAGATGGGGGTGTTGCCCACCGCGGATCCCGAAATTGCGGCGAAGGCGGCCCCGGTACCGGTAGCGCGGGTGACACAATCGACGGGTTCGGGAATTCCCGAGTCGGCGCTACGGCCGTCGCTGGCCGCCGATGCGTCGCACCGGTCAGCCAACAAGCAGGACCAGGCATCGGAGGCAGAGGAAAAGGCGGCTTCGTTACGGCCGGAAGCCGAAAAGGGGAAGCTGCGACCTCGGGTCAAGCAAGAGCAGGGAATTCAAATGCGCGGTGGCTGAACGGACTTCGTTCTGCTACGGCGCCTTCACGAAACACACCTCGCCCGCTGCGGTCGCTGTCGCAGCCATGATGCCGAACTTGTTCCAGCGCAACCCGAACTGAGTTCGGTCGATCTCGGTTTGGCCGGCTATGCGCACCGAGCCGTCGCTGAACTCGGTGACCGTGACCGGCAGGGTTACCGGGTCTGTGATGCCTTTGATGGTGAAGCTGGCCTGCAGTTCGGCGTGTTTGCCCTTGGTCGGGTGCAGCGCGGTAACCACAACCCGGATTTCTGGGAAGCGTTCGACGTCGAAGAAATCGGCCGAGAGTAAATGCTTGTCACGCAGGCGGATACCGGTGCGCAGCGAGGCGACGTCGACCTCGAGATAACCGGAGACCGCGCCCGGGTCGGTCAAGTTGCCGCGGCCGGTGAACTTGGTGAATTCGCCCTTGACCGCGAGCAGGCCCCACATGTTCTTGATTTTGAAGGTGACCGCCGAGTGATCCGGAACAAGATTCCATGCCCCGGCGGCATCGGGATCGCTGAGTAGCGTTTCGAGCGTCGTCATCTTCCTGCCTCACTGTCTATCGGGCGTGGAGCCCACCCGGTTGTTGTCGAGGGCGCCGGGTTGGACGGTGGCAAGGTGCCACTGCCAGGTGCCGCACGGATCGCCCGTTGTTCGTCATGGTCGGGTTCGACGATACGCACGGGCTCGGTGGGTGGCCCGGTGTGAAGTCGCCGGGTCGTCGGGGCCGCTTGATTCGCCCAGCCGCGCTGCCAACCCGTCGGCGACCGAGGGCGCTGCCGCGACGGTGGAACCCGCGGCGTGGCAGTCGTAGCCGGGCTGCGGTCGAGGACCTCCTGGAGCAATTCGCCCGAACCGCTGACAGCCAGGGCGCGCCGGTGTAACGGTTGCTCTGGCCCGTGATTGCGGGCCCGTCGGTCGGGGCAGCTCGGCTGGGGAAGGGCTAGGGTGATGAATTTTTCGGTGTTGCCACCGGAGATCAATTCGTTGCGGATTTTCGCCGGCGCCGGTCCGCAACCGATGCTCGCTGCGGCTTCGGCCTGGGATGGACTGGCTGGCGAGCTCGCCGGTGCCGCGTCGTCGTTCTCGTCGGTGACGTCGGGGTTGGTCGACGGCTCTTGGCGGGGGCCGGCATCAGCGGCGATGGCGGCTGCTGCGGCGCCTTACGCCCGATGGTTGAGTGCCGCGGCGGATCACGCGTCGGGCGCGGCAGCTCAGGCTCGAGCGGTGGCCGGTGCGTTTGACGCGGCGCGCGCGGCCACAGTGCATCCATTGATGGTGGCGATCAACCGTAATCGGTTCGTGCAACTGGTGGCGTCGAACCTGCTCGGCCTGAACGCACCGGCGATCGCTTCAGCCGAGGCCCAATACGAGCAGATGTGGGCGCAAGACGTGGCCGCGATGCTGAGTTACCACGCCGACACGTCGGCCGCGGCGGCCGCATTGTCGCCGTGGCGTGCTGGGCTGCAAGGCATTTCCGCCGCATCGAGCCAGCCGGGTATGCCGGACATGTCGGCCTCCCGGGGAGGGCCGGTGGCATCCGCCATCTCGGCTGGGTCGAGTGCGGCCGCCGGCACCAATATCTCGCTGCCTAACCTCGGTTTCGGCAATATCGGCAGTGGAAACTTCGGCTCGGGCAATACCGGCGATTTGAATCTGGGCAGCGGCAACAACGGCAACGTCAACCTGGGTAGCGGCAACAACGGCAACGTCAATTTCGGCAGCGGTAACCACGGCAACGTCAACCTCGGCAGCGGCAACGACGGCAGCCTCAACGTCGGCAGCGGCAACGCCGGCAACAACAACCTGGGCAGCGGAAACAACGGGAACGCGAACTTCGGCCACGGGAACATCGGCAGCAATAACCTCGGCAGTGGAAATATTGGCGGCGGTAACCTTGGCTTCGGCAACGCCGGAAGCAACAACTTCGGCAGCGGAAACAATGGCAGCGGAAACCTCGGTAGCGGGAACAGCGGCGATCTCAACGTCGGCTTCGCTAACACCGGTAACTTCAATATCGGTTTTGCTAATACGGGTAACAACAATATCGGTATCGGTCTCACCGGTGACAATCAAATTGGATTCGGCGGCCTGAACTCCGGCTCCGGGAACGTCGGCTTGTTCAATTCTGGTAGCGGTAACACCGGCATCTTCAACTCTGGAAGCAATAACCTGGGGTGGTTCAACTCGGGGGTGGGCAACTGGGGTGGCTGGAACTCCGGGGTGGGCAGCACCGGCTTTGGCAACTCGGGCGTGACCAGCACCGGCTTCTGGAATTCCGGGTCGTATGACACCGGCTTCGGTAACGCCGGCACCGGCAATGCCGGCGCTTTCAACGCGGGCAGCCACAATACCGGCTGGTTCAACGCGGGCTCCGGCGGCACGGGCGACTACAACTCGGGCGACAGCAACTTCGGGAGCTTCAACGCGGGCGATGTGAATACCGGGAGCTTCAACGGGGGCTCCGTCAATACCGGATTGTGGAATTCGGGCGATACCAATACGGGCGCCTTCAACTCCGGAAGTCTGAACACCGGTTTCGGCAGTTCCGTCATTCAGCCGGTTGCCAACTCCGGGTTTGGGAATACCGGCACCGGCAATTCCGGCTTCAACAACTTCGGTGACAACAACTCAGGCTACGGCAATGCGGGAGTGTCCGGCGGCCCGGGTCAGAACAATGCCGGTATCGGGAACCAGGGGACACAGCACTCCGGAGTTGGAAACACGGGTTCCAACAACGACTCCGGCTTCGGGAACACCGGTTTCTACAATGTCGGGTTCTTCAACACGGGCGACAACAATTCCGGCTTCGGAAACATCAACGACATTGCCGCAGGATTCAATTCAGGAATCGGCAATTTCGGCAACAGCAACTCCGGTGGCTTCAATATCGGCACCGGTTGGGCCGGCTTCTTTGGTGGCAACTTCTGAAGTCGGCGAGCTCGGAGAGGATAGGGTGCGATGAACTTTTCGGTTCTGCCCCCGGAGATCAACTCGGCGCGGATTTTTGCCGGCCCCGGGTCAGCGCCGATGCTGCAGGCGGCGTCGGCGTGGCAGCAGCTGGCCGACGAATTGTCTTCGGCGGCAGCGTCATTCGAGTCGGTGACCTCGGCGTTGGTAGGCGATTCCTGGCAGGGTTGGGCGGCGGCAGCGATGGCGAGTGCCGCCGCCCCATACGCGAGCTGGCTGAATGCGGCCGCCGCCGGGGCGCAGGGCGCGTCCGTCCAGGCCGGCGCAGCGGCGACGGTGTTCGAGGACGCGCTAGCGGCGACAGTGCATCCGGCGCTGGTGGCGGCAAACCGGAATCAGCTCATCGTGCTGGCGATGTCGAACCTGTTGGGTCTGAACGCTCCGGCGATCGCAGCCACCGAGGCGCACTACGAGCAGATGTGGGCACAGGATGTGGCAGCCCTGTCGGGCTACCACGCCGGGGTTTCGACGGTGGCCGCACAGCTGCTGCCGTGGCAAGGAGTGCTGCAAACGCTTCAGGCGCAGACGAGTGGTTCGGTCGCGGCCGTCAACGTGGCCACCCAGGCTGAATCGCTCAATGCGTTGGACGTCAGTGTGTCGTTCAGCGGTCTGCAACTTGTGCAGTTGGGCACCGCGCATGCGAACTCGACTTTCGGTGGGCTGGCGGTCGCCCTCGGCCCGAACAGTTCGGCCAGCGCCACTGGGTTGCTCGACGGGGCCTGGGCCCTGGGCAGCGTCACGGGCGCCAGCAGCAGCGGCTATCTCAACACGGCCGTCGCCGTGGGCGACACCAGCACCGCACAGGCCGGCGGCTTGCTTACCGTGGCTTCGGCCTTTGGTAGCGGTAACAGTGTGAGCACTGGTGGTTATGTGAACTTTGCCGGAGTTGTCGGTAATGGCAATCAGGTCGGTGTGGTTGACGGCTTTGGTAACCGCGCTTGGGTTTTCGGTAACGACAATGTGGCGCAGGTGGGTGGTTTGCTTACTGCGGCTTCGGCTTTCGGTAGTGGTAGCAGTGTGAGCACTGGTGGTTATGTGAACTTCGCCGGGGTTGTCGGTAATGGCAATCAGGTCGGTGTGGTTGACGGCTTTGGTAACCGCGCTTGGGTTTTCGGTAACGACAATGTGGCGCAGGTGGGTGGTTTGCTTACTGCGGCTTCGGCCTTCGGTAGCGGTAGCAGTGTGAGCACTGGTGGTTATGTGAACTTCGGCGGGCTTGTCGGTAATGGCAATCAGGTCGGTGTGGTTGACGGCTTTGGTAACCGCGCTTGGGTTTTCGGTAACGACAATGTGGCCGATGTCGTCGGCGTGGTCACCGGGGCTTTGACTCTCGGTAGCGGCAATAGCACCGGCGCCGGTGGCACTGTGAACTTCGCTGGGATTCTGGGTAACAACAACCAGGCCGGTGCGGTTGACGGTATAGGCAACGGCGCTTGGGTTTTCGGGGACAACAACGCAGCCCGCGCCGGCGGCGGCTACTTCAACGCTGCGACAGTGCTCGGCAACTACAACAGCCCAGTCGGAGTCGGCGCCAACGGCACGGGCTCCGTAGCCCGAACGAACATCGCCAACTTTGCCACCGTCGTCGGGAACCATAACAGCACAGTTACCGTGGGTGCCAATGGAAATGACGCAGTCGCGAACACCAACATCGGCACCTTCGCCACTGTGCTCGGTAGCAACAACGGCATGGTTACTGCCGGTGCCAACGGAAGTGGTGCAGTCGCGAACGCCAACGTCGGAACCATTGCTACCGTGTTGGGAAACAACAACAGCGGTGTTCAAGCCAGTGTCGCCGGTCAGACCAATATCGCAACCGTCGCTACCGTGCTCGGCGACTACAACGGCGGGGTGTTGGCTGGTGCTGATGGCAACATCAACATCGCCACGATGGCCAACGCTATCGGCGCCGACAACAACGTGGTGGCAGCCGACGCCGTCGGCAACACCAACATCGCCACGCTCAGCAACGTAATCGGCAATGCCAACAGCGGCGTCGCAGCTAGCACCGACGGCGATACCAACATCGCTACCTTCGCGACCGTCGTCGGCAACGGCAACCATGGGACTGGCGCCGATGCCGTCGGCCGCCTCAACATCGCCACCTTCGGCACTGCCGTCGGCGGCGGGAACGAGGTCGCCGCGAGCGCCAACGGCGACACCAACATCGCTACCTTCGCCAGCGCCGTCGGTAACGGCAACCATGACGTCGGCGCCGACACCGCAGGCCATCTCAATATCGCCACCTTGAGCACTGCCATGTTCAACGGCAATCATGAGGTGACGGCCAGCGCGAGCGGTGATACCAATATCGCCACCTTTGCCACCGTCGCGGGCAACGCCAACAGCGGCATCACCGCAGAAGCCGTCGGCCACAACAACATCGCTACCTTCGCCACCACGACCGGCCTGATAAGCCTCGGAAACGACGGCGTCAAGGCCAAGGCTGCTGGCGACCTCAACATCGCCACCTTTGCCACTGACGTCAACATGATCGGCAATGGCAACCAGAACCTGGAAGCCAGCGCCAGTGGTACCGGTAATATTGCCACCTTTGCAACGACTTTCGGCAACGCGAATGATGGGGTCACCGCCAGCACCGACGGACAGGGTAACATCGCGACCTTTGCCACCGTCTTCGGCAACGCCAACACGGGGGTGGCGTCCAGCGCCACCGGCACCGGCAATATCGCGACTTTTGCCACCAACGCCAGCTTTGTCGGCAACGCCAACAACGCGATCCAAGCCAGCGCCGACGGCACCGGCAACATCGCTACGTTCGCCACCAACGCCAGCTTCGTCGGCAACGCCAACAACGGCGTGGAAGCCAATGCCAGCGGCGGAGGTAACATCGCCACCTTCGCCACCGTCGTCGGCAGCGCCAACCAACAGGTAGCAGCCGGCGCCACTGGGAACAACAACATCGCCACTCTCGCAGGGGTTTTCGGCAACGGCAACGATGGGGTGCAAGCCACGGCGAGCGGCGACGCCAATATCGCCACGATGGCTAACTCCCTCACTATCTTTGGCAACGGCGACAATTCGGTTGCAGCCAACGCCAACGGCCGGGGCAATATCGCCACGGTCGGCACCGCCGCGACCCTCTTCGGTACCGCCAGCAACGGCGTCGAAGCCGTCGCCAACGGCGGGGGCAATATCGCCACATTTGCCAGCGCCTTCGGCGACAGCAATGGGGTGACCGCTAAAGCCGTGGGAGACAACAACATCGTCACCTTCGCTACCGCTATCGGTGATGACAACGGTGCGGTCCTGGCGAGCGCCAGCGACCGAAGCAATATCGCCACCTTCGCGACCGTGGTCGGCGACGACAACGTGCTGACCGCAGAGGCTGTCGGTGATGGCAACATATCGACTCTTGCGACAGCGGTTGGCGACCACAACAGCGGGGTACTGGCCAGTGCGAACGGCACCGGCAATTACGCCACGGCCGCCACCACAGTCGGCAATGACAACACCGCGGTGGAGGCCAAGACCGACGGCACAGGCAATATCGCCACCTTCGGCACCGCGGTCGGCAACAGTAATGGGCTTACAGCCGAGGCCAATGGCGCGGCCAATATCGCGACTGTTGCGACCGTGGTCGGCGACCACAACAGCGGAGTTCTGGCCAGCTCCAACGACACTGCCAATTACGCCACGCTCGCCACTGTCGTCGGCAACGCCAATACCGGGGCAGCCGCCACCTCCAATGGTGACACCAATATCGCCACCCTCGCTACGGTCGTCGGCGACAACAACGCGGTGGCAGCCGGCGCTGTCGGCAGCACAAATATCGCCACCCTCGGCACCGCCGTGGGCGATGCCAACACCGGAGTCGCAGCCAACGCCGACGGCAGACTGAATATCGCAACCGCTGCCACGGCGGTTTTTGATGGGAATCAGGCGATTTCGGCTTCTGCCACCGGTGACACCAATATTGCGACGGCGGCCACGGTAGTGGGTAATGCCAACATCGGGATTACGGCCGCTTCCGAGGGCGCGACCAATGTGGCGACGGCGGCCACGGTGGTGGGGGATAACAACACCGGTGCGGTCTTGGCGAAGGCGACCGGTGATACCAATATTGCGACGGCGGCCACGGTGGTGGGGGATGGTAATGCTGGGGTGTTGGCCAGTGCGCAGGGGGTGCGCAA
>NZ_LQOX01000132.1 GCF_002102175.1 Mycobacterium gastri | reverse complement strand
CACATCCAGCGCCGTATCCAACCCGTCAAAGGCCGCCGTGATCGCCTCCCAATCCATGACACCTAACCTATCGGCGACCTCTGACAAAAACCGGCCTGAAAACAACTGCCGAACAACCGATTTCACATTTCGCTGGTAGCGAACAACAATCCGGGGCCCGCATCACCCCAACGCCATCCCGAGCCGCAGCCACCACACCGATCACAAGACGCAAAGTGCCCCAATCACATGGCCATGGATAGTTTCCCCCGGCTCCCACGGATTCGTACGTGGACCTCCCGATTCATACGGCCATCTTGATCAAAAGACGTTGGAACCATGGTCGTCCCGGCAGCATGGCTTGCGCAGCCGTCCCAATCAGGTCGTTGCCGCCTGTGCCGACGGCCTAGAGCCGTAAAACTTCCAGCCACTACGGTGTAGTGGCCCGGTGAGCGATGCGAAGCCGAACCCACCGGGACGGATCGGCATGAAGAAAGCTCCACCCCGTCGAGCAACGGAGGCATAGTGGTTGATCTTCCACGCGCCACTGAGCAGTTCAGCGGAGTCATCAACCCGTCAGCGGCCGATTCCACACCGGTCAAGCCGACGATCACCTATCCACCCGCCGGCGCTTCGAATGTCGTGGTCGTGTTGCTCGACGACGTCGGGTTCGGCGCCGCGTCCACGTTCGGCGGCCCGGTCCCGACGCCGACGCTCGAACGTATTGCCCGAGCCGGATTGCGCTACAACCAGTTTCATACCACCGCGCTGTGCTCACCGACCCGCGCCGCGTTGCTGACCGGACGCAACCACCACAGCGCCCACATGGGCACCATCTGCGAGATCGCCTACGGATTCCCCGGCTACGACAGCGTGCTGCCGCGGAGCACCGCGACCGTCGCACAGGTCCTGCAAATGAACGGCTACAGCACCGCGCTGTTCGGCAAGGCGCACTTCACCCCCACCTGGGAGACCGGTCCCGCCGGCCCGTTCGACCGCTGGCCCACCGGCCTCGGTTTCGAGCGCTTCTACGGTTTCCTGGGCGGCGACACGTCGCAGTACGAGCCGGCGCTTTACGACCAGACCACACCCGTCGAGCCGTATCTGGGGCGCGACGACTATCACCTCACCGAGGATCTCGCCGACAAGACGATCGAGTGGATCCGCAAGCAAAAGACGTCGGCGCCCGACAAGCCGTTTTTCGTGTACCTGGCGCCCGGGGCGACACACAGCCCGCACCAGGTCTGGCCGGAGTGGTCGGATCGGTTCGCCGGCCAGTTCGACAACGGCTGGGATGCGTTGCGGGAAAAGATATTCGCCCGCCAGATCGAGATGGGCGTCATCCCGCCCGGCACGCAGTTGACCCCTCGGCCCGAGCAGATACCGGCCTGGGCGGACTACGACGATCGATACAAGCCGGTGGCGCGGCGCCTGATGGAGGTCTACGCCGGGTTCCTGGCCCACGCCGACGCCCAGATCGGACGGGTCGTCGACGCCATCGATGAGTTGGGGCAATGGGACGACACGCTGTTCATCTATGTGTGCGGCGACAACGGCGCGTCGGCTGAGGGGACCCTGCACGGTGCCTGGAGCTCGCCGGCGTTTCAAAACGGGCTACCCGAAGACCCCGAATGGCTGCTTGCGCACCTGGCCGATTTCGGCACGGCGCGCTGCGAGAACCACTACAACGTCGGCTGGGCCTGGGCACTCGACGCGCCGTTCCAGTGGATGAAGCAGGTGGCATCCCATTTCGGCGGCACCCGCAACGGGCTCGCTGTGTCCTGGCCACGAGGCATTCGCGCAGCGGGGGAGCAGCGCAGCCAGTTTCACCACGTCATCGACATCGTCCCCACCATCCTGGAGGTCACCGGCATCGAGATGCCGGAGCGCGTCAACGGCATCGAGCAGAAACCGATCGAAGGCGTCAGCATGCGGTACTCGTTCGACGACGCCGCCGCCGAAAGCCACCGAACTACACAGTATTTCGAGATCTTCGGCAATCGCGCCGTCTACCACGAAGGTTGGATGGCGTCCTGCTTCCATGGGCGACTGCCCTGGATCCGCGCCCAGCGCAACATTGCGTTCGGCGAGGCCGAGCGCTGGGAGCTCTACCATCTCGCCGACGACTTCAGTCAGGGCGTCGATCTGGCCGATCAGTACCCGCACAAGCTCGCCGAGCTCCAGGCCGTTTTCGATGCCGAAGCCCGCAAGTACGACGTCTACCCGCTCAGCGATGCCACACTGGCGCGGGCGCTGCCCGTCAATCGGCCGAGCCTGCTCGGCGACCGCACCTCGATCACCTACTACCCGGGCCAGGTGCGCATCCCCGAACCGGCGACCCTGAGCTACACCAGCACGTCGTTCACACTTCGAGCGCATCTGCAGATCCCGCGCGGCGGCGCGCGGGGAGTGGTCATCTCCATCGGCGGGGCGATGGCCGGGTGGAGCCTTTGTTTGCAAGACGGCGTTCCCAACTTCGCCTACAACTATCTGGGCCACGAACTCACCACCCTGACAGCTCCCGCTTCGTTACCGGAAGGCCGAGTCACCCTTGGTCTTTCGTTCGATTACGACGGCGGGGGACTGGGCAAGGGGGCGTCGGTGACGCTAATCGTCGACGACGCCGCGGTGGCAACTGGCCGGTTGGAGCGCACCGTCCCGTTCCGGTTCTCGATGAGCGGCGAAACTCTGGACGTCGGCGTCGATACCGGATCTCCGGTCGCACCGTACGGGCATGACTTCCGGTTCACGGGCCGGATCGATCGCATCGACGCCACCGTCGACCCGCATCCGGCCGATCTCGCCGCCGCGATCGCCGAAGCCGAGATGCGCGCCGCACTGGGCTCGCAGTAGCCGAAACGGGACGCCGAATCGCTATCCTCAGCCGGTGACCGCCATGTGGAGCAGCCTTATCCCGCTGATTCTCGGCGGCGTCCTGGAACCCATCGAGATCGCGATCACGATCATGTTGCTGGGCACGCCATCGCATCTGCGGACGGCCGGCGCCTGGGTCGCCGGGCATATCGGCACCCGCCTACTGCAGGGCCTCATTTTCGGAAGCATCTTGCATTGGGGAGCCCGCAAGGCCGACACGAGTCATCCCCACCACTGGATTGTGTCGACGGTGCTGTTGGTGGTGGCCCTGCTGTTTGTGGTCACCGCCGCGCGCGAGCTGTTGAGCGACGACGATCCCGAGGCGCCGCCACCGAAGTGGATGAGCATGCTGATGTCGGCAACACCCACCAAGGCCTTCTTCATCGGGGCGGGTGTCATCACGGTCTCGGTCAAGGCGTGGGTGTTCACCCTGGCGGCGATCAGCGTGATCGGCGGGGCGGGGTTGCCGCGGGTCGCCAATATCGCCTCCTACATCGCCTTCGTGATGCTGGCCATGAGCGCTAATCTGCTGATCATCGCGATGGCTGCGTTATTCCCTACCCAGTCGCGCACCCTGCTGGACCGGATCCTGCGCTGGCTGCAGGCCAACAACCGGCCCATCATGGTGGTCGTCGGGACGGTTTTCGGAATCTGGTTCGGGTGGAAAGCCTTGCACGGCTTGGGAATTCTCTAACCGGGCAGGCCCGGAGGTCAGCCGGGCGGTGCGGCTTCCCGCTGGCGTATCCAGCGCGTGTAAATGATGCCGGCACCCACAGTGATCAGGCCATAAAGCGCAATCGCCCCGTGTTCGTCGGTGTCGGGAAAGTTCGCCGACGCGATGGTCAGCGCAGTTGCCGGGTGGCGGCAACTGCTGGCGAAAGCCACCACCGCCGAAAACTGGCGATCGGGCCCGCCCAGCACATGCCCGACGAGCAACGTGGCCGCGACGAATACCGCCAGGGCTACCAGGGTGGAACCGCTCATCAGCTTCCACATCCGCGGCGCCGCGGCGATCAACAGCACGATCATCGCCACCGGCAGCATCCAGCGCTGGGCGCTGTCGATGGGGGCCGCGATACGCTTGGCCGCCGTCGGCCAGCACGCCCCGATCGTCATTCCGGCGACGAGCGGCGCCAACACCGACACCAGCATCAGCTTGCCGATCGCCCACGGGCTGACCACGTACTGATGCCCGAATACGTTGCCCAGCAAGGTCGCAGCCACGGCGAGCACGGGAACGGCGAGCACGGCCAGCACGATGACCAGGCCCAGCCCGAACTGGACGTGGCCACCGGCCTTTTCCCCGCGGCGGGGCAACAATGGCGGCAACGGCGAGATCGCCAAGGTCACCAGCGCAATGGCGACCTCCGGCCGCAGGTCCATCACCTGGACCAGCAGCACCGCCACCCCGGGTGCAGCGACGAGAACGGAAAGTAGCGACCGCGCCAGCAGTCCCGGACGTTGCGTCAGGTAGCCCACGTCGGCGAACTGCGCGGTCAACCCGTAGCCCAGGATCACGACGAACAGGCTTATCTGGAAGGCGAGCTTCGCCGCTTCTGCCATTGTCACGACGCACAGCCTGCCATGGCGCCCGGTGCCGCCGGCGCGGCGGCGGAAAACCGGCGCTGCAACGCGGTCAGCTTGCCTGGCCCGAAGGGCTCAGGGGCTGGTGCCTTGGTTGATGATGAGCGGCGGTGGCGCTCCTTCATGGGGGTCGGCATGGGTCTTGTAGAACGGCGGCAGCGTGCCCGCGCCGGCCTCGAACGGGGTGAGGTACTCGGCGTCGAATGTCACCCGATACCACTGGATTCCGAGTGACGCCGAGATGTCCGGGTCGCTGCTGGTGGCATTGGCGATGTTGGTGACGCGTACGCATCTCACGTGCTCACGCATGCTCGACGTGAACGTCGCCAACCCGGTGGAGTCCCGGTCCGGTGCCGTCGCACCATAGATGGCACGCATCGGATCACCGAGGTATCCCCATGCGGTGATGTAGTCGTGGTTGTTGATTGCCGAGAAGTAGTCGACGATCACCTGTTGACCCTTGCCGGCAGGGACAGCGTCGGGTTGCCCATTGGCGCACCCCGGATCGGCCGTACCGCGTCCGGCGGGCGCCACCCCGACCCCGATCAACACTGCCACCGCCGTGACTAGCGAGCCCCCGCTCCGACACCGTGACATAGCCATACCGGCCAACATAGAGGGGACTTTGGCCTCTTATCCACGACTTGCGGCGAAGGCGATCATGGACGACGTCGCCAGCAAGAACTCGGGACCGTTCAGCTTGGTCACAGACCGTCACCTAGCTAGCGACCCTTGGGAGTAGGACATGATCGAATACGACTTGGACACCGAGCACTCGATCCTGCTGGTGCGGCCCAAATCCGCGCTCGACAGCGACGACTTCGACCAACTCGCGAAGACGGTGGATCCCCATATCGAGGCTACGGGCGACCTGGCCGGGCTGATCCTCGATGCTCCCGGGTTTCCCGGCTGGGACAGCTTCGGGGCGATGGTCACCCACTTCCGCTTCGTCCGGGATCACCACAAGCACGTGAAAAAGGTCGCGGTCGTCACCGACTCTCATCTCGGAGATGTCGCCGAGCATCTGACGTCACACTTCGTGGCGGCAACGGTTCGTCACTTTCCCGCCGGGCAGGCCGACGAAGCACGAAAATGGATTATCGACGGCTCCTAAACCGTCGGCTCGCGTTATTGAATCGACGGCGCCGGCCGTGCTTGGCGGGCTCTGGCGAATCCGTCCTACCGGCCGGCTCGCGTGTCACGATGGTCGGATGACCGGCACTCCTGTTCCGTCGTCGCAAGCGCCAGACGAGAATTCCGCGCTTGCGGGGTACCCGGTCACCGCCCCACCGCTGACCGGTCCGGTTATCTTCGACCAGCTCTGGACTGATTTGACGTTCGTGCATTGGCCGGTGGCACCGAACAGTGTCGCGCAGCTGTATCCACCCGGGACCAGACCGGACGTCTTCGCCGACGGGATGACCTATGTCGCGTTGGTCCCCTTTGCCATGACCGGCACCAAGCTCGGCACCGCGGTACCGCTGCCCTATTTCGGCAGCTTTCTGGAGACCAACATCCGGCTCTACTCGATCGATGACGCCGGTCGTCACGGCGTCCTCTTCCGGTCCCTGGAAACGGCGCGGCTGGCAGTCGTGCCGGTCACCCGGATCGGCCTCGGCGTCCCCTATACCTGGGCCAGGATGCGAATGACGCGCTGCGGCAACCGGATTACCTATGACAGTGTGCGCCGCTGGCCGCAGCGTGGGCTACGCAGCCGGCTGACCATCGAAGTCGGCGGCGTGGTCGAGCCCACGGCGCTGGAAATCTGGCTGACCGCCCGCTGGGGCGCCCACACTCGCCGGGGCGGCCGGACGTGGTGGGTGCCCAATGAGCATGAAACGTGGCCATTGCGCGCCGCGGAGGTCGTCGAATTGGATGACGAACTGCGCGACGCGAGCGGGGTCCGACCCGCCGGCCAGCGGTTACGCGCGCTGTATTCACCCGGTATGCGAACGCGTTTCGGCCGTCGCTGCCTCGTCGGGTGAGGTTCAGTAGGCCAGCACATGGAAATGCCCACGGGGGCAGTCGCCTTCGATGCCGCTGAACGGGTCGTCGTCGAATTCGCGCCAATCCCAATGGTCTCCGCAGTAGGACGCCGCGCAGTCCGGGCAATGGAAGGGCGCATATGAGTAGCCGATGCGATACAGCGCCGACGCGTCGGTGTCGGCGATAGCTTGGGCCACGACGTCGACGCGGTCGGCCGAGACGGGTTGACTGGCCACGCCGAAGAAGGTCTGCACCACGACCCGGGCTTGTTCCTGCGGGCGGACCAGGGCATCCAACTCGGCCAATGCCTCGAGTGCCGGCCGGCAGTTGTCAACGAGCGGTTCAGCCACTCCGGCGAGCCGCACTCGTCCCGCCAAGTTGCCGCATACCGCGCAACCGAAGCTCGCCTCAGAGGCAGGTATATCCACCGTCGATCACGATATCGGAGCCCGTCATGTAACTCGATGCCTCACTGGCCAGGTAAAGGTAGAGGCCGGTGAGTTCATCCGGACGGCCCAGGCGGCCGAGCGGTATTTTCGGCTCCCACAGCCGGTGGTACTCGCTGAGGGGCTCCACGAGTTCGGTCAGAATGTAACCCGGGCTGACACTGTTGACCCGGATCCGGTGCGGTGCCAACTCAACAGCCATGGCCTTGGTCAGGTGGATGACCGCGGCCTTGGCGGTGCAGTAGTGGCTCACCTGCTGCGGAACGTTGATGATGTGGCCCGACATCGACGCCGTGGTGATGATGACCCCGCCCTGGCCCTGTTCGACCATTGCCCGGGCCGCGGCCTGGGCGGTGAGGAATAGGCCGGTCACGTTGCTGCTCTGGATGCGTTCGAACTCCTCGAGCGACATCTCCAGCAGCGGCGTGATCCCGACGATCCCGGCGTTGCACACGACGATGTCAATCCCGCCCAGCTCCGCGGTGACCCGGTCCACCATGCCGGTTACCTGCTCATGCGCAGTCACGTCGCAACAGAGGGGCAGCACCCTGCCGCCCGCTGCGGCCAGTTCCTCGGCGACCGTCGCCAATACGTCGGAATGCCTTGCGGCAATGGCTACTTCAGCCCCGGCCTGGACGTACGCCAGCGCCACCTTCTTGCCGATGCCGGTGGAACCCCCGGTGACCAGAGCCCGCTTGCCGCGCAGGTCGAACAAGTCCAACACGCTCATTCGTCATCCCCTCCAGACGCCGACCGCGGATCGACACAGGCTCTAGTGTGTCCGGTATGGGCAAGTTCCCCAAAGCTGAGATCGAACAAGCTGTCCGGCACTACACCGACGTCGTCGAGGGGTGCTCGGCGTCGGGTGACTGGCGACCGTTCGCCGATCTGTTCACCGAGGACGTCGTCTACATCGAACACCACTACGGCGTCTTCCATGGTCGCGAGGCGGTGCGGGACTGGATCGTCGCCGTCATGGCGCCGTTCCCGCATATGCGGTTTCCCTCGGACTGGATTGCCTACGACGAGGACAACGACGCGGTTGTCTTCGGGATCAGGAATCAGCTCGACCACCCGACCGATCCCAACGGTGAGCCGTTCTGGTTCCCGAACTGGACGCGCCTGGTCTACGCCGGCAACGGCCTGTTCAGCAGCGAGGAAGACATCTACAACCCCAACCGTGATGCGCCACGGGTGGTCGGCGCCTGGCTGCAGGCGGGCGGCCGGCTCGCCACCGAGCACATCATGGCGCCCAAACCTTGACCGCGGTATCACTTTTCGAGCTGGAGCTGCTATCCCGACGCGGCCACCGGCTGCCGCTTGCGCCGCCGTGACCGCACCGCCGCCAGCGCCTGCTGCCACGCGAGCATCGTGGTGGCCGTCAAGTTGGCCGGTGTGACGCTGTCTTTGGACAGCAGAGCCGTTGCCGCGGCCTTGGTGGTCGCCGACGCCTTCGACATGTGGCCGGAGTCGAACGGCGGCTGTGGGTCGTACTCGATCGCCAGCTGGATCGCCTTGGCGCGGCCCTCCCCGCCGATTTCCCCGGCCAGCCAGAGCGCCAGGTCCAGTCCCGCGGACACACCCGCGCTGGTAATGACGTTGTCCTGGCGCACGATCCGCTCGTCGGAGACGGGGATGGCGCCGAATGCCTTCAGCGCGGGAATGGTCAGCCAGTGCGACGTCGCGCGTCGATGCTCGAGGAGCCCGGCGGCGGCCAGGATCACCGAGCCGGAACACACCGACGTGGTCCAGCTGGCCGTCCGGTGGGCTTGACGCAGCCAGTCCAACAGGTGCTCGTCGCGGGCATGCACCGGAGTCGACGGACCGCCCGGCACCAGAATCACGTCGGGCGAAGGTGTTTCGGCCAAAGAACGGGTGGCGCCGAGCACCAGCACACCGGAATCTGCGGTGATAGGCCCGGATTCGTGCCAGACAAACCTCACCTCGGTGTGCGGGAGGTTCCGTAGCACTTCGTAAGGTCCGATCATGTCCAGCGCCGTGAATCCCGGATAGGTGACGATCGCGATTTGGGTCATCGGTGTTCTCCTCGGTGTGTTACGCGAAGGTTTTGCGGTACTGGTCGGGCGAGATGCCGATCCGGCGAATAAAGTTGCGCCGCAAGGTTTCTGCGGTGCCGAAGCCGCAGCGTGCGGCGATGGTCACGATGGTGTCGTCGGTCTCTTCCAGCTGTCGGCGCGCGGCTTCGGTGCGAACGCGTTCCACGTATTGACCCGGCGCCTCACCAACCTCATCGGTGAACACCCGGGTGAAATGCCGTGGACTCATTGCCGCGCGGCGGGCCAGATCGTCGACGCGGTGGGCACCACCGGGTTGTGCTTCGATGGCCTCCTGGACCTGGCGGATCGAGGGCCGGTTGGCTCGCGGCAACCAGACGGGAGCAGCGAACTGCGTCTGGCCGCCGGGGCGGCGCAAATACAGCACCAGCCAGCGGGCGACCGTCTGCGCGATTTCGGTGCCGTGATCGTCCTCCACCAGCGACAGCGCGAGGTCAATCCCTGCCGTCACCCCGGCGGCAGTCCATACCGTCTCAGAACTACGGATGAAGATCGGGTCGCGATCCACCGCGACCGCGGGAAACTCGCGGGCCAACCGGTCAGCGAAGGCCCAGTGCGTGGTGGCACGTCGACCGTCGAGCAATCCCGCCTGAGCCGCCAAGAAGGCGCCCGTGCAGACGGTGACGAGACGGCGGGTAAGAGGCGCGACGGCTTTGATCCACGCCATCAGTTCGGGGTTGTCGCGTGCGGCATCGATCCCGGCGCCGCCGGGCAGCACGACGGTGTGCACGGCTGCGCGCGGGTCCGGCAGCGGCTCGGTGATCAAGGCGAGGCCGGTTGCGGTGGTCACCGGATGTCCGCCGGGGGAGACGAGGGTGACGTCGTAGCCGCCCTTGGTCAGCAGCGATGCGCCGGCGAAGACCTCGAATGGTCCCACGACGTCGAGCGCTTGAACCCCGGAGAAGCCGACGATCAGCACTTTGCGGGCCATGGACTCAAGTGTTGGCCAGACAACGGTATGGCGTCTACGCCCTATACCCCACAAATTAGGACATGAGTCCTTGGTTGGACCTGGTCCCAAGTCCAGTTCCCGACCTTGGCAGACTGTGCCCATGGCACAGATAACCCTGCACGGAAACGCGATCAACACTGTCGGCGAACTGCCCGCTGTCGGATCTTCGGCCCCCGCGTTCACTCTGACCGGCGCCGATCTCGGCAACCTCGGCAGCGACCAGTTCCGCGGCAAGGCCGTCGTGCTGAATATCTTTCCCTCGATCGATACGCCGGTGTGTGCGGCCAGCGTGCGGACGTTCAACGAGCGGGCCGCCGCAACCGGCTCGACCGTGGTGTGCGTGTCGAAAGACCTGCCGTTCGCGCTGAAGCGATTCTGCGGTGCCGAGGAGATCGAGAACGTCAAGACGGCCTCGGCATTTCGGGACAGCTTCGGCGAGGACTACGGCGTGACCATCACCGACGGTCCGCTGGCCGGCCTGCTGGCTCGGGCCATCGTGGTGGTCGGCGGCGACGGCAACGTCGCCTACACCCAGTTGGTACCGGAAATCGGGCAGGAGCCCGATTACGATGCCGCGCTGGCTGCCGTCAGCGCCTGACGCTCGGCCGGCCCGGCGCTGACCGTCCGGGTGGCCGGATCGGTTCCGGCGTGCGCCTCAATCCTGTCCGGGGGCCCGTCCGGGGGCCTGTCTGGGGGCGAGCGGCTCGATGAGTGCACGAAAACGTTCCGCCGGATACACGGCGGCGCCTAAGCGCCGGACCCGGTCGGTCAACGCCTTATCCGATGTGACGACTCGAATCGTCTCCGGTTGGGCGTCGGCTCGCACCAACCGGACAATCTCGTCGTCAGCCGAGTTGGCGGCCGCTTTGGGCGCATACGCCACCTCGACCACCGCGGAGCCGATAGCCCTGGACGGGGGTCGCTCGAACACCACGGTCACCTCGTTACCCTCGGCGTCTCGGGCAGCAGCGGCCCACTGGTCCAGCCGGTCAACCAGCGCGACCATGGCGCCGTGACGGTCCTTCCACCAGCCGTCCGGGCGACTCCCGATCACGTTCATACCGTCGACGATCCAGCGCACACCTCACCGTAGATGTCGGGTCCGGGCTAGAACCACCAGCGTTTCCGGTATTTTCGGTCGATCTCTTTCCGGAACTTCTCCACGTGATGCTCGGCGGCTGCCGATTCCAGCGACCCGAGAGCGTTGACCACCTCCAGATGCGAAAGGATGAGCAGGCCGTTCAACTGCTTGAGTCGTTCCGGGTTGTTCGCCAGCGACTCCTGGTCATCGATGTAGATGAGCAAGAAGTCGCGCAGCGCCTGGCTGCCGGTCATCCGCTCCGGGATTTTCATCTCCCGCAAGATGGTGGCCATGTCCGGGTTGGTCACTACGCCCTCTCTTTCGCTTCCTGCGCTACCACGGGACAGCGCAAGCGTAGGAGATAGGCCGGCGGTTCGGCGATGCGCCGCAGACAGGACCGCGATGGTGGACTGTTCACCATCACACACAGTCGGTCGAGCGCTCGCCACGGATGCGCGATTCAGCGAGGCGACAACTGCGCGGGTCTGTCAGGCCAGGCGTTCACCGGCTTGTGCGTCGGCCTGCTCGTCGCGTTCGCGCTCGTCCTGATCCGCGGGTCCGGTAGCTGACGTCAGACCTGCTTTGGAGGCACCGCCGGCCGGTGCGCCGCCGCCCATTCCGCTGCTCAGCGGGGCTGCGCCACTCATCGCCGATGATCCGGCGTTGGCAACGGTCGAGGCCATCGGCGAGGATGACCCTTCCACCATCTGCGACATCAGCGGCGCGCGCGCCATCGATTCCGCCGCTGCCTGAACTGCCCCGGGGCGCATGAGTCCCGGACCAAGCGTTGCGCCGGAGCCACCCGCGGAGTGGGACATCGCCGTACCACGGAAGGCCAGGGCGTCAGCGGCACTGTCGTCGGCGTCACCGTACATCTGGGCGATGTTGGTCAACGCCGAGCCGGTCCGCATCAGCTCTTCTTGAGCCGCTACGTTGGACGCCAACATCGAGGCGGCCTCCTGCGCAAACGCCATCACCGCCTGCGCCGAGACCTCTTCAGCGCCCGCGGGGATCAGGCCGGTCAGCACCGTCATCGCCGCAGTGCTTCCCGCGCTTATGCCCTGGCTGCCGATGTCGACCAACTGCGAACCAATATCGCCTGCCGACGGGTCGTGTGACATGGTGTCCATTTGCCTGCTGCTCCTATGTATTTGTGCGGCCATGACCGTGGTCGTGACCGCTTAGCAATTCAACGATCAGCGGGGCCCGTGGCGCGGCTGCCGCCGCAAACTCCGGTACAGCTGCGCTGCACGATTGTTCAATTCTAAGGCCTCGTGGCGCCCTAGCCAGCCACTTTCTTTCAGGACGGGTCAGTGGCGGCGCCTTTGGGCCAGTTGCCGGAATCCTTCGGGCTCATTGTGACGCAGCACACGACGCCGCCTGCGCTATCGCGCCCGCGCAATCACCGTGGTCCGGCGGTACGCACCACGCTTGAGCACAATGCGCAAAAGCTGGAAATCGTCGCTTATACCGGATATCGCCTACAAGCGCGACACCAGGGCAGTGACGTCTTAAATTCGGTCTGACAAGCACCGAGAACATTCGTGATCAGCAGCGCGAAAGTTGATTGGCGCGGATCGAATATCCATTCTTCGAGTTGCCGTTCTGCCGCTTTATCACCGGGCAGACGAATTCGACACGAGCCGACGAGGAGTACGTCAATGCAGCCCATGTCATTTGATCCGGTGGTGGCCGAGATCGGTAGCCAATTGGCCGATCTGGGCACTCGCGCGCTGCAGGACGGCGCCACGGCGGCGCTTTCGGTGACCGGCCTCGCTCCCGCCGGGGCGGATGAGGTCTGCGCGCTTCGACGAAGCCGCCGCCGACAGCGTGCTGTCGGCGCTCTTTCCGATCACCAACCCGTGGCTGGCCTGGTAAGCACGGGGCCGGTCGATTGTCGACGTAATCACCATCGGCCATTTCTTGGACCTAAATTCTCCGGTGACCAAGAATTCCCGAATCAGATCCGAAATCAGACGGGAATAAAGTCGTGGTTGCCTCCGGCGGCGTCAAAGATTGGCCGTCGGGCTCGCGGTGTGCCCGGGTACACAACCGCACGCTCGACTTCGACGGACGGCGCGGCAGCCCCGTCAAGGCCACTACCGACTCGCATACCACCTCGCCGTGCTGCCCGGCGGTTCGGGATAAGCCTGGTCATGCGGGGCGTCGGGCGTGCCATCGCCGCTGCGGCCCGATTCGCGCGGAGCGACGCCCGCTGGTCGCGCCCCGAACCGCCGAACGAAGCCGCGTGGGCCGCCGCCACCTAGATCAGTAATTCCTAACTGCTCGCCGAGTGTGCACCGGCTGCGCCGAGTGTGCACTGGCGGCGGCGACACGCCGGGCGGTGCCGCCGTGGTTGCACTCTCGGCGTGCCGGCTTGTGAAGGATGTGGCTGAAGGGCACCGATGGGCAGTTGTGAAGACAGACCTCGATGCCCTCCTGACCGACCTGTATGTGACGATCGATGACCACGTGGTGCAACCCGACCGGCGGCGCGCTGGACGGCCGAAGCAATTGATAGGCCCGGTGCGAGCCGCCGGTGAAACCGGCTACCGCGAGGCCGAAAATCACGATGCTCTCGCAGCGTGTACCGGCGTGAGCAGCCACGGCTCGAATCGGCCGACCACCAGCCCACGGACGAGCCAGTCCGCGGCCAGTGCCATCGCATAGCCGACTGCCGACACGAGCGCGCGCGGCCACCAGGGCTTGAGCATTGCCTTTCCGACGGGAGGCCTTCACAACCGCGATGTGGTCAGACAAGGCTGGCGGCAACCGCTCGCTGAATCCTCGACAATCCCTTGGAACCCGGGCGAGGTGCGTGCCGCGGGCCGGACGGATCCCGGAATGTGCTTAACCGCTTACTATCGCCGTCATGGCCGACTCGAAAATCCTGATCACCGGTGTCAGCGGCCAGGTCGCCGCACCCGTCGCCCGGGCCCTGGCAGCCGACAACGAGGTATGGGGCATCGCCCGTTTCGCCGACGCCGCCGCGCGTGCCGGCCTCGAGGAGGCCGGTGTTCGCTGCCGATCGGTCAACCTGGCCGCCGGCGACTTCACCGCGATCCCGTCCGACTTCGACTATGTCCTCAACTTTGCAGTGGCCAAAAGCGGCGACTGGGACAAGGACCTGAGCGCCAACGCGGAGTCGATTGGTCTGCTGATGGCCTGGTGCCGCGACGCAAGGGCCTTCCTGCACTGCTCATCGGCGGCCGTCTACGATCCGCCGGACGACCAGCCGCGCACCGAGCGTGCGGCCCTCGGCGACAACCACCGGTTTCTGTTCCCCACGTATTCGATCTCCAAGATCGCCGGTGAGGCGGTCGCCCGGGCGACGGCACGAATCCTGGAAGTACCCACCACCATCGCCCGCCTCAATGTGCCGTACGGCGATACCGGCGGGTGGCCATATTTCCACATGGAGATGATGCTGGCCGGCATCCCGATCCCGGTTCCGCCCGGCGAACCGGCACGCTACAACCCGATACATCAGGATGACATCATCGCCACTATCCCGAAACTGCTTGCGGTGGCGTCGATTCCGGCGACCACGGTCAACTGGGCCGGTGACCAGATTGTCAGCATCCAGGAGTGGTGCGCCTACCTGGGCACCTTGATCGGCAAGGAGCCGGTGTTCGCCGAGAGCGATCGGGCGCTGCGCGGAAATCCCGTGGAGCTGACCCGGATGCGCGAACTCATCGGCAGCGCAACAACAGTCGACTGGCGCGAGGGATTACGTCGGATGGTGGCGAGATTTCACCCGGAGTTGGTTCACGCCTGACGTTAACTAAACGCCCGAAGTGCTTCGGCTAGCGGACGGTGCCGATGTGAGTCACCGCGCCGCTCGCAGTCCTGGGTCCGGCGATCACAACTCCGACCCCAGGCCCAGTCGGTGCGAAATTTGCCCGTCTATCAGCGACACGCCAACGGGCGCAACGAATTTGTCGCTCACTGCCGAGCACACCGAGACACCCCGAACCCGCGGAGACTGATGCGGCTGATCGGAAAGCCGCGGATTGACGTAACGCCACCGTGGCGGCATTTGTTACCACTACCGCGACCGGGACCCATTGGCGCTATTCGGGCGGAACCACAACCGCGCCCGAAACCGCGCCGGAGCCGACGTAGCAGCCGTTTGCACCGATACGGAGCACTGTGTCGATCGGGTTGACGGCTGGTCGGCCGCGATAGTGTTACCCGCGACCGCGCTGGCGATGCGGACGTCGCACCGGCCGGCCCATGGGAGGAGCGCCAATGGGATCCCAGGCCGCGGAACCCGCTACTTCGCGCAGTCAACCATGGCCCCGGGCGGTGGGGGCCGCCGCTCTTGCCGTGCTGGGGGCGTGCGGCGCGGCGTTGTTGGTGACAGCTCACCGCCCGGATACCGCCCCGGCGAACCTAGCATCGCGAACCGACTGGGTCCTGGCGACGGCGTTGCCAGCCGCCGCCGACTTCCCGTCCGACTGGGGATATTCGCTGACGGGGCGGTTGCGCCGAGCCGCGACACCAGCTCCGGGGGCGCTGAGCACGGCGCCCCATCAGGACCCGGCAGCCGCGTACGAACCGGGCAGCTGTGGCGACATCCCCAAGATCCTGGACCACGCCGGGGGTGCGTTGGCCGCCTACGTCCAGGTCGACCGTTACGCCCAACTATTCGTGCAGGACGCGGCGGCGGCCGATTTCGCCGCGACCGGCGAAGGCCGCGAGCACGGACCCAATGCCCGCTTCGCGATCTGGGCTGTTCCGGACGCCGCGGCACGGATCGCGAACTACCTGGATTGGCTGGGCCGTTGCGGCTCCTACCGTGTCACCAACTATTTCTTCGACGGCCGGGTCAAGAACCATCGGACCGTCACCACTCAGGTCGGAGCGCGCTCGGCCGCCGGTGCCGATGCCGCGGTCACACTCACCAGAACGTTCACCACGATCGGTAGCCGCGATCCTTCGTCGACCTATCACGTCACGTATTACGCGGTACGCGGCGTACTACTGGAATGCACTATCTACATGGAGGGTTCCGAGCTCGATCTGGTGCAAAAGCTCGCCGGCCAAACGCTGCAACGGCTGCGCGCGCTATGAACGGACTCTTGCGGCGGCCATGGGTGATCGCGGCCGCGCTGTGCGTGTTGGCAACGGCCGCCATCGCTATCACCGCACCGGACGTGCTCCGCGCCTGGCGGCATAGCAGTCCCGCGGCCCCGGGCTCACTCGCGCCGAAGCTGGCCTCGTTGAGTGACCAACAATTGGCGGAGTTGCTGCCCAAACCGGGCGATTTTCCTGTCACGTGGACCGTCAGCGATATCAAAGAACTGTCCGATACGTTCGGGTACTTCAGATACCACGTGTCCGACGAAGGCCTGGGCTTTAGTCCCGTCGAATGCTTCGGGGTGGTGGGGGTCGCCTCTACCGGCGCTTTCGATGCGGCCGAAGTGTTCGGGCACGACCCGGCCGATCCGCCAGAGGTCGCCGACCGTCGAGACATCCGGCTGATGGTCGGCCGTGAATTCGACCCCACCGGATTCGACGCGTTCACCGGCCTGGTGTCGCGGTGTCTGCGCTTCAGCAGCGCCGCTGTCGGCTCCTATGAGGTGCGTATCCTCGAGGATTCGCACTCCGCCGACGGACGGCGGCGGTTCCGCTACTCGGTCATCACAACTATTGGCGGAGAGCCGGATGCCACCCGAACCGATTACTACTCCTACGCGCGCACTTCGGGATTGATTCTGAGCGGCACGGCCAGCACCGGGCACCAGCAACCCTTCGATGCCCTCTTCGATAGCACGCTGAGCCGAATCTCCAACCGCTGACCCGCAGATTCCCGAGCCGGCACCGTGCCGAACCCGGGTCGGGTTCGGCACGGTTCGTCGCCGCCAGCCATCAATGGTTAGCGCCGGGCCCCTTGAAGTAGCGGGTCAGGAAACCGGTGGCCGCGATGGCCGCGACGGCGCCGGTCACGGTCCACACCACGAACTGGAAAGCTACCGAGCCCATGAACCAGCCGTACGTCATCGACAGGTACAGCAGCCAGATCACCCGGTAGAAGGACCACGCCGCCAGCAGGCCGAGGCTGATGCCGATCGCCAGGCTTGGTTGGCGATCGACGCGGTTGATCTTTTCTTCGATGCCGGCGGGAATGATGCTCATGTGTTCTTCCTTTCCTGAGGCGCCGCCGTGGTGGCGTCGTCGTTGGGACAAGTACAGGCGCGCGGGGCCGCTACCGATCCCAAGAACTCGTGCCGGCCGCCGGCGGGCGGGGCACCGCCGGAAACACCTGGCGCTACGCCAGAAACACACCCGCCGAGGTGATCACGTCCCCGGTGGCCAGGTCGCGGTTGCTGAGCTTTTTGAAGAGCAGGCCGACGTTGTCACCGGCGGTCGCCGTGTCCAGCTTCTTGCGGAACGCCTCGATGGCGTCGACCCGCACCCCGGGCCCGTCGTTGATCTGCACCTCGTCGCCGACCCGCAACTGCCCGTACTCCACGCGGCCGGTGGCCACGATCCCGCGACCGCGGATGAAGAACACGTCCTGGACCGTCATCCGAAACATGCGGCAACGGTACTGTGTTCCGGCCGGCGCCGGCTCCAGGTTCTCGCCGGCCGCATCGACGATCACCGGGTGGCGCCGTACCCTGGCGGACACGAACTGGTTGCGGCGAGCCAGGAAAGCCAGTGCGGCTCAACGAGTCACACGCGCCGACCAGCCTTGGGCGATGGACGCGTTCGCCGAACTCGACACGCTCAACGCCGACCGGGAACGGCTGCTGCGCGACGGCCTAGCGGGCGTGGCCACCATCGTCGGGATCCGCCGCAACGTCGCAACCACAACACTGGGATCCTGGCACGAGCTGGAACTGGATGTGCAACTGCCCGAACGTGATTCGTACCGCGCGACGCGGCGCATCGCGCTCGAGCTGTCGACGGCACCGCATCTTGCGGTCGGCGCCGAGGTGCCGGTGCGGGTCGATCCCAGGGACCCGTCGAAAGTCCTCGTGGTCGCGGCGTTGTGACTACCAGACCCGCACCCAGTCGACGAGCATCTGAGCGGGATAGGTCCCCGGCCCGGGGTCGCCGCCGCCGGAGCCGGCGACCGCGAGGTTCACCACTGGAGACACGGTGTAGCCGGGATCGTTGAACGGCCAGTCCGGCAGTGAATGCGCCGCCACCGTGAAGTACGGCTGCGCGCCGTCGACATAGTCTTGCCAGAACCGCATCCCGGCCTCATCCCATTGGCATCGCCAGGTGTGCCACCCACTGTCCAGCGCGATATTGTGCGTCTTCCATTCGGAGCCATTCGATTTGGCGTGGACGGTGGTGGCCGACGGCCAACTGCCGTTGCCGTACCACTCGAGGATGTCGATTTCGCCGCGGTCCTCATTGGACAACCACCAGGCCGGCCAGCATCCGGCCGTCAGGCAGTCCAGTTTGACGCGGGCCTCCCAGGTGTGGCCGATGCCGCCCCGCCACGGGCTCTGCAGCTTGCCCGAATAGTAGGTCCCGCCGTCTTTGGCGGCCCGGATGACCAGGTTGGAGTGGCCGTCGAGGAACACGTTCTGGCGATCGTCGCGGTACTGCCCGACGTTCTCGGGCCGCTCCCAGTACGTCGGATCCTTCATCTGCTCGCGCGCTCGGGCTATGGTCCACTTCGACGAATCGGGTGCCGAACCGGCCGGGCCGTCGAACTCGTCGTGGAAAACGTAGTTGCCCGCCTGACCATTGGGAGCCGGCGCCGCGGGCATGGGCATACGTCCCGCCGGTGCGCCACGCGGGAACGGGTCGGCATGCGCCCTGGGAACCGGATTGGCCACCCCGAGCACGCCAAATACACCGAAGCCCGTCATCAGCATCATGCGACGACGATCCATCTCAGGCATAAGCCAGGGAGGATAGCAGGCCGAGAATGCCCGAGCCGTACCGCGCTAAGCCGCGACCCGCAGTGCCTACGGCGATACCTTGACCACCAGCTTGCCGACGTTCTTGCCGTCGAACAGCATGTTGATGGCCGTGGGCAGCTGCTCGAAGCCCGCCACGACGGTTTCCAGCGGCGTGAGCTTACCCTCGGCGATCAGCCCCGAGATCTCCGCGGTCGCCTCCGGCGCGCGGTGCAGGTGGTCGAGGATGATGAAGCCCTGCAGCGTCGCGCGCTGGACGAGCAGATTGGCGAATGCGCGTGGTCCGGGGGGCGGATCGACCGAGTTGTAGCCCGAGATCAGGCCGCACAGGGCGATGCGCGCGCCAATATTGAGGCGCGCGAAGATCGCGTCCATGATGTCGCCGCCGACGTTTTCGAAGTCGACATCGATGCCGTGGGGAGTGGCCGCGGCCAGTTGTGCGGGCCAGTCGTCGGCCCGGTGGTCGACAGCGGCGTCGAAGCCGAGCTGTTCGGTGAGCAGAGCGCACTTCTCCGGGCCGCCGGCTATGCCGACGACGCGCGCCCCATCGGCCTTGGCCAGCTGGCCGGCAACCGAGCCGACCGCGCCCGCCGCCGCGGAAACCACGACCGTCTCGCCGGCCCGCGGCTTGCCGATGTCACGAATCCCGATCCACGCCGTGAGCCCGGTCATTCCGAGAGCACCCAGGTAGGCGCTGGGGGAGACGCCGTCGGCGACGTCGACCGGCAGCACCGGCGTCGCGTCCGAAACCACCGCGTACTCCTGCCAGCCGACCAGACCCTGCACCGTCTGACCGACCGGGTACCGGGGATTTTTCGACTCGACGACCTCGCCGAGCCCGCCACCACGCATGACCTCACCGATGCCGACCGGCGGCAGGTAGGACGGCAGATCGTTGATCCAGGCGCGGTTCGTCGGATCGAGCGAAATCCAGTCGACACGGACCATCGCCTCCCCATCGGCGATTTCGGGGACCGGCGCATCGCTGAGTTCAAAGGTGTCCGCACCGATGCGTCCGGTAGGTCGTTCACGGAGCAGAAACCGGCGGTTGCGATCGGGCATGAGCGCACGGTACCCGACACGTCAACGCCGCGACATATGCGCCGAATCCAATTTGCCTGCGAACCTTTACCTGCGAACCACGGCGGATTTCGCCGGGAATGCTATAACGCCTCTATGTCAGGCTCTGAGTCCGGCGACGGGCACGTCATCACTCATGTTTCCGACACTGCCAGGTTGACGGCCCTGCATCGGGCCACCGAATCGGCCCGCCCCGACGCATTGTTCAGCGACCCGCTTGCCCAGCGTCTGGCCGGTCAGCATGGCCGCGCGATCGTCCGGCACGCGCCGTGGACACTTCGCAATGGTTGGTGGCTGGTCGCGCGCACCAAAATCATCGACGACACCATTGCCAGGGCAATCGCGGAGGGTTGTGACCGAGTGCTGAACCTGGCCGCCGGCCTGGACACTCGACCGTATCGGCTGAATCTGCCATCTCGATTGCGGTGGATCGAAGCTGATTTGCCGCAGTTGCTTGCCGAAAAAACCGAATTGCTGGCCGACCAGACGCCGCGATGCGAATTGACCCGCAGCGCCTTCGACCTGGCCGACCCGCTTGCCCGCGAGATGTTCTTCACCGAGGCCCTCGACGGCGCCGGCAATGCGCTGGTCCTAACCGAGGGCCTGTTGATGTATCTCGCCGAGCAGGACGTCGTTGCACTTTCGGAAGCCATACGCCGGCCCGAAGTCGGTTGGTGGATGCTCGATTTCGCCGGTCCGGGTCTGAAGATGATGATGAACAAGAGGATGGCGGGAATGCTGGAGAATGCGCCCTTCACGTTCGCGCCGGATAACGGGCTGGCCTTCTTCGAAGGCCTCGGCTGGCGAGTAGCCCAATCGGAATCGCTGTTTGCGGCCGCGAATCGATTCCACCGCCTACCCAAATCCATGCGCGCAGCCGCATGGCTGCCCCAGCCCGATCCGCGTCACCCGGGCCGTAGACCGTGGAGCGCGGTGGCCCTCCTCACGCGGTGAAGCCGCCGACTACATAAATTAACGTCTCTGGGAGAATTCCGGTGCGGGCGATAACAATTCCGCCACAGCAGCGAGCACCGAGCGTCAGCAACGGCCGGTTTTCGGACCCAGCGGTTCCGGCGGGCCACCGCCGGAACCAGACCTGCGGAAACGCCTGGGACCCCCGGAAATTCATGGCTAATTCTTATCTAAAGACACGGTTTGATCACAGGTTTGCTAAGAATCCTAACTTTACGTTGCACAGCGCCGTGTGAACCTGAGTCGGTGGGATGAGAGGAAAGGACAATCGTGGCGAAGGCATCAGGGGCAACGGTGATCAGTCTGGAGTCACACCCGGCTTGGATTGCGGCCCAGCGGCGCGAAAGTCAGCTCCTCGAAGAGATGCGTCGTCATCCCGCATATCTGGGTCGTCAGCGCGCAGCAGCACTGGGCCACGACGTCGGCGCCGGTGTGCCCGCCACCCCAGGATGGGTCAGCGCCGACGCACCGGCCTAAAACTGGACTCAAGCCCGCCCCCAATTCAGTTGAATGGCGCCCCGCGCCAGGCTCCGTATCCTGATACTGAGCATCGAGGGGAGCGCCAATGTCTCAGCCACCCGCCACCACCCGAACCACATTCCCCGGCATCAGCTCGCGCGCCTGGGAGCATCCCGCCGACCGGACCGCGCTATCGGCGCTGCGCCGCCTGAAGGGCTTCGACCAGATCCTGAAACTCCTGTCGGGAATGCTGCGCGAGCGTCAACACCGGCTGCTCTACCTGGCCAGCGCCGCCCGCGTCGGGCCGCGCCAATTCGCTGATCTCGACGCCCTGCTGGACGAATGCGCCGACGTTCTCGACGCTCCGGCCAAGCCCGAGCTGTACGTCGCGCAGTCGCCGATCGTGAACGCGTACACGATCGGGATGGAGCAGCCGTTCATCGTGATCACTTCCGCGCTCTACGACTTGATGACCCATGACGAACTCCGATTCGTGGTGGGTCACGAGCTAGGCCACGCGCTGTCCGGGCACGCGGTGTACCGCACGATGATGATGCATCTGATGCGGTTGGCACGATCGTTCGGCGTGGTGCCGGTCGGCGGCTGGGCGTTGCGCGCCATCATCGCCGCGCTGTTGGAGTGGCAACGCAAATCGGAGCTGTCCGGCGACCGAGCCGGGCTGCTGTGCAGCCAGGACTTGGACACCGCGATTCGGGTCGAGATGAAACTCGCCGGCGGTAGCCGGTTGGACAAGCTGGATTCAGAGACCTTTTTGGCCCAGGCGCGGGAGTACGAACGGTCCGGAGACATGCGTGACGGGCTGCTCAAGCTGCTGAACCTGGAACTGCAGACACATCCGTTCTCGGTGTTGCGGGCCGCCGCCCTGACCAAGTGGGTGGACGCCGGCGGCTACGGCAAGGTGATGTCCGGCGACTATCCCCGCCGAGCCGACGACGACAAGTCCTCGCTGACCGACGACGTGGGCCAGGCCGCTCGGCACTACCGCGACGGCTTCGACCAGTCCGAGGACCCGCTGATCAAGGGCATCCGTGACGGCCTCGGCGGCCTCGTCGACGGCGTCGGGCGCGCCGCCACGAGCGCGGCCGATTCGCTGGGCCGCAAGATCAGCGAATGGCGGCAGCCCAAATGACGGCTGGCTAGCCGATCGACGCGACGTCGGCGGGTTCGCACACCCACGCGGCGAACACCGGCACACCCGCCCACGGATCGCCGCGCCGACGCGCACCGGTCACAGCAACTACCGCATAGGGATGACCGAAACGCAGCGTCGCCGACCGCGACAGCGCCGACGACACCATCGCGCTGCGCAACGCAACCGAGGTGGCCGCGGCCGCCTCGGTGTGGTCGCGTGCCACCGGCGCGGCCAGCGCGAGAAGCAACCACGCGCCCAACGGCGACGACACCGGGTGCACGCCGGCGTGCACCCGACTGAACCGGCGGGCGTAGCGCGTGACGAGTCGCCCGATATCCACCCGCTACAGCTTGCCGGCGACGAAGTCGGCTGCCTGATTGACCATGCCTGCCTGGATGTAGGCACTGGCGTTGTGTTGCGGCCAGTTCTGCTTCCAGGTGTTCGGGTCGGCCGGGTTGCAGACTGGGTCGGAGCCGTGGCACAGCTCGATAGTCCTGTCGTTGTAGACCGGGCTGAAGTTGGTGATCGGACCCACCCACTGACTTCCGTTGCCGAACATCGCGACGGCGGCGATGTGCTCGTCGGCACCGGGAGGTAGCGGGCTGTCGAACCCAAATGCGGACATCGGCACCGCAAGCACCACGTCGGTGACCGCGGCGCCGAGGGAGTAGCCGCCGAGCACCAGCCGGGTGGCCGGGCAGGCGTTGATCATGTACTGAACATGGCGGCCCATGTCATTGGCGCCGACGTCGACCTCGGTGTCGGCCGGGTATTTGACGGCATAGCTGCCCATGCTCCTACCGCCGACCTTGGAGGCGAGAGTGCTGATGAACGCATTGCCGATCACGCCGGGCCCCGGCGACTCCAATCTGCCGCGGGCGAAGACAACTTCCACCTGCGGGCAATTGGCCGCACTGGCCCGCCGCGGGGCGCCCGGCGCGCCGGGCGGCAACACGGCCGCAGCGATCGTCAGCACAGCGGAGACTGCAACAGCCACCAACAATTGTCCAACCGACTTCACGGCAAGCGGAGCGCGCACAGAAAGATGGTAGCCATTCCGGCCCGGCCGTTGGCCGGCTTCACGCCGACCGCCGGGTTTTGGCGGCGCATGAGCGGATAAGGATCACGCGACCAGGGCTCCGACCGTACGATCGCGGCATGCGGATCTCGGTCAAGTTCCATCTGAGTTTCACATTCCCCGAACTGAAAGATTTGTGGCGAAGCGCCGATCACCTTGGTTTCGAAGGGATTTGGGACTACGACCACTTCTTCGGACCATCGGAGTTCGACGAGCCGACCTACGAGGGCTGGACGACGCTGGCCGCCATGGCGGCGATCACCGAACGGAGTCGGATCGGCTGCCTGGTGACCGGCGTGACGTACCGGAATCCGGCGGTGCTGGCCAAGATGGCGGTCACCGTCGACCACATCTCCGGCGGGCGGCTCAATTTCGGCATCGGCGCGGGATGGCACGAAGCCGAGCATCGTGGGTACGGGATCACGTTCCCGAACCCGACGAGCCGGGTCGCAATGGTCGACGAAGCATTGACGGTGATCCGCAAGCTCTGGACGGAGCAGTTGGTGAACTTTTCCGGTGAATTCTTCACGCTCGCGGACGCGCTCTGCGAGCCCAAGCCCATTCAATTTCCGCACCCGCCAATCGTGATCGCGGGTACCGGGCCAAAGATGCTGCGTCTCATCGCCCGCCACGCCGACGAGTGGAACATGCCCGCCTACGACGGCCCGCAGCTGTGGGGCGACGTGAACGCCCGGCTGGACAAGGCCTGTGCCGAAGTAGGCCGCAACCCTGCCGAGGTCCGCCGTTCCGGGCAAGTGCCCCTGCATCCGGCAATGGCCGGACAGGTCGACGAGCAACTGGCGTTGTTGCCCGAATTCGAGCAACTGGGCTGCGACCACATGGTGTTGGCGTTTCGGCAGCCGCCCACGCTACAACTACTCGAGCGTTGCGCGGGTCTCGCATGACTGGCGCGCCGGCCGGAGTTCCGCGGTTCGCAGAGCGTGACGCAACGGCGCGATAGCGTCACCCGGCATGGCCGACATCGTCGTCGTCAAGGTCAAACCCGGCTCTCGTAAAGGTCCGCGTGTCGAGCCGGTTTCCGGCGCCGAGCTGACGATCTACGTGCCCGAGCCGGCGGTCGACGGCAAAGCCAACGAAGCGGTTGCCCGGCTGCTGGCAGCTCACTATCACTTGCCAAGGAGCCGAGTCGAATTGGTGTCTGGCGCGCGCTCGCGGGTCAAACGCTTCCGCATCGATCGCTGACCGGCTCCGGTGCCCTGAGTGCTTACCTTACGTCGGTGTTGGCCAAGGCGTGCCTGGGCCGTGACCCAACCGCGACGGCGACGCAAGATCCTCGATCCATGACCGCGTTGACGGCTATCGCTGCGCTGCTGATAGCACTGGGCATCGGCTACCGCCTCGGCCGCCGCTCGAGCAGCCCACGTCTGCGGCGCCGAGGGCGCGGGGCGATACTTGCCGACGTGGCGGTCGGTCTCGTCGCGGTGGTGGTGGTTCGCCGCATCCGGCGGCGGATCCGGCGGCGGGCACTCAACTCCGTGACCGTCGGATTCACGAAACTTATTGAGCCGCTGCGAATTTCGTCGGCACCACTACAGGCGACGGACATCCGTCGTCGCTACTCGTAGCGTACGCGTTCAACGACGTTCGGGGACAGATCATTTAGGACCGAGCCGTCGCGGGCCAACCTCGGCATCCAGCGCCGCCCAGGTATCGCCAGCCGAAACTGCTTGGCATTGCGGCGCACCGGTCCTGGGGCCAACTCAGCGTTCTGGCGATCGGGTTCAACGGTTGGCCCGGAGAGTGCCCGTTGACACCTTGGTTATCGTTCGATAACATTGTCAATGGGTCGATTGACGACCTAGGGAAACTTCACGACCGGGCTGTAGTGAAAACACGGCACTCAGCCGCGCATGCTGCACCCCTTCACGAGGACTCGTCCGCCCCCGAAGGAGAATTTGTTTTGCGTATCGTCGTCGATCTGGTGCGTTGTCAGGGCTACGCCCAGTGCTGCTTCCTTGCGCCCCAGGCATTCAAGCTGGCGGGGGAGGAGGCGCTGGTATATCACCCCAACCCGGACGTTGCGCAGCGCCAGCAGATCCTGCGCGCCGCAGCAGCCTGTCCGGTCCAGGCGATCCGCACGGATCGGTTAGAAGATGCGGAACTGACCCACGAAGCGGAGTCAGCATGACCACCTCGGTTGCCGGGACCCGCCAGGACCTTGGGCGGGTCGTGATCGTCGGCGCATCGCTGGCAGCACTGCGGGCGGCGGAGGCGTTGCGCGAGAAGGGTTTTTCTGGAAAGTTGACCCTGATCGGCGAGGAGCCCTACGAGCCGTACGACCGTCCACCGCTATCCAAGCAAGTCCTGACGGGCTATGCGCCGGCCGACCAAACCGCGCTGCCGCGCCGGTGCCGGCTCGACGCCGAATGGCGACTGGGGGTCGCCGCCGTCGGCTTGGATCTGGCCGCGCAGCGGGTGCACCTCGCCGACGGCCAGAAAGTTGGCTTCGACCGCCTACTGATTGCCACCGGCGCGCGCGCCCGACCATGGCCCAACCGAGCTGAAGCCGCTCTCGCCGGCGTGGGAGTGCTGCGCACGCGCGATGACGCCGCCCGGCTGCGGCAGTACCTGGTCGCCAAGCCGCGGCGGGTGCTCACCATCGGCGCCGGGTTCATCGGCTCGGAAATCGCCTCGGTCTGCCGTGAACTAGATCTGCCCGTGACGGTGGTCGATCGGGGCGGGGCCCCGCTGCAGAACGCTTTGGGCGGGGTGATCGGCGACGTCGCCGCGACCCTGCAGCGACAGCACGGCGTCGATCTGCGCTGCGGCGTCACCGTCACCGAGTTGGAGGGGGATGAAAACGGGCGACTCCGGCGCGCACACCTGTCCGACGGAACCACGCTCGACGTCGAGGTGGCCGTGGCCGCGCTCGGCTCGCTCCGCAATACCGAGTGGTTGCAAGGCTCGGGATTGGCAGCCGACAGCAACTGGGGTGTGGCCTGCGACGCGGCCTGCCGCGCCTTCGGGCTGAACGGCATCGTCACCGACAATGTCTTTGTCGCAGGCGACGTGGCCCGCTGCCCACACCCGCTCTACGATTTCGAGTTCCTGGGTGTGGAGCACTGGAGCAACGCCGTGGCCCAGGCCGAGGTCGCGGCTCACAACATGGCGTGCGCCCCCGCCCAGCGCCGCCTCCATCTGGCGGTGCCCACGTTCTGGTCCGCCCAGTTCGGGGTCAATATCAAGTCCGTCGGCGTGCCGCGCTTCGCCGATGAGGTCGTCGTCAGCCAGGGCTCGGTCGATAAGCACCGGTTCGTCGCCGCCTACGGCAGGCAAGGCCGACTCGTCGGGGCCGTCACCTTCAACCAGGGCATGTGGCTGGACTTCTTCGAACGGCTGATCGCCGAATCGGCCCCGTTCCCGCCCGTCGCACCCGGCTTCGACCAGCCGGCCGACGCCCAGCCGGTCCCAGCCCGGTTTCCGACTCAGGCCCTGCCCGGATTCATTCTGACCGGCCACGAGCAGGCTGAGAGCGAGCCGTCATGACGCCACAATCCGCGTATCAACAAGTCCTCGACTACGCCAACCGTGCCAACCCATATCCGCTGTACGCCCAGCTGCGGCAGACACCGGTGGCCCAGTACGAGGATGGCAGCTACGTCGTCAGCACCCATCGGGAAATCGTGACTTTGCTTCACGACCCGCGGATCAGCTCCGATATGACCAAGGGCGCCCAACTGGAGCCAGATCTGATCCCGGGCTTCATCACGCTCGACCCGCCCGAGCACGGCCGGCTACGCCGCATGGCGATGCGGCATTTCGGTCCGCCGCACCGGGCCGGATGGATCGACGGCATGCGCGACAAGTTCGCCGACACGGTTCAGCGCCTCATCGACGACTGTCGCGGCCGCAGCCAGATAGACATCGTGGACGACCTGGCGTATCCACTGCCGGTGTCCATGATCTGCGACATGCTCGGGGTGCCGCTCGAGGACGAACCCCGGTTCCAGCGCTGGACGCAAGACTTCCTCGACGGCGAATTCGGAACACCCCAACAGCGCCACCGAGGTGAGCAAGCGATCGCCGAGATGCGGGAATACATCACCGGGATCGCCGAGGCCTATCGCCGGCGCCCGGGCCACAACATGCTGTCGCGGTGGGTCACCGACGACAGCCCCGACGGCCAGATGAGCATGACCGAAATCGCGGACACGGGAGTCCTGCTGCTCATCGGCGGCCACGAAACGACCGTCAACCTGATCGCCAATGGGATGCTGACCCTGCTGCGGCATCCCGAGGTGATGGAGCGGCTGCGCCGCGAACCCGACTTGGTCATCCCGTTGGTCGAGGAACTGCTCCGCTACGAGCCGCCCGCACAAATCACGCCGCGGGTGGCCCTGGCCGACATCTCCCTTGCCGGGGTGACGATCCCGCGGGGCGCGAAAGTCATGCTTCTGCTTGCCGCCGGAAATCGCGATCCGCGGCGCTTCACCGACCCTGACCTGTTCGTGCCCGACCGCCCGGACAATCAACATCTCGGTTTCGGACACGGCATTCACGCGTGCTTCGGTGCTCCCATGGCTCGGCTCGAAACACAGATGGCATTAACCGCACTGGCGCGCCGGCTGAAATCACCGCGGCTGGTCGCGGATCCGCCCCCGTACCGAAGGAGTCCTCTGCTGCGCGGGCCGCGCCACCTGGTTGTCACGGTGGATGGGGTACGGGACTGAGCGTCGTCTGCAATCAACGGGTGAACGCGATTGCTCCTTTGAAAGCTGGCCCGCGGTGGAGCAGAGTTAGGCTCGTGGACTTCGTCTTTCGAGCCGTCGCGACGCCGGTCGCGATGCTTGCCTTCGCGGTTTTCTCCGTCTCCGGGTCGGCGCTGGCCGATCCCGCGCCGACGCGGGTGGTCACCGCGGTGGCGGTCGGATCAAATGGCCAGCCGATCAATGGGTACCGTGAAGCCCCCGCGCAGGGCAATGTCACCGCCGTCGACAACTGCACAGCACCGTCGCCGTCGGCGGTGGCCGACAACATCTACTATTGCTCGCCGAGCGCCGCCGATGCCGGAACCTGCTGGCCATCCACGCCGGAATCGCTTCTGTGCGTTGATAATCCGTGGGACCAGCGGCTGCATCGGGTGACCTACGGCCGCCCGCTCCCGCGAGTGCAGCCGATCGCGACACCCGATCCGTTCGCGCTGCTTCTCGACGACGGCACCCGTTGCCTGCTACGCAACGGCGGCGCCTGGGGCGGCCGTGACGACGGGTACGTCGGCGTCTACGGATGTGGCGCGCCCGGCTCGAACCTCGCGGTCCTGTGGCTGCCCAGCCAGGGGGTTGGGACCTGCATCGACCGAACGGCGCCGGTGTGGACGGTCAGGGTGGGGCAGCTGGGCATGCCCACTGACCATTTCCCGGCGCCGCAGACTCGCGCGGTGGCCACCGCGTGGTTCGCCGGAAACTGAATATCGGTACCGGGTACGGAGAAATGCACCGGACAGCACTCCAGCTAGCATTACCGCGTCTCTGCCTATTCCAGCAGCGTCGGCCGAATAATCTTGCTATTAAGCAGTTTTCAATCCTGCTTTTTCAATCCTGCTGAGGTGCGGCGGGAAGACCACTGGGAAACCGCCGCAGCCCGAGGGCGAGCGCACCCAAGAGTAAGACTGCAGCGCCGGCAACTGCGAGCTGGACCCCGCGAATGAACTCTTTGTCCGCGACACGAACGATCAGCTGCTCCTGCGCTGAAGTCATCGGATGTCCAGGTCCGATATCAGCAGCGTGGGCGCGCGGATTTGCGCCGTCAACCACGGAAGAAAGAACCGCCGCGCGTTCGCTGGGTTCGCTGATCACCTGATCGAGACGCTCTGGCAACGCGGCGCTGAGCCAGCCCGCCAGGATGGAGCCAAGCAAGGCGACGCCGAAAATGCTGCCCAGTGAGCGCTGCAGATTGATCAGACCCGCGGCCATGCCGGCTCGGTGATCATCGACCTCGGTCATACCGATACTCAACAGCGGCGTAGCGCACCCGCCGGCTCCCGCGCCGAACAAGGCCAGACCAATAATCACGACTGGCATCACCCGGCCAATGGCCATCCCGAAGAGCACCAACCCGGCAATCATCGCTGTCAGACAAATCAGCAGCGGCAGCCGAGAGCCCCAGCGTTCTACCGCCCGCCCCGCCAGCAGACTTGCAATCCCGAATCCGACCGGCACTGGCAACATCAGCAGGCCCGCATGCAGCGGAGAGAAGCCGCGCACGTTCTGGAAGTGCTGGGTGATGACCATCAACGTCCCGAAATAGCACGACATCACCACGAAGTACACCAGTAGTGCCGACCGGTACACGGGCTCGGCGAACAAGTGCAGATCGATCAGCGGAAAGACAGCACGACGCTCGTGTTGCACAAAAAATAGCAGCAACACCGCGGCCACCAGCAGCAACGTGACAATCAACCCGGGCTCCCGATCCGCCCTCGGAGCCTCGATGATCGCGTACGCGATCACCGCGATCGCAGGAGCAAACAACAGCTGCCCCGGCCAGTCCAGCTGAGTCGGATCAGGATCCTTGGATTCGCTGACACTCAACGCCGTGAGCAGCCAGACGATTGCTCCAAGCGGCACGTTGACCGCGAAGACGCTTCGCCAGCCGAGTCCTTCAACCAGGACCCCGCCCAACGCCGGGGCCGAGCCCGCACCAATGCAGCCAATGGCCATCCAGCCGGCTATCGCCCGCGCTTTCATACCGGGATCGGGAAAGGTGTGACTGAGCAAGGCCAGCGATAGCACCGAAATGAAAGCCGCACCTACGCCCTGAACCACCCGCGCCAGCGTGAGTATTCCGAGGCTGACCGGTACCGCGCAGATCACGGAGGCGGCAGCGAATACCCCGAGCCCTATGAAGAATCCACGGCGACGGCCATACCGATCACCGAGCAAAGCGCAGCTCATTAATACCGCAGCCATTCCGAGGCTGTAACCGGCGACCGCCCACTGAAGACCTTGCTCACCCGTCTGGTACACGGCTTGGATGCTGGGCAAGGCGACGTTCACGATGTTGACGTCCACGAACACCATGAAGATTCCCAGACCGGTCGCCACAACTGTCAGCCGCTGGCGCGGCGTCATCGCATGATGTGAAACCTGTGCCAGTGTCATCTCAGACCACTTTCGCGATAGGCGCGGAAGCGTGCTTGCGTGATTTCCCAATATCCTTAGGTGCACACCGACACAATTTCTGCGGTTGCATCTCCACGAGGCGCTCCTTAAGCACTAACGACCAGCTGCTGAGCCGATCATGCTCCTCGTCGGCCAACTCGTGCGGGCCTTTCAGCCGATCAGTAAGTTGAAATGTCAAGAGAAGCCGCAGAAGCTAGATGCGACAATCGCGCGCACCGCATTCGCCGCAGCCGAGGCGAAAAACCCGTCGTCAGCGCTGCGTGACGACGTGATAAGTACGCTGCACGCCGCGATCGCCGACCCCGGGTTGCGGCGCGACTGGGTTCGACTGACCAAGGCGCAGCGGTGGGCGGGGACTCGGGCCCTCGGCGACGCGGAGCAGCTGCTGGCGGGGACTCGGGCCGAAAAGTCGAAAGCAGAGCCGAACAGCGCTATCGCAAAGCCCAGGAAGCCCGCCGCACCGCTGCGGATCTGGTCAAAGAGGCGAAAGCACAACTGCGGCCAGACCGTGATCGATAATCAGCACCATGCCCGACGTCCGGATCGCAGCCGCCACACGCAATGCGGTGCGAGCCGCGTTCGTCGTGGCCGCTATTTCCATCGCCTCGGCGGCGTGTGGCCACCCTGCGCCGCCGGAGCCGTCGACGACGCTGTCGACGGTCACCGCCGGCGCCACGTCCACCAATCTCCCGGTAACGGCGTCCCCGACCACCGTCGCCGGCATGTACGGCGACCCGGTGGCGGCCGCCAGGTACTGGCAGCAGCAGTCGCTCGAGGACAACTGCGGGCTGGTTTCGGTGGCCGACGTGGTCGGTGAAATCACCGGTCATGCGCCGACCGAGCACGAGGTGATCGCGCTGGCGGAAAGCACTCCGTCGCAGACCAATCCCGGTCCGATCTATGCCCCCGCCAACGACCCGAGCCATGCCAACGGCACCGGGGGCATCGAGATGGCCGACGAGGTGGTGCTGCTGGCGCACTACGGCATCACATCCGTGATGACCGATACCACGCACCCCGATCAGACCGGGTTGCCCGCCCTGCAGCGGTACCTCACCGACAACCGCAAGATCATCGCCTGGGTCAATTCCGCGGTCATCTGGAACAGCAACGACCAGCGCGGCACGGCCGATCACTTCCTCGTCGTCACCGGGATCGACACCAACAACGAGATCGTCCACCTCAATGACCCCGGCGCCGACCACGCCGACGAGCAGGTCGCTGTCACCACCTTCACGACGGCCTGGCATACCGGCGGGGATTCGATCGTCGTCACCGCCGCCGCGGGTTGACCGAAAACGACACCCCGCGAACCGGCGGCTCGCGGGGTGTCGCTCGGTCACGCCGGCGGATCAGGCGAGGTCGAACCGGTCGTTGTTCATGACCTTGACCCAGGCCGCGACAAAGTCCTCGACGAACTTGCCCGCGTTGTCGTCCTGGGCGTAGACCTCGGCCAATGCCCGCAACACCGAATTCGACCCGAACACCAGGTCATTGGCGGTCGCGGTCCACCTCAGATCGCCGGTAGCCCGGTCATGACCCTCGTAGACGTTCTCCACAGTCTCCGAGGGCTTCCACTCCGTACCCATGTCGAGCAGGTTGACGAAGAAATCGTTGGTCAACGCGCCCGGCCGGTCGGTGAATACACCGTGCTTGCTGCCACCGTGGTTGGCACCGAGGGCACGCAACCCGCCGACGAGCACCGTCATCTCCGGAGCGGTCACCCCCAGCAGGTACGCCCGCTCGACCAACAACTGCTCGAGCGGAGCTTTCTCGCCAGGACGGATGTAGTTGCGGAACCCGTCGGCACGTGGTTCGAGCACCGCGAACGACTCCACGTCGGTGTTCTCCTGCGAGGCGTCGGTACGCCCGGGCGCGAAATGCACCGAGATCTCATAGCCGGCGTCCTTGGCGGCCTTCTCCACCGCCGCGGACCCGGCCAGCACGATCAGGTCAGCCAGCGAGATCTTCTTGCCGCCGGATGCCGACCCGTTGAACTCCTGCTGGACGCGCTCCAGCACGGGCAGCACCTGCTGCAACTCGGCGGGCTCGTTGGCCTCCCAACTCTTCTGCGGCTCGAGCCGCAGCCGGCCGCCGTTGGCGCCGCCCCGCTTGTCGGTACGGCGGAAACTTCCCGCGGCCGACCATGCCGTCTTGACCAGCTGCGGAACCGACAAGCCGGACTCGAGCACCTTGCTCTTCAGCGCGGCAACGTCCTGCTCGTCGACCAGCTCGTGGTCGACGGCCGGAACCGGGTCCTGCCACAGCTGCGGCTCGGCCACCCACGGCCCCAGGTAGCGGCTGATCGGCCCCATGTCGCGGTGCAGCAGCTTGTACCAGGCCTTGGCGAAGGCCTCTTGCAGCTCCCCGGGGTGATCCAGCCAACGCCGGGTGATGTCGCGGTAGATCGGCGACTCGCGCAACGAGATGTCGGTGACCAGCATCGTCGGGGCGCGGCCCGGCCCGCCGAACGGGTCGGGGATGGTGCCGGCACCCGCGCCGTCCTTGGCGGTGAACTGCCAGGCTCCGGCGGGGCTCTTAGTCAGCTCCCACTCGTAGCCGTACAGGATCTCCAGGAAGGTGTTGTCCCACTTGGTCGGGGTGGGTGTCCAGACGACCTCCAGGCCGCTGGTCATGGCGTCCTTGCCCTTGCCGCTGCCGTAGGAGCTCTTCCAGCCCAGTCCCTGTTGCTCGATCGGGGCGGCCTCCGGCTCGGGACCGACCAGCTCGGGATCGCCGCGCCCGTGGGTCTTACCGAAGCTGTGCCCACCCACGATCAGGGCAGCCGTTTCCTCGTCGTTCATGGCCATCCGGCCGAACGTCTCGCGGACGTCGATCGCCGCGGCGATCGGATCCGGCTTGCCCTCGGGGCCTTCGGGATTGACGTAGATCAGACCCATGGTGGTGGCACCGTAGGGTTGGGCAAGGTTACGTTCGCCCGAGTAGCGCTTGTCGGTGCCCAACCATTCGTCCTCCTCGCCCCAGAGGATTTCTTCGGGCTCCCAGACGTCTTCGCGGCCGAAGCCGAAGCCGAAGGTCTTGAATCCCATCGATTCCAGGGCGACGTTGCCGGCGAAGATGATCAGGTCCGCCCACGAGATCTTGTTGCCGTGCTTCTTCTTGACCGGCCACAGCAACCGGCGGGCCTTGTCCAGGCTCGCGTTGTCCGGCCAGCTGTTGAGCGGGGCGAACCGCTGCATGCCTTGGCCGCCGCCGCCGCGGCCGTCATGAATGCGGTAGGTGCCGGCGGCGTGCCAGCTCATCCGGATGAACAGGCCGCCGTAGTGGCCGTAGTCAGCGGGCCACCAGTCCTGCGAGGTGGTCATCACCTCGATGAGGTCGGCTTTGAGCGCCTCGACGTCGAGCTTGGCGAACTCTTTCGCATAGTCGAAATCCGGACCGAGCGGATTGGCCGCCGGTGGGTTCGGATGCAGCATCGACACGTCGATCTGGTCGGGCCACCAGTCCCGGTTGGTCAGCGGTGCATGCGCCTTGGGCTTGGGCGAGGCGATCGCCGGGTTTTCGCTGTCGCTGGTGCTCGCCGTGTTCGTATCCGGTTGCGGCGGGCGGCTTTCGGATGTAGCGGATGACACAGCATTCCTTCCATGGGGTGAAACGGGCTGCGATCACGGCTGTGATCGAGGTACTGCGGTCGAGCAGTCGGGACACAAGCCCCAGTAGATGACCTCGGCCTCGTCGAGAACGAAGCCATCAAGAACGTTGCCGCCGTCAGCCGGGGTCAGGCACGGCGCGTCGCCGACCGCACAGTCGATATCGGCGATGACTCCGCACGAGCGGCAGACGACGTGGTGGTGGTTGTCGCCGACCCGGGATTCGTAGCGGGCGACCGACCCTGAAGGTTGGATCCGACGGATCAGGCCCACCGAGGTGAGCGCGCTGAGCACGTCATACACCGCTTGGCGGGAAACGTCGGGCAAGCCGGCCCGAACCGCCGAGAAGATGGTCTCGGTGTCGGCGTGCGGGTGGGCGTCTACGGCTTCGAGTACAGCAAGCCGTGGCCGGGTGACACGCAGATCGGCTATTCGCAGCTTTTCTGTGTAGTGCGCCATTGACGCCACTTCGCCACTATGACGCCTTTTCTTGAATCAGTCAAGACTTATCGGGGTTGGAATTTGGCGAACCCGTCATGGACCGTGGCGGTCGGATGCAACCGGTTGGAACGACGAGCGTCGTTCGCCTCGGCTCATCGACTCATGAGTTCAATAGCCTTGCGGCGCAAGCAGTTGACCCGAGATTGCCGATCGCGGCTCAACTGGTGACCAAGCGCTCCAGGGTCTGCAGTGATGCGGTCAGGTAGGCCTCCGAAAAGGGCGGCATCCCGCCGACCTGATCGCGGAAACTCTGCGGAGTGCCACTCCAGTCGTAGGTGAGGGTGACGTCGGTGCACTCCCCGCTGGGGACGAGGTCGTAGCGCCACCACCAACCGCCGGCAACGTGGTTTCCCGCGGTGTCGAGCTGGCCCGGCATCCAGCCGATCGCGCGGTCCCGGTCGAAGACATTGACCACGTTGTAGGTGACGTAGTCACCGCCGGCTTGAGTCAGGTACATGTTCATCGCGAAGACCTGACCGCTGCCGGTGATCGGTGCGGCGTCTATCGCGTCGCGGACCCAATCGCCGGGCTCGGTGTCCCGATGGCGTGACGGCTCGGCCAGAACTGCGAAAATCTCCGCCGGAGTCGCGGCGATGGTACGGCTGACGACATACCGTTCGGCGTTCACGTTCATGCGTTGTCCTTGGTCGGCCGGCGCACGCGATTACTCGCCACGAAGATTCAGCCAACCACACCTGGAATTCGCCCGTCCTTACGCCCCCGCTCCGCTATGGAGCATCGCCTGGCGGGGGGACAAGCGAGCGCATGGCTGTCGGCTGGTTTGATTGACAAAACGGGGAGAATGCTGCAGACGGTGCACGCCACCCGCGGGGGCCTCTGGGGGGGCCGGAAAGGCACACGATCATGGCGCAGAAGCTGAGGCCGCATTTCGACAAGGTGCAGGCGCACTATGACCTATCGGACGACTTCTTCCGGCTGTTCCTGGACCCGACGCAGACCTACAGCTGCGCTTACTTCGAGCGCGACGACATGACGCTGGAAGAGGCCCAGATCGCCAAGATCGACCTGGCGCTGGGCAAGCTGGGCCTGCAGCCGGGCATGACGCTGCTCGACGTGGGCTGCGGCTGGGGCGCCACCATGCGCCGGGCCATCGAAAAGTACGACGTCAACGTCATCGGCCTGACCTTGTCGAAGAACCAGGCCGCCCACGTCCAGAAGACCTTCGACGAGCTCGACTCTCCGCGCAGCAGGACGGTGTTGCTGAAGGGCTGGGAAGAGTTCGACCAGCCCGTCGACCGGATCGTGTCCATCGGCGCCTTCGAGCACTTCGGCCACGACCGCTACGACGACTTCTTCGCCATGGCGCACCGGGTTCTGCCCGCCGACGGCGTGATGCTGCTGCACACCATCACCGGACTGACCCGAGAGCAGCTCAGCGAGCAGGGTCTGCCCATCTCGATCGACATCATCCGCTTCGTCAAGTTCATCGTCACCGAGATCTTCCCCGGTGGCCGGTTGCCGTCGATCGACATGGTGGCGGAGCGCTCGGCAAAGTCGGGATTCACGCTGACCCGGCGCCAGTCGCTGCAACAGCACTACGCGCGGACCCTGGACCTGTGGGCGCAGGCGCTGCAGGCGCACCAGGATGAGGCCATCGCAATCCAGTCCGAAGAGGTCTACGAGCGCTACATGAAGTACCTGACCGGCTGCGCCAAGGCGTTCCGCACCGGCTACATAGACGTCAACCAGTTCACCTTGCAGAAGTAGCGCTTGGCTCCGGCCCCGGCGATAGGTAGCCAATTCGCTTGGCGCACAACCTTTAACAGCCAGGCCCGACTGCCGTCGCTACCGGGCGGGACGCACCCGGCACCATTTCGGATGCAACGACACGGCCAAGAGCGGAGAACGAAGCATAACGATTCGGCGCCCGCCCTGGAATTGATCCGCAAGCGGATGCGAGTGTGTTGCGGTGAGTGTTGACGTAGGCGAGTTGGCGCATGGCTGGGCAGCGCACTGGGCGGACCGACCGCCCCGGCGCTGTGGGCGTGGCCACTGGCTGCTGCCCGGGCACATGATCGTGGCCACCATCCAATGTTCCTGCGGCCGGCACATCTGTTGGCAGTGCGAGTGCGGCGCGGCTACGTATGGGCCGGCTCTGGTCGAATCCTGCAGCCTTGCCGCCGGAGGGTCCGGCGACACTTAGCCGGCCCGGAATGTGTCGCGCACTTGAGGGTCCGAGCCGCAGGTGGTGCTGAGCCGTACCTCGACGATCACGTCATGCGGTTCAGGATTCCGGGTCGTTGACGGTCGCTACCGACAAGTCGTTGACGCCGTTCCAGCACTGTGCGCGCGGGCGAGTCGTCGGAAGTGACTGTGTGGACCGCTGCGTGCGGCGGCGTTCAGCCGCAGATCACGTAGGCAAGGCTCAGCCGGCGATCGTGACGTAATCCACCCAAAGGTGCCGGGGACCGCGGAACACCTGGTTGTGCCGATATGGTGGCGGATCGACCACCAGCGTCGGGGATTCGACACGGCGCAGCAAGATCTCCAGCGCCAGGTTGACTTCAAGGCGAGCCAACGGGCCACCCATGCAGGTGTGGATTCCGCTGCCCCAGCCGAAGTGCTCGTTGTCCTTACGTAACGGGTCGAAGCGATCCGGATTGTCGAACCGCCGCGGATCACGGTTTGCCGCCGCATAGATCAGGTGCACCGCCGCCCCTGCCGGGATCACCGTCCCGCCGACCTCGATGTCGGCGGTGGCGCTACGGCTGGGAAAAAACTGCACCGCGGACTGCAGCCGTTGTACCTCTTCGATGGCGCGTGGAATCAGCTCCGGACGTTGCCTCAGCAGATCCCAGGAACCCTGATTGCGCAACAACGTCATGACGCAGTTGGTGATGGTGTTGACCGTCGAGTCGTGGCCGGCGACCAACAGCAGCATGGCGTTCGACGTCGTCTCCGCCACCGACATCGGGCCGTCGGGTCCGTCGTCGTGCAAGAGCCTGGACAGCAGGCCCTCGCCCGGGGTCTCGGCGTACCGCTGTACCAGATCGCCCAGGTAGTCCAGCAATGCTGCGGTGCTGGCCCGGCCCTTCTCGGCCAGCGAGCGTCCCTGCTCGGTGGTGCCCTCGGGGCCGAGGTCGGTGCCCATCATGAAGTCGAAGATCCAGGCATGAAACATGGCCTCGTCGTCGACCGGCACGCCGAGGATCTTGCAGATGACCTCAACGGGTATCGGGTAGGCGAAGTCCTCCACAATGTCCAAGCGGTTCTTGCCGCGGGCTTTTGCCTTGTCCAGGGCCTTGTCCAGGGCCTTGTCCAGCAATTGGTTGGCCAGTGCGACGACGAACGGCTCCATGCCCGGGATCAGGTCGGGGGAGTGCGGCGGGCCGAAGTGGCGCATCACCTGCCGGCGGGCCCGGTCGTGATCGGGCGGATCGGAGACGATGATGCTGGCGTCGCGGCCGTAAGCCTTCATGTGCTCACTGCCGGGCTCTGGTTCGGGCTTGTTCGGACCGAAACCCGCGGGGCTTCGACTGATGTCGGAGCTGATCCGCGGGTCGTGGGCCAGGGCGAGCAATTCGTGGTAACCGGTGACGACGTAGGTCGCCTCGGCGACTTTGGCCACCGGAGTCCGGCGCAGCTCCGCGAAGTACGGGTAGGGGTTGGGCCGGTTCTCGAACTTCATCGCCTCGGCCCAGGCGGTTGCGGCGTCCATGGTCGTCTCCTACCGTCAGCGGGTTCGGGGGCGGAATTCGGCACCGCGCGAGGTCGGGTCGTGTCCGGTCAGCACCACATCGGGCAAAGCGGTCGGTTCGCGCGGGTCGGGGAACCGGGCCGGCATCGGCTCGCAGTTGGCTGGTCGGTCGTAGCCCGGCGGGGGCGGTGGGAACGGAGCGGACCGCTCGATGAGTGAGGCGTAATACGGCAGCCATTTACCGTGGTTGAACGTCACCGCGCCGACGATGCGCCCCCGGTGGCCGTAGGCGGCCGCGAAGCGGCGTTGCTCGACCGAGCCCTGGGTGAACACGATTTCGTCGCCGAACGAGCACACCCCGACGCTCTTGACGTTGACGCCGAACTGCCCGGACCAGAACGACGGCAGCGGCAGATGCGGGCGTCGTCCGGTTTCCAGGCTGATCATGTTGTTGGCCGCCACCTCGGCTCCGGAAACGGCGTTGTCCCAATGCTCTTGAGACATGAATTGGTATTCGTAGAGCACGTGCGGGGCGCGGGCCACGTCGCCGGCTACGAAGATGTTGTCGGTCACCACGCCGTTGATGTCGAAGGCGCGGCAGCCGGCGTCGCAAGCGACTCCCCAGAAGCCGCTGGCCAGCTGCGCGCCGTCGAGCCATTCCACGTTGCGGATCGAACCCAGCGAGGCCACCACCACGTCGACGTCGAGCACGCTGCCGTCGGAAAGCCGGGCCGCGCGGACATGGCCGTCGGCGTCAGCGTCGAGGCCTTCGACCGCCACCCCGGTACGCAGGTCCACCCCGGCTTCGATCTGCATCTGCGCGGCGATGTCACCGATCACCCCGCCGAGCGCCCCGACCAGCGGCGCCTTGCCGCGCTCGGCGACCGTTACCGGAAGGCCGAGTTCGCGGCACACCGAGGCGATCTCCGAACCTACGAAACCCGAGCCGACAATAAGCACCCGGCGCGGGCACGCCTGCAGCGCGGCCGCCAACTTCGCGGCGTCGTCACACGTGCGCACCGTGAACAGCCCCAGCAACGCCGCCTCCTCCGGGTTGAACCACGGCCGGGCCCTGGTCCCGGTGGCGATCAGCAGCCGGTCGTAGTCCACCTTCTCGCCGTTGGCCAGCAGCACCTGGCGATTGGACCGATCCAACCCCACCGCCGCCACGCCCAATCGCCACTGCGCGTCGACGGGACGCAGCCGGGGTAGTTTGGTGTGGTCGGCGCGCACCCAGCCCTTCAGCACCTGCTTGGATAGCGGCGGCCGGTCGTAGGGTTCGTGCGGCTCGTCGCCGATGATGGTGAGCGCTCCACGAAATCCGTTGTCCCGCAGGGCTTCTGCCGCACGCAGACCTGCCAGGGACGCACCCACGATGACGATCCGGCCCTGGGCCTTGAAGCTGTCGACGAGCTGGTCGACCAGTGAAACCGCGCTCATTTGGTGTCCCGGTCCGCCGGCGGGTCCACCTCGAGGATGATCGCCTGGACCGGGCACGAGGCCGCCGCGCGCAAGACCCGCTGGCGTTGCGAATCGTCGGGATTCGGGTCGTAGGCCAGCGCCTCCTCGCCGACGAGCCGCAGCACCTCGGGCGCCAGCGGGACGCACTGGGCATAGCCCTGGCACCTGTTGAGATCGACCACCAATCGCATACCCCGACCCTTCCGATCAACTCGGGTGCCGACACTACCTATCCGCACCTATCCGCCATCGGCAATTTCGTCACTGCGTGCAGGCCGCGCGGGCGCGCCGGTTGACTGAGCTCAGGAAGACGGCACGGGGTGCTCGGGCCGATTTGGGCCGCGATGTAGGCCGCTGTGCCGAAAACGCATATCCCGCGGCAGGACCTGGATACGCTTAGTGGCGCACACGGGTCGGTGATTGACGCGGAGGGAGCGGCGTGTCACTTCTGGTCGTGGCTCCCGAGATCGTGGCGTCGGCGGCAGCGGATCTGGAGAGCCTCAACTCGGCGCTGCATGCGGCGAACGCGGCGGCTGCCGGACCGACAACTGTGCTTGCGGCCGCCGGCATTGACGAGGTGTCGGTGGCGGTGGCCACCCTGTTCGCCGGGTTCGGTCAGGAATACCAGGCGCTCAACACCCAGGCCAATGCCTTTTTCCAGCAGTTCGTGGCGGCGCTGAACTCGTCGGCCGGGTCCTATCAGGCCGGAGAGGCCCAGGCTGTGTCGCTGTTGCAGACGGCACAAAGCGATCTGCTGGGCATGGTGAACGCACCCGCCCAGCTGCTGTTGGGTCGTCCGCTGATCGGGGATGGCGCAGCCGGCACGGCGTCGAGTCCGAACGGTGCGGCGGGCGGGCTGTTGGTCGGCAACGGCGGCAACGGTTATTCCCAGACGGCGTCGGGAGTGCCCGGCGGGGCTGGTGGTCCGGCCGGGCTGCTCGGCAATGGCGGCGCCGGAGGTACCGGCGGAACCGGAGCACCGGGCGGGGCCGGCGGTAACGGTGGCTGGCTGTGGGGCAACGGCGGGCCCGGTGGACCCGGGGGCGCGTCGCTTGCCATTGGCGGGACCGGTGGCGTCGGTGGCGCCGCGGGCCTGTTCGGTTGGGGCGGGGGCGGTGGTGCCGGCGGCGTCGGCAACGGCGGAATTCTCGGCACCGGCGGCGCCGGTGGCAGCGGCGGCTTGTTGTGGGGCAACGCCGGGATCAGCGGGCCAGGTCTGGACGGCCGAACGGTTCCGCTGACCATGCATGCCGTCACCGAGCCGGTGGTGTACATCTCCGTCAACGGCGGACCGAGCGTGCCCGTGCTGGTTGACACCGGCTCCGCCGGTCTTGTCGTCACGCCCAGCGAAGTGGGGGGAATATTCGGCCTCTTCCGCATGGGCTTGCCGACCAGCTTCGGACTCAGCGGTTACAGCGGCGGACTGACCTACCTCTATGCCACCTACCAAGCGCCGGTCGATTTCGGGAACGGCATCGCCACCCCGCCGACCAATGTCAACGTCGTCCTGCTGTCATTCCCGCAAACATTCTCCGGGTATTTCGCGCCCGCCGGTGTAAACGGTGTGCTGGGTATCGGACCCAACGCGACCGGCCCCGGCCCCAGCATTCCGAACCAGGCGCTGCCGGGCGACCTCAATCAGGGTGTGCTCATCAACATCCCCGAGGGCACCATGCGGTTCGGTCCCGATCCGCTGATCGGGGGAGACTCCATTACCGGATCGCCGATCGCGACACTGGGTCTCAAGATCGACACCGGCAGCGGCTTCGGGCCCCTGCAGAACGTTCCGATGATCGTCGATTCCGGCGGCGTGTTGGGTACCATGCCGGCATCGGTGCTCGGCACCGGCCAGGTTTCCGGGAACGTGCCGGACGGAACGCACATCCAGGTCTACACCAACGACGGTTCGACGCTGCTGTACGAGTACATCGTGAATGGGAACGGCCCCCGGGTCATTTCCAGTGGGCTGATGAACACCGGGTATGTGCCCTTCACGCAGCAGCCGGTGTATGTCTCCTACGCCCCGTCCGGTGTCGGGACGACGGTCTTTCATTAGCCGGTAGCCGGCCGGGCCCGAGCCGGTGGTCGGCTTGCCGTGCCGCTACGCGCGTTCGCTGCCCTGGCCGAGCTTGTTGGCGGCAAATGTGGCTGCCTGCGTTGTCATCCCGGACTGGATGTAGGAAACGTGCGCCATGATGTTTCCGCCGCCGGTGCATATCGGATCGTCGGGAGCGCACATACTGATGACCTTGGAGCTGTACAGCGGGTTGATGGTCGGCAGCGGTTGGCCGCCCCACAACATGCTCGAGAACCCGCTGGACGGCTCGCCGAAGAGGGCCACCGCGACCACATGATCGGCCATCGTGGGCGGCATCGCCGACGATGCCAAATCGATCACTCCCGCGCCCTGAGAATAGCCGCCGAGCACGATCTTCGCGTTCGGGCAACTCGCCGCGGTGTCCTGGATGTGAGCACTCGCATCGTCGGACCCGGCAGCCGCGCTCGCGTGATAGTCGTCGCTGGCGGGGTAATTCACCGCGTAGACGCCGACGGAACGCCCGCCGACCTGCGAGCTGAGCGAGTCGACGAATGCCTGGCCGACGTCCCCGAGACCGGGCGCCTGGTGGGTGCCCCGAGCGAATACCACCGCGACGTCGGAGCATAGGTCACCGTGAGCGGCGGGGCTGATGACGGCTGCGCTCAGCAGCGCCCACGCCGTCACAACCACGACACCAACGATGCGAGCAAGGCTGCGTGCAGTCATCCGCACATGCTGACATATCGCTGGCGAGCAAGGTGCCGGCGGGGTCGGGCAGCTATACCGCCGGCGCCGCCCAAGACGGTCGGCGAACCAGGACAACCCTCAATTTTGAACCAGCTGAAGCGAAGAACGCCCGGTTCGGACCGAAGGACCAGTCGGTAGGTGGGGGGCCTGGGTCGGTTTGCGGTCGATCTGCATGGCCGCCGCGCCGGCGTCCTGGTCTGCCATTCCAGCGATTTCGCGTGCGCTGGCGTTGTCCCATTCGTCGAGGCGGGCCAGGAAGAACGCTTCGGCCTCGTCGTAGCTGATGTTCTCGTCGGGGGAGATGCGGGCGACCAGGTCGGCGTAGACCCGGGCGGCTTGCGGGTCGACGAAGTCCCATTGCCCCAGCGGCCATTCCGCACTCAGATAGCCGGCCGCCGAATATGCCTGGTACAACGGCGTTCCCGGATACGGTGTGATCCGGCCCATGAACTTGAAAGGCTGGGTGTATTTGGTTGCCCGGAGTAGGCGGGCGGTTTCACGTAGCTCGTCGGGTCGCACCGTGGGGTGAAACATGATGGTCC
>NZ_LQOX01000131.1 GCF_002102175.1 Mycobacterium gastri | reverse complement strand
GAGCCGATGGTGGGCATCAACGTCGAACAGATCGCCCAGCCGCACCGGCTCGCCGAGCGCGGCTGGTAAAAACCTTCGCCGCGCCCCTTGACCGGGCTACTTTTTGAATCGACCGGCAAACCCCCGTAATGGAATGTCGGCGCTGGTGATCAGGCCGGGCGGCGCCGCGACCACCGACGTGATCGCGTTGAGCGCCGGCATTCCGGTGACCGTCATGCCGATGGAGGCGAAGTTGTCCGGGTTGGACAAATCGACGCCGGGCTTCGGGAAGATCAGGTGCTTGTTATAGACACACGGATCACCCTGGATCTGAGTGATGTAGCAGCCCTTGATCTTCCAACTCGGGTCGGTATGCGGAGTCATCTGCCACTCCAGGTGTGTCTCGACCCGCGCCACCCCTTCGACCATGCCCCGGTATTTGATGTAACTGCCGCCCACCGAGCCTTTCGGCAGCGTGTACCAGCCCAGGTCGACGTCTTTGGTGCAGGCTCCCAGTTCGTAGCTGAACGCAACCTCGTCAAGCGGCAGGTCGAAGCAGTCGGCCATCATCAGCACGCTGTCGGCGAAGACCCTGGTGTACTTTTCCAGCTTCGCCGGGATTTCCGGGTCGTCGACCGGTTGGCCATAGCCGACTTCGATCCAGGTCTGTTTGGAGTGATGGCAGGACACGTCGACGGACTCGATGGTGGTGATGTTCTCGATCTCGGCGACGTCGGCCGAACACACCACCCCGAGGATCTGGTTCAGGCCCGGGTTCATGCCCGTGCCGTAGAACGTCGCACCGCCCTCCTCGCAGGCCGCTGCCAACAGCTGGGTAACCGGCTTGCCGGACGGATGCGGATGGTTATGGTCGCGGTGCCACCCGGTGATCCAGTCGGCGGTGGTGACGACATTGATCCCGGCCGCAAGCACTTTCACGTACAGGTCCTCGTCGGGAAACACCCCGTGGAAGGTCAGCACGTCCGGCTTGGCCGCGATGATGTCGTCGACGCTGCCGGTGGCCGTGACGCCGATGGGCCCGATACCGGCGAGTTCGCCCGCGTCGGCGCCGACCTTTTCGGGCGAGTAGCAATGCACTCCCACCAGTTCCAGGTCCGGCCGCGTCTGCAGTCGCCTGATCATCTCGCGACCGACGTTGCCGGTGGCGACCTGAAAGACGCGGATCGGGCGAACCTGGGCATTCATTGGCGTCCCCCTGTCCGCGATGTTGCGTGCCCGTCGGCAGTGCTGCCGCCGCGACCGTTCGGATAGAACTGCTTGGCCCAGGTGCGGATTGCGGTGAAACCCTGGAACTCGTCGGGGGTCAGTGCGGGTCGGTCGGAGTAGCGCTGGTGAGCCCAGATGTCGATGTCCTGCTCGAACTGCCGGATCACTTCCTGCCCGAACTGCCGCGCCTTGAGTTCGGCGCGGGCCGGATCCTTACCCGCCGTCCGGCCGATGTAGACCATGAACCGGACATCAGAGGTGGATTCGTTCACCGGCGTGATCGCGGAGATGGTGCGGTTGTCGACCATGCCCCAGCTCTTGGTCACCGCAACTCCCAAGCCGCCGTTGACGGCCTGTACGCCGCTGTTGACGTCCTCGATCCGCTGACCGTCGGCACCTTCGAAAGTGATGGTGAAGTCGACGAAGGACACCGGCTCGGCGAAGTCGTGCCGGGTGAAGACCGGCACGATGGGAGTGTTGTGCACGTACTTGAAATGCGCGAAATCCACGCCGTTTTCGAGCACATACTGCGGATGGAGCTCCAGCCCCGGCCGGTACAACCGCTGCTGCGGGTAGTAGTCCGCGGCGGCACCATCGTCGAAGCTGGCGAACACATCCGGTGCGTCGAAGAACGGTTCGCGGCCCTCGACGTCGTGCCAGATGTACACCGACTCGTTGCGCTCGACCACGGGATAGGTGGCAATGCGCCGCCCGCGGTTGGGCCGGTCCTGATACGGGATGCACACGTTGCGGCCCTGCCGATTCCACTGCCAGCCGTGGAAGGGACACTGCAGCACCTCGCCGACGACCTTGCCGCCGTAACCGAGGTGGGCGCCGAGGTGTTCGCAGTAGGCGTTCATCACGGTCAGCCGGCCGGACTCGGCGCGCCAGGCGACCATCTCCTGGTCGAAGTACTTCATCCGGAGGACGTCACCGACGCCGATTTCGTCGCACCAGGCGACCTGAAACCATCCGGTCGGCCTCATCGACAGCGGCGGCTTGGCCATCTCAGCGGTCCTCCTTGGGTACGAATGATAGGCGGCCGCCGCAGTAAAAGCACAGTCCCCTCTACGAAAACTTGGCGCGTCGGACCTACCCGTCAGACGTCGATGACCACCCGGCCGCTCTTCGCCCGGGACACGCACACCAGCATCTCGTCGTCGGCTTGACCTGCCCGGCCGCGGTGATCCACTTGTCCGGCAAGGACTTTGACCTTGCACGTGCCGCAGAAACCCTGCTGGCACGAGTACGTGGTGGTCGGGTCGCTGTCGCGCATGACGTCCAGCGCCGTCCGGTTCGCCGGAACGCTCAGCACAGTCCCCGACCGCCCGAGTTCCAGCTCGAATGGATTCCGTCAACAACCGGCGGCGGGCTGAACCGCTCGTAGTGCAGCGGTGCGTGGGCGTGCCGCGCACGGGCCGCGCGTACCGCCTCCAGCATGGGGGTCGGCCCGCACACGTAAACGGCCGTCGTCGGCCCGGCGCCTCCCAAGAGGTCATCGACGGAGGGAAAGCGGCCGTGCTCGTCGTCGGCCCACACCATCACCCGCTCCGATGCCACCGACACGACCTCGCCCAGCAGCGGCATCTGGTCTCGGCTTCGGCCGGCATAGACGGCCCGCCAACGGGTTCCGCGCTGCTGAGCCGCCTGGATCATCGGCAGAATCGGCGTCACTCCGATGCCACCGATCACGAAAAGCAGGTCGGGCTCGGCCGTTCCGAGATAGAACGCGTTGTGGGGCCCTTCGAAGACAAGCGGGTCACCGACGGCGTAGGCCTCGTGCATCTCCACCGAACCACCGCCCCCGTCGGCGATGCGCCGGATGGCGATGCGGTATTCCGTGCGGCGCCAGGGCCGCCCGCACAGCGAGTACTGCCGGCGCCGGCCCGAGGGCAGGTGCACGTCGATGTGACCGCCGGGTGTCCAGGGCGACAGCAATCCGCCGTCCGGGTCGGCCAGGGTCAGCGCCACCACGTCGGGCGCCACGAGTTCGCGTCCGACGACCGTCGCCAGACGTGTCCGGCGCACCGGGCTGACCCGCGACGGGTCCCAGCGCGAGGCTGACGCGAACCCGCCCAACAGCGTGCGGACACCCCACAACGCCGTGGCAAACCGGTCCCGCCGGCTACTGTCGTACAAATCGGCGGGCCTACTGGACCAAATGCCTTCCGGCACACTGATATTCGACCGCGCGTATCTCCGAATCACCGCCGGGTCCACCATCCGGTCAGTGCGACGCCCGGGCAGCGGATGAGACGGCCAGGTAATCGACCGCCCGCTCCAGTCCGCCCAGCTGCGACGGGTGAAAACGCGGCCGATAGTAGTGACCGACGACCCGCAGCAATCGCCACGGGCCCGGCAGCAAACTCCGGCGCGCCGAGTCGAGGTAGTCGCGCCAACGCGGCTTGATACCCGGCGGCAGGTAGGGATCCACCGAGTACATGAACCGCACTCCGCGGATCCACAACAGCAACAGCACCGGGGTGACGGCAAGTTGGGCGCGCACCTGCCGCCAATATCCGGCGTGTAGATGCTTCATGGTGTCGAAGGCCACCGCCTTGTGCTCGACCTCTTCTGCGCCATGCCACCGCAGCATGTCCAGCATCACCGGATCAGCGCCGACGGCGTCGAGCTGCGGGGAGTTCAAAATCCATTCGCCCAAGACAGCGGTGTAGTGCTCGATCGCCGAGATGAACGAGACCTGCTCCAGCAACCAGTTGTGCTGTCTGCGTAGGCTTTTCCGCGGTTTGTCGGCCAACAGCTTCTCGAACAGCCAGCTGATCTGATCGGTGAACGCCGTCACGGCCACGCCCCGGGCATCGAAGTGGGCCAACACGCCGGAGTGTGCTTGCGAATGCATCGCCTCTTGCCCGATGAATCCCTGTACGTCGCGTCGCAGTTGATCGTCCTTGATCAGCGGCAGCGTCTTCTTGAACACCTTGACGAAGAACTCCTCGCCGGCCGGCAGCAGCAGGTGCAGGACATTCATGAAGTGGGTGGCCAACGGCTCGTTCGGCACATAGTGGAACGGCAAACGCGCCCAGTCGAACTCGACCTCGCGTGCCTCCAGCCCCGGGCCACCGACAGCAGCGCACCTCGCGAACACGTCGAATACCAACGCGCCCAATCCATTACGCAATAGCGCTACAGCATTCGCAAGTCGGGAGCCAACGACGCGACGATGTCGGCCGCCGGGCCCGGCCGGGCCTGACGGTAGGCCGTGCCCGCCCAGAGGTTGGTCCCGTGCGGGTCGTCCGCCGCGACCGCTGCCGCGCGTATCGGCTTGGTCATCTGGTTGACCTCGGGGTAGCCCAGCGGCGCGACATGATCGAGCAGTCGGGTGAAGTTGTTCGCCAGCCCACGGGCGTACCGGCCGGAGAATGCCCGCGTGACCAGGGTGGAGTCGAACTCCGGGTTCTTCAGCGCGACCCGGTGTGCCGGGTTGGTCCCCGCTTCGTCGGCGAGCATCAGCGCGGTGCCGACCTGCGCGGCGACCGCTCCCCTGCGCAGGACCGCCGCAACGTCCTCGGCGGTGCCCAGACCGCCCGCGGCGATCAGCGGCACCTCGTGTGCGTTGCCGATCCGGTCGAGCAGCTGGTGCAACGACTCCTCCCCCGGTTCCATGTCCGGTGCGAAAGTGCCGCGATGCCCGCCGGCGGCCGGGCCCTGCACTACCAGGCTGTCGGCGCCGGCCGCGATGGCCACCCCGGCTTCATAGGCTGACGTCACGGTGACCGACACCAGCAATCCCAGCGCACTCAGCCGGCGAATGACATCCGGCGGCGGTGCGCCGAAAGTGAAGGACACCACCTCCGGGCGGACGTCGGCCAGCACTTCGAGTTTGCGGTGCCAGTCGTCGTCGTCGCCGTGGATCGGCTGGCCGACCTCACAGCGGTAGTACTCGGCGACCTCTTCGAGCTCTTCTGCGTAGTACTCCAGCTGCAGCCAGTCGGCGACGCTGGGCTGGGGCACAAACAGGTTCGCCCCGATCGGACCCGTGGTGGCGGCGCGCGCGGCGGCGATGTCGTCGGCAAACTTGTCCGCACTGATATAACCGCCGGCGACGAAGCCCAGCCCGCCGGCATTCGACACCGCCGCGGCCAAGGCCGGTGTGCCCGGCCCGCCGGCCATCGGCGCACCAACGATGGGTACCGCGATGTCCCAGAAGCCCAGCACCATCGGGTTAATTTACCATCGCTCGAAGTTGTTGCGGCAGCTGTCGTTTCGAGCCATAGGGACCCAGAACGGCAGCGCCGTAGCGTTTGCCCAGCAGCCGGCGGGCCACCATGTTGACCTCCTCGACGGTGACCCGCTCGATTTGCTGCAGGGTGTGCTCGATGCTGCGGTGTTTGCCGTAGTTCAATTCGCTGCGACCGATGCGGCTCATCCGTGAGCTGGAATCTTCCAGGCCCAGCACCAGTCCGCCGCGCAACGAGCCCTTGGCGATCCGGCACTCGGCCTCGGTGATGCCGTCACGTGCCACCGATTCCAGCACGTCGGCGGTCACTCGCATCACCTCGGCGAAACGTTCGGGCAGGCAGGCCGCATACACCGACAGTGCGCCGCTGTCGGCGAAAATGTCCAGCGCGGAGTAGACCGAGTAGGCCAGCCCGCGGGCCTCGCGGATCTCCTGGAACAGCCGCGAGCTCAGGCCGCCGCCCAACGCGGTGTGCAGTACCGACAGCGCCCACCGGTGCTGCCAGCCGCGTCCGGGCGTGCGGATGCCCAGCGAGACGTGCGTCTGCTCGGCGTCGCGCTCGGCCAGCGTCAACCCGGGCATCCCGTTCACCCGGCCGGCACCCTTGCGTGGTGCGACGGGCTGGCGCCCGCGGACCAACCGCGGCCCGAAGTGTTCGCGCACCAATGCGACCACCTCGCCGTGATCGACGTTGCCGGCCACCGCGAGGACCATTCGCTCCGGTGTGTAGCGCCGCACGTGAAACGACTGCAGTTGGGCTCTGGTCATCGCCGATACGGATTGGGCGGTGCCGATCACCGGCCGGCCCACCGGGTGGTCGCCGAACAACGCCGAGAGGAACAGGTCCGCCAGCGCGTCCTCGGGATCGTCGTCGCGCATCGCGATCTCCTCGAGGACGACGTCGCGTTCCAGCTCGACATCGTCGGCGGCGCAGCGCCCGTTGAGTACCACATCGGAGACCAGATCCATGGCCAGTGACAGGTCACTGTCGAGCACATGGGCGTAGTAGCAGGTGTGCTCCTTGGCGGTGAACGCGTTCAGCTCGCCACCGACGGCGTCCATTGCCTGCGCAATGTCCACGGCGGTGCGGGTGGGCGTCGACTTGAACAGCAGGTGTTCAAGGAAGTGCGCGGCGCCGGCAACCGTGGCGCCCTCGTCGCGCGATCCCACGCCGATCCAGAGCCCGACCGACGCCGAACGCACCGACGGCAAGTATTCGGTAACGACGCGCAGACCGCCCGGCAGTGTCGTGCGGCGCACCGCCTGGGCCGCCGCTGGCTCAGCTGCTGGCCGTCGCGGCATCGGCTGGCGCTGCAGGGGCTCCGGCGGCCGCATTGGCGGAGTCTTCCTCGGCCACCAAGACGAGCGAGATCTTGCCACGCTTGTCGATATCGGCGATCTCCACGCGCAGCTTGTCGCCGACGTTGACCACGTCCTCGACCTTCGCGATGCGCTTGCCCTTGCCGAGCTTGGAGATGTGCACCAGGCCGTCGCGCCCGGGCAGCAATGACACGAAGGCACCGAAATCGGTTGTCTTGACTACTGTTCCGAGGAACCGCTCACCTACCGTCGGCAACTGGGGGTTGGCGATGGCGTTGATGCGGTCGATGGCGGCCTGCGCCGAGGGGCCGTCGGTGGCGCCGACGAACACCGTTCCGTCATCCTCGATGGAGATCTGGGCGCCGGTCTCCTCGGTGATGGCGTTGATGACCTTGCCTTTGGGACCGATGACCTCGCCGATCTTGTCCACCGGAACCTTGATGGTGGTGACGCGAGGCGCGTACGGGCTCATCTCGTCGGGCCGGTCGATGGCCTCGGCCATGACCTCCAAGATGGTGAGCCGGGCGTCTTTGGCTTGGGCGAGAGCACCTGCCAGAACCTGGGACGGGATGCCGTCGAGCTTGGTGTCCAACTGCAGCGCGGTGACGAAGTCCTTGGTCCCGGCGACCTTGAAGTCCATGTCGCCGAAGGCATCTTCGGCCCCCAGGATGTCGGTCAGGGTGACGAAGCGCCGCTCGGTTCCCCCACCCTCGACCTCTATGTCGTCGGAGACCAGGCCCATCGCGATGCCGGCCACCGGTGCCTTGAGCGGCACACCGGCGTTCAGCAGCGCCAGCGTGGACGCACACACCGATCCCATCGACGTCGAGCCGTTGGAGCCCAGCGCCTCCGACACCTGGCGGATGGCGTACGGGAACTCCTCGACGCCGGGTAGCACCGGCACCAGCGCTCGCTCGGCCAGCGCGCCGTGGCCGATCTCGCGCCGCTTGGGCGAACCGACCCGGCCCGTCTCGCCGGTGGAGAACGGCGGGAAGTTGTAGTGATGCATGTAGCGCTTGGTCGTCTCCGGGCCCAGCGAGTCGATCTGCTGGGCCATCTTGACCATGTCGAGCGTCGTCACACCGAGGATCTGGGTCTCACCGCGCTCGAACAGCGCGCTGCCGTGTGCCCGCGGAACCACCGCGACCTCGGCCGACAAGGCGCGGATGTCGGTGACGCCGCGGCCGTCGATGCGGAAGTGGTCGGTGACGATGCGCTGCCGGACCAGCTTCTTGGTCAGCGCGCGGAACGCCGCCCCGATCTCCTTCTCCCGGCCCGGGTAGGTGTCGGCGAGCCGCTCGAGCACCTGGCTCTTGATTTCGTCGGTGCGCTGATTGCGTTCCGCCTTGCCGGCGATGGTCAGCGCGGCCGCCAACTCGTCGGTGGCCACCGAGGACACCGCGTAGTACACGTCGTCGCCGAAGTCGGGGAACACCGGGAATTCACCGGTCGCCCTGGCCGAAGCTCCACACCCGTCGGCGAGTTCCTGCTGCGCGGTGCACAGCGCGGCGATGAACGGCTTGGCTGCCTCCAGGCCCTGGGCCACCACGCTTTCCGTTGGCGCCGCGGCGCCGCCCCCGATGAGCTCGATGACGTTTTCGGTGGCCTCGGCTTCGACCATCATGATTGCGACGTCATTTTTTTCGGGGCTGCCGCCCCCGTCACCGACGATGCGGCCGGCGACCACCATGTCGAACACCGCACGCCCGAGCTGTTCGACGGTCGGAAACGCAACCCAGGTGCCGTCGATCAACGCCACCCGCACAGCGCCGATAGGCCCGGAGAACGGCAGACCACCCAGCTGGGTGGAGGCCGACGCGGCGTTGATCGCCAGCACGTCGTACAGATCGTTGGGGTCCAGGCTCAGGATCGTCACCACGATCTGGATCTCGTTGCGCAGACCGTCGACGAACGACGGGCGCAGTGGCCGGTCGATGAGCCGGCAGGTCAGGATGGCGTCAGTGGAGGGCCGCCCCTCACGACGGAAAAACGAACCGGGAATGCGGCCGGCCGCATACATCCGCTCCTCGACATCGACGGTCAGCGGGAAGAAGTCGAAATGTTCTTTGGGGTTCTTGCTGGCGGTGGTCGCCGACAGGAGCATGTTCTCCTCGTCGAGGTAGGCGACGACCGCGCCGGCCGCCTGCAAGGCCAGCCGGCCGGTCTCGAACCGGATGGTGCGGGTGCCGAAGCTCCCGTTGTCGATGGTGGCGGTCGCTTCGAACACGCCTTCTTCAATTTCAGCTACAGACATGACGTCCGCGCGCCCTCTCTGGATTGTTCAACTTGTTTCGCGTTGTCACGTACAACCCCGAGGGTTCGCAGGGCTGACCCGCGGGCCCGAACGGACCTGCGAGCCGCCCTGAGAGAGCGTCCCTTATGAAAGAGAGCCTGAATGCGGCTACGGCCATCGATCGAAGCGGCCGACCTCCCCAGATCCGGGGAGCCCGGCAGCCACTACCGAAGACCGCCCGATCAGGCCGGGTTGCTCCCTCGGACATACATAGTGACTCGCTGGAGCGGACACGCGGATCTACGTGGACCGCACCATGTGCCCGGGCCGAACCGGCCCAGAACGTCATTACTGTACACCGGCTAACTCCGGATATCGGGAAGACCCGGATGCCCGATATGTCCGACCACTATGTCCGCGGTCCGTTGGTGACGTCCTCGACGCACACGGCGAACCGCCGCTGGGTGTAGGTGTAGCCCACGCCGCTGGCACATTGGTCGGCGGTGACGGGTGGGTCCAAGTTTTCCAGGATCTGCGTGGCCCGCTGCCGATGCGGCGCCGACGCATCGTTGCAGTCCACCCGGAACGGGTCGGTTTTGTGGGCCGGGTCGACACTCATGCAGCCGCCGACCACCCAATCGACGTCCAGGCATAACGTGCTGTTCTCACCGCTTAACGAGTTGTGCATGGAATACGAGGAGTCGACGTCGGCTGGGCATTGTGCGCGCTCGGCCCCGGGCCTCACCACGGCGACGACCTTGAAATTGGAGTCCGGGCTGCCGCACGCCGCCTTGGTGGCGTGCGGTCGGTCCGGTGTGCCACCGAGCTTGAGACAATCCCCCACCTTGAAGTCGGCGAGGTTGGTCGCTGACGAACACCCCATCAGTACTGCGCACGTCGTCACCACGACGGCCGTGAAAACGGCAAGGATGAGGGCGCGCATCGCGCGAGAGGTCAGCGACGCAGACCCAGCCGCTCGATCAGCGAGCGGTAACGCTCGACGTCGATCTGGGAGATGTACTTGATCAGCCGTCGCCGACGGCCCACCAGCAGCAACAGCCCTCGGCGCGAGTGGTGGTCATGCTTGTGCACCTTCAGGTGCTCGGTCAGGTCGGCGATCCGCTTGGTCAGCAGCGCGATCTGCGCTTCGGGGGATCCGGTATCGGTCTCATGCAGACCGTAGGTCTTGAGAATTTCCTTTTTCTGCTCGGCAGTCAGCGCCACGAAACATCTCCATCAATTGGTCCGCGATCAAGGAATTTTGCGGGCACGGCCGCCGCGAACCGCAGCACGCGCCGATTAACGACGGGCAGTCTAGCAGCGGTTCAGCCCGGCGGCATAACCGTCAGCCCCCGGTCAGCAACGCGCGGGTGCGATCGGTGTCGGCGGCGATCTCGGCGACGAGGTCACGCACCGACTCGAACTTCTTCTGGCCACGGATCCGAGCGACGAAGTCCAGGGCCACATGTTGGCCGTACAGGTCTGCGGTGGTGTCGAGCACGAACGCCTCGACGGTGCGGGTACGCCCGGAGAATGTCGGATTGGTCCCGATGGACACCGCAGCCTGGTAGCGCTCACCGGGAATCACCGCCCCGGTCGCGGGACCATGGCCCAAAACCGTGAACCACGCGGCGTACACACCGTCGGCCGGGATCGCCGAATACATCGGGGGTGCGATGTTGGCGGTGGGAAAACCGAGCTCGGCCCCCCGCCCGTAGCCTCGCACCACCACACCTTCGACGCGGTGCGGGCGGCCCAGTGCTTCGGTGGCCGCCATCACGTCACCCGCGTCCACGCAGGAGCGGATGTAGGTGGAGGAGAACGTCACGGTCTCGTGGCTGTGGTGCTCGGACACCAGCGACATCGCCTCCACCGCGAACCCGAACCGCTCGCCGGCCCGTCGCAGGGTGTGCACATTGCCGGCCGCCTTCTTGCCGAAGGTGAAGTTCTCACCAACGACGACCTCGACCACGTGCAGGTGCTCGACCAGCAACTCGTGGATGTAGCGGTCCGGGGTGAGCTTCATGAAGTCGGTGGTGAACGGCATCACCAGGAACACGTCGATGCCCAGCTCTTCGACCAGCTCAGCGCGGCGAGTCAGCGTCGTCAGCTGCGCCGGGTGACTGCCGGGATACACCACTTCCATGGGGTGCGGATCGAATGTCATCAACACGGTCGGCACGTCACGGATACGGCCGGCCTTCACCGCGTGGGCGATCAACTCGGCGTGCCCGCGGTGCACGCCGTCGAACACCCCGACGGTCAGTACGCATCTACCCCAGTCCGTGGGGATCTCGTCTTGGCCGCGCCACCGCTGCACAAAGGCAAGCCTACGGTGCCGGTCTGGCTGTGGCGGGCAAGATCGGCGTGATACCGCTGGTTTGTCATCGCTATGTGGCACGGCCATTCGAGGCTGCGCTGACCGTGCCGAGCCTGCGCTGACCGTGCCGAGCCTGCGCTGACCGCACTGAGACTGCGCTGACCGCGCTGAGACTGCGTCCGCAGCGTCGATCGCGGTCGGCAAGGCGCGCTCACCGCAGACTCGACGGCGGCTCCGGGCATACGAGGTGATCACAGCCCCGGTTTCACGTCAGATCCGCCTAAACTTTCAGGTTGTGAGGGCTGACGAAGAGCCTGGCGGTCTTAGCGCGGTTGCCCAGGACTACCTGAAGGTGATTTGGAAGGCCCAGGAGTGGTCATTGGAAAGGGTCAGTACCAAGATGCTGGCCGAGAAGATCGGGGTCTCGGCCAGCACGGCCTCGGAGTCGATCCGCAGACTCGCCGAGCAGGGTCTGGTCGACCACGAAAAGTACGGCGCGGTGACGTTGACCGAAGCCGGCCGCCGCGCGGCGCTGGCTATGGTGCGCCGGCACCGGCTTCTGGAAACGTTTCTGGTCAATGAACTCGGCTACGGCTGGGACGAAGTGCACGACGAGGCCGAGGTGCTCGAGCACGCCGTATCGGATCGGCTGGTGGCCCGGATCGACGCCAAGCTGGGCTTTCCGCAGCGCGATCCGCACGGCGACCCGATTCCTGCCTCCGACGGACAAGTGCCCACGCCGCCGGCCCGGCAATTGTGGGAGTGCCGCGACGGCGACACCGGCACCGTGGCCCGCATCTCCGATGCCGACCCGCAAATGCTGCGGTACTTCGACAGCGTCGGCATCAACCTGGACTCGCGGCTGCGGGTCGTGACGCGGCGCGAATTCGCCGGCATGATCTCGGTGGCGATCGAGTCAGGCGACGGCGCACCGACGCCTGTCGAGTTGGGCAGCCCGGCGGCGCGAGCGATCTGGGTGGTGGCCTGACGCGAGTGCGGCGCGACGGGCCCCGCGGCTCAGGCCAGCAGGCCCTTGGCGATATGAGTCACCTGAACCTCGTTGCTGCCGGCATAGATCATCAGTGACTTTGCGTCGCGGGCAAGCTGTTCCACCCGATACTCGGCCATATAGCCGTTGCCGCCGAACAACTGCACGGCTTCCATCGCGACGTCGGTGGCGGCCTCAGAAGAATAGAGCTTGATCGCCGACGCCTCGGCCAGTGACGGTAGCTTCCCGGCCTTGAGCCGTTCCAGAATGTGGAACACCATGTTCTGCACGTTGATTCGAGCAATTTCCATCTTGGCAAGCTTGAGCTGGATCAGCTGGAACTGCCCGATGTTCTTGCCCCAGAGAGTGCGGGTCTTCGCGTGTGCCACACACAGCCGGTGACATTCGTTGATGATGCCCAGCGACATCAGCGCAACCCCAAGCCGTTCCGCGGCGAAATTGGCCCGGGCGCTGTCGCGCCCGTCGCCGTCGGTGTGCTGTTCCTTCTCCCCCAGCAGACGGTCCGGAGTCAGTCGCACGTTGTCGAAGAAAAGCTCGCCCGTCGGCGAAGACATCATGCCCATCTTCTTGAACGGCTTGCCCTGGGTCAGGCCCGGCATTCCGGCATCCAAAACGAAGGTCAGCACCGGCCGGTTGCGCCGGTCGGACTCGGAGCCGCCGGCGGTGCCATCGTCGAGTTTGGCGTAGACCACCAGCACGTCCGCGTCCGGACCGTTGGTGATGAATGTCTTCTGTCCGTTGAGAATGTAGTCCGCACCGTCGCGTTTGACGTTGGTTTTCATGCCGCCGAACGCGTCCGAGCCCGAGTCGGGCTCGGTGATCGCCCACGCCGCGATCTTTTCCAGCGTCATCAGCGCGGGCAGCCAGCGCTCCTTCTGGGCCAGCGTGCCGCGGCTCATGATGGTCGCCGCACCCAGCCCGATGCTCACCGCGACCGTGCTGATCAATCCGATGCTCACCCCGGCGAGTTCGGACACCATGACCGCGGCCATCGATGCCTGAGCGCCGAAACCACCTGAGCTGCTGGCGCTTTCGCCCTTAGCATGCTGCCCAGCCCGTTCCCGGTCCAGCATCGACTTGACCGATTCGGCGGCCAGAACGTCGAGGCCGAACTGGCTGAACAGCTTGCGCACGATCGGATATGGCGACAGCGCACCGGTTTCCAGTTCGTCCAGATTCGGACGGATCTCTTTGTCGATGAACTGGCGAACCGCGTCGCGCATCATCAGATCGGTCTCGGACCACTCGATCACGGCGCGGCCTTTCAGCGGTCGGCACGCTGGTAGGCGGTGACGACGGCGGCACCGCCCAGCCCGATGTTGTGTTGCAGCGCCGCGGTCACATTGTCGACCTGCCGCTTGTCTGCGGTGCCGCGCAGCTGCCAGGTCAGTTCGGAGCACTGAGCCAATCCGGTCGCGCCCAGCGGATGGCCCTTGGAGATGAGGCCGCCGGACGGGTTGACCACCCAGCGTCCGCCATAGGTGGTGTCGCCGTTGTCGATCAGCTTGGGCGCCTCGCCCGGGCCGCACAGGCCCAGCGCCTCGTACAGCAAGAGCTCGTTGGCCGAGAAGCAGTCGTGCAGCTCGATCACCTGAAAGTCCGCGGGCCCGAGTTCCGATTGCTGGTAAACCCGTTGCGCCGCTTGGACGTTCATGTCATGACCGATGAGGTTCTTGGCGCTGCCGTCGAAGGTCGACGTGAAGTCGGTCGTCATGGCCTGGCCGACGATCTCCACGGCCTGGCCGGCCAGTCCGTGGCTGTCGACGAACGACTCGGAGGCCAGGATGGCCGCCGCCGAACCATCGGAGGTCGGCGAACACTGCAGCTTGGTCAGCGGGTCGGAGATCATGCGCGACGCCAGGATGTCATCGAGGGTGTAGCACTCCTGGAACTGCGCATACGGGTTGTTCACCGAATGCTTGTGATTCTTGTAGCCGATCTTGGCGAAGTGCTCCGCCGTGGTGCCGTACTGCCTCATGTGCTCGCGGCCGGCCGCGCCGAACATCCACGGCGCGACGGGCATCGCGAACTCGTCGATCTCAGCCAGCGCCTTGACGTGCCTGGCCATCGGGGATTCACGGTCTTGCGCGCCACCGCTGAGCGAGCCGGGCTGCATCTTTTCGAAGCCGAGCGCGATAGCGCAGTCGGCGATCCCGCCGCGGATGGCCTGTGCCGCCAGGAACAGCGCCGTCGAGCCCGTTGAGCAGTTGTTGTTGACGTTGACGATCGGGATGCCGGTCATGCCCAGCTCGTAGAGCGCTCGCTGCCCGGACGTCGAATCGCCCGCGACATAACCGACGTAGCCCTGCTCGACGTCGTTGTAGTCGATGCCGGCATCGCGCAGGGCGTTGGTGCCCGATTCCCTGGCCATCTCGGGATAGTCCCAACCCTCGCGGCGGCCCGGCTTTTCGAACTTGGTCATGCCAACACCGACGACAAACACCTTGTTAGGCATCTTGGGAGACATGCACGCCCCTTCCCTTCGAGCGGCGGCCCATGGACTTGCGCCACGGTCGTGTCTCCCAGTGTGCAACCTCGCTGCCGATGGATAACCGCCCGGGTGCCCCTACAGCGTCGCCGGGCGGATCACCACCACCGACATGGTCTGCGAACCTTTATCGCGAAGCAGCGCGATCACCCGGCCGTCGACGTCGGCGGCAGCGTATGTGCCGTCGATGCCGGCCGGCGCAAGGGGCCGGCCGTTGGCAGTGGCCTCGGCCTCCCCGGCGGTGAGGTCGCGGCGCGGATACATCAGCAGACACGCTTCGTCGAGATTCAGGCTCAACCGTGGACGCTGCGCCAGCTCATCGAGGGGATACGCCTGCTCCAGGCCGAAGCGCCCCACGCGGGTGCGCCGCAACGACGTCAGGTGGCCGCCCACGCCAAGGGCAGCACCGAGATCACGGGCCAATGCGCGGATGTAGGTTCCCGACGAGCAATCGACCTCCACGTCGAGGTCGACCACGCCGTCAACGGTGCGCCGCGCGGTCACATCGAACCGGTCAACACGTACCGGGCGTGCCTCGAGCTCCACCGACTGGCCCTGGCGGGCCAGCTGGTAGGCACGACGACCGCCGACCTTGATCGCGCTGACCGTCGACGGCACCTGGGTGATGTCGCCGCGCAGCGCGCAGATCGCCGCGGCGATCGCCTCATCGGTGACATCCGCGGCCGAAACCGATTGCCGCAGTTCGCCTTCGGCGTCGTCGGTGGACGTTGACTGACCCAGCCGGATGGTGGCGGCATACGACTTCGAGGTCGCGGTCAGCAGGCCGAGGATCTTGGTGGCGCGTTCGATTCCGATCACCAACACGCCGGTGGCCATCGGGTCCAGCGTTCCCGCATGCCCGACCCTGCGGGTGGCGAAGATGCGGCGGCACCGCCCCACCACGTCGTGACTGGTCATTCCGGCCGGCTTGTCGACAATCACAAGGCCCGCGCCGGTGAGGCTTTGGCTCATAGCACGATGGCGGTCAGCACCAGGTCACGCTCGACCGACCATCGCCCGCGCAGCGTCGTCAGCGGCGGACCCGACAGAGCCGACGGGTCGATCAGGATGCGCGACGTGAAGCGGCCGGTCAAGCCGGAGGCGTCGGCGTCGAAGGTGATGTGCGCGTCCTCGAAACCCAACCATCTCTCGGTCAGCGGAAACCACGCCTTGTACGTCGCCTCCTTGGCGCAGAACAGGATTCGGTCCCAATGCAGCCCGGCCGGCATGCTGCGCGGTAGCTCGACGCGCTCGGCGGGCAGGCTGATCGCATCCAGCACGCCGTTGGGCAACACGTCGTGCGGTTCGGCGTCGATGCCCACCGAACGCACCGCGGCCCGGCGTCCCACCACTGCACCCCGATAGCCGGTGCAATGGGTCAGACTGCCGACGACGCCGTCGGGCCAACAGGGTTGTCCCTTGTCGCCCTTGAGAATCGGTACCGGTGGCACACCGAGCTCCCGCAGCGCGACGCGGGCGCAGTGGCGGGCGGTGATGAACTCGTTGCGCCGCTTGTCAACCGACTTGGCGATCAACGGCTCCTCGTCCGGCAGCGGCGCCAGACCGGGCGGGTCGGAGTACATCTCGGCGTACGCCAAATCCTCAATCACCGTGCCGGGCAACACCGACGACACCAGCATGCTCGTCGTCACCGTCGTAATTGCCGCTGTCGCAGTCTTTCCCGGAACTGAACGGCTTGGGCACGCATCTCGGGAGTGATGACGAAGTGACCGCCGAAGTCATTGAGATAACCCGGCGCGTATTGCGGATCGGGCAGGACTTGACGCAGCCAGCTGTATGGCTTGCGACGGCGCCACTCCCGCGGGTAGCCCACCGACACCTCTTCGAAGCGCACGTCGTCGTGCCAGGTGGTGCGGGGAATGTGGAGATGGCCGTAGACCGAACATACGGCGTTGTAGCGGGTGTGCCAGTCGGCGGTCTTGGTGGTTCCGCACCACAGCGAGAATTCCGGGTAGAACAGCGCCTCGCAGGGCTCGCGCACCAGGGGAAAGTGGTTGACCAGCACGGTCGGTTGCATCCAATCGAGCTGTTCGAGGCGCGCGCGGGTGCTGGCGACCCGTTCGTGGCACCAGGCAGTTCGGGTGGGGTACGGCTCGGGTGAGAGCAGGAATTCGTCGGTAGCCACCACGTTGCGTTGCTTGGCGATGGCCATGCCCTCGGCTTTGCTGGTCGCGCCGTGCGGCAGGAAGGAGTAGTCGTACAGCAGGAACATCGGGACGATGGTGGCCGGGCCGCCGCGCTCGGTCCACACCGGAAACGGGTGCTCGGGGGTCACGACACCCAGTTCGTCGCACATATTGACCAGGTAGTCGTAACGCGCTTTGCCGAAGATCTGCATGGGGTCGCGGTTGGTGGTCCACAGCTCGTGGTTGCCGGGCACCCAGATGACCTTGGCGAATCGCCGCCGCAGCAGGTCCAGCGTCCAGCGAATCTCGTCGGTTCGCTCGGCGACATCGCCGGCGACGATCAGCCAGTCGTCCGGCGACGACGGGTGCAGCGACTCGGCGACGGGCTTATTGCCCAGGTGACCGGTGTGCAGATCAGAAACAGCCCACAGCGTCGGCTGTGCGCCGCCGGTCGATTCGTGCCGTGTCACGGTTAACCACCCTAACGACCCGGCGTGGTGGAGACGAATTGTTCCTCGTCACACGCTTTGCTGCCGCGCGCTATGGGGTGAGCGTTGGTTTCGGGGTATCGGTTTCGCTGATCCGGCAGTCCGATTGTGCGGTGAGGACCGCGGCCTTCTGGGTTGACAGTTTGAACTCGACACCGCCATGACCGGCGATGTAGACGTCATGATCGCCGGGCTTGTTTTTCATGGTTCCAAAGTTGGTGGCGCCGAATTGTTTTGCGCCGTCCTTGACGATCTGCACAGCCTGCGGCCACTTGTCGTCGGCGATCGGCCCACTGAAAACGATCATGAAATACGCAGCCTTAGCCCTGGTCCATTCGTAGTCCCCACCACAGCCAGTCCAGGTGTCCATATCCGTTCGCCAAGTCAATCCCAGCGCCAGCGCCGCAATGGCGCTGGCCATTTGAGTCACCGCGGCAAGGTACTGCTCCTTAGCGGCCTCCAGCGAAGGCTTGGCGCGCAATGGGTTCTCCAATTCGGCAACTCTTTCCGGGCTCAACGGGCCCTCCGCTCCACTACCGGTCCCATGACTAATGCGGCCGCAGCCGAGCACCACCACGCAAACCACGGCCAGCAGCCACGCAATGGGCCAGCGCATCCATGTCCCCCTTCGGGTGACAGCAGCCTCGCTCCCGTTGTTGGTCCGCGTGCAAGCGCGGGTACAGCGGATGTCCGCTGCCTGCGTCTTCGCCGCAGCACTTGGACGGGGCGAAAACTGCCTATGGGCTCGGAGACGGTTTCGGCGTATCGGTCTCGCTGATCCGGCAGTCCGATTGTGCGGTGAGGGATGAAGCAACCTGGGTTCCCAGCTTGAATATGCCGCCAGCACCGGAAATGTATATGTCGTGGTCACCCGGCTTGTCTTTCATGACACCAAAGTTGGTGGCGCCGAACTTTTTTGTCCCATCCTTGACAATCTGGACGACCTGCGGCCACTTGTCGTCGGGGATTGGTCCACTGAATCCGACCATGAAATACGCCGCTTTGGCCCTGGTCCATTCGTAGTCGCCACCACACCCCGTCCAGGTGTCCATATCCATCGACCACGTCAACCCAGGTACCAAGGCCGTGATGGCGTTGGCCATCTGGGTCACCGCGGACCGGTATTGATCCTTCGCGGCCTCCAGCGAAGGCTTGGCGCGCAACGCATCCTCTAGTGCGGCGGCTTTTTCCGGGCTCACCGGGCCCTCCTCTCCACGACCGGTCCCATGACCGCTGCGACCGCAGCCAAGCACCACCGCGCAAACCAAGGCGAGCAGCCACGCCATCGGCCACCGCATCAATGTCCCCCTCCAGGTACTCGGCCGGGCGCTCCTGGCATGCCACCACCCAGAATGGGTGGCAGCAACGGCGCCTCCACCTTGTTGTCCCGCAGCCCGGCGGCGATAGCCGCGAAGTTGTAGCCGGACATCCGCAGCAGCGGCTGGCCGGCGGCGTCATGGAAGACTCGGGGATAGTCGCCATGGGCATACACCCCATCACGCCAAATGCCGCCCGGATCAAAACCCGCCTGTGACGACAGCTCCGTCAACCCAGGGGTCAGATACGGGTCCGGACCCCAGCCATGCAGCGGCGCGACCGGGGCCACCAGACTGGTAATGAGGTCGTGCGGAGCCTGCATGACATAGGCCTGTCCGTGATCCAGCCCGAGTTGCGTCGGACTGTACAGCTCCAGGCCGGGTGAGCCGTAAAACACCACATCGTTGACGGGATGGGCACCGTGAGCATTGAGGTCCTGCAACGCCAGCGACGCCGTTAACGACCCGTACGAGTGTCCCAACACGGTCAGGTGCCCAGTAGGGTTGTTCCCTCGAACCTGCTGCAAGTACTTCGACAAGTCGGCTGCGCCCGCTCGTGCCTGCTCGTCGGTCATGGTCTGCCACAGGTCGCCCGCACTTCCGGTGTCGAGCGGGTTAGGGGGCGGGGTGTAGCCCATCCAGGCGATCGTGGCAACTGAGGCGGGCTTACCGGCAGCATTGAGCTGCCGGATTTCCTCTGATCGGAGGTTGCGGGCTTCGCTGACCATGCCGGGCAATGTGCCCCGCAGAGTGGACCCCACCCCGGGCACGGTCACCGACACGTTGGCGGCGGTATCCGGATTGCCGACGGCCACGGCCGCCAATACCTGCTGGTGTAGATCGTTGGGAAGCTGCAGCTGGGCCAGGTAGGTCTCCGGCGCTCGGCTCAGTGCCTGGTCGACTGCGTCAAGGTCGCCCAGCCGTCCTTTGGCGGCGGTCAACTGATCATTGAGGGCTGCAAGTTGGCCCAATACATCGCTGTTCAGGATGCCGTTGTTGTAGTCCCCGGCCGCTTGGGCCGCAAGTTCGTCATACCGCCCCTGCAACTGCCCGATGCGGGCCTGCAGCTTAGCGCGCTCCTCGCGCAGCCGCTCTTCGTTTGCATCGCTGGCGAGCTGTGTCGGCGTCAGCCCTTCGGGGCCGACCGGCGGACCGGAATCAGCCGGGATGGGCACATCACCGTCGGCCATGTTGACCGCTGATGCCAATTCCTCATCGACGGCATTGGCCTCAACCACAATCGCATCCAGATCAGCCTGCAGCCCCGCCTGCTTGGCGAGCATCCGTGCCCACTCGCCCTCGGTGTATCGCAGCCCGGGGACCGGCACCACCTTGTTGGTGAGCGCATCGACCGTCAGCTCGGCGGCGGCGGCTTGGCGTAGTGCGGCCAAGTCCGATTGGACCTTCACAATGCCGTTAGCGGCCCTATCGGCCGCCCGGGCAACTGCCAACGCTTCGTAACCGTGGGCGTCAAGATCTCGGCGGAGTCCAGCGTTCTGGTGTGCCGCCGCGTCAGCGGTCTTGCCACCGGAATTCGCGAAAATCGACAGCGTCGCCAACTGCCGCGACGTTTCGAACGTCACCTCCGCTCGGGCCTTGGCCGCGTGAAACACCTCCCGGACCGCTTGAGCATTCCAGCGATCGATATCGGCCACCGTCAACGACACTGATCACACCTGACGCCCAGTGACCTTGCCGCCGGCGGAAACACCAATTTGGGCCAGCGCCCGTGCCCGCTCCTCTTCCGCCGTCGCGTGGTAAACCCCGGCCTCGTGCAGACCGCGTGCGTGATCACCGATCCTGGTCAGCAGTGCCCTCGACGCTTCCCACCAGTCGCCCATCTTGGCGTTGAGCGCCGTCGCTGAGGCGCCCTGCCAGCCGACCTGCGCAGCCTGGAGCCGGTAGTCGGACGACAAATGTCCGACCGCCAGGCCCTCGCCATGCGCGCCGCCGAGCACATCCACTGCTCCGGACTGATCTGAAGCACGCCTACCTCCTCGCTTCCTCCGAACGGCTCCGCCAAACGTCACCCGCCCACTGTTGGGCAGACAAGCATGGCAAGTAGGCCGCATGGCAACAAGTCGACTAACCCCTGTGACGGCGCGGAGGCTACTTGTACACTCCCGGCAAAGGGACCACCAAGGGCAGGGGGTGTCGTGTTCGCCAAGGTGCGTCTGGCTTCAGCGGTTGGTGCGCTGGTCGCAGCGGCCATCGGGGGCTCGGTGGGCTGGCAGGGCGCCTCGCCGACGCCGGCCGACGGCAAGGTCGAGTTGCGGTCAACCGCAGAACCGATGTCGACCACGATGAAGAGCCCCATCGTGGCAACCACCGACCCGAGCCCGTTCGACCCGTGCAACGACATTCCCTTCGACGCAGTCCAGCGCCTCGGCTTGGCCTATACACCGCCGGAGGCCGAGGAGGGGTTGCGGTGCCACTACGACGCCGGCAATTACCAGCTGGCCGTCGAGCCCATCACCTGGCGCAGCTACGCCCAGACCCTGCCAGCGGACGCCATCGAGACCACGATCGCCGGCCACCGCGCCGCGCAGTACTGGGTGCTCAAGCCGACCTACCACAACAGCTTCTGGTACTCCTCCTGCATGGTGACCTTCAAGACCAGCTATGGAGTGATTCAGCAGTCGCTGTTCTACTCCACGGTCTACTCCGAGCCCGACGTCGACTGCCCTTCCACCAACCTGCAACGGGCCAACGATCTGGCCCCGTACTACAAGTTCTAAACCGCGCATCGTGAGCCCAACCTCCCGCCGGCCCGAGCAGTGCAGGCGAGGCGGCCGCGCTGTCCCAGCGGCGGTTGGCGCCCTGTTGGGTCTGCCGCGCGCAACCACCCGCTACACCGTGAGCCGGGTGCACGTCCCCATGCGCGACGGTATTCACCTGATCGCCGACCACTATGCGCCCAGGACGTCCGAACCCGTCGGCACGCTGCTGGTCCGCGGCCCCTACGGGCGGGGATTTCCGTTTTCTTTGGTCTTCGCCCGGCTCTATGCCGCGCGCGGCTACCACGTGGTGTTGCAAAGCGTGCGCGGAACTTTCGGCTCGGCCGGCGAATTCGACCCGATGGCCAACGAAGCCGCCGACGGCGCCGACACCGTCGAGTGGCTGCGTCAGCAACCCTGGTTCACCGGCCGGTTCGGTACCGTCGGGCTGTCCTATCTGGGCTTCACCCAGTGGGCGCTGCTACACGATCCGCCACCGGAACTGGCCGCGGCCGTGATCACCGTGGGGCCGCACGACTTCCGGGCCTCGGTGTGGAGCACCGGATCGTTTGCCATCAACGACTTCTTGGGCTGGAGCTATCTGGTCTCCCGTCAAGAAGACGCCGGGCAGCTTCGAGGTGGGATTCGCCAGCTGCGAGCGCCGCGGAAGGTGAGACGCGCGATCGCCGAGTTTCCGATGCGCTCGGCGGCCCGGGCACTGCTCGGCGAGGGCGCGCCCTGGTTCGAGTCGTGGGTGGAGAACGCCGACCACGATCACCCGTTCTGGGATGCCCGTCGATTCCCCGCCGCGTTGGAGCGCGTCGAGGTGCCGGTCCTGCTGCTCAGCGGCTGGCAGGACATCTTCCTGGACCAGACGCTGCACCAGTATCGGCAGCTGCGCGACCGCGGTATCGACGTGGCGCTGACAGTCGGTCCGTGGACCCATACCCAGACCATGAGCAAGGGGCTGGCCACCTGCGCTCGGGAGTCGTTGGACTGGTTGGACGCGCACCTGGGCGACGCTCCCGCCCCGCGCCGCCCGGCTGCCGTCCGGGTCTTCGTCAACCGGCACGGCTGGCGCTCCCTACTGGAGTGGCCGCCGGCCACCACCCAACGGGTGCTGTACCTGCAGCCGAACGGCCGCCTGGACGGCAAGGCGCCGCCAACCGGTGCACCACCGGCGAGCTTCCGATTCGACCCGACCGACCCGACCCCCATCACCGGCGGTCCGCTGTTGTCGAAAGGCGGCTACCGCAACGACAGCCGACTCGCGCGCCGCGACGATGTGCTCTGCTTCACCGGCGCCACCCTGGCCGACGATGTGTATATATACGGCAACCCGGTCGTCGAGTTGACGCACTCCTCGGACAACCCGAACGTCGACGTGTTCGTCCGGGTCAGTGAGGTCGACGCCAAGGGCCGATCCCGCAATGTCAGCGACGGCTACCGTCGGCTCGGGGACGCGCCGGAGACGGTCCGCATCGAACTCGACGCCGTCGCCCACCGATTCAAAGCGGGCTCGCGCATCCGCGTCCTGATCGCCGGCAGCTGGTTTCCCCGTTACGCACCCAACCTCGGCACCGGAGAACCGACGCTGACCGGCCAGCAAACCAAACCGGTGACGCATTCGGTCCATTTCGGCAATTCCCGGCTGCTGCTACCCGTCGGCCCGTCAGCCAACCGCGTCGCGGACCCGGGCGGCAACCTCGGCTAGCGCATCGTCGTCATGCACCGGCGTTGCCAGCGTCGGCGCGTCATGCGTCGATTGTGTCCGGTCACAATAACCCGGATAACCGGGTTTATCATGGTGATGTACGCATCGGTTGCTCGCGCCTCAATAATGTCCGGCCAAAATGACCGGAATAACGCAGATACGTCGTATTGGCGCTGAGGCGGCTTACATTGCCTCAATGGTGTCCGGCCAAAATGACCGGAATAACGAGCGATACATATCCGGTGTGCGCGCCGAAGAGTCCAGCCTCAATGGTGTCCGGCCAAAATGACCGGAATAACGCGGATAAAGCCTCCGCCTCAGTATTGAGGCCGCACCAGCCTCAATGGTGTCCGGCCAAAATGACCGGAATAACGGGTAACTAGATCCTCGCGCAGATCGTGAGCTAAGCGGCCTCAATGGTGTCCGGCCAAAATGACCGGAATAACACGAACCAAACACTGAGATACGCCGCTGCGCGATCGAGCCTCAATGGTGTCCGGCCAAAATGACCGGAATAACGCGAAAAACCTGGGGATCTGGGCACGCCAGATTCGCCAGCCTCAATGGTGTCCGGCCAAAATGACCGGAATAACCTGCGGAGCACTACTATCAGCACACCCTAATGCCGTTGCCTCAATGGTGTCCGGCCAAAATGACCGGAATAACCTTCGTGGCGGAAAAGTTGGTGCTAGTGGTCGGATTGCCTCAATGGTGTCCGGCCAAAATGACCGGAATAACGTGCCACGACGTATGGTGCTGTTGGTGTGCCGCCACCGCCTCAATGGTGTCCGGCCAAAATGACCGGAATAACCGGGGAAAACACCACGGTCGCTCAATCCGGGTTTGTGCCTCAATGGTGTCCGGCCAAAATGACCGGAATAACGATCTGTTCTCATGACCGCTTATCGCCCAGAAGCCACGCCTCAATGGTGTCCGGCCAAAATGACCGGAATAACGGCTGCGCCCGCCGGAGCCCGATGTTCGGCCGAACCTGCCTCAATGGTGTCCGGCCAAAATGACCGGAATAACCTCGTGCTAATTGCGCGTACTCTTTTTCGGGCAACCCGCCTCAATGGTGTCCGGCCAAAATGACCGGAATAACGACCGAAGCGGTAATTGGGCGTAGGTGAGCGATGGTGCCTCAATGGTGTCCGGCCAAAATGACCGGAATAACAAGCCGCTCCGGCCAACCCACACGGAACCCGATTACGCCTCAATGGTGTCCGGCCAAAATGACCGGAATAACCGTCGCTGTTGTAGTCCAGTCGCGCTATCCGAGAGAAGCCTCAATGGTGTCCGGCCAAAATGACCGGAATAACCATACCGTCTATTCTCGTATGAATCAGACCTATTGTGCCTCAATGGTGTCCGGCCAAAATGACCGGAATAACAACCTGCATATTCACTCCCGCGGCGGAAACGTCTATGCCTCAATGGTGTCCGGCCAAAATGACCGGAATAACCCGAAATACAACTTTAGCAAACCGAAATACATTACGCCTCAATGGTGTCCGGCCAAAATGACCGGAATAACACCCGAATCTGCACAGCGTGCGGATGGGTGATTACCGGGCCTCAATGGTGTCCGGCCAAAATGACCGGAATAACCTGTCACAGTCCCCAATGCTCGCCCGGTGATCTGCTGGCCTCAATGGTGTCCGGCCAAAATGACCGGAATAACAGGCCCAAAGACATATGACGCCGCGATGGCCGAGTTGCCTCAATGGTGTCCGGCCAAAATGACCGGAATAACGAGCACACCCGCGCTCCTTAACGTTCCGTTGTATAGCGCCTCAATGGTGTCCGGCCAAAATGACCGGAATAACGTTGCGGCCATCCCTGCCCATTCGGTCCGCGCAGCTGCCTCAATGGTGTCCGGCCAAAATGACCGGAATAACGCGGAGTCGAATCGAGAAGCTAGCTCGCGGTGTTCTGGCCTCAATGGTGTCCGGCCAAAATGACCGGAATAACCCCTTCTGCGCTCGGCAGATTCTCCACCCACTCATAGCCTCAATGGTGTCCGGCCAAAATGACCGGAATAACGTCGACATGGTACTCAAGAACGGCTGCACCTAAACCTGCCTCAATGGTGTCCGGCCAAAATGACCGGAATAACGTTGTTTACGCTGGACTATTGGCAGCGCACTCTTACGGCCTCAATGGTGTCCGGCCAAAATGACCGGAATAACGGCGCTCGCCGCGTCAAGTTCTTCCTGTATCCTGAGCCTCAATGGTGTCCGGCCAAAATGACCGGAATAACCACGGAACCCGACTGCCAACTGACTGGCGACCAAACGCCTCAATGGTGTCCGGCCAAAATGACCGGAATAACATCACGTGCCGCGATCTGGGCTGACACAGGCATGGGGCCTCAATGGTGTCCGGCCAAAATGACCGGAATAACCAACAGCGTCTCCCGCATCCAGCGCAAGGGCCTGAGCCTCAATGGTGTCCGGCCAAAATGACCGGAATAACCATCACGTGCCGCGATCTGGGCTGACACAGGCATGGGCCTCAATGGTGTCCGGCCAAAATGACCGGAATAACGCCACTTTGAACGTGTTAGCCGCCGAACTTACCACGCCTCAATGGTGTCCGGCCAAAATGACCGGAATAACCAGGATGCACGGGCAATCCCTCGCGATACAAATAGCCGCCTCAATGGTGTCCGGCCAAAATGACCGGAATAACCGGCCTACTGGCCCCGCTGCTCAACCCACAGGGTGCCTCAATGGTGTCCGGCCAAAATGACCGGAATAACCAGCGAATGCGCGATCCGCATCCAATCCGGTATCAACGCCTCAATGGTGTCCGGCCAAAATGACCGGAATAACGGCAAAACCGTCGTCAACACCGCCGTCGACTCGATGGCCTCAATGGTGTCCGGCCAAAATGACCGGAATAACGATTCATCGAGTACAACCGAATCGAACGATGATGCCGCCTCAATGGTGTCCGGCCAAAATGACCGGAATAACCCGGCACCACACCGCCATAGACTTTGTCGCAGCGCCAGCCTCAATGGTGTCCGGCCAAAATGACCGGAATAACGTGGTGTTCACCCGCTCTAACCATGCGAAGTATTCGCCTCAATGGTGTCCGGCCAAAATGACCGGAATAACCGCGACAGTTACCGAAACCCTCGCGAGACCCTCGCGAGCCTCAATGGTGTCCGGCCAAAATGACCGGAATAACCTGCCCGCCACCCAATTCGTACTTGCCGCCTCGGATGCCTCAATGGTGTCCGGCCAAAATGACCGGAATAACGCGCCGCGACCAGCACCTGACACCACACGCGAATGGTGCCTCAATGGTGTCCGGCCAAAATGACCGGAATAACACAACCGCACCCACTGGCTGAACTCCCGCTATCACGCCTCAATGGTGTCCGGCCAAAATGACCGGAATAACGTTCACCGTCGACCGGCTGATGGCAGACTGGTTGAACGCCTCAATGGTGTCCGGCCAAAATGACCGGAATAACGATTTCGCGAATGCCTTAGTTCCACTCACCAATAGTCGCCTCAATGGTGTCCGGCCAAAATGACCGGAATAACTGAATCTCCGCGGCGTCCTTCTCGTCCTCCCGCAGGCCTCAATGGTGTCCGGCCAAAATGACCGGAATAACCTGCGTTGATTCGGCAGATCGGCACCGAGTCTGGGGGGCCTCAATGGTGTCCGGCCAAAATGACCGGAATAACGACAACGTCGGCAACAACGAACCCATGTGCGAGTCCTGCCTCAATGGTGTCCGGCCAAAATGACCGGAATAACCCGCGAGGGGTTTGGAATGACGAACGCCGCCTCTGTGGCCTCAATGGTGTCCGGCCAAAATGACCGGAATAACGGCTCGGTTAATCTGAGCCCCTTGACCTGGCATGATACACGGCACCGCGAGCAGTCAAGTTTCAAGGAGCTGCTATCCGCTTGCCAATGATGTGTAGCGTTCACCGTAACGCCTCCTACCTGCGAACGAGCGCCTCCAAGGATCCCACCTGTCATATGACCCCTCGCAGTTCATACGATCTGCGGCCCGTCTGCGGGGATGCAGCGGCCACGGCCGATCTGGCGTATCGCCGCGGCTGCGTATGTTGGACCGAGATCGATCCGGACGACATTATCCTCAACCAAATGCATCGCCGCAGTAACGGCTGCTTCGAGTTCCGCTAATTCGGCGACACTGAGGTCGCACAGGAACACCGAATATTGCAGTCGCTCACCGTGGTCCTCCATCAGTGTGCACACACGGCGTAGCCGCTTAGGATCGGCGATGTCATATGCCATCAAGTAGCGACGCCGTGTCATCTCGTCACCATGGGCACATACTCAGGAAGCTCACCGACAAGCACCGCCGCCAAGAGCCGCGCTTGGACATCGAGCACTCGTCTATAGCTGATCTGATAACCGAATACCGGATGTCTGATTTTCGTCTCAAGGCGACGCTCATACGCTTTCAGCACCGTCTTTCTTCCCTGGCTGGTCAGCGCAACGGCGCCCGCCCGTCTGATGAAGTCACGCGGTCCTATCTCGCCGTTGTTCAGTACGCCAACGACAACCGAGTCGGCGATCAGGGGTCGAAATTCCTCAGCGAGATCGAGTGCAAGCGCAGGCCGTCCATATCTGGATCGATGGAACACGCCGAGGTATGGATCCAGACCGACACCTACGATGACGGCGACCAGGTCCTTGGTCAGCATCGAGTAGCAAAATGACAGCAGCGCATTGAGGGGATCGGGCGGCGGCCGGCGGTTTCGCCCGAGCGCCGAGAACTGGGCTGCGAACTCGCCACAAGCATTCGATAACATCTTGGCAAACTCGGAAAAATAGAGCCGGGCGGCCGTTCCCTCAATGCCGAGAAGGCTTGCGAAGTCGTCACATTCGCGCGCGCTGGCAGAAAGCTGTTTGAGTGCCGCCACCGTGGCTGCGACATCGGCACGGGCATTGCGGCGCAGCAGCGTACGGCAATTCGCGATCTTGCCAGCAATCATGCGCTGCGCCAAGCCGTTTCCGCCCTGCGCATGCGCGGCGGTTTGTCGGCGCCGGACCTCGACGTATCTGGAAATCTGGCCCACTGCAAACCCCTGCAACCAGCCGCCCGTGCTCATCCACAGCACTGGGATATCGCGGGCGAAGCATTCGTGAAGGGCCTGGGTGCTGATTTGGACCCGACCGAACACCACCAACTGCTGGACATCGATGAGCCGAAACGAGGCAATCTTTTCCTTGTCGCGTGCGACCTCGAGCCGTGCGCTACGAACGCCGACAAAGGAGCCCGGTTCCGTGACGTACACCGGTCGCTGGTCGGGATCTCGTGGTACCAGCCGGCGCGGTTGTTGTTCCTGACGGGCGAGTAGCGCATTCGTCTCGTCAGGCAGGCACAAGCCCACCAGCGAACACCGCGTGCACTTTGGGCTGTTGACCAGCGGCAACGGCGCTGAAGACTGCTGTGCGACCTTTCGTGCAGCCGCAACGACGTCGGTGACTCGTGCAAGCCGTTCGGGGGTCAGCTCGACGCTCACACGGCGTCGCGGCGTCGCATAATAGAGTTCGGCGCGATCGCTACGATACCCGTTGTCGCGCAAGACCATTCCCTGGATGCATGCCTGCACTTCGTCACTCGGCCACGGTGTGCCGTCTGCCTGCGGCTCGCCCTTCTTGTAGTCGATCGGGACCACGCTGCCATCGATACCCTCGATCACGTCGATCTTGGCGATAACACCGAGTTCCTCCGAACTGAGCGTCACAGATCGCGCCGCAGTCAACTCGCCCTCCTCAGGCAACGGGGCGGCGCCAGTCTCAGTGTCAACACGCCGGTGCACCTGCTGGCCGACCCGGGTGTCGTCGCTGTCGGCGAATCTCCCCTCGACCCATTCGAGATAGAAGAGCCTGGGGCAGTACACGAATTCGTTGATCATCCGCGCAGGCAACAGGTCTTCGTCCATCGTTCAGCCCTCGGGCAGAAATAGGCCGAGACCGAAGTGGCTCAGCCAACCCAATGCGAGCGGTCCCCGCGTCGGGTGTGCGAAGCGGAGCCGGAGGAACTCAGCTGGGAGGTGCGCCTGACCCTGCCGTTTGTCCCCCCGCATACGCGCGCTGGGGCGGTGTCTGACGAACGCCGTCCACGGTCCGCCGACGAACTGGACCTCGTCAGCTCGCTCGTGACCGCGCAGCTCCAGTTCGCGCTGAACCTCGTGCACCACAAATTCACGCCAATCGTCGCGGTTCTTCTTGGGGTACCGTGCGGGCGTGAAAGGCGTAACCGCACACCATGTTCTGGCCGGCCCGATGAACTCCGGGGCCGTCTGCTCAACCCTCCCCACACCGGAAACTCGAACCTGGACGCGACGTTTGTAGTCGTAGAGAGCCCGAATGTCACACAAGGCACTCAGCTCCTTTTCCGGAATCATGCCGGGCACCCAGACCACCAGCGCGGTCAAGCGTCGGTCGCGAAAAAGCGGCAGGTAGTGCGCGTGTAACCCGCCTTGCATCGGGGTGTTATCCGAGGTCTTTCCGCCGAGCATGGTGCCTTCTCTATTCTCACCGAGCTGCTTGATCGCTGCCTGACGCAGCAGGTCGGTATAGATGACAGCGTCGGTGTCCGGCGGGAGAGCGGCATGCAGGACATCAAATCTGACCGCGGTTACCGTCGGAGCCCGCCAACGTCCGGCAACAGTTCGCTCGACCTCAGTAGGTTGCTCAAGACCGTACGCAACAAGCCGCGAGCCCACCGGAAACCTCAAGCCGCGACGACGCATCTCGGCAGGACGTGCAAGAAGAGTGTCTACAACCAAAGGTATCTCCGGCACGAGAACCGACGTGGCGTCTTGATAGTCGTTTACGCGCTCAGCGACGTCCAACGGCTTCCAGACTGCGTGTCTCCCAGGCTCCCAATCCATTTCGACCGCACCAGTGCAGATGCTATCCGCACGGCCGAAGTAAGGGATCGACTTCGCTATGCGGCACAACGCATTCTGCTGGTCGACCTCAAGTTCGATTGGCCACTGAGCGGCCAGTTGATCCTCCGTGCCAAACACCGCAAACGCGTCGAGCGTACGGTCCGTCCCATCCCTGGCATCCGGATAGTAGTGCCTGCTGTGCGAAATGTTATGGCCCGGCACATAAAACGTGGGTGGTGTGGCAAGCTCGGAAAGCAGCTGGTGCACAACGGACTCTGGTATCTCGGGGCAGCGAGTCTGCCAGACGGCATATAGCATCCGCAGTAATCGCCACGGCGACGGTGGTATTTCCACCGCGCCCTCGTTCACATGCCGATCCCAGGGCGTCGCATGGTACCGCCCAAGCGGGAAGCTCAGTACCAAGGTGGTCGGCATGGTCAGCCCTTCTTCCCCGACCATAAGACGGTAATCGCGTCACCGTCACCGAACGCCCCGTCCGACTTGGCCAGGAGATCTCGCAGAGCGCCTGTAAGCTCGTCGGCTGCCGGCAACTCGGGTCCGCGGCGGGCAGTGACCGGCGACACCAACTCAAGATCGCATGCTGTACGCAGCCTCAGACCGCCTTCGAGTAGATTGCGAATCTCCCAGAGCGCCAAGGTTTCCAAGGCCGCAGTAGCTGACGGGGGCAACCCATAGGATCGGAGCAGCTCGATGTCGATGACGAACGAACCAATGATTCGCTTTGCTGTCCATTCCGTCCTGGAGAACGGCACAGACCCGTACCCCTCCGCGGTTCCACCCTCGCCATCTTTGTCAAGCTGATGGCGGACACGGTCGGATTTGCGACCGCCGCTAACGGCGCGTTGTACGTCATGGGCTTCGATCACACCGGAGATCGCGCGCATGAATTTTGGCTGACCAAGCCAATTCTTGTGTGAGAAGAACACGCCGTGCATCAGGCAGAACGGATCTAATTGTGCGACCGCCGCGGCCATTGCGCGATAGTCAAGCGGCGTATCGGCCTTGAGGCCCAGACGATTGCCGATGACGTCGAACATGGATTGACCGTCCAAGATTGACGTATGTACGAATGGTGATGCCAATCGATGCGCTTCGAGCCGGCTCGAAGTAAGGAATTCGCCGGTCTTCGCTCGAACCACGCGGACCCACGGCATTCCGGCCACCGCATCGACCGGACGGTTCTCCGCGTGGTTCCAGGCGGTCGCCTCAAGCCTGTTCGCCATCGATTGCACCGATTCGACCAGAAGCGCATCGACTTCGTGGCCACCCTCGTATCTGGTGAAGGTAGCCGCGCCAATATCAGGAAACCCGGTGGGCTGAAACGTGCTTCCGGATATGGGCGTGAGTTCGGCATCATAGATGTAGCGCCCGCTCATGTTATTACCTCCTGTACTAACTCGGTTTGGTGGGATCCGACTACGGCTACGCGGCTCAGGGCCGCACGTCGATCGGATGTCTTGATGGTGAGCAGCAGCGCGGCCGCAAACCGCCTGCCGTCGAAGGCGCTGCCGCGCACGCTCACGACGTGCCGCACACCGGCAATGCGCAGCCTGCGTGACGAGTCCTGCAGGACGGCCCCCACCTGTCCGGCGATCAAGCGTGATGGCCAGTCATGGCCTGGCCGGACGATAAGCGATCGCGATTCGCCGTCTGTGTTCACATAGTCGAGGGGTGCCGCGCCAGTGAACAGCAGGACCAAGTCAAGGGCAGGGGCAGACGCTGATGTCGTCCCGGGCAGGTTCTCACCGCCCGTATACCGCCAGTCAACGCACGACAGGCCAAGAGTCAATGCTGCCGTCCGCTCGTCATCGATAGCGCCCTCAACGAATGCCTGAATATCGCCCGAACGCAGGCTCATGCCGCGCTCGAACGCGATGCGCGCACCGCGCACCGACGGCGTGCGGTCTGTGCGCACCTCGTCAGTCGCGAGCGGAAAGCTTCGGCGCCGCGCGATGTCGGCGAGTCCTGCAACCAAGCCGCCGGCAAGAAGCGGATCTGTCAACCACGTGCCGAATGTGCTTGCACCGTCACGGGACGTTGTGAGCGCCAGTGCGATTCGTAATTCACGATCATGGTGAATCACATCCCGAAGCTGATCGAGCAGCTTGGCGCCGTGCGGGAAACTCAACACCGGCAATTTAGCGTCGCGAACTTTTCCCGATCGAGATGCCGCGGATCGACATCTACCAAGCGCGGCAAATACTTCCACGAGCGCGACATCCTGACCGGTGCAAGCATGGTCAAAGATCGCCTGGTCGAGGGCACGCAGCCGCGCCGCGATGTGCGAGGGGGGGTCGGTCCGGCGAAGCGCCTCACGCCAGCGGTCCAGAGGAGCCAGCAGATCGACCCCACCGCGGACGCCTACGTCAATGCGTCCGGCTGGCACCGCGATCGGGCTCTGGCCGAGCCGGTCGACGAAAACGTGTCGCTGAAATGCTCCGATACCTCGATCGACAGCGAAAGTGGCTGCTGCACGCGCCATGTCGAGGCCCGACCGCGCAGCATGAGAGTTCCAATCCGCGCGACCTTCGCCGAGCAGATGCGCCGCTTCTGGGATGCACAAGGGTTCGGGCCATTCCGGTGCCCATAGTTCCGCAAGGGGATGCTCTCCTGATGCCGACGACGCGAAGCCCGCCGTCGAACCCGGCACCTGGAACGGCAACGCCGCTCCAGAGTAGGCGGCACCGTGCCGGCGTACAACGGCGGTGGCGAACAGTAGCGTGCCCTCTATGACAAACAGAAATGTCCAAGGATTACCAACCGAGTTGGGCTCGTCAGACGCGCCGACGCCGCCTGCGTCGAACTGACCGGGCGAGTCCTTTGGCAGCGGGGCACGAGGGCGCCCGTCGAGCGCAGAAGCCAGCCATGCCACGCTGTCACGGTGCTCAAGTACGGTCCGAGCCTGTTGAAGGTATGTCGCCGAAAGGTCTTGACGACCCAGGTTGCCGCCGGTGCCGAGCAGTCGGGAGTACGACGGGTCGTCATCTTGTCCCAGCGCGATCGCGGCGTCCAGCCACGCGACCGCCGCGTCGGGAAGTTCGTTTCGGGAAAGTCGCAACACCTCCGGTTTCCGCTTCTTGTCCCACAGGTCCGTGATACCCAGCCGGAGCCCGTCGCTGACGACTCGGTCAGCCCCGGCCACGGCAAGCCGTAACGGCAAAAGCCGTTCGTCAGTACTTTCGCGAATCCATTGCAGGATTCGCTCGGCCGCAGGGCTCTTGCCATTGGCGGCAAATCCCGAGCCGGAATTCCACGGCGAGACAATCGATTCCGGCTCAAATCTGGCGTGCAGCGCAACGGTCAGTTCATCGATTGTGGCGAATCCGCAGCGAAGAACGTATACACCTTGGCTCCAGCGACCTTGCGCTTCAGAATCCAGAAGGCGATGCACGGCGCGATGCGCACCCAGAGCGGACAAGTACCCCGCCAGCGGTGTCACCCGACAGCCGTCCAGAACAAGTTCAGCCATCACATTCCTCCATTCGCGCTGGCCTGCCAGTCGGCGGCTCGAACGATCGCCTCACAGAACGCAAGTCGGAAGGGGCCAAGATCAGCTCGATCGCGTAGCGCGAGCGCCCGGCTGGTCAGGGAACCGGCCCCGTGTGTCGTCGGCTGTAATGACAGGGTGACGGCCAGGATCTGGTGACCATTCAGCGTGAAACCGATTGTGCTGCTTCCATCCTTAACGCCCAGCGTGACCCCTGGTCGCTCATCGGGCTTGCCGCGAATCGTCACCCGGACTTTTCCGTGATGAGCGGCAACGAGGTACACGATCAAGTCGCGTTCCTGATGGTCGTCCAGCAGCCTGGTCGATGCGTCCAGCAACCAAAGCGCGCTCGCCAGCTCATGACGAAAGTGGGGCGGATCGTGCCGCAACGGCCGATGACCGGGTGATTTGGCCCACAGCGCTGGTGAAGCCGGGGGTGGCGCCTCGGGATTCGCTTTCTCCAGCGATGCGGCGAAGGTCGGATGCGCCTTGCCGAGGTCGTGCAGCAGTGCGGCGCGGATGATCGCATCGCGCTGGTGATCCGTCAGGTCGACGTCGGGCCCAAAGCGCGGTAACAGCTCTCGTGCGACAGCTTCGGTCTCAACGAGGTGTTTATCCAGAGCTATCCAGTTTGCGAACCCAACGGAAAGTGGGTCGCGGTCAAACGCGTCCGGTGTCGTCGACGGCACAGTGACCGGTTCGACTGCCTGCCTGCTGCCTGGGTCGAAACCGCGTTCGGGTAGGTAACCGCCATGCAGTGCGTCCAGTACGATGACTGCCCCTGGGCGGACATCGTCGCGCCGAGGGAGCCGCCACGTGCCGTCTACCTGATCCCAGATGCGGGCACATTGTGGTTCCGACTTGAGCATGTCCCGGACGTCGGCGATCGGTGCCTGGCAGAGCTCGCTTCGGTGGACGGTGGGCATGTCAGGAGTTTTGAGGTCGCGCCAGGCGACCGATACGGTTCGATCAGCAGCATCGCGGATGAATGGGCTGACATCTATGTCGTTGCCAGCGAGATCGGGTGCCGTGTCGAACAGATCCAGAAGGTCGCGCCGGCGCAATACGGGATGGATCGGCCGCGTGGTGGAGACTTGCTGCTCTGCTAGCTCCCGGCCGGTCATTGCACGATCCTCGAGGGCCGCGAGTGCCGTAGCCGCGGATTCGAGATCTTCCGCCGCGTAGGGCAAGTGTGCCCTGGCGCCGACTGGCGCCGTCCACACGAGTCGCGCATCGGCGGCGCGGCCGTCGCGGTTGCAGCGGCCCGCGCGCTGCACGATCGACGGCCACGGTGCAACCTCGGTGATCAGGGTCTCCGAGGTCACATCGACGCCGGCCTCCAGAACTTGAGTGGCGACAACGATCGTGCCCTGTGGGCCAGGTTCAGCCAGGGCCGCGGCCGTCTGGGACGCGCGGTCAATCGGACGGAACCGTGAATGCAACAACACAACGTCGGCACCCGGGTCAAGGCGAATGAGCTCAGCCTGGACGCTCATCGCGCGCTCGACCGTGTTTAGAACGACCAGAGTTCGAGTACCGGGCCGGTGCAGGGCCACCACGCTTGCCGCCAAAGCGGCCGAGTACTGTTTCGAATCGGCATCAAGGTGGAGTTGTCGAATTGTGCGGGTTGCGGCCATCCGCCGGGCGAGTTCGCCGCTCTCGTCAGTCACGTCGACCACGGACAGCGGTCTACGCAAGTCCACGGTGGATAGCTCCGCCACGTCGATCGTCGCTGACATCCACATCGACCGGCAGGGCAGTGCCGTGCCAAAAACCCCCCGCAGGCCCTGCAATTGCAGCGACGTGGGCAGCCCCGGACCCATCAGCTGTACCTCGTCAAATACAAACTGGGTCCCGGCGTGTAGCAGACCAAAGCTCATCGGCCAGGCGGCACGGGTTTCCGCGAAACCCCGCATCAACAGCCGTGACAACACCATGTCTTGGGTGCCGATGAAGATTCGCTCGGTGTCCGGGTGGCTCTTCCACTCGCGGTCGCGCCGGTCCTCGCCGCCCATCAACACATGCACCCCGACTGCAGCGCCCAACGCGCCCACCCACCGGCGCGCTGCATCGACAGTTTGTTCGACGAGCGTGCGCTGCGGCAACACCACGACCAGCCAGTGGGGCGTTCCTACGCGCACGGCCGGATCGGGATGGGCCATCCGGCGGTACAGCCACGGCAACAGTGCTGCCAGCGTCTTTCCCGACCCAGTCGGAGCGCGAAGTACATCGGGTAGCCCCGACTGCGCCAGTTCTGTTTGGTACGGGTATGGACGGACACACCCGTTAGTCGCCGCCGCGACAAACTCTTCGAACGTCATAGCCTCATCTCCGTCGTCTAGATCAGGGCGATGTGTGACAAAGCTACGGCGAGGGTCCGACAAGTAGTGGCAAAACTTCAGAACCTTCGCAAGGAGGGTGCCGCCGGCGGGATCACCGGCGGCTGCTGCTACCCGTCGGCCCGTCAGCCAACCGCGTCGCGGACCCGGGCGGCAACCTCGGCTAGCGCATCGTCGTCATGCACCGGCGTTGCCAGGCTCGGCGCTATCGGCAGCTGTACCCAGCTGGTGCAACCGGCGTATTCGGGGATGCGGGTGACCTGAACCGGCTCGGCGAGCGGGATCGCGGACACCACCAGGACGGCCAGCTTGTGCTTGGGCCGGAAGTCGAGCCGGTCCGCCCGGATCGACTCGGCGGTCCAGATATGCAGATCCTGAATGTCGTCCAGCCCCTCTGGCCGGTTAACCTGCAGTGCTGCAACAACTTTCGCCGCAGCCCGCACCACCAGTCGCTCGTCGGTGCTGTCGGCGGCCGCCTCGGCCAGCAAGTCGCGGTGCTCGGGCCGGACCCGCTGCGCGTGGCTGTGCGCGACCGTCGGGAACAACAAGAACTCTCCGGCCGCCACCTCGAACCGCTTCTCCCTGATGCCGCCCTTGCGCAACAGCACGGTTTGGCGGCCGTCCAGCAGCGCGTGCACGGCCGCACTCCATTCCTTCAGCGCGGGTGTCACTGGGAACTCGCCACACGGGCCAGCACCTCGGGACGGCGCAGCGGCGGGACACTCTTGGGTGGCTGACGCCGCGCCGGCAGCGCGGCCAGCAACCGCGTCGTCGTCGCCGTCACTTCCGCAACCGCGGCCTCGAACGCCTCGGCGTCGGCCGCTGACGGACGGGTGATGCCGCTGACCTTGCGCACATACTGGCGGGCGGCGGCCGCGATCTCGGCAGCCGTGGCCGGGGGTTCCAGGCCGCGCAGTTCGGTGATGTTCCGGCACATCCCTCAACGATAGGACGCGGTATCAGCGCTACCCGGCAGACGGTGAGCGCTGCATCACCCGGTAGCGGAATCCGTATCGCTGGTCAGCGGCGGCGGTGTGCTTGCCGGCCGCTGTCATCGGCATGCCCTGCAGGTAGGCGTTCGCCTTCGCGTTCGCCAGGGAGCCGATGATGTCGAACTCCTGGTCCAAGGGGGCGGCGTGAAGCGCCCGAACGCTGGCGTCCCAACTGCTCGGCGTCGACAAGGACCCGATCGAGCCGGCCTTGCCCATCACCGCCGACACCGGCCTGGCCAGACTGTCGAGGCGTTCCCAATACTGTTCGGGCACCGCTGTGGCCCCGCCCGCCCCGGTACCCGGGGGCGCCCCGAAGCGCAGTTTCGGACCCCAGCTGTCAAGAACCGAGGACCCTGAGTCGCCGGCGCCGCCCGGGCTCCCCGGTATGGTTTGCTGTGCGATCGAGGCAATGAACTGTGCTATCCCCATCCCGAAGTAGCTCAGGCCGGCCAGCCGGACCAGCGCGGTCCGTTCCGCGGGAGTGATGTCGGGCAGCAGCGCCTCAAGCCATTGTGCGAATGCCGCGTATCCCGGGAACCAGGTGTTCGACGACAGTCGTGCCAGCGCGTGCGATATCGCCGACGTGGAGGCGAGTCCCCAAATCTTTGCTGATATTACCGTACCCGCAGATGTAGCCGCGATTTCGGCCAACGTAGCTGTTTGCTGAAGTGGTCCGGTCAGGCCGGTTGTCGTCGGCGGCGGGTTGAACGGAGTCAGCACGGTGGCGGTTGCCGACGAACCGGCGTAGCCGTACATCGCGGCGGCGTCCTGGGCCCACATCTCGGCGTATTCAGCTTCGGTGGCCGCGATCGCCGGGGTGTTCTGCCCGAAGAAGTTGGTGGCGACGAGCGTCATCAGCAAGACGCGGTTGGCGGTAACCGCCGGCGGGGGCACCGTCATCGCGAAGGCTGTCTCGTAGGCGGCGGCGGCCACCCGCGCCTGGCTGGCCGTGAGTTCGGCCTGGATCGCGGTGGCGCTGAGCCACGCCACATACGGGGCGGCTGCGGCCACCATCGAAGCCGCGGCCGGTCCGATCCATGCCGCACTGGTCAGCTCGGAGATCACCGCCGAGTAGCCGGAGGCCATCGCGCCCAGCTCACCTGCCAGCGCATCCCAGGCCGCCGCTGCTGCCAGCATGGATCCCGAACCTGGACCGGCATACATCCGCGCGGAATTGATCTCCGGGGGCAGTGCCCCGTAATCGCCGCACATCATCGGCGTGTCCGTGCCCGCGGACCGTCGCACGCGGACAAGACCCGCAACCGCGGAATTGCCACGGCCCAGGCGTTGACCCGCGGGCCAGGTTTTCGGCCGCTCGGTGCCGTATCGGTAGCCATCAGTTGTTATCCGGCGAACGGCGGACGCGCCATGACGGTGGGGCGGACACCGTATCGCGGACCGGAACCAGTCGCGCCGTGCCCCGCCGGCCCGGTGAGCGGCATGCCGCCCAACAGGTTTCCGGCACCCCCGGCGTCGGGCGCGAATTTGAACGTTTCGACCGGCATACGCGCCGGGATGGACTCGACGTCCGGCAGGGCCTGCGCCCACGAGGGTGGAACCGACAACCGGCCGATCGACCCCGCATGGCCCAAACCGGCCGATGCCTGTCCGCCGCCGCCCACCAGGCTCCCCAAACCCGCTAAACCGCCCTGCGCCGCGCCGCCGGCGGCGGCTGCGGCCTGGGTGGCGCCGCCGAGCAACCCCAAAGTCTTGCTCGACTGAACAAAGTTGTTCGCCATGCCGATGCTGAAATAGGGCAAGCCCTCGGTGTTGTAGAGGAAGCTGGCGTATGGCTGCAAGTCGGTCAGCAACGCCGCAATCGACGTGGGAAATGTGGACGTTCCGAACAGGATCTGCCACAGCCACGCTAACGGTGAACTCGACACCGCCGAAGCAACCGGCGTAGCGAGCCCTTGCAACATCGTGGGGATCCCCGAAATGAGACGCGACAGGGCTGACTGGCTGGCGCCGGCCGAGGTGGCGGCGGCGTGAGCGACCGCAGCGGATTGGCCGGATGCGCCGGCCGGGTTGACGATGTGCGGCGGCTGCTTGAACGGGGTCAAGGTGGTGGCGGACCCGGTAGCGGCGGCGTACTCGTACATGGCCGTGGCGTCCTGGGCCCACATCTGGCCGTACTGAGCCTCCAAAGCCGCGATGGCTGAGGTGTTCTGACCGTAGACGTTCGACTGCATCAACTCGGCCAACTGCAGACGGTTGGCCAGGATCGCCGGCGGTGGCACCATCGCGGCGAAGGCGTTCTCGTAGGCGGCCGCCGAAGCTCTCGCCTGCATGGCCGTCTGCTCGGCTTGCGCGGCGGTGGCTCGCATCCAGACAACATAGGGAGCGACGGCGGCGGCCATCGCCGTCGATGCCGGGCCCAACCACCCTTCCCCGGCCAGCTGGTCGACCAGCGTTTCATAGCCCGCTGCCGCGGAATCCAATTCGGCGGCCAGCGCGCTCCAAGCCGATGCCGCAGCTGTCATCGACATCGATCCCGGGCCGGTATACATCCGCGCAGAGTTGATTTCGGGTGGTAAACCGCCATAATCCATTCGCGTCGTCTCCTTCGTGAGGACGTGGCGGCATTGGTGTTGGTGCTTGGTCCACCGCCCATTCCACACAGTGAGCAAGCTCACACTGTTGCGTACACAACAGTTGTTACTTGCACTTGTTAATCAGCTGAAGTGAAGCGTAGCGTTGTTCGGGCCGAACGTCCAAGCCGGTTGACAATTGTTCATCGGACGTACATTGCCCAGCCATTCCCGGCCGTTCCCGGCTGCGGCGGCACAGCCCGTCGACGCCGTCCGCAACTGGCTACGGTTGCCCTATGACCGACGACATCCTGCTGATCCATACCGACGAGCGGATCCGCACCTTGACCCTTAACCGCCCTCAGTCCCGCAATGCGTTGTCGGCGGCGCTGCGGGACCGCTTCTTCGGGGCTCTGTCCGAAGCCGACGCCGACGACGACGTCGACGTGATCATCCTCACCGGCGCCGATCCGGTGTTCTGCGCGGGTCTGGACCTCAAAGAGCTGGGCGGCCAATCGGCATTGCCGGACATCTCACCGCGCTGGCCGGCCATGGCCAAGCCGGTGATCGGCGCCATCAACGGCGCGGCGGTGACCGGCGGGCTCGAACTGGCGCTGTACTGCGACATCCTGATCGCCTCGGAGCACGCCCGCTTCGCCGACACGCATGCCCGGGTGGGTCTGCTGCCGACCTGGGGGCTCAGTGTGCGGTTGCCGCAGAAGGTGGGTGTGGGTATGGCCCGTTTGATGAGCCTTACCGGCGACTACCTTTCCGCCGCCGACGCGCTGCGGGCCGGCCTGGTTACCGAGGTTGTGCCGCACGAGGAACTGCTGCCCACCGCCCGCCGCGTCGGGGCGTCCATCGTCGGCAACAACCAGAACGCGGTGCGCGCGCTGCTGGCGTCCTACCACCGCATCGACGACTCCCACACCAGTGCCGGACTGTGGTTGGAAGCCATGGCCGCCAGGCAATTTCGCACCAGTGGCGACGACATCGCCGCGAATCGGGAGGCCGTCCTGCAACGCGGACGCTCCCAGGTGCGCTAGGCCCGTTTTCCGCATAGTTGGGGGTTCTGCTGGGATTGCGTTCATCGAGACTGAAACCACTGAGACCGCCATCGGCGTGTCGTCTGCATGGCTACAGTGTCGCGGCTACCAGCGGCAGTCGATCCTCAGCGGATACGAGTCCCGGTCCGGCTGTCGAAGAAGCACACCTCTTGCGGGTGTGGCAGGACCCCCAGCGAGTCGTCGACCCTGACCGCGGTGTGGCGGTCGGTGCGGACCACGATCCGCGGCGCACGTAACGCCCAGCCCTCCTGCTCGAGAGGGCTTGCATACACGAAGGATTCGAACCCCAACTCCTCCACCAACTCGGCCCGGACACACAACGATCCCGCAGTGTCGGCCGGCACTACATCCCAGGACTCCGGACGGATGCCGATCAGCACCCGGCCGGCCACCCCGCGCGGAACCGGTATCGGTAGGCCGGGCGACATCACGACACCGTCGACAACGGTGGCCTCGATGAGATTCATTGCCGGGGCCCCGATGAACGTTGCCACGAACGTGTTGACCGGGTCGTCGTACAGTGCGCGAGGGCTGTCGACCTGTTGCAGCACACCGTCTTTGAGCACGGCAACCCGATCACCCATGGTCATCGCCTCCACCTGGTCGTGGGTGACGTAGACGGTGGTGGTACCCAGCTGACGCTGCAGCCCGGAGATCTGCGACCTGGTACTCACCCTCAGCTTGGCATCCAGATTCGACAGCGGTTCGTCCATGCAGAACACCCGCGGCCGCCGCACGATCGCCCGTCCCATCGCCACCCGTTGACGCTGCCCACCGGAGAGTTTCGACGGCTTACGATCAAGCAGCTCAGTCAATTCCAGCATGTCGGCGACCTCGAGCACTCGCTGCCGGGTGGCTGCGCGCGACATCCCGCCGTTTCGTAGGGCAAACCCCATGTTGGCAGCCACGGTCATGTTCGGATACAGCGCATAGTTCTGGAAAACCATCGCTACGTCGCGTTCCCGTGGCGGCAGATGCGTCACGTCCACACCACCGATGGTGATCTGGCCGCTTTCGACCGATTCCAGCCCGGCCAGCAGCCGAAGGACCGTGGACTTGCCGCAACCGGAGGGGCCGACGAGGACCAGAAATTCGCCGTCGGCAATATCGAGGTCCAGGTTGACGACGGCTGGCACGTCGGTGCCGGGATAGCGATGGGTCACTGCGGAATACCGAATGTCAGCCATGACCGGGTAGCTTTCGCTTGATTTGGCGGTCGAGGATGATATTTAGTTGCTGGTTGGTGTCGGCAAAGGTTGACGTGACGTCGGCTCCTTTCAGCCCAATGGATTCCAGGCCGGTCGAGATGATCCGGTTACCGCCGGGCAGGAAAACGCGTGCGTAATCTTGCGGGCGGGTGTGTGGAAGCTGGTCCAATGCCACTCGGGCGCGGGGGTTTGCCGCCAGGTATTGCTGCTCGCTCGGGTCGTTGACGGCGGACTTTCGCACCGGCAGATAGCCGGTGCGCTGACTGAAATACGCGGTGTTGGCCGCACTGGTGATGAATGCGATGAACTTGAGTGCGTTGACTTTTCGTTCATGGGATAGCTTGGTGGGAACCGCCAGCCCCGCCCCGCCGGTCGGGCAGCCGGGCGCTCCGCCCGGGCCGGCGGGCAGTGGCGACACCCCGAAATCGAAGCGGGCCGCTGCGGTGATGCCGACTAAGGCGCCGGTCGATGCCAGGGCCGAGGCCACGATGCCGGTGGCGAACTCGTTGTTGATATCGTTGGCGATCGCCGCATACCCCTTGCGATGGATGGAATCCCGGTAAAAGTTGCCGGCCGCGATGGTGGCCGGGTCGGTGAACTTCAGCGTCCACTCGTCAGAGTAGGCGCCGCCGAATGTCCAGTTCGGCCCCTGGAACGTCCAGGAGATGAGCGTGTCGTTGGCCCAGCCGTGTGCCCAGTTGCCGGCGGTGACGGCACGCTGCAGGTGGGGACCCCACTCGTCGAATTCTTGCCAGGTTTGCGGCCCGCGGTCCGGCAGGCCGACACGGTCCCATAACGCCTTGTTGTAGTAGAACAGCGGTGTCGAGCGGGCATACGGCAAGGCATAGTGTCGACCGTTGAACTCGTAGTCGGCCAACAGCGAGTCGACGTAATCGCTTGTGTCCAAACCGACTTCGTCGAACAGGTCTTCCAGCGGGGTGATGGCACCGCTGAGGGCGAAATGGAACCACCAGATATCGTCCAGCAACACGACATCGGGCACATCGGTTCCGATCAGCGCCGCGTTGAACTTCTGCACGACTTCCTCGTAGTCCTTGCCAGCGTCGATCAGTTTGGCCGGCAAGGCCGGAAAGCGGCTCTGGAATCGATTGATCAACTCCTTCTCCACCGCGGTGGATGCGCCGGGATGAGAGGACCAGAAGGTGATTGGGCCGGAGCCCGACTTCACCCCGCCGCCGCCGCCCATCCCCGCACACCCGGCCGTCGCTCCCGCGGCAACGGCACTTGCCAGCTCGAGGAACCGTCGGCGGCTTAACGGATTCATGGCACCCTAACCCTTGACCGCACCTGACGTCAGACCCTTGATCATTTGGCGTTGCAGGACAATGAAAATCAGCAAGATCGGCAACATCGCCAACAGAGTCACCGCCATCACCGGCCCCCAGTTGGTCACGCCCTCGGCCTGCTGGAGAAAGGTCAGCCCCACCGGCAGGGGCGCCACCGCTTCGTCGTCAGACATCAGGAACGGCCACAGGTACTCATTCCATTCATTGACGACAGTAATGATGCCGAAGGCCACCATGGTGGGCCCCGACATCGGCAACACCACCCGCAAGAGAAGTTGCCACCAGCGTGCGCCATCCATTCTGGCGGCTTCGATGATCTCGGGAGGCAGCGACAGAAAGTGGTTGCGCATCAGGAATGTTCCGAAAGCGACACCGGCCAGCGGCAAGATGATGCCGGGAAAAGTATTGCGCAGACCCAGTTGTGAGATCAGCGCATAATTGGAAATCACGGTGATCTGGTTGGGCACCATCAGCGCGGCGATGATCAGCAGGAAAACCACATTCTTGCCCGGAAACCGCACGAACACCAAGCCGAACGCGCTGAGCACGCCGAGCATGAACTTCACCACCGCCAGTGTCGAGGTGATGATGACCGAGTTGCGCAGGAAGGTCCAGAACGGAATCTGCTCGGTCGCGGTTCGGTAATTCTGCGGATGCCAGCGCGGCGGCCACCAGGTCGTGGGTTGCGAATAGATGTCGGGCTGGTCCTTTAACGAGGTGAAGAACACGAATACCAGCGGCCCGGCGATCAATACGACGACCAACGACATCGCGGCATAACCGAGCACGCGTGCGGTCACGCGACGACCTGGTGACGTCACTGCCGCTGCCCCCGATCCATGACTCGCACCTGGTAATAGGTGATGGCCAGCAGCACCAGGAACATGATGGTGGCGACGGTGGCGCCGTAACCGGCCCGGAAGTTGCGGAACGTCTCCAGATACACCTGGTAGACCATGGTTGTGGTACCGGTGCCCTGCGGGCCGCCACGGGTCATAACATTGATCACGTCGAACACCTGCAACGAATTGATCAGCACGGTGATCGACAAGAAGAAGGTGGTGGGACGCAGCTGCGGCAACAGCACCCGGCGAAACGTGGTCCACCGGCTGGCGCCATCGATTTCGGCCGCCTCCAACAGATCTCGGCGTACTCCTTGCAACGCCGCCAGATAGATGACGAAGGTGTATCCCAGGTTCTTCCAGACATAGGTGACGGTCACCATGAACATCGCCCAGTGCGCATCCTGGTAAAAGTTGGGCACGTCGACTCCGATGCGCTGCAACAGGTCTTGTACCAGACCGAAGTGCGGATCGAAGACGAACTGGGCTGCCAGGCCGACGGCCGCCCCTGAGATCACGAAGGGCGCGAATACCGTCGAGCGCACCAGATTTCGGCCACGCAACGGTTGGTCGAGCAGCATGGCCAGCACCAGCCCCAGCAGCATCGAGCCGGCCACCGCGGCGGTGGTGAACGCTGCCGTGTTGAGCACGATCTGGCGGGTGTCGTCGCGGGCGAACCACTCGGCGTAGTTGGAGAACCCGACATAGTCGGCTTTGGGGTCGGAGACGTTCCAGTCGAAGAACGACAACCTGATGTTGTCGGCCAGTGGGCGGTAGATGAAGAGCAGCAGCAGCCCCACATTCGGGCCCACCAGGACGATGAACAGCGCGTAATCCCGCCACGGCCGGTGGCGCGCTCGGCGCGCGTCCGGGAGGCGGGGGGTCACCGGCGCAGTGTATCGGCCGGTTGAATCCAGGGACCCAACGACAGCCATGCCGGCAATTCCGGCGCGTCAGACCGTCCCCGTCAATGCCCACCGGCCGCTGATCGTCCGCCATCCGACGAAGAGCAGCCGCAGCGCGACGAACGTGGCCAGGCCCGACCAGATGCCCGCGAGCCCCCAGCCATACACCAACGACAACCAGGTCAACGGCAGAAAACCAATCAGTGCGCTGACGACGGTGGCGGTGCGCATGAAGGCAGCATCACCCGCCCCCAGCAACACCCCGTCAAGCGCGAAAACAATTCCGGCGAAGGGTAATTGGGCCACCAGGAACCACCACGGCACCGCGATCGCGGCGAGCACCGATCGGTCATGGGTGAACAGCGCGGGCAGCAGCGGGGCCCCTGCCCCTAATGCGGCGGCGAGCACGCCCGCCGCCAGCAGCGAAAACACCGTCACCCGCCAGGCCACCGACTTCGCGTGCGCCACGTCACCGGCACCCAGGGCAGCGCCGACCAGCGCCTGCGCCGCGATGGCCAGCGAATCGAGAACCAGGGCAAGCAAACCCCACAGTTGCAGCACCACCTGATGTGCCGCCAGCGCGGCGGCGCCGAACCTCGCGGCCACCGCCGCAGCCGAGACAAAAAAGCCGACCCACCACGGCGGTATCGAAGAGCAGGTACAAGGGCTCGGCGGCCAGCACACCCAGCGCCGGTAGGGCAAGCGCCGCGATTCGCCGGCCGGGAACGCGTGACCGTCCGGCGTCACCCAACGACGCTTAGTCCAGAGCCGCGAGCAGTGACGCCACAACATCGTCGATCGAGCCGCTGGTCGAATAGCCGGCTGCCAGCCGGTGGCCACCGCCTCCGAACCGCGCGGCGACAGACGTCAAGTCGATGTCCTTCTTGGCCCGCATCGACACAGACCACTGTCGTGGTTCGACCTCCTTCAACACCGCCGCCACCTCGGCGTGGTCAGTGGTGCGCACGATGTCGACGATGCTCTCTACTTCTTCCTGACGCGCCCGGAGGAATTCCCGGTTGTCGACGACCACGTAGACCAGCCCCCGGCCATCGACCGCTCCGGGCACCAGTTGCGCCGAGCCCAGCACCCGCGACAGCATCGGCAACCACTCGAACGGATGGGTGTCCATCAAAGTCCGGCTAACGGCCGCATTGTCGACGCCGATCTCGACCAGGCGCGCCGCCAGTCGATAGCCGCGCGCACTGGCCCACCGAAACGACCCGGTGTCCGTGGTCAATCCGGCGTAAATGCAATGAGCGACGTCCACGTCTATCGGCTTGCCCCAGGCGTCGAGAAGGTCGGCGATCATCATCGTGGTGGAGTCTGCCGACAAGTCGATGAAGTTCGCGGTGCCGAACGCATCGTTGGAAGCGTGGTGGTCAATCACCAGCACATCCCGGCCGGGACCGGCCAGGTCACTCAGCCCGCCGAGCCGCCGGACACTCGGGACGTCCACGGTCACGGCCAAATCGACATCGCGACGCATCGCATCCGGGCTCACCAGCAAGTGGCACCCGGGCAAGGACGCCAGCGACTCCGGCAGTGTCGCCGGCGCGCCGAAACTCACCTCGACCTGCTTCCCGCACTTGTCCAACACCAAGGCCAGCGCCAATCCGGCGCCGATGGCGTCCGCGTCGGGATGAACGTGGGCAATCACCGCAACGCTGGCGGCGGCCGACAGCAACTCGACGGCGCCGAGGGCATCGACACGCGCCCCCGGGCAGCTCGGCACCTCGGCCAGCTCAGTCTCTCGATCGGTCGTGGTCACCGGTGTCCCCAGCCTCGATCCGATCGCTAAGTCCCCCGGAAGCCCCTCCATCACGGTACGGGTCGGCGTCGCCGGCCGGCTTGGCGCCCTGCCGAACCCGCGCCAAGTCGGCGTCGGCGGCGCGGGCGCGCGCCAACAACTCCTCCATCCGATGCACCGTGTCGGAGGTGGTGTCCCGGGTAAACGTCAAGGTCGGCGTGAAACGCACCCCGGTACCGGCTCCGACCTTGGTGCGCAGCACACCCTTGGCCCGGTCCAGCGCGGCGGCCGCGGCAGCGTAGTCCGGCTCGTCGTCAAGCGTGGGGCCCATCACCGTGTAGTACACGGTCGCGTCGTGCAGGTCGGCGGTCACCCTGGCGTCGGTGATGGTCACCCCGACAAGTCCCGGATCCTTGATCTCGTACTCGATCGCCGACGCGACGATGGTGGTGATCCGTTTGGCCAGTCGGCGTGCCCGTGCCGGGTCAGCCATCCGCACGTCCCATCACGATTGCACCGCCTCCTCCGCATCGCTCCGCTCTGCATCGTCGGCGGCGGTCACGAGCGTTCCTTTTGAACCAGCTCGTAGGACTCGATGACGTCGCCCTCCTTGATGTCGGAGTAGCCCAGCGTCAAACCGCACTCGAAGCCCTCGCGGACCTCGGTCACGTCGTCCTTTTCCCGCCGCAGCGAGTGGATCGAGAGGTTCTCGGCGACCACGATGTTGTCCCGCAACAGTCGGGCCTTGGCGTTGCGGCGCACCACACCCGAAGTGATCATGCAACCGGCGATCAGGCCGACCTTCGAGGACCGGAACAACGCGCGGATCTCGGCACGACCCAGCTCGACCTCTTCGTAGATCGGCTTGAGCATGCCGCGCAGCGCCTGCTCGATCTCGTCGATCGCCTGGTAAATGACCGAGTAGTAGCGGATCTCGACACCTTCGCGGTTGGCCAGCTCGGTGGCCTTGCCCTCGGCGCGCACATTGAACCCGATGATGATCGCATCAGAGGCCGACGCCAGGTTGACGTTGGTCTCGGTGATGCCGCCGACGCCGCGATCGATGACTCGCAGTGCCACCTCGTCGTCCACCTGGATACCCATCAGGGCCTCTTCCAGCGCCTCGACGGTACCGGCGTTGTCGCCCTTGAGGATGAGGTTGAGCTGGCTGGTCTCCTTCAGTGCCGAGTCCAGGTCCTCCAGGCTGATCCGCTTACGGCTGCGCGCCGCCATGGCGTTGCGCTTGCGGGCGCTGCGCCGGTCGGCGATCTGGCGCGCGATCCGGTCCTCGTCGACGACGAGGAAGTTGTCACCGGCCCCGGGCACCGAGGTAAAGCCGATGACCTGGACGGGACGCGACGGCAATGCCGCCTCGATGTCGTCGCCGTGTTCGTCCACCATCCGGCGGACCCGACCGTAGGCGTCGCCGGCGACCACCGAGTCGCCGACCTGCAGCGTGCCGCGCTGCACCAGCACGGTGGCTACCGGCCCGCGGCCGCGGTCCAGGTGCGCCTCGATGGCCACACCCTGAGCCTCCATGTCGGGGTTGGCCCGCAGGTCCAGTGCGGCGTCGGCGGTCAACAGCACCGCTTCCAACAGCTGGTCGATGTTGGTGCCGTTCTTGGCCGAGATGTCGACGAACATGGTGTCGCCGCCGAAGTCCTCGGCCACCAGGCCGTACTCGGTGAGCTGGGCCCGGATCTTGGCCGGGTCGGCGCCCTCCTTGTCGATCTTGTTGACCGCCACCACGATCGGCACGTCGGCGGCCTGCGCGTGGTTGATCGCCTCGACCGTCTGCGGCATCACGCCGTCGTCGGCCGCGACCACCAGAATGGCGATGTCGGTGGCTTTGGCGCCACGGGCACGCATGGCGGTGAACGCCTCGTGACCCGGGGTGTCGATGAAGGTGATCAGCCGCTCGCTGCCGTCGAGGTCGACACCCACCTGGTAGGCACCGATGTGCTGGGTGATGCCGCCGGCCTCGCCCTCCCGGACGTTGGCCTTACGGATGGTGTCCAGCAGCCGAGTCTTACCGTGGTCGACGTGGCCCATCACGGTCACGACCGGCGGACGGGTCTGCAGATCGGCCTCGTCTCCGCTGTCCTCGCCGTAGGAGAGGTCAAACGACTCCAGCAGCTCGCGGTCCTCGTCCTCGGGGCTGACCACCTGGACGTTGTAGTTCATCTCGCTGCCCAGCAGCTCGAGGGTCTCGTCGCCGACCGACTGGGTGGCGGTCACCATCTCGCCGAGGTTGAACAGCGCCTGCACCAGCGCGGCCGGGTTGGCGTCGATCTTCTCGGCAAAGTCGGACAGGGAGGCACCGCGGGCCAGCCGGATCGTCTCGCCGTTGCCGTGCGGCAACCGCACGCCGCCGACGACCGGGGCCTGCATCGAGTCGTATTCCTGGCGCTTCTGCCGCTTGGACTTGCGGCCGCGCCGGGGTGCGCCGCCCGGACGGCCGAACGCGCCGGCCGCGCCGCCGCGCTGGCCGGGACGGCCACCGCCGCCGGGACCGCCGCCACCACCGCCGGGACGGCCGCGGAATCCGGTCCCGGGCGCGGCACCCACGCCACCGCCGCCGCCGCGGTAATTACCGCCGCCGCCATCCGAACGGCCACCCGGGCCGCCGGGCCGGCCGCCGCCGGGTCGCGGCGCGCCGGTACGTGGCGGGCGTGGCCCACCGGCCGCGCCGCCGGGACGTGGCGGCATGCTGCCGGGCGAGGCGCCCGCGCGCGGTGCCCCCGGACGCGGCGCCCCGGGGCGCGGCGCCGGCGGACGCGGAATGGGCCGGTCGGCCGGCTGCGCCGAGGAGAACGGGTTGTTGCCGACGCGCGGGGTCCGAATCCCGGGCTTGGGCGCCGGTCCGGGACGCGACCCAGGAGCCATGCCGGGGTGGGGCGCCGGAGAGCTGGGCGGCTGGCCCGACGGCGGCGCCGCCGGCTGTCCGGGTTGCGGCGCCTTCGGAGGTGCCGGAGGTGCGGTGGCTGCCGACGGGCGGGGGGTGGCTCCGGTGGGCGAAGTTCCCGTCTTGCCCGAGTCGGCGGCCCTATCGGGCGCGACGGCTGTCGGTGCGCCGTTGCCGGCCGCCTTGGCAATCGCCTTGTCGAGGGCTTGGTCAAGGGACTGGTCCGCGGCTTTGCCGCCATCCGCGCCGGGCACCGGTACCGCGGCTTTGGCGGCGGCACGATCCGGGCCTTTCTCCGGGCCCTTGACGGGAGCCTTGCCGGCGGCCGGTTTGGCGCCACCGAACGATTCACGCAGCCGGCGGGCGACGGGCGCCTCAACTGTCGACGATGCCGATTTGACGAATTCGCCCTGTTCACTCAGTCGGGCGAGCACTTCCTTGCTGGTAACACCGAGTTCCTTGGCCAACTCGTGTACGCGGGCCTTACCTGCCACTACATCTCCTGTCTATGAGGCGACGACAGTTGTAGGCCGCGCCTCGGGTTTAGCTATGACACATTGTCATCGGGACTTCACGGTGTGCTCATGTTCGTTGCTGCCTGTTCTGTTGCTCAGTGGGAAACCCACCGATGTGTTCGACCACCGCTGAGGTATCCGGTGAACCGGTGATGCGCAGCGCTCTGGTGAAAGCCCTCCGCCGAATTGCTTGTTGTAGGCACCGTGGTTCGGGATGCAGCCATGCACCCCGCCCCGGCAGCCTTCTGTTTGAGTCAACGATCACGGCGTAGTTGCCGTTCCCGGTCGACTCAGCCACCACTCGAAGCAGTTCGACGGCCAACTCTCGCTTCCGGCACCCGACGCACGTCCGCACCGGTCCACAGGGACTGTCGGAGCATCTGTGCGCCGCCACCGAAGGCTCGCGCTGGATCACGGCTCAGTCTAGCGTCACCGAACCGGCCGCCAGAACCACCCGGGGATGGCGTTATGGTTCTGACGCCGACCGCTAGCGGTCGTGTGCCATTCCGCGGCTGGCGCCCTGCTCAGGATGACCCGCCGGGTGCGCCGGTGAATCGCCGCGGATGTCGATGCGCCATCCGGTGAGCCGAGCGGCCAGCCGCGCATTCTGCCCCTCCTTACCAATGGCCAGCGACAACTGGAAATCGGGCACCACCACGCGGGCGGCCCGGGCATTCTGGTCGATCACCGACACCGACACCACCTTCGCGGGCGACAACGCGTTGGCCACGAAACGCGCGGGATCCTCGTCGTAGTCGATGATGTCGATCTTCTCGCCGGACAGTTCGCTCATCACGTTGCGCACCCGCTGACCCATCGGGCCGATGCAGGCGCCTTTGGCGTTGAGCCCCGGGACGTTCGACCGCACCGCGATCTTGGACCGATGACCGGCCTCCCGCGCCACCGCAACAATCTCCACCGACCCGTCGGCTATCTCGGGAACTTCCAGCGAGAACAGCTTGCGCACCAGGTTCGGGTGCGTGCGCGACAACGTGATCAGCGGTTCGCGGGCACCACGGCTCACACCAACCACGTAGCAACGCAGCCGGTTGCCGTGTTCGTAACTCTCGCCGGGGACTTGTTCGGCGGCGGGGATCACACCCTCGGAGGCCTTGGTCTCGCTTCCCATCCGGACGACCACCAGACCGCGGGCGTTGGCCCTGCTGTCGCGCTGGATCACGCCCGCGACGATCTCACCCTCCCGGGTCGAGAACTCGCCGTATGTCCGCTCGTTCTCGGCGTCGCGGAATCGCTGCAACATCACCTGACGAGCCGTCGTTGCCGCGATGCGGCCAAAACCCTCCGGGGTGTCATCCCATTCGCTGATGAGGTTTCCCTCATCATCCAGCTCACGGGCGATCACCCGGACGACGCCGCTCTTACGGTCGATCTCAATGCGAGCGTCGGTCTGGTGACCCTGGGTGTGCCGATAGGCGCTGAGCAGCGCGGATTTGATGGTTTCGAGCAATTCGTTGACCGAGATGCCCCGGTCGAGCTCGATCGCATGCAGCGCGGCCATGTCGATGTTCATGATTCGGCCTCCGTACCAGCGGCCCCACCCGCCGTCGCCAACTCGAGCTCGGCTCGGGCCGGCGGTGAAAACTCTACTTGGACAACAGCTTTCAGGACGTCCGCCAGTGGAATCTGGCGCACCGCCCAGTCCTGGCCCTGCCGGACCACCAGCGCCATGGTGTCGCCGGTCAGCTCTCCGACCCGGCCGGTAAGCCGGGATCCGTCGGACAATGTGAGTTCGACCTTGCGACCGCGGGCGCGGCGGAAGTGCTTTTCGCTGGTCAGCGGGCGTTCGACGCCGGGCGAGCTGACTTCGAGGACGTAGCTGTCGCGGATGGTGTCCAGACCGTCCAGCAGACCCGAAGCGGAGCGCGACAGGGCGGCGATGGTGTCCAGGTCGAGTGCGGTGTCGCCGTCGGCGACCACCGTGATCCGCGGTGGGTGGGCGCGGGTGTCGATGACCACGTCTTCGATCTCATAGCCGGCGCACGCAAAGATTCCACCGAGTAGTTCGATCACCTGTGTCTGCGAAGGTAGCCCGGTGGTCACGGCGAGCTCCTCATCTTGAGTTGTCCGGTCATCTGGCGGATTTCGCTGCCAGCGCGGCTCCCGTCGGCCCGCCGGCGCGCAATCATCGGCGATCCACAGGGAACCAGCTACCAACGATACGCCAGGAATCGCCAATGCCGCGGTGATCAGGTCGTCGAGGTTTCACCTCCCCGGATCGTGATCATCCCTTGTCGTGCCCAACTCGCCGGTGATGGCAGGATGTTGCTGTGCCCAGAGCAGTACCCGTCGTCAACAGGCGGGGTGTGCTCGCCGGCGGTGCCGCTCTCGCTGCACTCGGGGTGGTCGTGTCCGCCTGCGGCGAGTCCACCCCGAAACCTCCCGCGGTCGATGAGCTCCTGGCGCCCTTGGAGCAGGCCCGACGCGACAGCGCGCTGGCGTCTGCCGCCGCGGCGGCGATCGGCAATCCACCGCAGGTCGCTGCCGCGCTGACGGTGGTGGCCAGCCAACGCGGCGCGCATGCCCGGGCCCTGGCCACCGAGATCGCCCGAGCCGCGGGCAAGCTGGTATCCGCCACCAGCGAAACGAGTAGCTCGAGCGCCAGCCCCAGCCCCACGGGCACCGAACCCCCGCCACCGCCACCGCCGGTGTCCGACGTGGTGGATTCGCTGCGCAAGTCGGCTGAGGATGCCAATCGCCTGGTCGCTTCGGTATCGGGCTACCGCGCGGGGCTGCTCGCCTCCATCGCGGCCTCCTGCACCGCGTCCTACACGGTTGCGCTGATGCCCGGGGGACCCTCGATATGACCTCGTCGGAACCCAGCTTCGGGGCCAGCCCCAAGTGGTCGCCCGCCGGCAAAGATGCCGATACCGCGGCGCTGAGCGACGCCCTCGCCGTCGAGCACGCGACCATCTACGGGTATGGCATTGTGTCGGCGCTGTCGCCGCCCAGCGTCAACGACTTGGTGGTGGAGGCGTTGAACCAACATCGCCAACGTCGTGACGACGTCATTGCGATGCTGGCCGCCCGCAAGGTCACCGCGCCGGCAGCCGCCGCCGGCTACCAGCTGCCCAGTGACGTGGGCAGCCCAGCCGATGCGGCTCGGCTGGCCGCGCGGATGGAGAACGACGGCGCGACGGCGTGGCGTGCCGTCGTCGAGCATGCCGAGACTGCCGATGACCGGGCGTTCGCGTCGACGGCTTTGACCCAGAGCGCGGTGATGGCCGCCCGGTGGAACAAGGTGCTGGGCGCCTGGCCGATCACCACCTCGTTCCCGGGCGGCAACGAATAGCTAACCGCTGATGGCTGCCGCGATATCGGTGGCCAGTGAGGCGCCGACGGCTAGCTCACGGGTCTGACCGCTGAATCGGTCCCGCAATTCGACCACGCCATCCGCCCAGCCGCGCCCCACCACGACTATCCAGGGCATTCCCAGCAGTTCGGCGTCCTTGAACTTGACGCCGGGCGAGGCCTGACGGTCGTCGAGCAGCACCTCGACGCCGAGTTGATCCAGTTCGGCGGCCAGCGCGACAGCTCCGCTGCGCGCCTCCGCGTCCTTGTTGGCGATCACCAGGTGAACGTCGAACGGCGCGATCGACGGTGGCCAGCGCAAACCCAGCTCGTCGTGGTGCTGTTCGGCGACGACCGCGACCAGCCGCGACACCCCGATGCCATAGGAGCCCATGGTCAGCCGTACCGGCTTGCCGTCTTCGCCGAGCACGTCGGCGCTGAAGGCGTCGGTGTATTTCTGGCCGAGCTGGAAGATGTGGCCGATCTCAATGCCGCGCGCCACGACCAGGGAGCCGGCACCGTCCGGAGAGGAATCGCCTTCGCGCACTTCGGCAGCCTCGATGGTGCCGTCGGCGGTGAAATCACGACCCGCAACCAGGCCGACGACATGCCGGCCTGGTTCGTCCGCCCCGGTGATCCAGCTGCTGCCGTCGACCACGCGCGGGTCGACCAGGTAACGAACATTGTTGGCGCGCAAAGCCTTTGGGCCAATATAGCCCTTGACCAGGAACGGGTATCCGGCGAAGTCGTCGTCGTCGAGCAAGGCGTAGTCGGCCGGTTCCAGGGCCGCGCTCAACCTCTTGTCGTCGACCTCCCGGTCGCCGGGAATCCCGATGGCCAGCAATTCCCAGTCCTTGCCGGGCTGGCGGACTTTGACCAGGACGTTCTTCAGGGTGTCCGCGGCGGTCACCGTGCGGCCCAGGTCGGCCTGGTTGGCCCAGGCGACCAGCGTGGCGATGGTCGGGGTGTCACCGGTGTCGTGGACCACCGCTTCGGGTTGTCCATCGATCGGTCGGGTCTCCGGGCGCGCGGTGATGACGGCTTCGACGTTGGCGGCATAACCCGACTCCGGGCACCGTACGAAGGTGTCCTCACCGACCGGGCTTTCGGCCAGGAACTCTTCAGATGCGCTGCCGCCCATGGCGCCGGAGACCGCCGAGACGATGACGTAGCGCACCCTTAGACGTTCGAAAATGCGCTGGTAGGCCTCCCGGTGTGCGTGGTAGGCAGCCTTCAGGCCGGCGCTGTCGATGTCGAAGGAGTAGGAGTCCTTCATCACAAATTCCCGGACCCGCAGGATGCCGGCGCGCGGGCGGGCTTCGTCGCGGTATTTGTTCTGAATTTGATACAGGACCAGCGGAAAGTCTTTGTAGGAGTTGTATTCGCCCTTCACGGTCAGGGTGAAAAGCTCCTCGTGTGTCGGCCCGAGCAAGTAGTCATTGCCGCGGCGGTCCTGCAGCCGGAAAACACTGTCGCCGTATTCGGTCCACCGGTTCGTGGTCTCGTAGGGCGCTCGCGGCAGCAGCGCGGGAAACAAGATCTCTTGCCCGCCGATGGCGTTCATCTCTTCGCGGACCACCCGCTCGATGTTGCGCAGTACCCGCAGCCCCAGCGGCAGCCAGCTGTAGAGTCCCGGCGCGACGGGCCGGACGTATCCGGCTCTGATCAGCAGTTTGTGGCTGGGCACTTCGGCGTCGGCGGGGTCGTCACGCAGGGTGCGCAGAAACAGCTGGGACATCCGGGTGATCACAGGCGGCAAGCCTAGCCGGGCGCCGATGCAGGCCGGCACGGCCTGCTGAGAAGCCCGGCCATCAAGCCCAGCCGGGCGCCGATGCAGGCCGGCACGGCCTGCTGAGTGGGTCAAGCGATGGGACCCGGCGAGTGTGTGGTGACGGCTTTGACTGTGAGCTCAGGGCGGCCCTGAGGGCCGCTTGGCCGCCCGGTGCGCGCACTCGAAGCCGTCGATGCACACTCGACTCGACGTCACGACGGATCGACGGGACGGGCGACTCGGCCCTGAACGTCCCGCCAGCCTGATGTTCAGATATTCCACAGCTGCAAGAGATACTTTGTCGCGCATGAGCACGGCGCTGACCAGGGCTGAACCCGAGTATCGGGACGGACCCGTAGTGGCGGCTCTGGGCATCTCGTACTTGGCCGAGCTGGTTGGGCTTGTCGGCGCTGCGGCTTTCGTCGCCAAAGGCGGGCATGAGCGCCTTGACCGCGGTACGACGGTACTTGCGATTGTGCTCGTCACAGCGGCGGCCGTGGTCGGCCGGCACGCGATCCGCCTGCTGCAGGGTGCGCGAGTGCTGAAGGTGACCGGTCTGGCTCTTCAGGCGGCGATTCTCGTCACGGCGATAGCGGTCGCCACCGTACGACCGATCCTCGGAGTGCCCGCTGTCATCGTGTCGGCCGGCGTCCTGGTTGGGTGGGGCAGGCTGGCCAGGCTCGGACGGCCAGTAGCCGTAGCCGACCGCCCGGCCCTCGTCGCGAGCACCGCCACTTCCGCGTCGGTCGAGCCCGCTACGGCCGGTGGATCAGGAGGGGTTAGTCCCGGCGGCATTGCCATGGTGCTGGTCACCTCGACGCTGGTGCTGGTCGCACTGAGCGTGCGCAGCGAAATGGCGGCCAAACTGGTGGTTTTGGCAATGATCTTCATCCCGCTTGAGCGGATGTTGGCGCTTCGCCCGCTCCACGTGCTGCGCCGGGGATGGCACACCGATGTGGTGCACTATCTGGTCAATGGGGCCGCGCACACGGTCGGTCTCGTCGGCGCCGTGGCGGTGGTCGGCACCGCGCTGCAGGCCCTGGTACCGGCAGCCTTTCGCGGCAACGTTGCCGCGACTCCGGGCTGGGTGCAAATCGTTGCGGCCCTTGCGATTACCGCGGTGGGCGGCTACGCAGGGCATCGCGCCATGCATGAGGTTCCCGTGCTGTGGCGATTCCATCGCGTGCACCACAGTGTCCGTGAGATGGACCGGCTCGCCGCCGGACACATGCATCCCCTCGACCAGATAGCCATCCGATCGGCCGCGGTGGTGCCGTTGTATGCGCTGGGCTTCGGTCGTGTCGGCCTGGGCGCGATCGTCATCCTGCTGACATTGCAGGACATCTTTATCCACGCCAACCTACGACTGACGTGCGGACCACTGCGATGGCTGATTGCCACCCCGCGATTCCACCACTGGCACCACGCACGCCAGCCCCAGGCGTACAACTCGAACTACGCTGCCGAATTCCCTATCGTCGATGCCCTGTTCGGCACGCTGTACCTACCCGTCGACCGCTGGCCCGCCGAGTACGGCATCGACGATGACCACCCGACGGCTATCTGCGTCAGCTCTTGTGGCCGCTGCGCTGACGCCGGAGGGTCAGAGTTCTCCGGCGTCGATGGCTTCCTTGACCTCCTGCGCGTGGGCGACCTGCGCCGGGGTGTAGCCGATCAATACCGCAGCCCCGCCGACGATGACGGCCGCTCCGGCGATCCACAGCAGACCATAGGTGTAGCCATGGTCGAGCGCGGCCAGCTGTGCGTCGTTCATGAACTTCACCGGGCCGGTGGTACCACCGAGGTACAGCGTGCGCGAGGTGATCACGGCCTGGACGACGGCCAGCACCAGCGGCCCGCCGAGGCTCTGCAGCATGAGCGTCATCGCCGACACCGGGCCGATCTGGTCGAAACCAACGCCGGCGATCGCCGACAGGGTCAGCGGTACGACCGCCATGCCGATACCGACCCCACCCACGACGATGGGCACTACCAGGTTGGGGAAGTACGCCACGCCACGGTGCATGAACAACCAGCCGTACAGCATGGCCAGAACTAGCAGATATCCCCCGGCGATCGTCAGCACCCGGGGCGAAAACCGCGACACCAGCTGCGAGGAAATGCCCAGGCCGATACCCATCGCGATGACGAACGGGATAAAGCCGACACCGGCGCGCAGCGCGCTGTAGCCCAGAATGTCCTGCACGTACAGGCCGATGCACACCGTCAGCGTGAACATGACACCGCCGGCCAGGAAGATCGCAATAAAGGTGACCAGCCGGTTGCGGTCGCGGAACAGGTGGAACGGCACGACGGGGTTTTCGGCGGTGCGTTCCACCACGATGAACGCGAGGGCGGCAGCCAGAGCTACCGCACCCGAACCGATGGTGGTCACCGAGATCCAGCCCTTTTCCGGCCCCATCGAGAAGGCGAAGACCGCAGCGGTGCAGGCCAGCGTGGCCAGCATGGCGCCGGCCGCGTCGAGCTTCATCCGCTCACGGTTGGTTTCCCGCAGTGCGGTGCGGGCCAGGTAGATCATCACCAGGCCGATCGGCACATTCACCAGGAACGCCAGCCGCCACGAAACCTCGGTCAGCGCTCCGCCGACCACCAGGCCCATCACCGAACCGATCGCCGTCATCGCCGCGAACACCGCCGTGGCGGCGTTACGCGCCGGTCCCTTCGGGAACGTGGTCGCCACCAGCGCCAGACCGGTCGGTGAGGCGATGGCCGACCCCACACCCTGAGACAGTCGCGCGATGACCATCGTGGCCTCGTCCCAGGCGACCGCGCACAGCACCGAAGAGATGGTGAACAGCGCGACGCCGACGATAAAGGTCCGTTTGCGGCCGATGGTGTCACCAAGACGCCCACCAAGCAGCATCAGACCGCCGAACGTCAGCACGTAAGCGGTGATCACCCAGCTACGGCCGGCGTCGGACAGGCTGAGCTCGTTCTGGATCTTAGGAAGCGCGACGATGGCGACGGTGCTGTCCATTGTCGCCAAGAGCTGCATCCCGCCGATGGCGATGACCGCGGCGATGAAGCGACGGGAGGGCAGCCACGCCGGGTAATACCTGCTGACGCGTTGTAAAGCGGTCTCCGCCGAAGGCGCGGGGCGAGCCGCCGCCGGACGCTCCTGCCGTCCGGACGTCCAATTGTGGGCAGCCCGCTCTGTGTCGTTGAGAGCCGTCATAACGGGTTACCTTACAGTAATCTTAAGAATTGTTTAAACCCCGGACGCCACCGAAGCCTGCAACAGCCCCGATCACGACGATCGCGGGAGGTCGGATCCCCTCTGCGCGGACCTTTTCCGGCGTGTCGGCGAGGGTAGCCCGCAACGTGTGCTGAGCCGGCGTCGTTCCGTGCTGAACCACCAACACCGGTGTTTCCGCAGGTCGGCCGCCTTTCAGCAGCGCGTCGACGAAAAGTTCGATGCGTTCCACCGCCATCAGCAAAACAATGGTGCCGGACAATGCTGCCAAAGCATTCCAATTCACTAACGATTCGGGGTGACCGGGCGGGAGATGGCCGCTGACCACCACAAACTCGTGATTTGTGGCCCGATGCGTGACGGGAACGCCCGCGGAAGCAGGAACTGCTATGGCACTGGTCACACCTGGGACCACGGTCACCGGAATGCCGGCTTCGGCGCATGCCAGTACCTCTTCATAGCCCCGGGCGAACACGAACGGGTCGCCGCCTTTGAGGCGGACCACGAACTTGCCTGATTTGGCCTGTTCGATCATGGCGGCGTGGATTGCGTCCTGGGCCATGGCCCGGCCGTACGGGATCTTGGCGGCATCGATGACTTCCACATGCGGTGGAAGCTCGGCGAGCAATTCCGGTGGTGCCAGGCGGTCTGCGATCACGACGTCGGCCTGGGCCAGCAGGCGCCTGCCACGGACAGTGATCAGTTCTGGATCGCCGGGGCCACCACCGACCAGCGCTACCCCACCGCGGACCACGTCGGAGCATTCGGGGCTTTCCAGGGTGATGACGCCCCGCTGCAACGCCTCACGGATGGCCGACCGGATGGCAGCCGAACGGCGATGCTCGCCGCCGGCCAACACACCCACCGCCAACCCCGCATAGCTGAATGTCGCCGGGGTGACCGCACTACCTTCGACGGCGCTGTCGGCGCGGACGCAGAAGATCTGCCGGCGATCGGCCTCGGCGACGACGGTCGCATTCACCTGTGCGTCGTCGGTGGCCGCTAACGCGTACCAGGCCCCCTCCAAGTCGCCGTCGCGGTATTCACGCAGCGACAAAGTGATGCCGTCCATCGCCTCGACGGCGCGGGTGGCGCTACGGGAGATCACGTGCACGTCTGCGCCGCTCGAGATGAGAAGGGGTAGACGGCGTTGGGCGACACTGCCCCCGCCGACCACGACCACCTTCTTGCCGGCCAGTCGCAATCCGACGAGGTAAGGGCTCTCGGTCACCCGCCAAGCTTAGTGGTGGTCGCCAGCTCGGCGGAGCCGGGCGCAGCGGATCACCACCGCCGAACACCGTGGTGATCGCCAGCTCGGCGGAGCCGGGCGCAGCGGATTTTGCCAAGCCGCGAATGTAACGCCACGGCGAATCCGCGCCGCCAAGATTTTTCGCCCTGACGTTACATTCGCGGGCCGCTACGGCCGGGCGACGGCATGTGCGACGAAGCGAGCTACCGCTTCCGGCGTCGCAGCCGGATGCGTATGCAGGTAGGACGCGTGCACACCGCCATGCACGACGCCGTCTCGCACGGCGCGGTCGCCAAGCCCCGGACTCCGATACACCCACGCCGGCTGGTAGCTGTCGGTGAACGTGACGGTGGTGCGGTGGAATTCGTGCCCGGCAACCCGCCGGCCGACCGAATACAGCGGCGACTCGGCGACCGCGACGGCGTCGCGGTATCCCAGTGTGAGGTGCTGGGTAAAGCGTGCCGAGCCGGCCAGCACGCCGCACATCGGGTATCCGTCGAATTCGGACACCAGGTAGATCAGCCCGCCGCATTCGGCATGCACCGGGGCGCCCGCGACCGTCAAGTGTTGGAGCTGGCGGCGGACTAACTCATTGGCGGAGAGCTCCGCCGCGAACTGCTCCGGGAACCCACCCGGCAACAGCACGGCGTTCGTCCCTTCCGGCAGTGCTTCGCTGAGCGGATCGAACTCGACGACATCGGCCCCGACGGCCCGCAACAGCTCGGCATGTTCGGCGTAGGCGAAGCTGAAGGCCTTGCCCGCCGCCATCGCGACGGTCGGGCGACCGCCCATACGCCCGCCGACGGCCGTCACCGGGTCCCACGGCGGCGCGCCGACGCGGCTTGCGGCGGCCGCGACCACTGCGGTCAGATCGACATGCCGAGCGACCAATCCGGTCATCGCCTCGACTGCCAGCCGGGCCCGGCGACCGTACTCGACGGCGGTGACGAGACCCAGATACCTTGCCGGAAGCTCCAATTCAGCGGCTCGGGGGATGGCGCCCAATACGGGGACACCGGCCTGCTCGCACGCCTGTCGCAGCACATGCTCATGCCTGGCGGTCCCGACCCGGTTGAGGATGACGCCGGCAATCCGGGTTGTCGAGTCGAAGGTGGTGAAGCCGTGCAACAGCGCGGCAATGCTGTGGCTCTGGCCCCGTGCGTCGACCACCAGGACCACCGGCGCCCCGAGCAAGCCTGCGACGTGTGCTGTGGACCCTGCCGCGGGGCCGCTTCCCGCATCGCCGATGCGCCCGTCGAACAGGCCCATCACACCTTCGACCACTGCAATGTCGGCGCCGACGGTGCCGTGCGCGTAGAGCGGGCCGATTAGCTGCTCCCCCACCAATACCGGGTCCAGGTTGCGGCCCACCCGCCCTGAGGCGAGGGTGTGGTAACCGGGGTCGATGAAGTCGGGACCGACCTTGAAGGGCGCGACGCGGTGACCGGCTCGGCGCAAAGCTCCCATCAAACCCGTTGCGACGGTGGTCTTTCCGCTGCCCGACGCGGGTGCGGCGATGACCAGGGCCGGTGTCGAGGTCACGGCCTCACCACTCGATGCCCTGCTGGCCCTTACGGCCCACGTCCATCGGGTGTTTGACCTTGGTCATCTCGGTCACCAAATCGGCTGCCTCGGTCAATCGGCGCGGTGCGTCACGTCCGGTGATCACGACATGTTGGTGGCCGGGCCGTGCGAACAACACCTCCACCACGTCGTCGACGTCAACCCAACCCCACTTCAGCGGGTAAGTGAACTCGTCCAGCACGTAAAACTGGTGGCGTTGCGCCGCCAGCCGCCGCGCGATCTCGGCCCAACCGTCCGCCGCCGCTGCGGCGTGATCGACGTCGCTGCCGGCCTCGCGTGATTTGCGGGTCCATGACCAGCCCGCGCCCATCTTGTGCCATTCGACGGCTCCACCGATCCCTTGTTCGTCGTGCAGCCGACCGAGCTGACGGAACGCGGCTTCTTCGCCGACCTTCCATTTGGCACTCTTGACGAACTGGAATACCGCAACGTCGAGCCCGACGTTCCATGCGCGCAGCGCCATTCCGAAGGCTGCCGTCGATTTTCCCTTGCCGTCACCGGTATGCACCGCCAGCACTGGCAGGTTGCGCCGGGCCCTGGTGGTCAGACCGTCATCGGGGATGTAAGTCGGATTTCCCTGCGGCATACGTGATTACCCTTCACCGACTCAGGCCGCGTTGCGGACGGCCCGCGTCAAGTGGTCGGCGTGCAGCTGCTCGAGCCGAACGGCTGGCGCACCCAGCTGACGCGCCAGCTGCCCGGCCAATCCGAGCCGAACGTATGAAGTTTCACAGTCTACGATCACGGCGGCCACGCCTTCAGCGGCCAGTCGGGCCGCAGCAATTCGACTGCGGCCCAGCGGGTCTGGCCCGGACGTGGCCCGTCCGTCGGTAAGCACCACCACCAGGGCGCGGCGAGCGAGATCACGCGCCTTTTCCCGGACGACCAGTTCGCGCGCGGCCAGCAGACCTTCCGCAAGCGGTGTTTTGCCACCGGTGTCGAACCGGGCGAGCCGCCGGCCGGCGATGTGCGCCGACGACGTGGGCGGCAGCAACAACCCGGCCTCATGCTGACGAAACGTGATCACCGCGACCTTGTCACGCCGCTGATAGGCGTCGCGCAGCAGCGACATGGTGGCGCCGCTGACCGCGGCCATGCGATCGCGGGCGGCCATCGATCCCGAGGCGTCGACGACGAAGATCACCAGGTTGCCCTCGCGTCCCTCGCGGACCGCGCGCCGTACGTCGTCCAGCCGCAGCCGCAGCGGCCCTGCCCCCGACGCGTGCTCGGCGGCCGACAACACGGTGGCGAACAGATGCAATCCATGGGCGCCGGCGTCGCCGCCGTCGGCAGCCGCGACCACACTGCCTGATGCGTTGCGGGCCCGCGACCGTCGTCCGGGCGCGCCCTCGCCAACACCCGGAACAGTCAGCGCGCGGGTACGGAAGATTTTCGATGGTGGCGCGCTGGGCTTTGGCCGCTTTGGTGCTGCGTGCGAATTCGGTTGGGACGCACAGTTGTTGGTGGACTGACCACCGCCGGGCGGGTCAGGCTCAGGTTCGGGGTCGGAGCCGGCTTCGCCGCTCACCGCTGGTGCCCCCAGCGCCAGTGCCTCGTCCAGCTGGTCTCGGTCGAGACCGTGATCGTCGAAGGGGTCTCGACGGCGCCGATGCGGCAATGCCAGTTCGGCGGCTACCCGGATGTCCTGTTCCTCGACGGTGCGTGCGCCACGCCAGGCAGCATGGGCGGCTGCCGTTCGGGCGACCACCAGATCGGCCCGCATGCCGTCGACGTCGAAGGCCGCACATAACGCGGCGATGCGCCGTAATTCGTTGTCCGGCAATACAACCTTGTCGACGAGAGCGCGCGCCGCGGCGATCTGGCGGGCCAGCTCGGCGTCGGCCTCGACGTAGCTTTCGGCGAACGTGTCGGGATCGGCCTCGTATGCCATCCGCTGCCGGATCACCTCCACGCGCACGTCGACGTCTCGCGATGCCTGCACGTCGACGGTGAGGCCGAACCGGTCCAGCAGCTGCGGACGAAGTTCGCCCTCTTCGGGATTCATGGTGCCGATCAGCACGAAACGGGCCTCATGCGAATGCGATATGCCGTCTCGTTCGACATGTACCCGTCCCATCGCGGCGGCGTCGAGCAATATGTCGACCAGATGGTCATGCAGCAGGTTGACTTCGTCGACGTAGAGCACTCCGCCGTGAGCACGGGCCAGCAGGCCCGGTGAAAACGCGTGCTCACCGTCACGCAGAACGCGCTGCAAATCCAGCGAACCGACCACGCGGTCCTCGGTGGCTCCCAACGGCATTTCGACCAATGCCGCGCCGGCGCCCCCGGTCGCGGTCGACAGCAGTGCCGCGAGTCCGCGCACGGCCGTCGATTTCGCGGTGCCCTTCTCCCCGCGGATAAGAACCCCACCAATCTCCGGACGAACGGCACACAGCAGCAACGCGAGCCGCATGTGGTCATGTCCGACGATCGCGCTGAACGGATACGGCTTCATGAGTGCGCCGCCCGACCGGATGCGGGCCGCAGCATCGGCACATGCGGGATACCGTCGTCGATGAAATCGTCACCGTCGCGGACAAATCCGTGCTGAGCGTACATGTCGGCCAGATAGACCTGGGCGTCGATCCGGCACGGGTAGTCACCCACCTCGGCCAGCGCGGCACGCAGCAGCCGGGTGGTATGTCCCTGACCGCGGGCATCCCGCCGGGTGCACAGCCGGCCGATGCGGAATGTCTTCTCACCTCCGGCGTGCTCCTCCATCAGCCGCAGGGTACAGATCACCTCGCCGTCAGGTGTTTCCAGCCAGAAGTGCCGGGTCTCGGAAAGCAGGTCGCGGCCGTCCAGTTCCGGATACGGGCAGGCCTGTTCGACCACGAAGACTTCCACCCGCAGCTTGAGTAGTTCGTAAAGGGTTGGCGCGTCAAGGTCTTTGGCCCACACGCGGCGCAGCGCTTCTGTCATGGACTGTCCAGTTGCAGCACTTTGGTGGTCCAGGACCGCACTTCGTCATACAGTGCGGGCTCTTCGGAGAGGTTGGTTCCCAGCGACGGCACCATCTCTTTGAGGGCGGGCAGCCACGACTGATACCGGTGGCCAAAGCAGCTCTGCAGAACCTCGAACATGATGGGCACCGCCGTCGAGGCGCCCGGGGAACCTCCCAGCAGCCCGGCGATGCTCCCGTCGGCGGCACCGACGAGTGTGGTGTTGAACTCCACCACCCCACCCTTGTGCTTGTCGCGCCGGATCACCTGCACCCGCTGACCGGCCAGGGTCAGCTCCCAGTCGGAATCCGTTGCGCTGGGGGCAAATTCACGCAGCACACCGATGCGATCCGGTGCCGAGAGTCGCAGTTGGCCGATCAAATAGTTCAGCAAGGTCAGTTCGGTCACGCCGACGCCGAGCAGCGACAGCAGATTGTCGCGCCGGAGCGACCGGGCCAGATCGCTGAAGTGGCCTTGTTTCAAGAACTTTGGCGACCAGCCCGGGTACGGGCCGAACATCAGCCAGGGCTTACCGTAGACGAACCTCAGGTCCAGGTGCAGCGCTCCCAGAGGCGGCGCGCCCGGCGACGGAACTCCGTAGACCTTGGCCCGGTGCGCGGTGGTGAGCGCCGGGTTGTCGCTGCGTAGGAAGCGGCCGCCGATCGGAAAACCGGCGAAGCCCCTGATCTCCTTGATGCCGGACTTCTGTAACAACAGCAGCGCATCCCCGCCGGCCCCGACGAAGACGAATCTAGCTTTCAGCGTGTACTTTTGGCCGCTGCGCCGGTTGCCGACGGTCAAAATCCAGCTGCCCTCGGGCTGGCGGCGAAGATCACGGACCTCGTGGCCGAACAGCGCGGTCGTCCCGTTGCGTACGCAATAGCCGATGAGCTGGCGCGACAATGCGCCGAAGTCGACGTCGGTGCCGTCCGGAGCCCAGTTGAGCGCGACGGGCTCGGAGAAGTCACGCTTGGCTGCCATGAAGGGCAACCGGCGGGCGAACTCGTCCGGGTCATCGATCAGTTCGCTGCCGGAGAACAACGGGTTGCCGGCCAGCGCATCGTGGCGGCGCCGCAGGTAATCCACGCGGTCGGCGCCGTGCACGAAACTCACGTGCGGGACGGGATTGAGAACGCCGCGTACGTCGGTCAACATGCCGTTTTCCACGGCGTAGGCCCAGAACTGCCGGGTGACCTGGAATTGCTCGTTGATCAGGACCGCTTTGGTGACGTCGATCGTGCCTCCGGGACCTGCTGGGGTGTAGTTCATTTCGCACAGCCCCGCATGGCCGGTGCCGGCATTGTTCCACGGACTGCTGCTCTCGGCGCCAACGGCATCGAGCCGTTCGATCACGGTGATCGACCAGTCCGGCTCCAGCTTCTTGAGCAGCGCTGCCAGCGTCGCGCTCATGATGCCCGCGCCCACCAGCACGACATCGGCGGTCCTGGTTAGCTCCGACACCCTGGCCCTTCCTCCGGCTGTACTGGTTTCCAAGGTTATCCCGACCGAACTGGGGCTTACCTTGCGCCAAGACCGACGATGCCGGTAGCGGAGTTGGATAGCACAGGCAATTGCTTGAAAGCGCCCAAAGCATTTTGCCGATCTCACTAAAATCTGTCCTGGCCATTCGTGGCCTGATGGGCGAGCAATTGATCGTAAGCCTGCTGGCGGAAGGTGCTTTATGTCGTTTCTCATCGCAACACCGGACACGCTCGACGCGGCCGCCAGGGATTTGGCGCGGATTGGTTCGGGGATCAACGCGGCCAACGCCGCCGCGGCGGCCCCGACCACGGGTCTGTTAGCCGCCGCCGAGGATGAGGTGTCGATGGCCGTCGCGGCCCTGTTCGGCGCGCATGGCCAGGGATATCAGACCGTCAGCGCCCAAGTGACGGCGTTTCACGCACGGTTTGCGCAAGCATTGACCGCGTCCGGCGGCTCGTATGCCAGAGCCGAAGCCGCCAACGCGTCGCCCATGCAGGCTGTGCTGAACCTGATCAACGCTCCCACTCAGGCGGTGCTAGGGCGCCCGCTGATCGGCAATGGCGCCAACGGGTTGGCACCAGGTGAGGCCGGCGCGCCGGGGGGCTTACTGTTCGGCACCGGCGGGAACGGTGCGCCCGGTGGGCCCGGCCAAGCGGGTGGCGCCGGGGGCAACGCGGGGCTGATCGGCGATGGCGGCGCAGGCGGACCCGGGGGGACGGGCGCGGCCGGCGGTAACGGCGGTGCCGGCGGGCTGCTGTTGGGCAACGGCGGGGCCGGCGGGCAAGGCGGATTAGGCATCGTGGGCGTCAACGGCGGCAATGGCGGACCAGGCGGTCACGGCGGCAACGCCATCCTGTTCGGCGGCGGCGGCGCCGGCGGACAGGGCGGCACCGGCGCCATTGGCACCGATGGCAGCAACCCCACCCCCGTCGGCGCGGCCGTTGCCGGCACCGCCGGTACCAGTTCAAACGTGGGTGGTACTACCAGCGCCACCGGGGGCGCTGGGGGAACGGGCAGCGACGGCGGCGTCGCAATGACCGGCGGGAAGGGGGGCGCCGGCGGCAACGCAACCGCCCAGGGTAGCGGTAACGCCACTGGCGGCGACGGCGGCAACGGCGGCAACGGCGGCAACGGCGGCAACGGCGGGGCCGGTGGGTTCGCAACCACGACGAGCGGTAGTACCGCCGCCGGTGGTGCTGGTGGTGACGGTGGTGACGCGCAGGCATCCGGCGGTACTGGTGGTAACGGCGCGTCCGGCGGGAACGCCAATGCGGTCATCACCGCCCTCGCAGGCCACGGCGGCAACGGCGGGAACGGGCAGGACAGTAACGTGTCCGGCGGCGCCGGAGGGGCTGGAGGTGCCGGCGGTGACGGCGGGCGTGGCGGGCTGCTGGTCGGCAATGGCGGCAGCGGTGGCCTCGGGGGTACCGGCGGCACCGGCGGCGACGGCGCGTCGGCCGGTGCCGGCGGACTCGGCGGCGTTGGCGGTAACGCCAGCACCACCAGCGGCAGTGCCATCAGGGCCACCGGCGGCGACGGCGGTGCGGGCGGCAATGGCGGCAGCGCACTCGGCACCGGGGGCACCGGCGGGGCCGGCGGTCTGGGTGGTCGCGGCGGTGCGGCCGGCATATTGCTGGGCGACGGCGGCGCGGGCGGCGTCGGCGGCAACGCCGGTGCCGGCGGTGCGGGCGGTGCTGGCGGTGCGGGCGGCGCTGGCGGCGGCGGGGGTTCCGGTACCGGCAGCAACCCCATGTCTTTTAGTTTCGTCGGCGGTGCCGGCGGTGACGGAGGTCACGGCGGCAATGGTGGGGCCGGCGGTGCCGGCGGTGCCCCGGGCCTCGGCGGCGCGGGCGGGTCCGGGGGCTGGCTGAGCGGCCGCATCGGCGGCACCGGTGCCGGTGGCGTGGGTGGTACCGGTGGCCTCGGCGGCGCGGGGGGTGCAGGCGGCGCCCTTGGCGCGGGCGGCTCCGGAACATCCACGGGCGGCCCCCCAGGTTCCCCCGGCACAGACGGCGCGCCTGGCGCGCCCGGCTGACCGACATCGCGGGTGACCACGCTCTAAGCTGACCCCGTGACTGGCTGGATGCCCGACGTCCTGCCCGGCTATTGGCAGCACCCGATCCCGCTCGGACCCGACCCCGACGGTGAAGGCGACGTCGTCGCGACCCTGATCCGCCGCGGAGATCCGGTCCAGAGCGATCACGCCGTCCTGGCGGTACACGGCTATACCGACTACTTCTTCCACACCGAACTGGCCGATCACTTCGCGCGCCGCGGGTTCGCCTTCTATGCGCTGGACCTCCGCAAATGCGGCCGCTCCCGGCACGACGGCCAGACCCCGCACTTCACCACCGATCTGGCCCACTATGACGCCGAACTGGAACACGCCCTGCGCGTCATCGGCGAGCAAACGGACACGGCGCGGGTTCTGGTGTACGGCCATTCCGCCGGCGGGCTGATCGTCTCGCTGTGGCTGGACCGGTTGCGCCGGCGCAGCACGACAGCGCACGCGGCCGTCGGCGGCCTGGTGCTCAACAGCCCCTTCCTGGATCTGCACGGGCCGGCGATCCTGCGTTCGGGCCTCACCTCGGCCGCGGTCGCCGCGATATCGCGGATGCGGCCCAAGAGAGTGGTCCGGGCACCGCGTGAGAGCGGATACGGCTCCACCCTGCACCGCGACTATGACGGCGAGTTCGACTACAACCTGCAGTGGAAACCCGTGGGCGGCTTCCCGATCACCTTCGGCTGGGTGCATGCCACGCGTCGCGGCCAGGCACGGCTACATCGCGGGCTCGACGTCGGCGTGCCCAACCTGATCCTTCGTTCCGATCACACCGTGCGCGAAAACGCCGACCCGGCAGCCCTGCAACGCGGCGACGCGGTGCTCGACGTCACCCGTATCGCCCGCTGGGCGGGTTGTATCGGCAACCGCAGCACCATCATTCCGGTGCCGGACGCCAAACACGACGTGTTCTTGTCGCTGCCCGAGCCGCGCCGGATAGCCTATCGCCACCTGGACAACTGGTTGGACCACTACCTCAGCACACTGGATGACACCGGCGCCTCGGCATCGTCGGGGAAAGGGTGAGCGCCGCCATGGAAACCTACGACCTGGCGATCATCGGAACCGGTTCGGGCAACAGCATTCTCGACGACCGCTATGCGCACAAACGGGTGGCGATCTGCGAGCAGGGCACCTTCGGCGGCACCTGCCTCAACGTCGGGTGCCTGCCGACCAAGATGTTCGTCTACGCCGCAGATGTGGCCAAAACCATCCAGGGTGCCAGCCGGTACGGCGTCGACGCGCACATCGACGGGGTGCGCTGGGACGATATCGTCTCCCGCGTCTTCGGGCGCATCGATCCGATCGCGATGGGCGGCGAGCAGTATCGGCGCTCGGCCCGCAACATCGACGTGTACCCCGCCCATACCCGGTTCGGCGGCGTCCAGGCCGACGGGCGCTATCTGTTGCGCACCGACGATGGTGACGAGTTCACCGCCGATCAGGTGGTGATCGCGGCCGGTTCGCGGCCGGTGATTCCGCCGGCGATCCTGGCCTGCGGCGTCAGGTACCACACCAGCGACTCCGTCATGCGGATCGCCGAGCTGCCGAAGCACCTGGTAATCGTCGGAAGCGGTTTCGTGGCAGCAGAATTCGCGCACGTCTTCTCGGCGTTCGGGGTTCGCGTCACGTTGGTGATCCGGGGCGGCTGCATGCTGCGGCATTGCGACGACACGCTGTGCGAACGGTTTACCCGCATCGCCTCGACCAAATGGGAACTGCGCACCCACCGCAATGTGGTGGCCGGGGAAGACGGCGCAACCGGCCTGTCGCTCACGCTCGACGACGGGTCCACCATCGACGCGGATCTGCTGCTGGTGGCGACCGGCCGGAGGTCCAACGCCGACCTGCTCGACACCGACCGGGCCGGCGTCGACGTGGACGATGACCGGGTCGCCGTCGACGAATACCAAAGAACTTCCGCCCGTAACGTTTTCGCGCTCGGTGACGTCTCGTCGCCGTATCAGCTCAAGCACGTCGCCAATCACGAAGCCCGTGTCGTGCAACATAACCTGCTGTGCGACTGGGACGATACCGCGTCGATGGCCGTTACCGACCATCGCTACGTACCGGCGGCGGTGTTCACCGATCCCCAGCTGGCCGCTGTGGGATTAACCGAAAACGAAGCCGTGGCAAGAGGTTTCGACATTTGCGTCGCAATACAGGACTACGGCGACGTCGGTTATGGCTGGGCGATGGAAGACACCACCGGATTCCTCAAGCTCATCGCCGAACGCGGCAGCGGGCGCCTGCTGGGCGCGCACATCATGGGCCACCAGGCGTCGTCGATCATCCAGCCGCTGATCCAGGCGATGAGCTTCGGACTCACCGCAGCCGAAATGGCCCGCGGCCAGTACTGGATTCACCCGGCGCTGCCCGAGGTCGTCGAAAACGCGCTGCTGAACCTGCGCTGATGTCAGCGCCGGCGCTGCGCGGGATCGCGTCGCCGGGGAGAGCGCGGATCGGTGGCGTCGCCGAAATCCTGCACATTGTCCTGACATGCGGGGCACAGGCCGCGCAGCGTCAGACCGGCCCGTTCCGACAGTGCGAACGAGCTGCCCGCCATCGCATGCTCGAGTGCCGAGCTCAGCTGCCGCGCGGGCACTTCGATGATCGCCCCGCACTGGGTGCACACCGCATGGTGGTGTGGCGCCGTGGCCAGCCCGTAAGTGGTTACCCCTCCATCGAGGGTCAACGCATGCAACACTCCCTGGTCGACCAGGGTGGTCACGGTGCGATAGACGGTGGCCAGGTCGGGCGGCTGGGTATCGGCGGACAGGCAGGCGGTCAGCCGCTGATAAATCTCGGCCACCGACAGATGGCCGTTGACCGGTTCGAGGACCGCCAGCACCTGAATCCGCGAGGGCATCCGCCGCAGGCCGCGGGCACGCAAGAGTTCGCCGATCCGCTCGGTGACAGCCGGGTCCAGGCCCGACGGCTTTGACGTCACCTGTTCAGTGTCGCGCCGGACGGCCGGGATCGCCAGTATACGGTCGGGCCCGGGGTGGCGATTGCGACGCGGCCCGTGCGCCGGGCGGACCCGCCACCGAGACCCTGGCCTTGGCCCCGACGCCGGCAAGGCCAACGGTCACATGCGGGGACCACGTGCCCGCGGCCCCGGTCGATCGTGCGTACGAACCGGCAAGGACGATGGTCACAGCCACAAGGGATTTGAAGCCTCTCCGGTGGTGACAAAGGGCCCTAGGCGCTACCTGACGCCCTTTCGTACTGTCGCGACAGACGCCTGTTTGACACCGCTCTATCCCCGCAACAGCAGGGATTGAGCATGACAGGGGGTTGAGCCCTCGGTAAATCTGGCGCGTGCACGCACTTGGCCGCGGGCAAAACAGGCCGTTCGAAAAGTTCATCTGTCAACACCGGCCGCAGCCTTGGGGGAGTCTCGTGCCAAAAATCCGGAATTACGCCGCCCAAACCGGCGCCATTACTGCAGTTCACCACCTTCCCTACGGCTCGGACGCCGAGGCCCGCGCCGCGTGGGTGTCCAAAGCCCGGTGCCGCAACATTGACCCAGAGGAATTGTTCGTGCGCGGCGCCGCCCAGCGAGAAGCGGCGGCGTTCTGCCGGAACTGCCCGGTGATTCTCGAGTGCGCCGCCGACGCGCTCGACAACCGCGTCGAGTACGGGATCTGGGGCGGGCTGACGGAACGCCAGCGTCGTGCCCTTCTCAAGCAGCACCCCCAGGTGAAGTCCTGGGCGGCCTTCATCGCCGCCCGGCGCAACCACCACAGCGCGGCCGTCACCGGCGCCGCCAGCGCGTAGCACGCAACGCGGTGTTCACCGGCGACAGATCCCGGTGCTTCTGCAAGTGACTTGCAATAACTTGTGACGCAACCTACAGTCGTGCCTGTTGCGTTCCGCCCGCCGCTGCAAGGACCAACATGGCCCGTAGAGAACTCGACCGGCGCCCGTCACATCCCTCACCGTTGACAGGTTTTTCCGGGGTGCTCGGCGTCTTGGCACCAGCGGAGTGGTGGCGCCTGGGATCGATGTTGGCCGTCATCGTCGCGCTGCACCTGGTCGGCTGGATCACCCTCATCGCTCTGGTGGAGCCCGCGCAACTCGCCCTGGGCGGCAAGGCATTTGGCATCGGCATCGGCTTGACCGCATACACGCTCGGCATGCGGCACGCCTTCGATGCCGACCACATCGCCGCCATCGACAACACCACCCGCAAGCTGATGAACGACGGGCAGCGGCCGCTGGCCGCCGGGTTCTTCTTCTCGCTGGGCCACTCCACCGTCGTCTTCGCTCTGGCGGTATTACTGGCGACCGGAGTCAAAGCCATCGTCGGACCGGTTCAACAAGACTCCTCTTCGTTGCACCACTACACCGGCCTGATCGGCACCGGCGTCTCCGGAGTGTTCCTGTATCTGATCGCCGTGCTCAACGTCATTGTCCTGGCCGGCATCCTGCGGGTGTTCGCCCGGTTGCGTCGTGGCCAGTTCAACGAAGCCGAACTGGAGCAACAGCTGGACAACCGAGGACTAGTCAACCGATTCCTCGGGCGATTCACCAAGGCGATTACCAAGTCCTGGCATATGTATCCGGTGGGGTTGCTGTTCGGGCTGGGCTTCGACACCGCCACCGAAATCGCACTGCTGGTCCTGGCGAGCACCAGCGCGGCAGCCGGGTTGCCCTGGTACGCCATCCTGTGCCTGCCGGTGTTGTTCACCGCGGGCATGTGCCTGCTGGACACCATCGACGGTTCGTTCATGAACTTCGCCTACGGCTGGGCATTCTCCAATCCGGTGCGCAAGATCTACTACAACATCACCGTCACCGCACTTTCGGTAGCGGTCGCGTTGCTGATCGGCAGCGTCGAACTGCTGGGCCTGTTCGCCGACGAATTCGGCTGGCGGGGCCCGTTCTGGAGGTGGATCGCCGGATTGGACCTGAACGTGGTCGGCTTCGCGGTCGTCGCCATGTTCGTGGTCACCTGGGCCGTCGCCCTGCTCATCTGGCGCCTGGGTCGCATCGAAGAAAAGTGGGTGCCGGCGGTCGAGCGCGCGGCCTGACGGTCCGGGTGTGCGCTGACGAACGAGGGCCGCGGCGCCGGTCTCGCCGAGATGGCCCCGTTGGTTGTCGACGGTGTAGAACAGGCTCATGGGCTCGTCGACCCGTAGGCATGCGGGGCACGGTCATGCATGAGCTCGCCCTGTGTGAGGCGATCGCCGGCGTGGTCAAGACACATGCCGACGGACGCCACGTCGACGTCGTCCGGGTGCGGGTCGGCGCGCTTCGGCAGGTGGTCCCGGAGTCGCTGTCGTTTTGCTGGACGCTGGTCCGCGATTCGGCGGACCTGCCGGACGCCGAACTGGAACTGGAATGCGTCACCGCCGAGGTGCGCTGCCGTGCCTGCGGCCGGCAATCGGAAATCACCTCGGCCTGGTCGATCTGGTGCCCGCACTGCGACAGTCCCGACGTCGAGGTGCTACGCGGCAACGAATTCCTGGTGACATCGCTCGATGTCTCGTGAAAGGTATTGAGAATGGGTAGGTTTCACCGCCACGACGACGGCACTGTGCACATCCACGAGCACGAGCACGAACACGGGGATCACACCGGTTACCAGACCGGCGCTGCGCGCGTCGACGTCCTCGAAGATATCTTCGCCGAGAACGACGCGCGCGCCGCTATCAACCGGGCGGCATTCGACAGCAACGGCATCCGCGCGCTCAACCTGATGAGTTCCCCTGGGTCGGGAAAGACCACCGTGCTGCAAACCACGCTCGACGAACTCGCCGGCGAGTTCGCGATCGGGATAATCGAGGGCGACATCGCCACCGACCTCGATGCCGCCAAACTCAGCGGCCGCGGCGCCCAGGTGTCACTGCTGAACACCAGCAACGGTTTTGGCGGCGAATGCCATCTGGACGCGCCCATGGTCAACCGCGCCCTGCCGGGCCTGGACTTGCCCGGTCTGGACCTGGTGATCATCGAAAACGTCGGCAACCTGGTCTGCCCGGCCGAATTCGACGTCGGCGAGCACGCGAAGGCCATGGTCTATTCCGTCACCGAAGGCGAGGACAAACCGCTCAAATATCCGGTGATGTTTCGCTCGGTGGATGTGGTGCTGCTCAACAAGATTGACCTGGTGCCCTATCTGGACGCCGATGTGCAGGCGTACATCGCCCATATCCGCCAGGTGAATACGACCGCGACGATCTTGCCGGTCAGTGCCCGCACGGGTGCGGGTATGACTGCCTGGTTCGATTGGCTACGACGGTTCGCCCGCGGTGTGCCCCCTGGGTAGCGCGTCCACGAATTGTCAACTGCAAACAATTCGCAATGATCGTGCACACAGCCGGATTGCGAATTCCGTTCTGGCACTGACGGTAAAGAACAAAGACAGACTATGCAACAGCCGTCGACCGAATGCCGTCAGGTTGCCACCTGCGAACCATTGACAAGGCACAACGACGGGGAGTAGACCCAAAACAGCGCTGCGCAAGTGGGCCGACGGTCGACTCCGGCAGCGTTAGGGGTTTCAGCCCGCCCCGGAAAGCTGCACTATGCCTACAGAAGCAGCAGTCAAAGCAGAAGAAGCGTTGATCCACGTGCTGTGGATCAACGCAGGTCTCAGCTGTGACGGCGATTCGGTGGCGTTGACTGCCGCCACCCAGCCCAGCGTCGAGGAGATCGCCCTGGGAGCGCTTCCCGGCCTTCCCAAGGTCGCCGTCCACTGGCCGTTGATCGATTTCGAATGCGGTCCGACGGGAGGCGCGGACGACTTCCTGGCCTGGTTCTTCAAAGCCGATCGCGGCGAGTTGGAGCCCTTCGTGCTGGTCGTCGAAGGATCGATACCCAACGAAAAGATCAAGGACGAGGGCTATTGGTGCGGGTTCGGCAACGACCCGGCCACCGGCCAACCGATGACCACCAGCGAGTGGCTCGACCGGCTGGCGCCCAAGGCCACCGCGGTCGTCGCCGTCGGGACCTGCGCCACCTATGGCGGCATCCACGCGATGGCCGGCAACCCCACCGGCGCTATGGGTGTTCCTGACTACCTCGGCTGGGACTGGAAGAGCAAGGCCGGGATCCCGATCGTCTGCGTACCCGGCTGCCCGATTCAGCCCGACAACCTCGCCGAGACGCTGACCTACCTGCTCTACATGGCCACTGGCCAGGCCCCGATGATTCCGCTCGACGACGCGCTGCGACCCAAGTGGCTGTTCGGCCAAACCGTGCACGAGGGCTGTGACCGGGCCGGCTACTACGAGCAGGGCGATTTCGCCACCGAATACGGCTCGCCGAAATGCATTGTGAAACTGGGTTGTTGGGGTCCCGTTGTGAAATGCAACGTGCCCAAGCGCGGCTGGATCAACGGCGTCGGCGGTTGCCCGAACGTCGGCGGCATCTGCATCGGCTGCACCATGCCGGGTTTCCCGGACAAGTTCATGCCGTTCATGGACGAGCCACCGGGCGGCAAGGTATCCACCACCGCGTCGGGCCTCTACGGGACCGTGATTCGCAACCTGCGGCACATCACCGAGCGCACCGTCGACAAGGAACCACGCTGGCGCCACAAGGGCACCCAACTCACCACTGGAGCACGCCGCACCTGGTAGGTGGCGGCGTCGCATTCTCAGCTCACCCGGAGAGACTTCGATGACCACTATCGTCCCCGAGCCGACCACCGCCAAGCGCGAACCCGGCCAGCTCGTCGAAATGTCCTGGGATCCGATCACCCGGATCGTGGGCAGCCTCGGCATCTACACCAAAATCGACTTCGAGAACAAAGAAGTCGTCGAGTGCCACAGCACCTCGTCGATTTTCCGCGGCTACTCGATCTTCATGAAGGGCAAGGATCCTCGCGACGCCCACTTCATCACCAGCCGCATCTGCGGCATCTGCGGTGACAACCACTGCACCTGCTCCTGCTACACCCAGAACATGGCCTACGGGGTCAAGCCGCCGCATCTCGCCGAGTGGCTGATCAACCTCGGCGAGGCCGCCGAATACATGTTCGACCACAACATCTTCCAGGAGAACCTGGTCGGCGTGGACTTCTGCGAGAAGATGGTCGCCGAGACCAATCCCGGGGTGCTGGCCAAGGCGGAGAAAACCGCGGCACCGCACGCCGACGCGCACGGCTACCAGACCATCGCCGAGATCATGCGCTCGCTCAACCCGTTCAGCGGCGAGTTCTACCGGGAGGCCCTGCAAGTCAGCCGCTGGACCCGAGAGATGTTCTGCCTCATGGAGGGCCGCCACGTACACCCGTCCACGCTGTACCCGGGTGGCATCGGGACCACCGCCACCGTCCAGTTGATGACCGACTACATGACCCGGCTGATGCGCTACGTGGAGTTGATGAAGAAGGTCGTGCCGATGCACGACGACCTGTTCGACTTCTTCTACGACGCCCTGCCCGGCTACGAGAAGGTCGGCCTGCGCCGCACGCTGCTGGGCTGCTGGGGTTCTTTCCAGGACCCCGAGGTGTGCAACTTCGAATACAAGGACATGGAGCGTTGGGGTAACGCCATGTTCGTCACCCCGGGCGTGGTGGTCGACGGCAAACTGGTCACCCACTCGCTGGTGGACATCAACCTTGGCATCCGAATCCTTTTGGGCAGTTCGTATTACGACGACTGGACCGACCAGGAGATGTTCGTCAAGACCGATCCGCTGGGCAACGCCGTGGACCGGCGCCACCCGTGGAACCAGCACACCAACCCGCATCCGCAGAAGCGGGACATGGACGGCGGCAAATACAGCTGGGTGATGTCGCCGCGCTGGTTCGACGGCAAGGACCATCTGGCGCTGGACACCGGCGGCGGCCCGCTGGCCCGGCTGTGGTCGACCGCGCTGGCCGGGCTGGTCGACATCGACTATGTCAAGGCGACCGGCAACAGCGTCAAGATCAACCTCCCGAAGACCGCGCTGAAGGGTCCGGTGGAACTCGAATGGAAGATCCCCAAGCACGGCAGCAATACGATCGAACGGGACCGGGCCCGCACCTACTTCCAGGCCTACGCGGCCGCATGCGCATTGCACTTCGCCGAGCAGGCGTTGGCGGAAATCCGCGCCGGACGAACCAAGACCTGGGAGCGCTTCGAGGTGCCCGACGAGGCCATCGGCTGCGGCTTCACCGAGGCGGTCCGCGGCGTGCTAAGCCACCACATGGTGATCCGCGACGGCAAGATCGCCAACTACCACCCGTATCCGCCCACCCCGTGGAATGCCAACCCGCGCGACAGCTTTGGCACGCCGGGCCCCTACGAGGATGCGGTGCAGGGTCAGCCGATCTTCGAGGAGAACGACCGGGAGAACTTCAAGGGCATCGACGTGATGCGCACGGTGCGCAGCTTCGATCCGTGCCTGCCCTGCGGTGTGCACATGTACCTGGGGAAGGGCAAGACGCTGGAGAGACTGCACACACCAACGCAGTCACCCATCGAGGCGTGATGATCGCAAGCGCGGCGAAGCCGGGCGCTGGGGGCACCTCCCGCTTGCGGGGGCCGGGTCATCACCATCAAAAGGAGTGACGCATGACCGATCGCCCGGATACCCCCGAGAACGACACACAATGGCGCACCGCGGGCGATCGAATCCAGACCTTGCTGGATTCCTGCGCGGCGGCCGGGACGGCCGCGCACGAACGCGCCCAACAGCTGGTCCGCGAGGTGGTCGGGCTTTACGGAGCCGGGCTGGAACGGATCATGCAATCGCTGGACGACCCCGGTTTGGCCGAGCGGCTGGCCACCGACGACCTGGTGGCCAGCCTGCTCCTGGTACACGGCCTGCACCCGCACGACGTGCACCGGCGGGTGGCCGACGCGCTGCAGCGGGTGCGGCCCTACCTGGGTTCCCACGGCGGCGACGTCGACCTGCTCGAGGTCACCGATACCGTCGTCCGGCTGGCGTTCACCGGGAGCTGCAAGAGTTGCCCGTCATCGGCGGTGACACTCGAGCTGGCGGTGCAGGACGCCATCCGGGCCGCCGCCCCGGAGATCTGCTCGATCGAACTGGTCACGAACACCAAGCCCGGCGCCGTCATTGCGGCCGAATCCCTCTTGGCGCGAGTGCATTCCAACGGCCATGACGCCACCTCCTGGCACCCGGTGCCGGAGCTCGACGTCCTGGCACCCGGCGAGGTCGGCGGTTTCCTGGTCGACGGAACAGCGTTGCTGGCGTGCCGGGTCGGCGACCAGACGTTCGCCTACCGCGACCACTGTCCGATGTGCGACGACACGCTGGCCGGCGCGGCATTGTCCGACGCGCTGCTGCGCTGCCCGCGCTGCGGCACCGGATTCGACGTGGTGCGCGCGGGTGCCGGTGCGAACGGGGCCCACCTGGACCCGTTGCCGCTGCTGCGTCGCGACGGCGTGCTCTCGGTGGCACTACCCTGCGCGGTGACCGAGGCCATGGGAGCGTCGGCATGACGAGTCCCTATGACGTCCTGGCCCGGATCAGGACCAACCAGCGGGCCCCCGAACCGGCCGACGAACGATGTGAGATGTGCTCGGAGCCGATACCCCACGAGCATCAGCATGTGGTGAATGTGGCTGGGCGGCAACTGATGTGCGTCTGCCGCGGCTGCTATCTGCTGTTCACCGACTCCGAAGCCGAGCTGCGCTACCGCGCCGTTCCCGACCGGTATCTGGCGTTCCCCGATTTCGCGCTGGACCGGCGCACCTGGGAGGCCCTGCAGATTCCGGTCGGGGTGGCATTCTTCTTCACCAACTCCGCCCTCGGCCGCACCGTCGCCTTCTACCCGGGTCCGGCCGGCGCCACCGAATCGCAGCTCGACCTGGACGCCTGGAACGCCCTCGGCGGGGCCGACCCCCGGCTTGGCCTACTGGCCGACGATGTGGAGGCGCTCTTGGTGCGGGTCCCCGAATCCGGCCCGCCGCAAAGCTTTCTGGTTCCGATCGACGCCTGCTACGAATTCGTCGGCCGGTTGCGGTTGCTGTGGCGCGGCTTCGACGGCGGCCAGCAGGCCCGGGAATTCATCGACGGCTTCTTCGCCCAGGTCGCCGCCCGAGCACGGGAGACGCCGCGGTGACCCAGCCGATGGACCTGACGTTTACCGTACTCGACGTGGCGCCGGAGAGGTACACCGTCAGCCCGGTGCTCACCGCCCGCATCGGCGTCGCCGCCAGCGGTGACGACCCGGTGCACGCCGTCGCGCTGCGCTGCCAGGTCCGCATCGAACCGCTGCGGCGTTCCTACTCCGACGGCGAAGCCGCCGGACTGCTCGACTTGTTCGGACCCCGGGAACGCTGGGTAAACACCCAACGGACCTTCCTGTGGCAGCATTGCACCGCCATGGTGCCGGGCTTCGCCGGCCACACCACCGCGGCACTGCCCTTGGACTGCACCTACGACTTCGAGGTGGCCGCGGCCAAGTACCTGCACGCGCTGCGCGACGGCGCGATCCCCCTCCAATTCCTGTTCAGCGGAACAGTTTTCGTCAAATCCGAGCGCGGTTTCTCGGTGCAGCACGTGTCCTGGGACTGCGAGGACCGCTACGACATGCCGGTCGCGGTGTGGCGCGAGCTGATGGCCCAGCACTACCCGAACACCGGGTGGCTGCGGCTCAGCCATGACACCATCAGCGCGCTGGCCCGCTACAAGTCGGCGCGCGGCCTGCTGGACCTGGACCACGCTCTGACCGAGCTGTTGGCCGACGCATCGCAACGGGAGGCAAGCCCGTGACCTCCAGCTGGGACCGCGCCCGCGCCGTCGCCGACGCGGTGCTCTACGAGGGCTATCTGCTCTACCCGTACCGCGGGACATCGAGCAAGAACCAATCTCGTTGGCAATTCGGCGTTCTGGGACCACCCGGCGCGGCCGAGGCCGGGCTGGGCGAAGACGACACGATGGCGGCGCAGTTCCTGGTCGACGGCGCCCAAGCGATCACCCTGGTGGTGAGATTCCTGCAGCTGCAGCACCGCCGCGCCGAGCGGGCACGTGCCGGCGGCGGCTTCGAACCCGTGGCCGAACTGACCACGGCGTCGGGATCATGGCTGTCCTGGGACGAAGCCGTCGAATGTGAAAGGTCCTTCGGCCCGTTGGCGTTCGAGGACCAGCCGTGGACGCTGCCGCTGCTGGCACCGGAGGCGACCGACGTCGAATCCCTCGACGGCGGCCGTCTGGTTCGCCACCGCCGGGAGGTGCGTGGCGAGCTCACCGTCTCCGGTGAACCCGACGGTGACCTGCGCCGGGTCTCGGTACGTATCGCCAACGTCGGCCCCGGCGCCTCCTCGACAAGCCCCGACAAGGACGACGCGATTGCGCGGTCGCTGATCGGTACCCATATCATCGCCGAAGTCGTTGGCGGCCAGTTTGTTTCGTTACTCGAACCGCCGCCTGCCGCATCCGCGGCGGTGTCGCGGTGCACGCAGCACCGATGCTTCCCGGTGCTGGCCGGGCCACCGGGCAGCCATGACCTGTTGCTGATTTCGCCGATCATCCTCTACGACCACCCCGAGGTCGCCGAACAGAGCAGCACCGAGCTGTATGACTGCACCGAGATCGACGAGATCCTGACGCTGCGCGTGATGACCATGACCGACGAAGAAAAGGCTCAGGCGCGGGCCACCGATCCGCGGGCCGCCCGGATCATCGACCGGTGTGAGGCCATGTCGCCGCAGGACATGGCCCGGTTGCACGGGGTGCTGCGGGACCCGCACGCAGTTGCCGGGCTCGTCCCGGAGGTGCCCGTGGGGCTTGACTGGTGGGATCCGCCGGCCGACGACGCGGTGCGTCCCGAGATCGACGCGGTGCTGGTGAACGGAGTCCGGATCGCCCGGGGCAGCCGGGTCCGGTTACGACCGAGGCGCAACGCCGACGCGCAGGACATCTTCGTCGCCGGCAAAACCGCGCGCGTCGCGTCGGTGCACCAGGACGTCGACGGCAACACGCACGTCGCCGTGGTCGTCGACGACGATCCGGCCGCCGAACTGCACGAGTGGTACGGCCGCTACCTGTACTTCTCCCCTGACGAGGTGGAACCGCTACAAACGCAAAACATGTGAAAGGAGTTCGCCATGGACGTCTTAGGTTGGGTGTTCATTGCCCTCATCGCGCTGGTGGTGGCCGTCGCGGTGGCGTTGGGAGTGGCATCACTACCGGATGCCCGCCGCTACCTGAAGCTACGGCGGATGTAGCCGGGGCCGGGCCAGCCCATGACAGCGCGCATCCTGGTCGCCGGAATCGGCAACATCTTCCTGGGGGACGACGGTTTCGGCTCCGAGGTGCTGCGCCACGCCGAGATTCCGCAGGACGGTTCGCAGGTGCGCGTCATCGACTACGGCATCCGCGGCATGCATCTTGCCTACGACCTGCTCGAGGGCTGGGACACCCTGGTGCTGGTCGACACGGTGCCCAGCCGCGGCAGTCCGGGCGCCTTGCACGTCTTCCAGGCCGATCATGACGAGTGGCCCGACCCGACGAGCCTGGACGCGCACAACATGGATCCGGCCACGGTGTTCGCCAACCTGAGGGCGCTGGGGGGTACGCCGCCCTACACCGTCGTCATCGGGTGCGAGGCGGGTAGCGTCGAAGAAGGCATGGGGCTCAGCGAACCCGTCGCCAAGGCCGTCCCTCGCGCCGCGCGCGCGGTCGAGGAGATTGTTGCGGCGTTGCGAGCAACCTCGGCCCCGCAAGCGATCCGAGAGGAGTGCTGATCATGTGCCTGGGTATCCCCGGTCAGGTGATCAGGATGCTCGACGGCTACGAGGGGCAGCTGGCACTGGTAGATGTCACCGGCGAACCGCGCAAGGTGAACGTGGGCATGCTTCCGGAGGAGACCTTCGCCCCCGGTGACTGGGTGATCATTCACATGGGCTTCGTGGTCGAGAAGACCGACCGCGCCGGAGCCGAGCAGGCGATGGCCGGCCTGGAGCTGATGGGGCGCGGCCGCAATCCCGATGGCGATCGCGGCTGGGTTTGACATGACCGACACGCCCTTGTTGCTGCGCTCCGACGATCTTCGGCGGCGCATCACCGTCACCGGTGTCGTCCAAGGGGTTGGTTTTCGTCCGTTCGTCCACGTGCTCGCCACTGAGCTCGGCCTGGCCGGGTTCGTCGGCAACGATTCCGGCGCCGTCTTCGTGGAGGTGCAGGGCGGGCGGGCTCAGCTCGACGAGTTCGCCCGCCGGTTGCGTGCCGAGGCGCCGCCGCTGGCTCGGATCAGCTCGGTCTCGGTGACCGAGATCCCTACCGAGACAGGCACATCCGGGTTCCGGATTGTCGCCAGCCGGACGGTCGGGGGTGCCACGACGCCGATTCCGCCGGATGTCGCGGTGTGCGACGACTGCATCGCCGAATTGTTCGACCCCCGGGACCGCCGCTACCGGCACCCGTTCATCACCTGCACCAACTGCGGGCCACGGTTCACCGTGATCCGCACGCTGCCCTATGACCGCCCGGGTACCACCATGGCGGGGTTTGCCATGTGCGAGCGCTGCGCGGCCGAATATCACGACCCCTGCGATCGCCGATTCCACGCGCAGCCGATCGCCTGCCCGGACTGCGGGCCGTCGCTGTGGTTTCGGTCAGCAGCCGGGCGGGTTCGCGGCTCCGACGCCGCGCTGGCGGCCACCCAACGGGCGCTGGCAGCCGGCGCGGTGGTCGCCATCAAGGGGATCGGCGGTTACCACCTGGCCTGCGCGGCCGGCGACGACGCGGTGGTGCGCTCGCTGCGGTCACGAAAGGCGCGGGGCGCCAAGCCGTTTGCCATGCTGGTACGCGATCTGGACGTGGCCCGCCGCTACACCTTCGTCGACGACACCGAGGCGGCGGTGTTGTCTGGCCCGGCCCGGCCCATCGTGTTGCTGCGCCGGCGTGACACCGCCGTGGTAGCCGACTCCGTTGCGCCCGGTAGCCCGCTGCTCGGGCTGATGTTGCCCTACTCCCCCATCCATCACCTGCTGCTGGCGCCGGTGCCCGGTGGCCGCGGCCCGGTTCCCGACGCGCTGGTGCTGACCAGCGCCAACCGGTCCGACGAGCCCATCTGTTTCACCGACACTGATGCGGCAGAGCGACTTTCGCAGCTCTGCGATGCGGTGCTCGACCACGACCGTCCCATCCATGTGCCGTGTGATGACTCGGTGGTGCGGGTGGTCAGCGAGAAGGGGTGGGCGCGCGAGCTGCCGATCCGCCGCTCCCGCGGCTACGCGCCGCTGCCGGTCGAGCTCGGGTGCGACGGCCCGGCCGTCCTGGCGGTGGGCGGCGAACTGAAGAACACGTTCTGCCTCATCGATGGCCGTCGCGCGTACCTGTCCGCCCACATCGGCGACATGGGCACCTGGGAGACGCTGCGCGCGTTCGAGCGCGCGGTGCGCCAGCTCAGCGAAATACGTGGTGAGCCAAAGCGATTGGCCGCCGACCTGCATCCGGGGTATCACACCCGCAGCTGGGCCGAGCGCCACGCCGGCGATCGACCGCTGGACGTGGTGCAGCACCACCATGCGCACGTCGTGTCGCTGCTGGCCGAACACGGGCGCCTCGGCGAACCCGTCGTCGGAGTCTCCTTCGACGGCACCGGTTACGGCTGCGATGCCACCATCTGGGGCGGGGAGATCCTGGTCCTCGGCCGCGACAGCCACCGCTTCGTGCGGGCCGGGCACCTGTTGGCGGTACCGCTGCCCGGAGGCGACGCCGCGGTACGCAACCCCTGGCGGATGGCGCTGGCGCAGCTGTGGCACGCCGACCTCGACTGGACCCCGGATCTGGCACCGGTCGCGGCCGCGACATGCGACGAATTACGGCTCATCCGTTCGCAATTAGAGAGCGGCACCGGCTGTGTGCCGTGTTCGAGCATGGGCCGGTTGTTCGACGCGGTCGCGTCGATACTCGGGGTGCGCCACCGGATCGACTACGAAGGCCAGGCCGCCATCGAACTCGAAGCGCTGGCCGAGACGGCCGGTGACCGGGCCGGGCCGTCGCTGCCCCTGACGGTGCGAGCCGGGGTCATCGATTCGGCCACCATGGTGCAAACCCTGGTGTCGGCCCTGCGTGCCGGCACCCAACCGGCGCTGCTGGCCGCATGTTTTCACCGAGCGGTTGCCGACGCCGTCGCCAAGGTGGTCGCCCAGGTGGCCGGCGGTGTGCGGCTGGTCGGCCTGACCGGCGGGGTGTTCCAGAACGTCCTGCTGCTGCGAGGGTGCCGGGAACGGTTGCAGCACATGGGTTTCGAGGTCTTGACCCACCACACGGTGCCGCCCAACGACGGCGGGCTGGCGCTCGGTCAGGCCGTGATTTCGATGCTGACCGGGGCGGAGGCGGCCGAGCAATGAGCATTCCCACCGCCATCGACCGCGGGCTCAGTGCCGAGTTGGCCGCCGACCTGGCAGCCACCGCTTTCACGCTGGCCAAGCGGTTCGCGGCGGGAGCCACCATGTGGTCGATCGCGCCGTCGTGGGAACCGCATGCCCTGCACATCGCGGTCGAGTTCGTCCATCCGGTGATCATGGGCAAGCGGGCACTGCCGGCGGTGGCGTTGACCGGACCCGATCTGGTGGATCTGGCGCGGGTATCGGTGCGGCCCGGCGACATCGTCGTCGCGGTCGCCGGCGCCGAGCAGCCGGACGTACGCTCGATCATGCGACGCGCTCCGGCCTGGGGTGCCACCACGGTGTGGATCGGTAGTGGTGAACGCCCGAAAGCCGGTGCGGCCGACCACGTGTTGTGGCTTGACGACCCCGACCCGCGGGTGCCCGCGACCGGTGGCTTCGTGCTCTTCTACCACGTGTTGTGGGAGCTGACGCATGTGTGTTTCGAGCATCCGGGGTTACTCAAACCTGAATGCGCAGCTGAGGTTTGTGTGACGTGTAGTGACGAGGGACGCCTGGGCGAAGTGGTGGCCGCTACGGCCGACGGGCTGGCGGCCGTGCGCACGGCGCGGGGCGTCGAGGATGTGGTGATCAGCCTGGTCGGCCAGGTCGAGGCCGGTGATCTGGTGCTGGTGCATGCCGGCACGGCCCTCAGCCGCGTCGGCGACGAAGATGCCGGCATAGCCGGGATCGAGGAGCGGCGCTAATGAACCCCGTCCAGGAGGACGCCTGATGAGCGACGAGCCGACCAACTTCCTGTATCCGTTCATCGATGCGCAGGAGGAAAACCCCGAATCGCTGCTGGCCGACCTGGCCGCGTCGGCGCAGGCGAAGGCCGCCGAAAGCCTGGCCCTGCGCCGCGCCACCCTGGAAGCCAACGCCGACCTGTTGGCGGCAGCCGCCACCGAAATGGCGCGCCGATTCGCGGCGGGCGGGCGGCTGTTCACCTTCGGAAACGGCGGCAGTTGCACCGATTCCACCACCCTGGCGCGGCTGTTCGCCCGGCCGCCGATCGGCACGCCGCTACCGGCCTGGTCGTTGACCGCCGACCAGGCGATACTTACCGCCTTGGGCAACGACGTCGGATTCGACCTGGTGTTCGCCCGCCAGCTGATCGCCCGGGCACGCGACGGCGACATCGCGATCGCCATGTCGACCAGCGGCAATTCGCCCAATCTGCTGGCCGCGCTCGCCGAGGCGCGCCAGCGGGGCCTGTACACCATCGGCTTCGCCGGATACGACGGCGGCGCCTTCGCCGACAACCCGAATGTGGACACCTGCTTCATCGTTCGGTCACAAAGCGTGCACCGGATCCAGGAATCGCAGGCGCTGTTGGGCTATCAACTGTGGGTGGCGGTCCACGAACGGGGCAGCCGGGATCGAGGGGCCGCATGAGCCGCGCCGGCGACTATCTCTCGTCAGGACCGCGCTTTGCCGAGGGCGAGGTCATCGAGCGCATCGAGTCGTTCCGCCGGCGACGGCCCCGGCTGCTCGACGAGCACGTCACCCTGGCCCACGGAGCCGGGGGCAAGGCCTCGGCGGCGCTGGTCGATGCGGTGTTCCTGGAGGCGTTCCGCAACCCGACGCTGGAGTCGCTAGGCGACGCCGCGGTGCTCCCGTTGCCCAGCGGCGAGCGGGTTGCCATGTCGACCGATTCATTCGTGGTGGCGCCCAGGCGTTTTCCCGGCGGCTCGATCGGCGCGCTGGCCGTACATGGAACCTGCAACGACCTGGCGATGGCCGGTGCCGTGCCGTCCTGGATCTCGGCGGCCTTCGTGCTCGAAGAGGGCTTCCCTATTGCCGAGCTCAAAGAAATCGTCGCCGACATGGCGGCCGCGGCCGCCGAGGCCGGGGTGCAGATCGTCACCGGCGACACCAAGGTGGTGCCCAGGGGCGCCGCCGACGGTCTGTTCGTCACCACCACCGGCACCGGGGTCATTCCCGCCGGGCGGCACCTTGTCGCCGACGCGGTGCGCGCCGGCGACAAGGTGTTGCTGTCGGGGTCGATGGGCGATCACGGCATGGCCGTGATGCTGGCCCGCGGCGATCTGGCCATCGAGGCCGACATCCGTTCCGACACCGCCTCGCTCAGCCCGTTGGTGGAATTGCTGCTGGCGGCCGCGCCGTCGACCCGCTGGCTGCGCGATGCCACCCGCGGCGGGGTGGGCACCGTCTGCAACGAACTGGCCCAGGCCTGCGGGCTGGGGGTGCTGCTGGAAGAACAACGAATTCCGGTGGCGCCGATGGTCACCGGCGCGTGTGAGCTGCTGGGCATCGACCCGCTCTACGTCGCCAACGAAGGCAAGTTCGTCGCCGTCGTCGCACCGGAGGAAGCCGAAGCCGGGCTGGCCGCGGTGCGCTCGCATCCGCTGGGCACCGATGCGGCCGAAGTCGGCGAAATCGTCGCCGAACCGGCCGAAACCGTAGTGCTGCGTACCGGATTCGGCGGTACCCGGATTGTCGACATGCTGGTCGGAGATCCGCTGCCGCGAATCTGCTGACCTGGGGAAGGAACTGACATGTGCCTGGGCATTCCGGGGCGGATCGTCGAGATCACCGACCCGGCAAACTATCTGGCGAAGGTCGACGTCAGCGGAGTGCAGCGGACGATCAGCGTGCGGCTACTCGACGACGACATGCCGGCACCGGACGACTGGGTGCTCATCCACGTCGGTTTCGCCATGGCCAAGATCGACGAGACCGAGGCGCTGCTCACCCTGGACGCGATCCAGAAGCTGGGCGATGCCTACACCACCGAAATGCAAGCCTTCGATTCGTCGGCGATCATCTGAACAGGGGTGCCACACCATGAAATTCGTTGACGAATTCCGCGACCCGGCCGCGGCGCGCAAACTGCTGACGGTGATCGAACATTTGGCCGGCTCCGGCCCCGAACACTTCAAGTTCATGGAGGTCTGCGGCGGGCACACCCACACCATCTATCGGCACGGGATCGAACACCTGCTGCCCGACAACGTCGAACTGGTGCATGGCCCCGGTTGCCCGGTGTGCGTGATCCCGATGGGCCGCATCGACGACGCCATGTGGCTGGCCGGCCAGCCCGACGTCATCTTCACCTGCTTCGGCGACATGATGCGAGTGCCCGGCTCGGCCGGCAGCTTGCTGGACGCCAAGGCTCGCGGCGCCGACGTGCGCTTCGTCTATTCACCGTTGGACGCGCTGAAGATCGCCCAGGACAACCCGGACAAGCAGGTGGTGTTCTTCGCGATCGGCTTCGAGACCACCGCGCCCTCGACGGCGGTCACCCTGGTGCGGGCCCGCGACCTTGGGCTGCCCAACTTCAGCGTGTTCTGCAACCACGTGACCATCGTGCCGCCGATCAAGGCCATCCTGGAATCACCGGACCTGCGGCTGTCGGGTTTTATTGGGCCCGGCCATGTTTCGACCGTCGTGGGCAACCGGCCCTACCGGTTCGTGCCGCAGGTGTATGGAAAGCCGTTGGTGGTCTCCGGGTTTGAGCCGCTGGACATCCTGGCGTCGGTCGCGATGCTGCTGCGCCAGATCCGCGAGGGCCGCTGCGAGGTGGAAAACCAGTACAAGCGGGTAGTGCCCGAACAGGGCAACCCGGCCGCTCTGGCGCTGATGGCCAAGGTGTTCGCGTTGCGCCCGCACTTCGAATGGCGCGGGCTGGGTTTCATCTCGCAGAGCGCGCTGCGGCTGCACGACGATTTCGCCGGCTTCGACGCCGAACTGCGGTTCGCGATGCCCGGGGTGCGGGTGGCCGACCCGAAGGCGTGCCAGTGCGGTGAGGTGCTCAAGGGTGTGCTCAAGCCGTGGGAATGCAAGGTTTTCGGCACCGCGTGCACCCCGGAGACACCGATCGGCACCTGCATGGTGTCCCCGGAGGGAGCATGTGCGGCCTACTACAACTTCGGTCGCATGCACCGTGACGCGGTCAAGCTGGTGGGGTCTTCGGGGCGGGGGTGACGGTGGCCGGACGCGGCGTGGAACCGGGCCCCGAGATGTTCGCCCGGTATGCCTATGCCCCTAACGCGCTGGGTTATTGTGGTCCCCCGCTGGGAGCCACCCTGCGCGACGGCTCGGCCGACGACGTGCGGGTGGCGGCGACGAAGTTCTCCGGGGCCTGGCCGTACCTGCGCGTGCTGTCACGTCTGACCGGCATCGCCGACCCGCTGGACTACCGGCTGGTCGAATCGTATTGGCTCGGCGGCGGCGTCGGCGCCGACCTCGATCCCGGCCGGTTCTTCGAGGACCTGCTGGCCATCATCGGCCCGCAGGCGGGACGCTACTGGTCGCACCTCCCGCAGCTGGCCGACGAGGCCGCCGCCAATCACTGCTTTCATGTCTTCGGTGTCTATCCGTGGACCCGGTTTCTGGGCCGGGGACGCGATGACCACCCGCTGAGCGTGTTGGACAATTGCCGGATCACTTGGGGGACAGTCCTTTCCCGCACCGGAGCTGCCGTCGAAATCTCGTGCCGGCGGCTGGTGTGGGACGGCCGGACGCTGGGGCTGTCCGAGCCCTCGCCACGGGTGCTCGACGTCTGGGCCGACGGGTACAGCGCCGTTCCCGACGTCGCCGCCGGCGACGACGTCGCCGTGCACTGGGGCCGGCTGTGCGGGCGGCTACGGCCGCACCAGGTGCGCGCGCTGGCCGACAGCACCGACCGACAACTGCGGGTGACCAGCCGGCGCCTGGCGCCGGTCTAGTGGCGCTCGGTTCGATCTGCGACGTGCTGCCCGCCGCGGCCGCGCTGCTCGGGGTCTCCGCAGCGGTCGACAAGCTGGCGATTGCGGACCGCGTCGGCCGGGTCGATCGCGTCCTGGTGATCCTCGTCGACGGGTTGGGCTGGCACCTGCTGCCGGAATTAGCCGGCGACGCACCGCTTCTCGCCGCGGTCCTGGCCGGTGCCACCGGTCGGCTCAGCCAGCTCGTGTGCACGTTCCCGTCCACCACACCCACCAACCTGGTCTCCTTGACCACCGGAGCCCAGCCCGGCGAGCATGGCATCCTGGGCTTCACGCTCAACATCCCGGGCACCGGCACGGTGCTCAATCACATCCGGTGGCGCGACGATCCGCCGCACACCCAATGGCAACCACTGCCCACCTGGTTCGAGCGACTGGCCCGGGCCGGCGTCGAGGTGCGCGCCGTGCTGCCGCAGTGGTTAGTCGGCAGCGGGCTGACCGCCGCGGCATACCGGGGGGCGCAACTTCGCGCGGCGTATCAGGACCAGGACTACATCGAGCAGATCGCCGACGAGTTGGCTGCGGCGCCCGGGCTGGTCTACGGCTACACCGCCGAACTCGACACTGCCGCACACCTATTCGGCCTCGGTTCGCAGCAATGGCACGCCGCGGCGAGCAGCGTCGACAACCTGCTGACCCGGCTGGTCGAGGCGCTACCCCCGGATACGGCGCTGCTGGTGACCGCCGACCATGGCGGTCTCAACGTGCCCGCGGTTGCGCGGCTCGATCTCGATGCCGACCCGCGGCTGACGGCGGGAATCCGGGTGGTCGCCGGCGAACCGCGGGTGCGCTACCTGCACACCCAACCTGGCGCCACCGCCGATGTGCTGGCCACCTGGAGAGAAGTGCTGGCCGGCCGGGCGGACGTGCACAGCCGCCAGGAAGCGGTGGCGACGGGACTGTTCGGCCCGGTGAGCCCGCGGCACCTGCCGCGGATCGGCGATGTCGTGGTCATCTGCCGGGGTGAGACGGCCGTGCTGGCCACCGGCCACGAGCCTCCGGAAACGGCTCGGCTCATCGGCTTTCATGGTGCGGCCACGGCCACCGAAATGGCCATCCCGTTGATCGTCTTCGGGGTCTGATTCCCGGGCTGATTCCCGGGCTGATCGGCTGCCGCAACTTCGGGTCGCTGATAGGGTGGACGCACTGTGAGTTTGCGGGGTCGGGGTGAACCAACGCGATGGCAGCGGGCCATCGCTGTTGTCGCCGGGTTGAGCTTATTGGCCGCCGTCGTCGGATGCTGGGCGTTGCGGGCCGCTCTTGCGTCCGCTTCGTCGCAACCGACCATGGTGTCAGCCAACACCGCCGGTATGGGCGAGTCGCGTGCGCAGGCGCGTTCCGACATTCGGTTCCAGGCCTCCAGCGATTCGCATCAGTGCACTTCATCGACGGGTACGACACCGTTCAAAAGCCCTGGGCTCAAGCGTGATCGGCCGCCGACGTGGTCGCGTTCTACACCGCCGCAGTGGTGGTTGCCGACGCCGGCATCGCTTTGCACGGCCGGGTACCCACCGGGTGCGCCGCACACCCGTGCGCCGGCTGCCCCAGTTGCCGGCCAAGACTATCTCAACCAACTCTGCGTCGCGCGCTGCTGATCGGCCAGCGCCAGGCCATCCGGGCGCGGCCCCTCTGCGGTCGGCGCCGCAGCAGGTGAAATCTCAACCGCGTCAGTAGCTTTGCCGCTACGCGGCGCCACGATCACGTCATGCTGCCTGAAATCGGTGTGACGCCTGCGAATCAGTGCCGGCTCGGCCCCTCGCGCCCCCGGCACAGCACACCATGCCCAACGGGAGAAGCTCATGTCCTTTTTCAATGCAACTTTCAATGCAACGCAATCCAACTTCAACAGCCGACCAAGCCGAAGCCAGGGAGATCTAGCAATGGATTTCGGTAGTTTGCCCCCGGAAATCAATTCTGCGCGCATCTATTGCGGTCCCGGCTCGGCATCCCTGCTGACCGCCGCCGCCGCATGGGATGCGCTGGCCGCCGAGTTGTACGCGGCCGCCAGCGGCTACGGTTCGGCCACTTCGGGTTTGACCGGCAAGTGGCAGGGCCCGGCCGCGGTGGCGATGGCCCAAGCCGCGGCACCGTTCACCGGATGGCTCAGCGCCACGGCAACCCGGGCTGAACAGGCATCGGCCCAAGCGCAGGCGGCCGCCGCCGCCCATGCCGCGGCGTTCGCGGCAACCGTTCCGCCGCCGGTGATTGCGGCCAATCGTGCGCTGCTGATGTCGCTGGTCGCGACGAACATCCTGGGTCAGAACAGCCCGGCGATCGCGGCCACCGAGGCCGACTACGAGCACATGTGGGCTCAAGACGCCGCCGCCATGTACAGCTATGCCAGCGCTTCGGCGAGCGCGTCGACGTTGACTCCGTTCGCCGCGCCCCCGCCTATCACCGACCCGGCGGGGTTGGCGCGACAAGGCGCTGCGGTCGCCCAGGCGAGCGGCGCCGCCGCGGCAATACCGGCGCAAGACATCCTGCTAGCCGGATCCCAGCTGCTTGCTACGGTGCCGCAAGCGCTCCACGGGCTGTCCGCGTCGTCGACGGTTACGTCGCTGGATACCACGCTTATCTCGTTGTCGACGTCGCTGTCGAAGCTGAGTTCGCTTACCGTGCCGTTGAATTTCGCGATGTATCCGCTGAATTTCCTCGACAAGGGCCTGGGCTTCGCCAAGGCCGCCACGGGCCCGGCCACGGCAGTTGCCGGTGGTGCCATGAAGGCGCTCGATTCGGGAGCGCGCTCGGTGGGGTCATTGTTATCCGGCCTGGGCGGCGGGAGCGGAGGTGCCGCGGTGTCTGCCGCCATGGGCCGGGGCATGTCGGCTGGCGCGCTGTCCGTGCCGCATGCCTGGACCGCGATGCTGACGTCGAGCTCTCACTCCACATTGCCGGGCCAGAGCTGGGTTCCGGCACCGTTCGGGTCGGCAGAGCCGGGGTCGACGGGTGTGCCGTTCATGCCGCTCACCAGCATGGGCGGACGTGGTTCCAGCGGCCCCTCTGCGTCGCGGTTCGAGCTGCGCCCGAGCGTCGTACCCCAATCACCGGCGGGCGGATGAGCACGGATTCCATTGCACCGCAAGCACAAACGAGCCCCCGCAGCGCTCACATCGGTGCACGCCGCCGGCTCGGAGCGACAGTGCCACGTCGGGCTGGCGCCTAACGGCGCGCGTAGGCGCGCGCCGCCTCGACCAGCCCGGTGAACAGCCGCAGGTCGTCCAGCGACTTCTCCGGATGCCATTGCACCGCAAGCAGAAATCCGTTTCCGGGAGACTCCAGCGCTTCGACCACACCGTCGGCGTCCGTCGCGCTGACTACCAGGCCGGTAGCGACTTCGTCGATCGCCTGATGGTGATAGCAGGGGACGTCGGCCGACTCTCCGATCAGTCCCGCCAATCGGCTGCCCGGCACGGTCTGGACAGGCAGCGTCGTGAAGATCCCGTTTCCCGCGCAATGCCCACTATGGCCGAGGACGTCGGGAAGGTGCTGATGCAGCGTGCCGCCGAGCGCGACGTTGAGCACCTGCACGCCGCGACAGATGCCGAGCACCGGCAGCCCCCGATCCAGCGCCCGCTTCAACAGCGCGACTTCCCAGGCGTCACGGTCGGCTCGGGGCTGGTCGGTGGCCGGATGCGGGTACTGGCCGTATGCGGCGGGATCGATGTCGTAGCCCCCGGTGATCACCAAAGCATGCAGGCCGTCCAGCACCCGGTTCGCGTTCTCCGGATCCACCGGCTGCGGCGGCAGCAGTACCGCGTTGCCACCGGCCATGATGACGGCGTCGGAGTAGTCGGCGGGCAGGTAGCTCGCGGGGACGTCCCAGATCCCGGTCTGCACCTGCTCCCGATACGTCGTCAAACCGATCACCGGCCGACCCCTAGAGGTGTCCGAAACCACGCTGGCTCCCCAATCGATCACCGCCGCATTGAAACTGATTTGACCGCCGCCTGCCCACTCGGGCTTGCCAGCCGAGCAACACCGCGAAACGCATTGTAGGACAATAATTTCGACGTTGTGCGAACCACTGCGCCAAGCACGTCGATGCAGAGCCGGCGCCGCACTACCAGCCGCTGGTGCGCAGGACGATCTCGGTGGCCAACTGCGCGGTCGAGTCGTGTGCATTGCGCCGCGCCGGCAGGTCCACGACCCGGTAATCGGCGTAGACCAGTCGCTGGCTGTCGCGGGCAACCTTGCGCGTAGCCGGAGAACTCACCAGCACGGTGGTGCTGATCTCCACCGGCGGGCAGTGGTCGTCGCGGACCACGCCGTTGACATCGGCCACACGCGGATGTCCGCGATCGATGGCCACCAGACCGGCGAACCGCCCCAGCCTGGTCGCCGCCAGTTCCCAGGCGAGCTCGCCGCCCGCGCGGTCACCGACCACCACCGCCCAGCCGATCGCCAGGATGTCGAGGATGCCCATCACGGACTTGGCGGTCAGCCGCGGGTCAGCGCCGATAACGACGGTCCGAAGCGATGCGGTGTGCAGGCGCTCACAAATGGCGCCGTAGGCCGCGACGGCACGCTGTTCGGCGCCCAGAATGGTGACGACGACGCCCGTTGCCGGACCCGATACCGCTACCGGAACCGGAAATCCGTCGAGCGTGGTCATCATCGCGGACACTTACGCCAAAGTACAGGGAACCGGGCTGGGTGCGCACCGGTTCCAGACGTTCGGCGCGGCCCGCTCACAGACCCGTCAGCGCACCGAAAATGAGGTTGGCGACGTAAAGCGCCCGCGGTACATAACCGATGTCCTCGGTACCCGAGGTGTAGATCCCGAGGTTCTTGACGCCGGACAACAGGGTGCCCAAGTTGAGCAGGCCGGAGTTGGTCGCACCGAAGTCCAGTAAGCCCGAAACCCCTGCACCGAGGTTTAGCGCTCCGGAGTTCCCGAATCCGGCCAGCAGACCCCCCGAGTTTCCCGCACCCGGTGTCAACAGGCCCGAATTCCCCGCACCCGGCGTCAGCAAGCCCGAGTTGCCCAGGCCGAACGCCAGGTAGCCGGAGTCCCCGGCGTAGATGTTGAGCAGCCCCGAGCTGCCCGCGCCCGGGTTCAGCGTCCCCGAGTTTCCGGCGCCGGGGTTGTAGCTGCCGGAACTCCCGAAGCCCAGGTTCTGGTTGCCGGAGCTGCCCGCGCCCGGGTTGCTGGTGCCCGAGCTGCCGGCGCCGACGTTGCCGGTGCCCGCATTGCCGGCACCTGGGTTGTTGGTGCCCGAGCTGCCGGCCCCGATGTTGGTCGTGCCGGAGCTGCCGAAGCCGATGTTGCCGCTGCCGGCATTGCCGCCGCCGATGTTGCTGCGGCCCGAGCTGCCGGCTGACCCATTGTTGTTGAAGCCTGAACTTCCCGCGCTTCCCGCGTTGTCCTTGCCCGAATCCCCGCCGGTGCCCGAGTTGCCCGAACCCGAGCTGCCCTGCGCCGCGATGTTGCCGGTCCCCGAGCTGCCGAACGTCACCGCGTTGTTGCCGGTGCCCGAGTTGCCCGCGCTGCCGTTGTTGTTGAAGCCCGAGTTACCGCCGCTACCGTTGTTACCTTTGCCGGAATTGCCGGCGGTTCCGTTGTTGCCCGAGCCGGAGCTGCCGCCAGAGGCGTTGTTGTTGGAGCCCGAAGTTCCTGCGCCACCGTTGTTTCCGGTGCCCGACTGTCCGCCGCTGCCGTTGTTGTTGAAGCCCGAGTTACCGGCGCTTCCGTTGTTACCGGTGCCCGAACTTCCCCCGGCCGCAGCATTAGTGCTGCCCGAGCTTTTACAAGCCGACACGCCGAGAGTGCAACCACGGCGGCACCGCCCGGCGTGTCGCCACCGCCAGTGCACACTCGGCGCAGCCGGTGCACACTCGGTGAGCAGTTGGGAATTACTCATCTAGCTCAGCAAGCGAAGCTAGCCCGACCTAGCCCCGCAGTTCGCTGACCAGATAGGGCCGCCGCGGCGGCGGCCCGGCAAGCAGGCCGAGCACCGCCTGCACGTCGACATGCGACGCCAACAGATCAGCCATCAGATCCAGCTGAGCGTCGCGTCGCGCCGCCACGTTGACGCCGGCGGCGATGACGAATCCGCTCCGGCCGGCGGCAGTGGCCACCTGCTTGAGCCAGGCGCGACGGAAGTCGTCGTTGTCGAGCAGGCCGTGCCAGTGGGTGCCGAAAACCGCGCCGCACCTGATGCCGTGCATTTCGGAGTCGACGTCGAACCAGCCCACCTCGGCACAGCGGGCCAGCTGCCCATGATGGATTTCGTAACCGGTCAACGGCTGCCGCCAGCGCCGCAGCGTCTTGGCCGCTGCGAACACGATGTCGGCGTCCAACAACCCCAGCCCCGCCACCGCCCCGGCTCCGGACTCAACGGTGTCTTCGATGCTGCGGCACAACATTTGGAAGCCGCCGCAGATCCCCAGCACCGGCCTGCCGGCCCGCGCGTGGTCGACGATGCAGCTGGCCAGGCCACGGTCGCGCAGCCACGACAAATCTGCGACCGTGGCCTTGCTGCCGGGCAGCACGATCAGGTCAGTGTCGGCCAGGTCGGCGGGGTCGGTAATCCAGCGCACCAGCAGGCCGGGCTCACACGCCAGCGCCTCGACATCGGTGGAGTTGGAAATCCGCGGCATCCGCACCGCCGCCACCCGCAGCCACTGGTCGCCGCGGGGCGGCTCGGGCGTGCCGACGACACGGTGCGCCACCACCGACAGCGAGTCCTCGGCGTCGAGCCAGAGCTCGTCGGTGTAGGGCAACACCCCGTAGGTTGGGCGCCCCGTCGACTCCAGCAGCTGCTGCAGCCCCGGCTGCAGCAGCTGCGGGTCACCCCGAAACTTGTTGACAATGAAGCCCGCAATGTGTGCCTGGTCGTCGGGGTCGAGCACCGCGACCGTCCCGAACAGATGGGCCAGCAAACCGCCGCGGTCGATGTCGCCGACCACCACCACCGGCAGGTTGGCCGCGCGCGCCAGCCCCATATTTGCCAAATCCGTTGCCCGCAGATTGATTTCGGCTGGAGAACCGGCTCCCTCGCAGATTACGGCATCGAACTCGGCTCGCAGATTTGCTAATTCGTCGAGCACGACCCCAGCTAACCGGTCGCGATGCCGCAGGTAGCCGGCCGCGGTGACGCTATCGGCGACTCGGCCCCGGATGACCAGTTGCGACGTCCGGTCGCTGCCCGGCTTGAGCAGGATGGGGTTGAACCGCACGCTGGGCTCCAACCCCGCCGCGCGAGCCTGGATGGCCTGAGCCCGGCCGATCTCGCCCCCTTCCACGGCGACGGCTGAATTGTTGGACATGTTCTGCGCCTTGAACGGCGCCACCCGCACGCCGCTGCGGGCGAGCAACCGGCACAGGCCCGCGACCATCACGGACTTGCCGGCATCGGAGCTGGTCCCGGCAACCAGCAGCGCGCCGCTCACCGTGTGGCGGCGAGCAGACGCAAACTCGCACCGCTGCGGCGACGATCATGCGAGTTTGCGACTGCTCGCGCCGGAAAGGTCACGGCAACGTGAGGATTTCGACGCCGGTGTCGGTCACCAGCAGCGTGTGTTCGAACTGCGCGGTCCACTTGCGGTCTTTGGTGACCACCGTCCAGCCGTCGTCCCAAATCTCGTAGTCCAGGGCGCCCAGGTTGATCATCGGCTCGATGGTGAAGGTCATGCCCGGCTGCATGATCGTTTCCACCGCGGGCTGGTCGTAATGCAGCACGACCAACCCGTTGTGGAACGTGGTCCCGATGCCGTGACCGGTGAAGTCGCGAACCACGTTGTAGCCGAACCGATTTGCGTAGGACTCGATAACCCGCCCGATGACCGACAACGCGCGTCCGGGTTTGACGGCGTTGATCGCCCGCATCGTCGCCTCCCGGGTCCGCTCGACGAGCAGGCGGTGTTCTTCGGCGACGTCGCCGGCCAGGAAGGTCGCATTGGTGTCGCCATGCACGCCGTCGAAGTAAGCGGTGACATCGATGTTGACGATGTCACCGTCGGCGATCACCGTCGAGTCGGGGATTCCGTGGCAGATGACCTCGTTGAGCGACGTGCAGCACGACTTCGGGAATCCCTTGTAGCCCAGCGTCGACGGATATGCGCCGTGGTCGACCATGTACTCGTGCGCTATCCGGTCCAGTTCGTCGGTGGACACCCCTGGGGCCACGGCCTTACCGGCCTCGGCCAGGGCGCCGGCCGCGATCCGGCCGGCGACGCGCATCTTCTCGATTACCTCCAGCGTCTGCACCCACGGTTCGGTCCCCTCCTTGGCCGTCGGCTTGCCGACGTATTCGGGGCGCGCGATCCACTTGGGCACCGGCCGCGTCGGGGACAGGGCGCCGGGGGAAAGCGCGGTGCGAGCAGGCATCCCGCTAGCTTAGCCGCGCCCGCGGGACGAGCCGTCAAATGCCGCCCACCGCTGCGACGCCTCGCCACTTGCGCCTCATTGGCCGCTGCCCGGGGAATTGCCCACCTCTCAGCTGTACCCGCGCCACGATCAAGCCTGATGGCGACGCAGCAACGCCCGGCGTGGGCCCCGAATCACCACCGAACCGCAGACCACCCGGCCGGTCAGCACCACATGCGGCGTCCCCTCCGCCGGTGCGTCTTTGCGGCGGTCGCTGGCGCTGCCCACATACACTTCGACGTCGTCGATCGAGGCGCTGGCGCCGTCGGGCAGCCGCAGGTCCAGTGAACCGAACTTCATGTCGAGCTCGATGACCACCACCGGCCCGGCAAAACGGGCCCTAGTGAGGTCGAGATCGATCGAACCCAAGCGGCGGACCAGCGCCAGCCGGGTGGGCACCATCCATTCGCCGTGGCGCTTCAACGACCCTGCCCAGCCGCGCAGTTCCACCCGGTCGGCTGCGGACGTGACGATCGCGCCGGGCCCGGGCAGGTCGCAGACCAGCCCCTCCAGTTCGCTGTGGGTACGCGCGAAGGACACGCGAGATGAGCGTTGCTCGAATTCGTTGATATCGATCAACCCGAGCGCGACGGCGTTGTGCAACCGCCGCATGGTGCCGTTGCGGTCGGCGTCCGAGACCCGCAGTGTCATTGGAGCCACCATGTCCCCGCCGCTGTCCGTCATGACCTTTCCTGATCGTTCTGTCGTCGCCTCACCCTCGCAACTTACCTCCGTTACCGGGCCGGCGCGGCTCGGCGAGTCGGCTGCATCGTCGGCAAACACCCGGTCCCGCCAACGCGATCGCGATACGATCCTTCGGTCGCGGCTTCGGCTTGGGTGAGGCTTGGGTGAGGCTTGGGTGAGGCTCAAGTGAGGCTTGGGTGCGGCGAATCTGCGGATCGCCACGAAGCAACGCGAGGTGCACATGACCTACTTGATCACCGCTCCGGACTCGATCCTTGCGGCGGCTTCGAGCGTATCGAGCATCGGGTCGACGATCACGTCGGCCAACGCGGCGGCCGCGCCCGCCACCCTCGAATTGTTGGCCGCGGGCGCCGACGAGGTTTCGGCAGCCGTTGCGGCCCTGTTCTCCGGGCACGCCCGCGCCTATCAGACACTCAGCGCGCTGGCGGCGACGTTTCACGACCAGTTCGTCCGCGCCTTGACGACCGGTGGCGCGGCGTATGCCGGCGCTGAGGCCGCCAATGTTCAACAGAACCTGCTCGACGTCATCAATGCACCCGCGCTGACCCTGTTGGGCCGCCCGCTGATCGGCAACGGGACAGCCGGCGCCCCGGGCTCCGGGGCAAACGGACAGGACGGCGGGCTATTGGCCGGCAACGGGGGCGCCGGCGGCTCCGGCGCCGTCGGCCAGCGGGGCGGCAACGGCGGGGCCGCCGGGCTGTTGTTCGGCAGCGGCGGCAACGGCGGCAACGGCGGCGGCTCGGCAGCCGTCATCGCCGGTGACGGCGGAAACGGCGGTGCCGGCGGGCTGTTCGGCACCGGCGGGACGGGCGGCACCGGCGGCTTTGGTCTCAACGGCGGTGCCGGCGGCGCCGGCGGAGCGGCCGGCCTGTTCGGCACCGCCGGGTCCGGCGGTGCCGGCGGGCTCGGAGTGGTCGGCTCCCCGGGCAACAGCGGGGCCGGCGGCGCCGGTGGCGCCGGCGGATTGTTCGGTCCCGGTGGCGCCGGCGGCACCGGCGGAGCCTCGCTGGCCCAGACGGGCGGGGCCGGGGGCGCCGGCGGTGCCGGCGGGCTGTTCGGCTCCGGCGGCAGCGGCGGAGCCGGTGGCGCCGGCCACAACGCCGGCGGGGTCGGCGGCGTCGGCGGTACCGGTGGGGTGGTCTTCGGCTCCGGTGGGACCGGCGGCGACGGAGGCCCCGCAGGGATAGGCGCCGCCCTCGGCGGTAACGGCGGGGCCGGCGGCCACGCTATCGGCCTGTTCGGCAATGGCGGTGCCGGCGGTGCCGGCGGCGCCGGCGACTTCACCGGAGGCGTCGGCGGGGCCGGCGGGAACGCCGGCATCCTGTTCGGGTCCGGCGGGATGGGCGGTAGCGGCGGCTTTGCGCACGCCGCCGGAGGCAGCGCCGGCCCCGGCGGCAACGGCGGCAAGGCCGGGCTGATCGGCGACGGCGGTGCCGGCGGCGCCGGCGGCGCATCGGTTGACGGGCTCAGTCCGGGCGGTGACGGCGGTAACGGCGGCGACGCCTGGCTGCTGGGAAGCGGCGGCAGCGGCGGCAACGGCGGTAGTGGCGCACCTGCGGGTAAGCCGGGCGGCGGCGGCGCCGGCGGGCTGATTTTCGGCCAGAACGGCTCGTAGCCAGGACCGGCTACGCCAAGTAACCGGGCGGCAGGATGTCGAACATCATCTTGGTCATCCGGACCGCGTACTCCGAACTGCCGCCCCCGACGATCAGCGACGCGAATGCCAGATCGCCGCGATACCCCGCGAACCAGGAATGCGATCCGCCCGGGAATTCGGCTTCACCGGTCTTTCCGAAAATTTCACCGCAGCCGGCGATCTCCTTGGCGGTGCCGTTGGTCACCACCAGCCGCATCATGGGGCGCAGCGCGTCGATCATCTTCGGGCTGATCGGCGTGCCGTCGCCCTCCACCGCCGTCGGCCGGCCGACGATCAGCTGCGGCACCGGGGTCTTGCCCGCCGCCACGGTCGCCGCTACCAACGCCATGCCAAAGGGGCTGGCCAGGACCCGGCCCTGACCGAACCCGTCCTCGGTGCGCTCGGCGAGATCGACCGTCGGCGGCACCGAACCAGTCACCGTGGTGATGCCTTCCACCCGATAGTCCAGGCCGATGCCGTAGCGACTGGCCGCCTGGGTCAGACCACGCGGCGGCAATTTGCTGCTCAGTTCGGCGAAGGTGGTGTTGCACGAACTGGCGAACGCCCGCGACAACGGCACCACGCCCAGATCGAAGCCACCGTAATTGGGAATGGTGCGGTGTCCGATGTCGAGGTGGCCCGGGCAGCCCAGCATGGTGTTGGGGGTGGCCATATCGCGCTCGACGGCCGCGCCGGCGGTGATCATCTTGAACGTCGACCCCGGCGGGTACAGGCCGGTGGTGGCGATCGGGCCGTCGGCGTCGGCGCCCGCATTCTGTGCGATGGCCAGAATCTCGCCGGTCGACGGCTTGAGCACCACGATCATCGCCTTGCCGCCGCGGGCGTCCACCGCGCGCTGGGCGGCGTTCTGCACGGTCCGGTCCAGCGTGATCGTGATCGACGGCGCCGGCGACGGCTCGACTTCGTGCAGCACCGCGACGTCGACCCCGTTCTGGTTGACGCTGACCACCCGCCAGCCCGCCTGTCCGTCGAGCTGGTCGATCACGGCCTTTTTCACCTCGGTAATGACGACCGGTGCGAAATGGTCGTCGGTGGGCAGCAGGTCGGCCTGCGGTGTGACCACGACGCCGGGCAGTTGTCCGATCGCGCCGAAGACCCGATTGCTGTCGTCGGCGCGCAGCGTGACCCCCAGATCCAACGGCTGGGTCGACGAGCTGGCCTGTTCGGCGAGCAGCTGCGGGTCGTTCAGCGCGTCCAGAGCCGGATTGAACGGGTGCAGGACCTCGACCACCGCGTGTGCGGTCCCGATCAGGTCGGCACCGGCCGCGGTCGCGTCCAGCGAGTAGTGGTACAGGTAACCCGGCGCCAGGACGTCGGTACCGCCGAGTTCGTTCACCGAGGCCCGTCTGGGTGGATCGGACCGCAGCGAAAAGGTCTGGTGCTCACCGAGTTTCGGATGCAGCCCGGTGGTCGACCAGCGGACCTCCCAGTTGCCTTCGTCGCGGGCCATCTTCAGCTGGCCGTCGTAGCTCCAGGTCCGGTTCTTGGGCAGATGCCAGGTGAAGCGATACGCGGCAGTGCCCATATCCTCGGCGTACTTGGAGCTGAGGAGCTGCGCGTCCAGGTGGGTGGCTTGCAGTCCGGCCCAGGCGGCGTTGAGTGCTTCGCGGGCTTCGTTGGGGTTGTCGGTGAGCTGGGCCGCGGTAGCGGTGTCGCCGATAGCCAATGCGGCGAAGAACTTCTCGGCGGCCGGGCCGGGGCCTTCGGGCCGGGGAGTGCACCCTGGCAGTGCGACGACCGCGGCCAGAGCACCTACGACAACCGAGGCTAACGTTATACGAGTTACCATCGTGACTGATGTTAAGAAGACTGACAGCAGCGGCCGCGCAGACACACCGAGACCCAACTGTTATTGGAGCCCGGCACACGCGTACGTAACGTCAGGGCGAGAATCGGGCCGCCGCCCAGATTTTCGCCGCGGCGTTACGCTCGCGGATCGGGGTCAGTCGAGCAGCACCGTGGCGAAGGTGCCCACTTCCCGGAAGCCGACTCGCGTGTAGGCGGCGCGGGCGACGGTGTTGAAGCTGTTCACGTACAGGCTCGCGATGCGCCCACTGCCGACGATCACCGCGGCCACCGTCGCGGTGCCCGCGGTGCCCAGGCCCAGGCCGCGTCGTTCCGGGTGAACCCACACCCCCTGGATCTGCCCGACCGATGGCGACTGCGATCCCACCTCGGCCTTGAAGACCACCTCGCCATGCTCGAACCGGGCCCAAGCCCGTCCGGCCGCGATGAGGCTGGCCACCCGACGGCGGTAGCCGCGGCCGCCGTCGCCCATCCGCGGGTCGATGCCCACCTCGCCGATGAACATGTCCACGGCCGCCACCAGGTAGGCATCCAATTCCTCCGGCCGCACCTGCCGCACCTCGGTGTCGATCGGACAGCTGGGGTGGCTGTTGATGGCCATCAGCGGTTGATGGTCGCGCACGTCACGCGCGGGGCCCCAGGTTGACTCGAGGCGCTGCCACATGGGCAACACCAGGTCGGCCCGGCCGACCAGCGACGAACACCGCCGCGCTGTGCTCTTGGCCTCATCGGCGAAGGCGTTCAGATCGATCAACCCGCCGCGCAGCGGAATGAGGTTGGCGCCGGCGAAGCACAACGACTCCGCCACGCCGCCGCGTCGGGTCCACAATTCGCCGCCAATCGAATTCGGCTCGATGCCATAGTCGGCGACGCGCGCGGCAACCATGCACGATTCGACCGGATTCTCGTCGAGCACCCGCCATACCACGGCGGCATCACGCACCACAGCCACCCGTCGTTCGCCGACCAGGCGCAAGATGGGCGGAGCCGACATCTGAAGGACTCTCTATGGTGCGAACCGAAACCAGGACCGAGGGCTGGCGCCTATCAGCTTACGGTCACAATCGGCGAACCGCTCGATGTCGCGCCCGGATCCTGTTCGGCGTCGGCTGCCATGTCGGCGGCCAGCCGCATCGCCTCTTCGATCAACGTCTCGACGATCTGCGCTTCGGGCACGGTTTTGATCACTTCGCCCCGAACGAAGATCTGTCCCTTGCCGTTTCCGGATGCAACGCCCAAGTCCGCCTCGCGCGCTTCCCCGGGACCATTGACGACACAGCCCATCACGGCCACCCGCAACGGCACGTCCAGCCCGTCGAGACCCGCGGTCACCTCGTTGGCCAACGTATAGACGTCGACCTGGGCGCGACCGCACGACGGGCAGGACACGATCTCCAGCGTCCGCGGTCGCAGGTTCAGCGATCCGAGGATCTGATTGCCGACCTTGACTTCCTCGACCGGCGGGGCCGACAAGGACACCCGGATGGTGTCGCCGATGCCCTTGGACAACAGCGCGCCGAAGGCGACGGCGGATTTGATGGTGCCCTGGAATGCGGGACCGGCCTCGGTGACGCCGAGGTGCAGCGGGTAGTCGCACTGGGCGGCCAGCAGCTCGTAAGCGCGGACCATCACCACCGGATCGTTGTGCTTGACGCTGATCTTGATGTCGCCGAAACCGTGCTCCTCGAACAGCGAGGCCTCCCAGAGCGCCGACTCCACCAGCGCCTCCGGCGTGGCCTTGCCGTGCTTCTGCAAGAACCGCTTGTCCAGCGAGCCGGCGTTCACGCCGATCCGGATCGGGATCCCGGCGTCACCGGCGGCCTTGGCGACCTCGCCGACCCGGCCGTCGAATTCCTTGATGTTTCCCGGGTTTACCCGCACTGCGGCGCATCCTGCTTCAATGGCGGCGAAGATGTACTTCGGCTGGAAGTGGATGTCGGCGATCACCGGGATCTGGCTGTGCCGGGCGATCTCGGCCAGCGCGTCCGCGTCCTCCTGACGCGGGCAGGCCACCCGGACAATGTCGCAGCCGGCCGCGGTCAACTCGGCGATCTGCTGCAACGTCGAGTTGACGTCGTGGGTTTTGGTGGTGCACATCGACTGCACCGAAATCGGGTGGTCGCTGCCGACGCCGACGTCACCGACCATCAGCTGACGGGTGGGGCGCCGAGGGGCGAGCGTGGGCGCCGGCGGTTGCGGCAGGCCCAGGCCAACGGTCACTGTCGGTCCTTCTCTCTAGGTCGCTATTGGAAAAGCCGGATCGGGTTGACCAAGTCAGCGGTGACGGTCAAGAGCATGTATCCCACAACGAAGAACAGGACGACGTAAGTGGCCGGCATGAGTTTGAGATAGTTCACCGGCGCCGCGGCCACCTTGCCGCGGGCGGCCCGAATCATGTTGCGGATCTTCTCGAATACCGCGACGGCGATATGACCACCGTCGAACGGCAGCAACGGCAGCAGGTTGATCGCCCCCAGGATGAGGTTCAACTGAGCCAGGAAGAACCAAAAAGCCACCCACAGCCCGTGGTCCACGGTGTCGCCGCCGATGATGCTGGCGCCGACCACGCTCATCGGGGTCTGCGGGTCACGCTGCCCGCCACCGATGGCGTGCACCAGCGCGCCGACCTTGGTCGGGATGGTAGCCAGCGCCTTGCCCACCTCGATGGTCAGGTCGCCGGCGAACGCGAAAGTAGCCGGAATCGCGGACAATACGCCGTAGTGGGTGGGCCCGGGACGGACGGCTCCGACCCCGATGGCGCCGACCGTGGCGGGCTGAACTTGACCACTCTGTCCGCTGGGCAACCAGCGACGGGTGGATTCGATGGTGACGTTGGCGGTGATGGTGGCGCCGTCCCGCTCGACGACGACCGGCACGCTGCCGTGCATTGCGCGTACCGCAGCGGCCATCTCGTCGAACGTGGACACCGGGGTGTCGCCAACCTTGACGACGACGTCGCCGGCGCGCAGTCCTGCCAGGGCGGCGGGGCCGGGCCCGACGCACTGTTCGAGCTTGCCCTGACTGGTTTCGGCTGCAACGCAGCCGGTTTCGCCGATCACGGCCCGGGTTGGCGGATGCAGGTTGGGCAGGCCCCAGATCAGCGCGATGGCATAGATCAGCACCAGGCAGATGACGAAGTTCATCCCCGGGCCGGCGAACAGCACCGCGACCCGCTTCCAGGTCGCCTGCTTGTACATGGCGCGGTCACGTTCGTCGGGAGCGAGCTCCTCGACCGGGGTCATGCCGGCGATGTCGCAGAAACCGCCCGCCGGAATCGCCTTGACGCCATATTCGGTTTCACCGCGGCGCGTCGACCAGAGGGTGGGACCGAAGCCGACGAAATAACGGCGCACCTTCATCCCGGTAGCGCGCGCTGCCCACATATGGCCGCACTCATGCAACGCCACCGAGATCAGGATGGCGAGTGCGAACAGCACAATGCCGATAACGAACATCATCAGGCTGTATGGACCTTTCTCACGCCTTTCCGGAGACCTTTTCCGGAGACCTTTTATGGGCACCGGCCGGCCTTGCTCTGACAACCGCGCGCTGCGCCCGTTCCCGCGCCCAGCGCTGCGCGTCGAGTACGTCATCCACGGTAGCGGGTGGAAGCGCCCATTGGTCGGCATCGTGCAGCACGTCGGCGATGGTCCCGACGATCGCCGGGAAGCCGATACGCCCGGCAAGGAACGCTTCGGCCGCTTCTTCGTTGGCGGCGTTGTAGACGGCGGTCATGCAGCCGCCGGTTTCGCCGGCGTGCCGGGCCAGTTCCACCGCGGGGAAAACTTGGCTGTCCAGCGGCTCGAACTCCCATGTCTGCGGGTGATAAAAGTCGCAGCAGGTGGCCGCGCCGGGCACCCGGCGCGGCCAGCCCAACGCCAACGAAATGGGCAGTTTCATATCCGGCGGGCTGGCCTGGGCGATCGTCGAGCCGTCGACGAAGGTGACCATTGAATGAATGATCGACTGCGGATGTACGACGACGTCGATGCGGTCATAAAGAATGCCGAACAACAGGTGCGTTTCGATCAGCTCCAGGCCCTTGTTGACCAGCGAGGCCGAATTGAGAGTGTTCATCGGGCCCATTGACCAGGTGGGATGGGCGCCGGCCTGCTCTGGGGTGACGCTCTCGAGGTCGGCCGCAGACCAGCCCCGGAACGGCCCGCCCGAGGCGGTGAGCACCAGTTTGGCCACTTCGTCCGGAGTGCCGCCGCGCAGGCATTGGGCCAGCGCGGAATGCTCGGAGTCCACCGGCACGATCTGGCCGGGCCGCGCGGCGCGCAGCACCAGGGGGCCGCCGGCCACCAGCGATTCCTTGTTGGCCAGGGCCAGCCGGGCACCGGATTCCAGTGCCGCCAGTGTCGGCCGCAGGCCCAATGCACCCACCAATGCGTTGAGCACGACGTCGGCTTCGGTTTCCTCGATCAGCCTGGTGACGGCATCGGGTCCGTGGAAGGGGATGTCACCAACGGCCTGCGCCGCTTGATCGTCGGCGATGGCGATATTGGTCACCCCGGTCTCGGCGCGTTGCCGCAACAGCGTGTCGAGACTTTTGCCGCCTGCGGCCAACCCCACCACCTCGAAGCGGTCCGGATTGGCGGCGATGACCTCCAGCGCCTGCGTGCCGATCGAACCGGTGCTGCCCAGCACCAGGACACGCAAGCGGCTGCCGTCGTGCCCGTCGGTCAGGTTTGTCACCTCATCCTCGGGTTTGTCACCTCATCATTTGTCACCTCATCATTGTGCCGCCAAACTCTCCCGTCGTCGCCACGCCCACGGTGATCGTCGAGTCGGGGTGACGAGCATCCTCTGATGTCATGTTGATGTCTGAGGTTGATGCTAAGATGCCGCCATGCGCACCACGATCCGGATCGACGACGAGCTCTACCGCGAGGTGAAGGCAAGGGCCGCTCGTTCCGGGCGCACTGTCGCCGCCGTTCTCGAGGACGCGGTGCGGCGTGGTCTCAATCCGCCTGAGCAGCCGGCGGCCGGCCGCTATCGGGTCCAGCCGACCGGCAGGGGCGGGCTACGGCCCGGTGTAGATCTGTCATCCAACGCCGCCGTCGCGGAAGCGATGGACGACGGCGTGTCGGTCGATGCTTTGCGTTGACGTCAACGTCCTCGTCTATGCACATCGGGCGGACCTCCCTGAACACTCGAGCTATCGCAGTTTGCTCGAGCGGCTGGCCAACGACGACGAGCCACTCGGTCTGGCGGACGGCGCGCTCGCCCGCTTCGTACGGGTGGTGACCAACCGTCGCGTCTTCACCGAACCGACCAGCCGGCATGATGCGTGGCAGGCGGTCGACGCCTTGCTCGCGGCACCCGCCGCGGTGCGGCTTGGCCCCGGCGAACGGCACTGGATGCTGTTCCGGCAGCTCGCCGCCGATATCGATGCGAGTGGCAACGACATCGCGGACGCGTATCTGGCCGCCTACGCCCTGGAGAACAACGCGACCTGGGTGAGCGCCGACCGCGGCTTCGCCCGCTTTTGTCGGCTGCGCTGGCGTCATCCCCTGGATATGTGAACGACGACGTGCATGCGGCCACGGTTGGTCGCTCGGCAGGTGACTCCAGGCTGATCCTGGCGTGTGTCAAAATGTCGGAAACCGCCGATCCGAAGCCCAAGAAGCCCAATCCGAACCGGAGGAGTCGCCGTGGCAAGTACCGAGGTGGAGCAGTACACCGGCGTCGATCCCGCCGACGTGCCGTCGGCCAAGTGGGGCTGGAGCAGGATCAACCACCGCGCCTGGCACATCGTCGGGCTGTCCATATTCGTATTCCTGCTGGCGATGCTGCGGGGCAATCATGTCGGCCACATCGAGGACTGGTTCCTGATCGGCTTTGCCGCACTGGTGCTCGTTGTGCTGGTGCGCGACTTGTGGGGCCGCCGGCGCGGCTGGCTCAGGTAGAACGCCGCGCCCGGCGATACCAAGCACCGGCAAGCCCGCCGAGCGTCAACATGGCCAACGCCGCAACCCACGGCCAGGCCCCGTGTTCGTGCACCCAGCCGGCGAGGACCCCTTGGAGCCGGCCGGCGGCGGTAATCACCGGGTCCCGGGGGTTCACCCTGGCGCCTGCGAACAGGCGCAGCTCGTAGAGGCCGTAGTAACCCACGTACAGTCCGGTCAGTACCAGCAGCGCGCCGCTGATCCGGTTGACCAATGGCAGGACCCGCCGGATGCGGTCGGCCAGAGCCGAACTCACGGCCGCGACACCCACCGCAAGCACGCCGACGACCAGGGTGAGACCGGCAACGTAAGCCAGGTAGATTGCGACGCTGCCCGCGATCGAACCACCCCGGAACCCAGCTGCGGTAACCGCCAGGAAAGGGCCGATCGTGCACGACAGCGAGGCCGTCGCATAGCTGACGCCGTAGCCGTATGTGGATCCCAGCCGGGCCGTCGGTGCCCATCGCGGGCCGAACCGCCGGGGCGGCAACGCCGTCAACTCTCGACCCGCTAGCAGCCAAACCCCCAGCGCGACAAGGACAATCCCGATCAGAACCGTCGCATAGGGCAGGTAGCGCTGCACCGTCGTGGCCACCGAGATGGTCAGGGCACCGAACAACCCGAACACCGTTGTGAAGCCGAGCGCCATTCCCACGGTGGCCGCCAGCGCTCGGCCGAGCGCTGCCGGTCCCCCACGTTCTGCGGGATGCAGCCCGCGCACCACCAAGAGCAGGTAAGCGGGCAACATGGCAAACCCACACGGGTTCAGTGCGGCCACCAGCCCGGCGGCGAAGGCCAGACCGACGAGACCCTGGTCCACGACCTCAGGAAGCCAGCGCGGCCACCCGGCCGGCAAGGTCTTGTTCGGACATGGCCGACGTGGGGTTGTTGACGAAGGTCGAGGAGCCATCCGCGCGGTAGAACACCCACGCCGGCTGCCAGGGAACGTTGTAGCGAGCCCAGATCGAGCCGTCGGCGTCATTGAGGTTGGTGAAGTTCAGGTCGTACTTAGCGACGAAACCCTGCATCGCACTGATGTCTGAATGCGCCGCGACGCCGACGAAAGTGACACTTGGATTGGCGGCCGCTACGTGACTGACGCCAGGCGCCTCGGCGTTGCAGAACGGGCACCACGGCGTCCAGAACCACAGCACCGCCGGCTTGCCCTGCAAGGCGGCCCCGTTGAACGGAGCGCCGCTGAGGGTGGTGGCAGTAAAATTCAGACGATCGTCAGCGGCCATCGCACGCGGCGCACCGGTAACGCCGAGCAACACGACAACCGCAATCGCGAGGGCCGCAAAGCCCGCGGCGAATGCTCTGGTCGGGGACGGTAGGCGAAGAGTCATGACAGACCTCGTATTCTGACGTTGGTGCCCTGATCACGTAATACCCCGTGCCGCGGTTCATCACGCTCACCCGCCTGCGGCGGCCAGCTGTCCGCAGGCCCGGTCCGATGCGCCCGCGCTCCAGCTACCCGCCTGCGGCGGCCAGCTGTCCGCAGGCCCGGTCCGATGCGCCCGCGCTCCAGCTACCCGCCTCCGGCGGCCAGCTGTCCGCAGGCGGCGCTGATCTCGCGGCCGCGAGTGTCGCGGACAGTACACGAAACCCCTTGCGCGCGAACATGTCTGACGAAATCTCGCTCCACCGGCTTGGGGCTGGCATCCCAGTCGCTGCCCGGTGTCGGGTTCAGCGGGATGAGGTTGACATGGACCAGCGGCCCCAGCGCGCGATGCAGCCGCCGGCCGAGCAGGTCGGCCCGCCACGGTTGGTCGTTGACGTCCCGAATCAATGCGTATTCCACGGAGACCCGACGACCGGTCACCTCGGCGTAGTAACGGGCGGCAGCAAGGGCCTCGTCGACTTTCCAGCGGTTGTTCACCGGGACCAGCGTGTCGCGCAGCCCGTCGTCGGGCGCATGCAACGACAGCGCCAGCGTCACACCGAGCCGTTCGTCGGCGAGCTTGCGGATCGCCGGCGCCAGACCCACCGTCGACACCGTCACCGAGCGGGCCGAGATGCCGAAACCGCACGGCGGCGGCTCGGTGATGCGCCGCACGGCGGCCAACACCCGCGGATAGTTTGCCAGCGGCTCCCCCATGCCCATGAAGACGACATTGGACAGCCGGTCACCGAAGTCGTCCCGCAGCACCGCGGCGGCGGCCCGCACCTGTTCGACGATCTCTGCCGTCGACAGATTGCGGGTCAGACCTCCCTGGCCGGTGGCACAGAACGGGCAGGCCATGCCGCAACCGGCCTGCGACGAGATGCACACCGTATTGCGTTGCGGGTATCGCATCAGCACCGACTCGACGGTGGCACCATCGACGGCCCGCCACAACGTCTTTCGAGTCTGGCCGCCGTCACAGGTGACGTCGCGCACCGCGGTCAGCAGAGTCGGGAACATCGCCGCGGCGATCACGTCGCGAACGGCCGCAGGCAGGTCGGTCATCTGGTGCGGGTCGGCGATCAGGCGGCCGAAGTATTGGTGCGCGAGCTGCTTGGCCCTAAATGCCGGCAGGCCCAGTTCGGCGACAGCGGACGCGCGGCCGGCCGCGTCGAGGTCGGCGAAGTGCCGCGGTGGCATGGCGCGCCGCGGCGCCTCGAAGACCAGCTCACCGACCATGATGTGTCCAGTATTGACCTGCCGGGCGGGCTAGGGCAGGTTAGGGCAGCAGCGTCAGCACTATCCAGGCCGCCACCGCGGACGGGAGGACCCCGTCGAGCCGGTCCATCAGGCCGCCGTGGCCGGGCAGCAGACGCCCCATGTCCTTTATCCCGAGGTCGCGCTTCACCTGCGACTCGACCAGGTCGCCCAGGGTGGTGGTGAGCACGAAAAGTACGCCCAGCAGCGCCCCCACCCACGGTGTCTTGCCGGCCAGATAGGTCGCGGTGATGGTTGTCGCGGTGACACCGCAGACCATCGAACCGGCGAATCCCTCCCAGGACTTCTTCGGGCTGATCGCCGGAACCATCGGATGCTTGCCGAACAGCACGCCCACCGCATAACCACCGACATCGGAGGCGATGACCGCGATCATCATGCACAACACCCACCCGGCGCCGTGGTAGACCAGCAGCGCGGCAAAGGAACCAAACAGCACCACCCACGCGGCCAGAAAAACGGTGGCCGAGGTGTCGCGCAAGTAATTTCCTGGCGACGCTGCCACACCAGGGCGCTTGTCCTGCATGAACAGCCGCCAAATCATGCAGACCACGACCATGGCGCCGAAGCCCGCCAGCACGCCTCGAGCGCCGTAGGGCCAGCTCAGCCAGATTGTCACCTGCCCGCCGACCAGCAACGGGATCACCGGGATCAGATACCCGGCTTCACGTAGTCGGCGCACCACCTCATGGCTGGCGACGGCCATGGCCAGCGCGCAGATTGCGACCCAGCCGCGCGGAGCCAGCAGCAGCGTCGCCACGAGGACCGCGCCGATACCCGAGCCCACCGCGATGGCCGCGGGCAGGTCGCGTCCGGCCCGGGAGGTCTTCTTCGGCCCCTGCGGCGGGCCGTCGGCCGGGGTGCCGGTGCTGGCATCGGTGGTTGCCACGGATCTGTAGGGGCTTGGCTGCTGAGCGGTCCTAGACCTCCAGCAGCTCGCCTTCTTTGTGTTTCACCAGCTCGTCGATCTGGGCGACGTACTGGTGGGTGGTCTTGTCGAGGTCCTTTTCCGCGCGACCGACCTCGTCCTCGCCGGCCTCGCCGTCCTTGCGGATGCGGTGCAGTTCTTCCATCGCTTTGCGACGGATGTTGCGTACCGAAACCCGGGCTTCCTCTCCTTTGTGCTTGGCCTGCTTGACCAGCTCGCGCCGGCGCTCCTCGGTGAGTTGCGGTATCGCCACGCGGATCAGGGTGCCGTCGTTGGTGGGGTTGACTCCGAGGTCGGAGTTGCGAATCGCGGTCTCGATAGCGCGCAGCTGGTTGGCTTCATACGGCTTGATGACGACCAGCCGTGCCTCGGGAACGTTGATGCTAGCCAGCTGGGTGATCGGGGTGTTGGTGCCGTAATAGTCGATGACGATCCGGGAGAACATACCCGGGTTGGCGCGCCCGGTCCGGATGGTTGACAGGTCGTCACGGGCCACCGATACGGCCTTCTCCATTTTCTCTTCGGCATCGAAGAGAGCATCATCGATCATCGCGTCTTCCCCTTAGGTGGTGACCAGCGTTCAGGTGGTGACCAGCGTTCCGATCTTCTCACCAGCGACCGCACGGGCAATATTCCCATCGACCAGCAAGTTGAACACCAGAATCGGCATGCCATTGTCCATACACAAGCTGAATGCGGTGGTATCGGCAACTCGCAACCCCCGGTCGATCACCTCCCGGTGACTGATCACGGTCAGTAGTTCGGCCGCAGGATTATCGCGTGGATCCTCGGCGAACACACCGTCGACAGCCTTGGCCATCAAGACGACGTCCGCGCCGATCTCCAGCGCCCGCTGCGCTGCCGTGGTGTCGGTGGAGAAGTAGGGCAGCCCCATGCCGGCGCCGAAGATCACCACCCGCCCCTTCTCCAGGTGACGCACCGCCCGCAACGGCAGATAGGGCTCGGCCACCTGGCCCATGGTGATCGCCGTCTGGACCCGGGTGACGATGCCTTCTTTCTCCAAAAAGTCTTGCAGCGCAAGGCTATTCATGACGGTACCGAGCATGCCCATGTAGTCCGAACGGGTGCGTTCCATACCGCGCTGCTGCAATTGCGCGCCGCGGAAGAAGTTGCCGCCACCGATCACGACGGCGACCTGCACCCCACCGCGCACCACCTCGGCGATCTGCCGAGCGACTTGGGCCACCACGTCGGGATCCAGTCCCACCTGGCCGCCGCCGAACATTTCGCCGCCGAGCTTGAGCAACACCCGCTTATACCTCGACGGTGGGTGCGGAACTGCCGAAGCCGGTACGCCATTGGTGGTTGTCGCCTCCGGCCGGGGAGCCGTCGAGCCGGCGACGTCAGTTTCCGGGGACTCCGCCATAAGACTCCTCGCATGACAGTGCCATCCCGGCGACCACGCGGGACGGCATCTGACATCCTGCCTCATCGCGGTGCCGTGGGGTAGCCGGGGTGTAGCCGGGGTGGTTCACCTCGCCTGCAGGTGCGACAACGTGCGCACCCGGCACCCTCCCTGCAGCAGGCCGAGCTTTCCGGTGGTGTTGCCGGTGGTCACCGCGCCCGCGGTGCGGACTTCCAGGACCAGCACCTCCTTGCCGGCCCGGGCCAACAGCACAGCGTGACCAGTCCGGTGACGCCGGCGCCGAGACCTCAACTGGCCGTTCAGGCGATCGGATTGCTCCCGCAGGCGATTGTGGCCGGCGAGCCATCGCGACGTCATTGGTGCCTAATTGCCCGGTGCGAGCACGGCCAAACGGTGTCGGTGATAACACGGTTGCAGCACAGCCGCGGCAGTGGCCGTCGTCGGGCCCGACCGGCACCCCGATTGCCGATGTTTGAGCAGCCGGCGCGGCGGGGAATTCGGCGCGCAGCTCGAAACGCAGCCCCGCGCTCCTAGCGTGAGGGACCATAGCTTGAGGGAAGGGTGGACCCGGCCCGGGGATAACGGGCCGGGTTAATCGATAGCGCCGAATCTCAACCGAGTCGGTGGTACTGACAGCGTTGGAATAATTTTCTTCCTAGCGGGTACTCAAGGCTTCGCTGAAAGACATCTCCCCGGGAGGTGCCTACGGATAGGGGGTGGCGGGACCCTCGCGAAGGGGTTGGGAGACGTCTGTTGGAAGTTCTGCTGATCAGCAACGAAGCCGACTTCCCATCGGTATTGCCGAGGTTGGAATCGTTCGCGCGCTCGGTGCGGCGTGCCCCGCTGGACGACTACCACGCATGGCAGCTCAACGGCGCTGACGTCGCGATAATCGATGCGCGCACCGACCTGGCTGCGGCTCGCCGGGCATGCCGGCGGCTGACGGTCGGCGCACCCACAGTTGCGGTGGTGGCCGTTGTCGCGCTAGCCGATTTCATCGAGGTTGACGTCGACTGGCACTTCGACGATGTGCTGCTGGAGGCGGCCGACGCGGCCGAGTTGCGGGCACGGTTGCGGCTGGCGATCACCCGCCGGCGCGACGCGCTGGAGGGCACGCTCGAATTCGGCGACCTCGTGCTGCACCCCGACAGCTATACGGCGTCGCTGGGCGGCAAAGACCTGGGCCTGACCACCACCGAATTCAAATTGCTCGCTTTTCTTGTGCAGCACGCTGGGCGGGCGTTCACCCGGACCCGGCTGATGCATGAAGTGTGGGGATATGACTGTGCCGGTCAGGTCCGAACCGTAGACGTCCACGTGCGACGACTGCGCGCCAAGCTCGGAGCCGAGTACGCAGCGCTGGTGGAAACAGTCCGCAGCGTGGGCTACCGGGCGGCAACGCCGCCACAGCCCCGGTGGATTGTCCGCGGGCCGGAGGTACGTCCCGTGTCTACAGCGGCCCCGGACTCCGTAGCGCAGTAGTTCAGCCGAATAGCCGCAGGGCGCGCTTGCGGGTCGGTGTTCGAGCTCGAGCAATCGACCAGCGCGTCGTCGCTGTTGTTGTCCTCCATCGACGCGGCCCGGCGCGAGTTTCAAGAACATGGCGAGCGGCTGCCGGGCGTTGGCGCTGTGCGTCAGATCGGAACTCGCGCGGATGCCGGGGCTGAGCCTCATGGGTGACGAAATCCTGAGGAGCCCACGTGCTTTCGCGTCCGATTCGACCCATGTCACCAACGACGTCGTCGGGCGGGGCCTTACCGGTTTCCGGGCCGCTGATTGGTTGCGGGAACGCTGCGGCATCCATACGGAGCTGTCCGGCCACCGGCGGGTGATGTTGTTGATCAGCTACGCCGACGCCATGGCGGCGTTGGCCGAGGAACACGCCGGGGCCAAGCCCCGCACCGTCGACGATGTGCCGGCATGGCCGGACCTGCGCACCGAGACCGTCATGCTGCCCCGCGATGCCTTCCGGGGCGCCACCGACGAGTCACTGGCCGAATTGCGGGTGGTGGCAGGCCGATAACCCGCCACGCGACCGCCTCCCGTCGGGACCAACCGGCGGATGGGCTCGCCGCAAGCTATTTGACGGCAACGGATTACGCGTCGGCGCCAGCGCGAGCTCCAGTAGAGCATCGACGTCCACGGTTGGCTTCGCAGCGCAGGCAACGGAAAAGACGCCGATGTTCGCTGTGAGCGAAATATGAAATCACTTGCCGGATAGTGATTTTCTGCGTCTTTCTTGTCGGTGGGTCAGCATAGTGTTTCGAACATGGGGAGTTCGAGTAGTCGAGAGGAAGTCGTTGCGGCCTTCGACGCGCTTGCGGCGACCATGTCGCGGCTGCAGGAGCTGTCCTTCGAGGCGCTGACCACCCCCGAACGGCTGGCCTTGCTCGAACATTGCGAAACAGCACGGCGCCGGCTGCCCAGCATCGAACACGCACTGATCAATCAACTCAGCGAGCAGGCCAGCGAGGAGGAGTTGGGCGGGCGACTACCCGCAGCGCTGGCCAACCGGCTGCGCATCACCCGCGCCGAAGCCGGCCGGCGAATAGATGAGGCCGCCGACCTGGGCCCACGTCGGGCATTGACCGGTGAGCCGTTGCCCCCACAGTTGACCGCTACCGCAGCCGCCCAACGCGACGGCCACATCGGCGGCGTCCAGGTGCGGGTGATCCGTGATTTCTTTCGCCGGCTGCCGGCGTTTGTCGATATCGAGACCCAAGTGAAAGCCGAAGCTCACCTGGCCCGGCTGGCCACCCAGTACCGGCCCGACCAATTAGCCAAACTGGCCGAGCGGCTGATGGATTGCCTGCACCCTGATGGCGACTACACCGATGAGCACCGCGCCCGGCGGCGCGGTATCACGCTGGGCAACCAGGACGTCGACGGTATGTCGCGTATCAGCGGCTATCTGACACCCGAAGCGCGGGCGACCCTCGAGGCCGTGTGGGCAAAATTGGCCGCCCCGGGCATGTGCAACCCGGCCGAAGAGAGCCCGTGCGTGGACGGTACGCCGTCGGAGGAAGCCACCCAGCGTGATACCCGCTCGGAAAGCCAGCGCAACCATGACGGTGTGCTGGCCGGCCTGCGTGGGCTGCTGGCCAGTGGAGACCTGGGCCAGCACAACGGATTACCGGCATCGATCATTGTGACCACCACGCTCAAAGATCTCGAAGCCGCGGCCGGCAAGGCACTCACCGGCGGCGGCACCTTGTTGCCGATGAGCGATGTCATCCGCCTTGCGCGCCATGCCCACCACTACCTCGCATTATTCGACGGTTGCAAGGCGTTGGCGCTGTATCACACCAAACGCCTGGCCACGCCCGGGCAGCGAATCATGTTGTACGCCAAGGAGCGCGGGTGCAGCGCTCCCGGATGCGACGTACCGGGGTATCGCTGCGAGGTCCACCACGTGCGGGAGTGGGCCACCACACAGCGCACCGACATCGACCAACTCACCCTGGCCTGCGGCGCGCACCACAAACTCCTCGACGGCGGCTGGACCACCCGCAAGAACACCCGCGGCGACACCGAATGGGTCCCACCGGCCCATCTCGACTCTTCTGGTTCACAGGGCCGACCAAGAACCAACACCTACTTTCACCCCGAGAAACTCCTGCGCGACAGCAACGACGAGGACGAGGACGAGGACGAGGACGAGGACGAGCCCGGGTAGCGCGCGGGGCATGCGCCGTGGACGCCGTTGCCTATCAGCCGGCGGCGGGGGACTACATCAAGACAGTCCTACCGCGAGGCAGCCGCGGTGACTCCGCGGCGTGCTCAGCCTTTTGACAGGGTGAACTGCGCAACGTCGGTGTAGCCCTCGCGAAACAACTCGGCGCAACCGGTCAAGTACTTCATGTAGCGGTCGTAGACCTCTTGGGACTGAATCGCGATGGCCTCATCCCGGTGCGCCTGTAGCGCGGCTGCCCAGGTGTCGAGGGTGCGGGCGTAGTGCAGTCGCAACGGCTGAACTAGTTTGACGGCAAAGCCGGCCTGTTGCGCGTGCTCCTCGACGACCTGGGCGCTGGGCAGGTCGCCACCCGGAAAGATCTCGTCCATGATGAACTTCATGAACCGCAGCTTGGTCATGGTGATGGGCAGTCCACGCTGGGCGAACTCGTCATCGCTGGGCTTGATGATGGTGTGTAGCAGCATCATGCCGTCGTGCGGGAGCGCCTGGTAGGCCATGGCGAAGAAGTCGGCGTAGCGATTACGGCCGAAGTGCTCGAAGGCGCCGATCGAGACTATGCGGTCCACCTTTTCGCCGAACTGCTCCCAGCCCTGCAGCAGCACGCGCTTGCTTCGGGCGCTGGGATGCTCGTCGAGCAGTTGCTGCACGTGGGCGTGCTGATTGCGGCTCAGCGTCAGGCCTACGACGTTGACGTCGTAACGCTCGAGGGCTCGGACGATTGTGGCGCCCCAGCCGCACCCGATGTCGAGTAGCGTCATGCCCGGTTGCAGCCCCAGCTTGCCCAGCGCGAGGTCGATCTTGGCCACCTGCGCCTGCTCGAGGGTCATGTCCTCGCGTTCGAAGTAGGCGCAACTGTAGGTCTGTGTCGGGTCCAGGAACAGTCTGAAGAAGTCGTCGGACAGGTCGTAGTGCGCCTGCACATCGTCGAAATGCGGCTCTAGGCTGTCGTTTTCACCACTGTGGTTTGGCAAAGGTCACCTCTGACGTTGATCCTTGTCGAGCTTGGCTACGACGACCGGGCCGCCGGGGGCGAATCGGCCTCAGCCGACACGCCGTCCGACCGCAACGGGTGGCTCTTCGGCTTGAATCCAAGTAGTCGTCTCGTGAGTAAACCACACGATCTCTATTGGGCTAAGGCACTGGCCGTAGGAGATCAGGTACGTCAAAACGTGCCTTCGCGCCCGTCTACACCCATGCATCCACGTTGCTCGGGTGCGCCTGGCCACCTTCGACAACGACGACTGCGCGTTTGTGACCGAGGTCGGCGAGGTCGTCGTCGAACCAACCCGGCGAGCAAGGCAAAGGCATCACCGTGGGCGTGACTGCCGACAACGGTCCCGACGAGCTGACCGCGGCTTTGGCGCGGACGCGTGAGGAATACACCGAGGTGATGATTGAGCGACGAGCACGGGGCGACGACCTACGCTTAGTGGTCATCGACGGCCGGGTGGTTGCCGCCGCGCTGCGGATGCCACCGCAGGTCGTCGGCACCGGCGAGCACACCGTCCGCGACTTGATCGGCGCCGAGAGCAGACAGCGATCGGGCTCCCGAGTCGATCAACTCCGCCAACGCCAGTTGGACGAGAATGTCTGTGCCGCGGTCGCTTCGGCGCTTGGCCGCGACAACCGCGTCGAGCAGGCTGTGGGCAGGACCAGCCAGCTGAGGCGAAGCCCCGGAGCCAGGCTCTTGCTGGCGCTGCCCGCATACATCGCGCCAGCTTCGCAAGCTGCTATTCGACGCGCGTCCGACTTCTACGCATTCAATCATGTTTGACGGCAGAGGGATTCGGGAAAGCTCCACTCGGCGTCGGGCGCCGGTCAGCTACCACGTCAGTCCATCAGATGAACGCGACGACCAACCGCCCACGACGTTGTCCGCTTTGCCGTTCACGACCGCAGCCGACGTTGTCTGCCTAGCAGCCGCGAGCTCGTGGCATTCGCCACCGCGGGTGGCGCCGACCCGCTAACCTGGAAATGCTAACGGCGCCAACGCAACGGCTGATGAATTGGCATCGACCGACGGGCGGACAACCCCTCGGTTGGTGGGCGATTGGGTGCACCACGAAGCACTCCCGACTATCCCAGATGACTATCCCAGATCAGGGACAGATCTGGGATAGAGCTGTTCGACACGGCACTCTGCACCGTCATCCGATGAAGGGCCCGATAATGTGAATTCTGCAAGAAGTCGAGGTCACGTCATCCCGCGCCGAACCGTGCTCAAACTGCCGCTGGTATCACTGGCGGGTCTCGCCCTGGCTCACGTGCCCCGGGCATCCGCAGCTGGAGCAGGGCAGTGGTCGCCCGACCGTGCCAACACCTGGTACCAGGCGCAAGAGCGGCTCATCGGCGCGAATTACATCACCTCGAACGCAGTCAATCAGCTCGAGATGTTCCAGGCCGAGACTTTTGCCCCGCAACAAATCGATACCGAGCTGCGCTGGGCGCGGTTGTGCGGGCTCAACAGCGTCCGCGTGTTTCTTCACGATCAGCTTTGGGCCCAAGATAATCGGGGCTTTCAGCGCCGTCTCGCACAGTTCGTCGCCATCGCCGCCCGCCATCACATCAAGCCGCTTTTCGTCTTCTTCGACTCCTGCTGGGATCCGCTTCCCCATCCGGGTCCGCAACCCGAGCCCAGGCCCGGGGTGCACAACTCGGGTTGGGTGCAAAGCCCAGGCGCTGAGCACCTCGACGACCGCCGCTACCGACCTGTTCTGCACGACTACGTCACCGGAGTACTGAGCCAATTCCGCAGCGATGACCGCGTATTGGGTTGGGACCTGTGGAATGAGCCCGACAATCCGGCCCGCCTATACCGTTCCGCGGAACGGGTGGACAAGCAGGAACGAGTGGCAGAGCTGCTCCCGGAGGTATTCCAGTGGGCACGCTCAGTGGACCCGAGTCAACCGCTGACGAGCGGCGTGTGGCACGGCCAGTGGGCAAATCCGCGGCGTCGCAGCACCATCTGCGCCATTCAATTGGATAACGCCGATGTGGTCAGCTTCCATTGTTATGGAACGCCGGCCGTCTTCGAATCCCGCATCGCTGAGCTCTTGCCGCTGCGCCGGCCCATCCTGTGCACCGAATATCTGGCCCGGCCGCTGGGCAGCACCATCGCCGGAATCCTGCCAATTGCCAAGCGCTACAACGTCGCAGCGTTCAATTGGGGCTTGGTTGCCGGCAAGACCCAGACCTACCTGCCCTGGGACTCCTGGGACCACCCCTATCCGACGGTCCCCAAAGTGTGGTTCCACGACTTGCTGTATCCCGACGGACGGCCATACCAGGACAGCGAAATTCGGATCATCTCAGCAGTCGATCGCATGAACTGACGCGTCACAGCACCTGCACGCCCGGCTCACCCCACTCGCCGACCAGCTGTGCGCCGCACCGGGAACCGTCCGTCCCAGGCTGCCCAGCAGCACGACGGCGACCGAGAGGTACATACTCGGCGGCGTCCGACGCAAGACCGTGTCCGGCTCCTCCTCGCCTTTGCTGGCCTGTGACGGGTCGGCGGCTGGCTCCGCGCCGCTCCCCCATCTCGTGAAGCAGCGCCGCGACAGCCGGTCGAACCACCATCGACAGCCGATTGCTCCCTCGCGCAACGACTTTCCCAACGCGGTGCCGAACGCGGCAACCCGGCAAGCGCCAGCGCGGCAAGCAGGTACAGTCCGGCCAGCTGCCAGTGGCCGCGGCCACGTCCGGACAACTCCAACTCGTCCACCGTCCGGTGACGGTCCAGCAGAATCCCAACGATCAAAAACAAATGCCGACTTGGCGCCGGCATGAGCCAGCACGTAGACGGCCGTGCCGGTGACCCCCTCCGGGCGCAGCGTCGCCGTGGCCACCAGAAACAGGCCCATATAACCGATCGTCGAGTAGGCAGCAGCCACATGAGGTTCAATTCGTCCTCAACGGTTGGGATCTGGACGTCGATTACCCCGAGTCAGGGCCTGGCAATCCCACCAATGGGTGCCGAAGCGCGCTTTCGGCCGCGCCAATCATTCGAAAGCCGGGATCCACATACTCGCCGGACCGACGAGGGCTCGGCGTCGCTGTGCCCTGGTTGCTCAGCTACTTGGCGGCGTGGATCCGCGCCCAGGGACGAGCCTCTTCGAGTTCATAGGCCAGCTCCAGCAGCCGGTCTTCCCGCCCTAGGTCGGCGGCCAGCATCATGCCCACCGGCAGCCCACCCGCGGACTGGGCCATCGGCAGCGAAATCGCCGGCTCCCCGGTGACGTTCTGCAGCGGCGTGAATGCCACCCAATCGGCCATCCGGTCCATGACCTGCTGGTAGTCGGTGGGAGCGAGATAGCCGATGCGCGGCGGCGCATCGGCGAGGGTAGGCGTGAGCACGGCGTCGTAGGTGCCGAAGAATCGCGCGGTGTGCCGCCGGACTCCGCGCAGCCGGATGATCGCGGCCGGGAGCAGATGAAAATTGCGGCGGGCATTACGGGCCAGACCCAGAGTCAAGCTGTCCAGCCGGGTCTGGTCGAACGTCTTGCCGAACGTGAGCCGTCCGGTGCGCACCTGCCCCAGCGCCATCAGACCCCAATACAGGACAAAGTCCTCGGTAAAACTGGACGGCACCGGCGGTTGGTCGACGTGTTCGACATGGTGACCGAGCTCTTCGAGCAACGCGGCCGACTTCAGCGTCAGGTCGCGGACTTCGGGACTGGCCTCCACGTGCACCGAGCGCGTGATCACGGCAATCTTCAGTCGTCGCTTACCCGGGCTGGTCACATCTCCCACCGGAGGCAACTTGGGCGTGCGCCACAGGCGCTCGGCCTCGCGATACAAAGCGGCGGTATCGCGCACCGAGCGGGTCAGCACCCCGTTGGCGACGATGCGTATCGGCAGCCGCCGCAGCTGCGGGTCCAGTGGCAGCCGGCCGCGCGACGGCTTGAGCCCCACCAGGCCGTTGCAGGAGGCGGGGATGCGAATGGAGCCGCCGCCGTCGTTGGCGTGCGCGATGGGTACCACGCCGGCGGCGACCAACGCCCCTGACCCCGATGACGAGGCACCCGCCGTGTGGTCGGTATGCCATGGGTTACGAACAGGTCCCAGCCGCGGATGTTCGGCGGCAGCGCTGAACCCGAACTCCGACATCTGAGTCTTGCCCAGCGCGATGAGGCCGGTGGACAGCAGCACCCGGGTGATCTCGCTGTCGGTACCCGCCCGGCGCGGCGTCCACGCGTCGGTGCCGCGCATCGTCGGCAGCCCGCTGACGTCGACGTTGTCCTTGATATAGCTGGGTATCCCACCGAAAAAGCCGTCGGCCGGCCCGCGCTGGGCCCTGTCGCGCGCCATGTCGAACGCCTCATACGCCACGGCGTTGAGCTTCGAGTCGACGGCTTCGCTTCGTGCGATCGCAGCCTCGGCCAGCTCGGTGGGGGTCACCTGACCGGACCGGACGGCCTCGGCAAGAGCGACGGCGTCGAGATCGCCCAGGGCGTCGTCACCGAAAGCGTGGATGCGGGTCATGGGGCGCCTCTAAGCCTGGCCTACCTCGAACCGGACGAACCGGGTCACCGTGACCCCGGCTTCCTCCAGCAGTGCCTTGACGGACTTCTTGCTGTCGGACACCGATGGCTGCTCGAGCAGGACGGCGTCCTTGAAGAAACCGGTCAGCCGGCCTTCGACGATCTTGGGCAGCGCTTGCTCGGGTTTGCCCTCGGCCTTCGCGGTCTCCTCGGCGATGCGGCGTTCGGTGGCCACGACGTCTTCGGGCACATCGTCGCGTGACAGGTAGCGCGCCTTGAGCGCGGCAATCTGCAGCGCGACGGCATGGGCGGCATCTTTGTCCCCACCCTGATACTCGACCAGCACACCCACCGCTGGCGGCAGGTCGGCCGAACGCCGGTGCAGGTAGGTCTCGACGGTGCCGTCGAAGTTCGCGACGCGGCGCAATTCGAGCTTCTCGCCGATCTTGGCCGACAGCTCGCCGATTGCCTGCTCGACGTTCTTGTCACCCGCTTGAGCCGCCTTGAGCGCGTCGACGTCGGCGGCTTTCGACGACACGGCCGCTGTCACGATCTGATCGGCCAGCGCCTGGAATTCCGCGTTCTTGGCGACGAAGTCGGTCTCGCAATTCAGTTCGATGAGCACGCCATCCTTGGCCGCGACCAGGCCTTCGGCGGTGGCGCGCTCGGCTCGCTTGCCGACGTCCTTGGCGCCCTTGATCCGGAGCGCCTCAACGGCCTTGTCGAAGTCGCCGTCGGCTTCGGCCAGCGCGTTCTTACAGTCCAGCATGCCGGAACCGGTGAGCTCACGAAGCCGCTTGACGTCGGCAGCGGTGAAGTTCGCCAATGATCAGCCTTCCTATGAGGGATCAGTCGTTGATTCGGTGGGGGTTTCGGCCGTCGGGTCGCCAGCTCCGGCGGTCACCGGAGTTGTTGCCGAGGCCAGCAGCTCCTGCTCCCATTCGGCGAGCGGCTCGGCGGCCAGTGAGTCCGAAGCCTCGGGCTTGCCGTCGCCGCGGCCCAGCCCGGCACGGGCTTGCAGGCCCTCGGCAACCGCGGAGGCGATCACCTTGGTCAGCAGCGCGGCCGAACGGATCGCGTCGTCGTTGCCCGGGATCGGGTAGTCGACCTCGTCGGGGTCGCAGTTGGTGTCCAGGATCGCGATCACCGGGATTCCGAGTTTGCGGGCCTCGCCGACGGCGATGTGTTCCTTGTTCGTGTCAACGACCCAGATCGCCGAGGGCACCTTGGCCATGTCCCTGATCCCACCCAGCGACCGCTCCAGCTTGTTCTTCTCCCGGGTCAGGCCGAGGATCTCCTTTTTGGTGCGACCCTCGAAGCCGCCGGTCTGTTCCATCGCCTCGAGCTCTTTGAGGCGCTGCAGCCGCTTGTGCACCGTGGAGAAGTTGGTGAGCATGCCGCCCAGCCAGCGCTGGTTCACGTATGGCATGCCGACGCGGGTGGCTTCGGCGGCGACGGATTCCTGCGCCTGCTTTTTGGTGCCGACGAACAGCACCGAGCCGCCGTGGGCGACGGTTTCTTTGACGAACTCGTACGCCTTGTCGATGAAGGTCAGGGTCTGCTGTAGGTCGATGATGTAGATGCCGTTGCGGTCGGTGAAGATGAACCGCTTCATCTTGGGATTCCAGCGACGGGTCTGGTGCCCGAAGTGGGTGCCGCTGTCAAGCAGCTGCTTCATGGTGACTACGGCCATTGCCGGTATTCCTTTGTCGTCGGTTGGTTGCCTGGCATCGGGTGAAGCCGGGCCCTGGCGGCTGCTGCGATGCCGGACCCTGTTACGGGACCGCCCGGCATGCGGTGCGAATTCCTGAACAACGGGAATCGCGGTGCAGATGCGCGAAGTCAACCCGCTAATGCGAGTCGCGCCGAGAAGTTTACACCCCGTGGGGTCATGGCTTTCCCAGCCGGGGAGTACTCCCCAGAACCGTCCGCGGTGACTGGTACCGCGGTTGGCGTGGCGCTTCACTGAGCCGGTGCGACGGTTGGTGCTGATCCTGTGCTGGACGCTGGCCGGTGCCTCGCCAGCGGTTGCAGACGATTTTCGGCTGGAGTGGCCGTTGCGACCACCTCCCGCCGTGGTACGCGGCTATGACGCGCCCGCGCTGAACTGGCATCCCGGACACCGCGGTGTGGACCTGGCCGCCGCTCCCGGTCAGGCCGTGTACGCGCCCGGCGGCGCGACGGTTGTCTTCGCCGGGTTGCTGGCGGGGCGGCCGGTCGTTTCATTGGCTCATCCGGGCGGCTTGCATACCAGCTACGAGCCGGTGCGCGCGACTGTCCGGGCCGGTCAGCTGGTGACGGCGCAGACGGTGCTGGGCACCGTGCTGGCCGGCCATCCCAGCTGCGCTGCGCAGGCCTGCCTGCATTGGGGTGCCATGTGGGGGCCGGCTTCGCGTGCCGACTACGTCGACCCGCTGGGTTTGGTGAAATCGACACCGATAAGGCTCAAGCCGCTGACTGGCTGAGTTGGTTGGTGCTCGCGGGCGCAGCCTGCAAACGCAACATTGATAGCAGCCGCGGTGGCTCGCGGACCGAGCTCGGCCACCGTACCCGGCTAAGGGAGCCGGCGGTGTCACTAGTCGCTATTCGCTGTGGTGGGGCTGCGCCCCGTTGGGGGTAATGAAAATTCGCGTGCGGGTGCGCCCCCACCGGGTCGTCAGCGATGCCCCAGCTGGCCCAGGTCGTAGCGCAGCTCCTTGTCGCCGATGATGACGACCAGCTCCGCTTGCGCGCCGGCGGCGTGGATGTAGCTTGCGAGCGTCATCCTCCGAAGCCAAGGTAGGCGGTGACGACTTCGCGTACTTTTGCGAGCACGGTTGGGGTTACGTATCCACATCGTTGTTGCAAATTGCGTCGGTGGACTGTGACGATCTTGTCTGCCTGGATCATGGACGGTCCGGTGAGTCCCGTCTGTTGGTTTGCCGGGATGGGGATGCGAGTAAATCCCTCGGTGTGGTCTGTCGTTATTAGGAGTACCGTCACGAAGTCGAAGGCGGAGAAGACGTCACTTGTGATAATGAGTGCGGGCCGGGGTTTGGTGGTCAGCTTGCCGCCGCCTCCGGCGAGCGTCCAGAGGTCACCCCGTTTTGGCTCGACCTTCATTGCTCGGTGATCGTCTCGGCTTGGATGTCGTCAAGGAACTTCGCCGTGTCTTCGCGCTGGTCGGCCTCATTTAGCGCCGCTGCCTCATTGTGAATTCGCTGGATGAATTCAGGGCTGGTGACATCCGGCACCCAGTACCGGACCTCCTTGTATCCGCGCTGCCTCATCCGTGCCCGGTGCTCTGCTACTCGGTTCCTCACACCACTATGTTACACGTAACACGACTGCGTTGCACGTAACCACTGCGCACGGGAAGGCCGGCCGTCAGCCAAATCATCTGATGTCGAACGGGTTCGCTCATTAATGGACTGGTAGCTTCAGCGGTGCCCGTATGCCTGCCACCCATGCGGCGTACACCACATTGAGAAGGTCGGCGCCGTGGCGCTCCCAGCACAGCAGCACCTCCAACTGGCGACACCGCACGAATTCCCTTGTGTAGCTGATCGTTTGGTCGGGATTCTCCAGCCCGTTCAACCCCGGCCGCTGACATGCCATCATCGCCAGCGCGTCCTCGTGTTCCTCGCCGAGCACCGCCCACTCCTGAACCGTCGGCCAACATTGGGCGACCAACGCATGCGCAACTGGCTGCGCAGCCGGCGACAAACCTTCCCCCGCAACGCCAAACGCCAACTGGCGGACCAACTCACGGCAGTAAGCACGCACCACCGATTCATCCGATCCCACCAAATCTGAATACAGCGCCGCATCCACGGTCTGCAGACAGTGCGCCCGTGAGGTTCCCCCCAAACCGTAGAGGCATCGACAATGAGGAGCACGATGCCAGAGAAGCGGATGAAGTACGACCGGGAGTTTCGTGAGGGGGCTGTCCGGATCGTCGAGGAGACGGGGAAACCGATCGCTCAGGTCGCGCGCGACCTCGGTGTCAACGAGGGGACGCTGGGTAACTGGGTCGCCCAGGTAGGCCCGCGCCAAGCGCGACGGCGACGGTGAGTTGAGCGGCGATGATGTCGCCGAGCTCAAGCGGCTGCGTTCCGAGGTCGCTGAATTGAGGATGGAGCGTGATGTCCTCAAGCGATGCGTGGTCCTGTGGGTGAAGGAGGCGACGAAGTGAGCGTGGCACGTTTCATCGCCGACCAGAGGACCGATTTTCGGGTGCCGCATACGATCTGCTGTGCCCTGCTCGGGGTGAGCCTGGCGTGGTTCTACAAGTGGATCGCCCGGGCCAACAGCCCGGAGGCTGCAACCGGTTTGCACACCGAGCGGGATCGGCGCCGCGATGAAGTCGATCGCGCTGTCGCGGCTGCATTTACCGAGGCCAAGGGCCTGCATGGGTCACCGCGCTTGCACGCCGACCTGCGTGATCTGGGCTGGCAGGTGTCGGAGAAGACGGTGGCCGATTCGATGCGCCGCCAAGGGTTGGTGGCCCGGCGGATCAAACGCCGCAACGGGCTGACCAAACAGGACAAGACTGTGCCGAAGTTCGGTGATCTGGTCAAGCGCAACTTCACCGCCGATCGGCCGAACCTCAAGTGGGTTGGTGATATCACCGAAGTCCCCACTGCGGCCGGCAAGTTGTATCTGGCCAACGTGATCGACCTGTTCAGCCGGCGACTGCTCGGTGCGGCCACCAGCGTGCATCCCGACGCCGAGTTGGCGTGTGCGGCGATCCGGATGGCGGTGGCCACCCGTGGCGGTAAGGCGGTGATCTGGCGCGAGGAGGAATCTCAGCGGGTGATATTCCACACCGACGCGGTTCGACTTATACCGCGAACAGCTTCACCACACTGTGCCGGGACATGGGGATCCGGCAGTCGATGGGCCGGGTCGGTTCATGTTTCGACAACGCTGCCGATGAGGCGTTCTTCTCCTCGATGGAGTGGGAAGTGTTGTCCCGCAATGTGTTCGACACTATTGTGCAAGCACGTGCTGGCGTGCTTGACTGGTGCTACGGCTTCTACAACCACGTCTGGCGGCACAGCACGATCGTGATGGTCAGCCCCATCAACTGCGAGAACGCTGCGGCCACCAACCCGGGAAGCCGCATAGAGGAAACCTCCACGATTTGGAGGGAACCACACGACGACGCATTGAACGTGGTACTGGTCAACGCCCGCCACACCCGCAACGTGCCCGGACACGGCTACAACGTCACTCTCGAACCCCTCAACGACGTTGCCTAACATCACCGGGCGGCCGCTCACTAGCCGTTTGAGGATCCACGTTCGACAATTCATTGGTGATGCGGAATGACTAGCCTTTGACGAATCCTCAAGCGGCTAGTGGGATTTCGATGGCAAGATCGTTGAACAGTGTGTGCATATCGATGCGGATTCGCTCATAGTCACGGTCCACGCGTGTCCAGTGCGCAGGTTTGCGTCCCATACGGGGGCTGCGTATCCCGGCCAGTATCGGGGCGATGACCTGGTCACGCAGGGCGAGGAGGGCGGCGATGGTGCGCGCGGCCAGCGACGGGACGTGGTAGCGGCGGGATCGGGCGGGCAAGACGACCAGTTGTTTGGCGCGCAATTTACGAAGGTCGTAGGCCGCCTGACGAACGGTGTAATCGCGGCACCCGGTCAGACCGTGCACCTTGGCGGCGAACTCGGCAACGGTGAACCCGTTGGGTGCCGGCGCCAGTGCCAGGGCGGCGCGCAGCGCGTCATGGATGCGGGGTTTGTTGAGCCGCCGACCCTGTGGCGCCCAGCCGGGTGCCGGTGGGTAGCTCATCGAGGATGCGGAAAGAACGCGTTGAGCACGATCCGATCCACGCAGTCATAACTGCCCGTCACCAGATCCGAATACCGCAGGCTGAACTCATCACCAGACACCCGCTCAACCTACGAAACCACCCGCCCGCGTGAGATCAAACTGCCCGAAGCGCCACCGCTTCCGGGCGAAGTCCCGGAAGCGGTGTAGTTTCTGGTCGCGTTCCATTTTCGAGTGAGGCGGGCACATCGCAAACCCGCCGGACCTAGAGACGGTTGTGACAGATGTGATTGGCGGAACCTGGCGCCGGCATGCGGACTGGCACGCCCGCCTATCCCGAGCCGCCGGGCTCGGCCGGATTGTCCCGCTACGCGCGGGGATGGGCCTGATCATGCACCGCCCGTAGCCGGTTTACCGCGACATGGGTATACAGCTGCGTGGTGGCCAGACTGGAATGGCCCAGCAATTCCTGGACAACCCGCAGGTCGGCACCACCTTCGAGGAGATGAGTTGCAGCACTGTGCCGCAACCCGTGCGGCCCTATGTCCGGCGCGCCGTTCACCGCGGCGACGGTCTGGTGCACCACCGTGCGCGCCTGCCGCACGTCGAGCCGCCGCCCCCGAGCGCCCAGCAGTAGGGCCGGCCCAGACTCGACCGTGACGAGCGCGGGACGGCCGTCGGTCAGCCAGGCTTGCAACGCCTCAGCAGCGGGCCGTCCGTAGGGCACAGTGCGCTGCTTGTTGCCCTTACCGAGCACCCGCACCACCCGATGCCCGGTGTCGACGTCGTCGATGTCCAGGCCGCACAGCTCGCTCACCCGAATTCCGGTGGCATAGAGCAATTCGACGATCAACCGGTCCCGCAGGGCCAGCGGATCACCCTGCTTGGCGCCGGATTTCGCGGCCGTCATCGCCGCCAACGCCTGATCCTGACGCAGCACGGCGGGCAACGTGCGGTGGGCTTTCGGAACCTGCAACCGGGCGGCCGGGTCGCCGGTCAACAAGCCATGCCGGAGCGCCCATGCCGTGAATGCCTTGACCGCCGACGTGCGCCGGGCCAGCGTGGTGCGTGCGGCTCCCGCGCCGGCTGCACTGGCCAACCATGCCCGCAGCAGCGGCAGGCTCAGCGTTTCCAGGGCGGACCCGCGGTCGGTCAGAAAGGCGAACAGCGACCGCAGGTCGCCCAGATATGCCCGGCGGGTGTGCGCCGACCGTCCGCATTGCAGCGCCAGATAGTCGTCGAACTCCTCGAGGATCGCCTGGTCCTTATCCGGCACGTCCCCACCCTCGCAGACGACGCACCGCGATTCACTCGACGCGCCGCAGTGTGTCCGGGGTGAGATCTTTGCGCGCCGGATAACCGTCGACGGCCATGATCAGGTCGGCTTCGGCCAGCATCATGCGCAATACGTGCACGATGCCGTCGACTCCGCCCAGCGCCAAACCGTAGGCATAGGGACGGCCGACGCCGACGGCGGTCGCGCCCATCGCGAGCGCCTTGATGACGTCGGCGCCGCTGCGAATCCCCGAGTCGAACAGCACCGGCAGCCCGTCGGCGGCCTCGACAACGGCCGGCAAACAGTCCAGCGCGGGCAGGCCGCCGTTGGCTTGCCGGCCGCCGTGGTTGGAGCAGTAGATGCCGTCGACGCCGCCGTCTTTGGCGCGCCGGGCGTCGTCGGGGTGGCAGATGCCCTTGACGATCAGTGGAAGTTCGGTCAGCGAACGCAGCCAGCTGAGGTCATCCCAGGAAAGCGGCAGTCCGAAGACCTGCGCCCAGCGCAGCACCGCGCCCTGCCGGTCCTCTTCCGGCGGGCGCGGCAGGCTGGCGCGGAAAACCGGGTCGCTGGTGTAGTTGGCCAGGCAGTGACCACGCAGCTGCGGGAAGTTCGCCGTGCTCAAGTCGCGCGGCCGCCATCCGGTGACCCAGGTGTCGAGCGTGACGACGATGCCTTTGAAACCGGCCGCTTCGGCACGGCGTACCAGGCTGGCGGCCAACTCGCGGTCGGTCGGCGTGTACAGCTGAAAGAACCCGGGCGTATTACCGAACGCGGCGGCGACATCTTCCATGGGGTCGACCGTGAGCGTCGAGGCGATCATCGGGACTCCGCTGCTGGCGGCCGCGCGTGCAGTGGCCAGGTCGCCGTGGCCGTCCTGGGCGCACAACCCGATGACGCCGATCGGCGCCATGAACAGCGGCGACGGCAAGGCCAGGCCGAACAGCTCGACGGAGAGGTCGCGTGTAGCCGCGCCGACGAACATGCGCGGCACCAAACCCCAGCGATCGAAGGCCTCGCGGTTAGCACGCTGGGTGCGCTCATCGCCCGCTCCCCCGGCGACATAGGACCACACCGACGGCGGTAGTGCCACCGCGGCCTTGGCCTCCAGCTCCGCAAACGCCATCGGCAGCGGCGGCGCCACCCCGGCCAGGCCCTGGAAATAGATCTCGTTCTGGTAGTCACCGAAGTGCGGCCGGTATGCCATGGGATGAGAATGCCAGCCGGCGTTCAGCCGCCGGCTTCGGCCTCAGCCAGTTCCTTCTTCCACTGCCGGAAGGTCTCTTCGGTGCGGCCGCGCCGCCAGTAACCGGAGACCGACGACGCCCATTTCGCTTCCACGCCACGCTCTTTGCGGATGTAGGGCCGCAAGTTATGCATCACGGCTTGCGCCTCGCCATGGATGAAAACGTGCACCTGACCAGGTAGCCACTGCGCGGTGGTAACCGCCTCGATCAGTGGCGCATGATCACCGGCACGGTCCTCGGGAACCAGATCCGCACGGCCGCCGCGGTAGACCCAGTGCACATCGACGGACTCCGGCGAGATCAACTCGATCTCGTCGTCGGGGCCGGCCACTTCGATGAATGCCTGGCCAACTGCTTTGGCGGGCAACGCTTCCAGCGCGGCGGCGATGGCTGGGAGCGCAGATTCGTCACCCGCCAGCAGGTGCCAGTCGGCGGCCGGGTCGGGTGCGTAGGCGCCGCCGGGCCCCATGAGGTGGATCTGCTCGCCTGGTTGAACCGCAGCCGCCCACGGACCGGCCACGCCGTGTTCGCCGTGCACCACGATGTCGATCGCGATTTCGCGCGCCGCGGTGTCGACTCGGCGGACGGTCATCGTCCGTACCGAGGGCTGCTTGGCGGGTGGGAGGCCGGCAAAGCTGTCCAGGGTCAGTGGCCGCGGCAGTTCCGCCACATCGACATCGTCGGCGACGAACACCAGCTTGACGTAGGAGTCGGTGAATTCGTTGGGAACGAATGTGTCGAAGCCGCTGCCGCCGAACCGCACCCGGATCAGATGCGGTGCGAGTTGCCGGGTGCCGACGACGTCGAAGGTGTGCAGTGGTCGACCGGCCACGTGTCCTCCTGTCCAAACCCCGACCCTTGGTCGACTATACGAGCCGGCCAGGGAAACCCGCTCGGGCCCGATGGGCACGGACGACGCGCCACCGGCCCTCGTCGCGCCGAGCCAGCCCGCCCACCTCGAGGATTGCCAGCTGTCCCAGCACCTGCTCCGGCAGCAGCCCCGACGCTGCGGCGATCTCGTCGACAGTTGCGGCGCCGCGACCGGGCAACGCTTCGTACACCTGACGTTCGGCCTCGCTAAGGCCGTCGAAAAGCGTGCTGGGCCGCGGCTGTTCGGCGGCCAGCTCACCGATATGACCGACAAGCTCGACAATGTCGTCGACTCGGGTGATCAGCTCCGCACCGTCGCGCAGCAGCACATGGCAGCCGGCCGAAGCCGACGACGTCACCGGCCCCGGGACCGCCCCCACCGCACGGCCCAACGCCCGGGCCCAGGCCGCGGTATTGGCCGCACCGCTGCGCAGGCCCGCTTCCACCACCACCGCCGCACCCGCGACGGCGGCCACCAGCCGGTTGCGGGTCAAAAACCGGTAGCGGGCCGGACGCACACCGGGCGGGTATTCGGTGATCAGCAGCCCGTGCTCGCCGATGCGGTGTAGCAGCGACGAATGCCCGGCCGGATATAGGACGTCGATTCCACCCGCCAGCACCGCCACGGTGGTGCCGTCGCAGTTGAGCGCCGCGCGGTGGGCTGCGCCGTCGATGCCGTACGCGCCGCCGGAGATGACGGCAACGTCACGCTCGGCCAGGCCGGCGGCCAGATCTGCCGCGACGTGCTCGCCGTAGGCAGTCGCGGCCCGGGTTCCGACGATTGCGGCGGCGCGCGGCACCACCTCGTCAAGGCGCGCAGGGCCCCGCGCCCACAACACCATCGGCGCGCCGCTGTACGGCTTGGCGCGCGCTGCAGAGCCACCAAACGCGGCAAATGCGAGCACCGGCCATTCGTCGTCGTCGGGCGTGATCAGTCGTCCGCCGCGGCGCATGAGCAATTCGAGGTCTGCTGCCGCCCGGTCGATTCCGCGCCTGGCCTGGGTGTGGCGCGCCAAGTCGCCGTCGACCAGCCCGCGCCGCACCCGATCGGCCGCCTCCAGCGGGCCGACACGACGCACCAACGCGGCGAGTTCCGCACAGGGCGGCTCCGCCACCCGGGACAGGTAAGCCCAGGCCCGCAACACGTCGGCCACTGCGGTCATCGCGAGACTCCCGGTTGCCGAAAGCTCAGCGCGGTGGCGACATCCTCGAGGCTCGGCGAGACCCGGCCGGCCAAGTCGGCCAAACTCCACGCGACCCGCAACGTGCGATCCACACCGCGAATGCTCAGCAGTCCACGATCCAGGGCCTTGCGCAGTGGCTCCATCGCCGCATTGCCGGGCCGGAATTTGCGCCGCAGCAGCGGCCCGCTGACCTCGGCGTTGGTGGCGAAGCCATGCGGTCGCCACCGCTGCGCGGCGGCGTCTCGAGCTAACGCCACGCGACCGCGAACCTGCGAGGTCGGCTCCCCGTCGACGGCCGACATCGCCCCGGCCCGCACCGGATGCATCTGCACCCTCAGGTCCACCCGGTCCAGCAATGGTCCGGACAGCTTGCCCAGGTAACGCCTCTTGACGGCGGCCGCGCAGATGCAGTCCGCTGGATCCGCCGGCGCACACGGGCACGGGTTGGCAGCCAGCACGAGTTGAAACCGGGCCGGGTAGCATGCCACGCCGTCGCGCCGGGCAAGACGAATCTCGCCGTCCTCCAAGGGAGTTCGCAGTGCCTCCAGCGCGCTGACGCTGATCTCGGCGCACTCGTCCAGGAACAACACGCCGCGATGGGCCCGGCTCACCGCTCCTGGACGGGCCATCCCCGAACCCCCGCCGACCAGGGCCGCCACGCTGGAACTGTGATGCGGCGCCACGAACGGCGGCCGGGTGATCAACGGCGTGTTCCCGGACAGCAGGCCGGCCACCGAGTGGATCGCGGTGACCTCCAGCGACTCGCTGTCCGACAACGGCGGCAGCAGTCCCGGAAGACGTTGCGCCAGCATGGTTTTGCCCACTCCAGGCGGGCCGGTCAACATGACGTGGTGGCCGCCGGCTGCGGCCACCTCGACCGCGAACCGCGCTTGCGACTGGCCCACGACATCGGCCAGATCAGCCGATCGCTCCTCGACAGTGGCTGCCGGCGCGACCCTGTCGCCCAAACCGGCTGAACCGCTCAGCCAACTCTGCAGTTGGCTCAGGGTACGGACACCCCGCACGTCGATACCATCCACCAGGCAGGCCTCGGCGAGGTTGTCCGCCGGAACGACGACGGCCGGCCAGCCGTCGCGCTTGGCGGCCAGCACAGCGGGCAGCACGCCACGCACGGCCCGGACCCGGCCGTCCAGCGACAACTCCCCCAGCAGCACGGTCTTCTCCAGGCGGTGCCACGGATTCTTCCGCTGCGCCGACAGCACCGCGGCCGCCAGGGCCAGGTCGTAGACCGACCCCATCTTCGGCAGCGTCGCAGGCGACAACGCAAGCGTCAGCCGCGCCAAGGGCCAGCTGTTTCCGCAATTGGTGACAGCGGCACGGACCCGGTCGCGAGACTCCTGCAGGGCCGCGTCGGGCAAACCCACCAGATGAACACCCGGCAGTCCTGACGTGATGTCGGCTTCGATCTCCACAATTTGGCCGTCCAGCGCACACACCGCCACCGAAAACGCACGTCCCAGCGCCATCAGCCGATCCCCTTGAGGTGGGTGAGCTCCGGTACCCGCCGCCGGCCGATCCGCACGCCGATCACATCGATGCGGACCGCTGCCCAGCGTTGGTCCTGCCCGGCCAACCACAGCCCGGCCAGCCGACGCAGCCGACGAACCTTCGGCTCGGTCACCGCGTGCGCCAACCCGCCATAGCCGTCGCCGGTGCGGGTCTTGACCTCAACAAACACCACCGATCGGGCGCCCGGATCGCAGGCGACCACATCGAGTTCGCCGTACCGGCAGCGCCAGTTGCGGTTCAAGATCCGCAACCCCAGACCGGTCAGATGGTCCACGGCCAGTTGCTCACCCAGCGCCCCGAGCTGGGCTCGCGTCAAAGTCCTCTGCGTCGTCATGCCGGTCAATCTGCATGCTCGTCCCGACAGCCCAGGCGGCGCCGGACCCCGCGGCACCCAGGAACGGCGCAGTTATCCACAGTCGCGCGCTCATCCCCAAGAACGCCGATCACATCCGGCTAAGTGATGCGGTCGGGATGGGTATAGACATTCATCGAGTCCTCCCGCAGGAATGCCACCAGCGTGATCCCGGACTCCTCGGCCAGCGAGACCGCCAGCGACGACGGCGCGGAAACCGCCGCCAACACCGGAATCCCGGCCATCAGCGCCTTCTGGGTCAGCTCGAACGACGCGCGGCCGCTGACCAGCAGCGCCGACGCCGCCAGCGGCACCCGGTCCTGTTGCAGTGCCCAACCGATGACCTTGTCGACCGCGTTGTGCCGGCCGATGTCCTCGCGCACGGCAAACATGGTGCCGTCCACCTCGAATAACGCCGCGGCGTGCAGCCCGCCGGTGCTGGCGAACACTTTTTGGGCAGCGCGAAGTCGGCCGGGCATCGCCTTCAGGGTCGCGACGGTGACGGTGGCGGGATCGTCACCCGGTGAGAACTGGCTGATCAGCCGTACCGCTTCCAGAGACGCCTTGCCGCAGACCCCGCACGACGACGTGGTGTAGAAGTTGCGGGTGACGTCGAGGGCGGGCAGGCCTACCCAGGGTGCCAGTGTCACGTCGAGAACGTTGTAGGTGTTGAGCCCATCCGCACCGCGGCCGTCGCAGTAACGAACCGTCAGCACGTCGGCGCGACCGGCGATCACCCCTTCGGTAAGCAAAAACCCTTGCGCCAGTTCGAAATCCGAGCCAGGCGTGCGCATGGTCACGGTGACCGGCACGCCGTTGACCCGGATCTCCAGCGGCTCCTCGACCACCAGGGTTTCCGGTCGGGTGCTCACGTGATCGGCGGCGAAGCGCTTAACCCGCCGGCGTGCCGTTACGCGTCTCACCAGGCCATTTCAGGTTCCGCTGACGCCGCGGCCGAGCGCGCAAACACGGCCTCAACGTACCCGATCAAGGGTCGGCCGTCGTCCCGGCCAACCGGCGTCAGACGGCGGAAGCCAGCGCCGCCAAGGTCTCCGCCGAGGAGTGCGTCGGGCGCCAACCGAGGTCACGTTTGGCCTTGGTGGTGTCCATCACCACCGAGGTCCGTGCGACATGCAGCCATTCGAGCCGGGAAGGAACCAACGGCAATCGCGAAATTGCCGCGGACGCCGCCGATGCCGCGGCGGCGGGCACCCTTACCGGGCGCCCGCCCAGCGCCTTGGCCACGTCCGTCACTGTCACCGTGCCGTCGGCGGCGATGTTGTATGCCCCCGGCGGTACCGGAGCGGTGGCGGCCAACGCGATCGCGGCCGCGACGTCGTCGTGGTGCACCAGCTGCAACGGAAAACCGGGATCGGGCACGATCGGCTTCAACATCGGCAGCGCCTTGCTCAACGCCCGCACCGGGGCCGGCAGCTGGTTGCACGGCATCGCCTCGGCCAACGCGTGAGCCTCGGGTCCGGCGACGATGCATGGCCGCAGGACGAACACTTGCAGCGACGAGCCTTTGGTGATTTCGGCCAGTTCGGCCTCGCAGGTCGCCTTCTGCTGGGAGTAGTAGTGCTCGGGGGATCCGCGGACGGGCGTGTCCTCGGTCAGTGGTACCGGGTTATCGGAGTGGTAACCGTAAGCGGCGACCGAGGACGTATAGACCAGCCGCCGTGGCCGCCGTGCGGCAACCGTGGCCTCGAACACGTTACGGGTGCCCTCCAGGTTGACCCGGGCACTATCTGTGCGTGAGCCCATGATGATGAACGCCAGGTGGACTACCACGTCGGCCTGCGCGATCAACGCGTCTACCATGTCGCGATCCAGGATGTCGCCCTGCAGGTAGACGGTTTTTGTCCACCCATGCACCGTCGGGTCGAACGGCCGGCGCGCCATCCCGACAATCTTCTCCACCGCCGGTTCGCGCTCGAGTGCCGTCACCGCCGGGATGCCGATCCCTCCGGTCGGCCCGGTAACGGCGACGGTAACCCCCATTGACCTTGGATTCCCCCGTGACGCCGGCGCCCAAACGCTTCGACCGGGTCCGACTGATGTCCGACTAATGTGTGCCACACGCTGCGGGTGGCTATCCCGCTTGTACAGGCCTACCGCGGGAGACGGACATGAAGCTGATAACACCGACCGATTCGATGTTCCTGCTCGGCGAATCGCGCGAACATCCGATGCACGTCGGCGCCCTGCAACTCTTCCAGCCGCCCGAGCAGGCTGACGAAAACTTCGTCACCGAAGCCTATGAAGCCATGCTCCAGTGCACTGATATCCAGCCGATGTTCCGCAAGCATCCGGCGTTCTTCAGCGCTGTCACCAACCTCGCGTGGACTTTCGACAAGGACATCGAGCTCGACTACCACTTCCGCCGGTCCGCGTTGCCTCGGCCGGGCCGGGTACGCGAGCTGCTGGAGCTGGCCTCGCGGCTGCACGGCAGCCTGCTCGACCGCCACCGGCCGCTGTGGGAGGCACACCTGGTGGAAGGCCTCAACGACGGCCGCTACGCCGTCTACGTCAAGTTCCACCATTCGCTGCAGGACGGCGTGTCGGCGCAGAAGTTGATGCAGGGGGCATTGACCACAGACCCCGGCGACGATGGGATCCGGGTGCCGTGGACGCTGCAGCCACGAGAACGCGCCAACACCGGCCCGAAGTCTTCACCGCTTCAGCTGCTCACCCAGACGGTCGGATCGGCGGCGGCCCTGGTGCCGTCGACGCTGTCATTGGCCCGTGCCGGCTTGCTGGAGCAGCAACTCACGCTGCCGTTCCGGGCTCCGAAGACCATGTTCAACGTCCGGATCGGCGGTGCGCGGCGGGTCGCTGCACAGTCATGGCCGCTGGATCGAATCAAGGCGGTGAAGAACGCCGCCAACGTGACCGTCAACGACGTCGTGCTGGCAATGTCGGCCGGCGCCCTGCGCGCCTATCTCATCGACCAGCACGCCCTGCCCGACACACCGCTGATCGCCATGGTCCCGGTGAGCCTGCGAAAGGAAGGCGACGCCGAGCGCGGCGGAAACATGGTGGGCACGGTCTTGTGCAACCTCAGCACCCATGTCGAGGACCCGGCGGTCCGCCTCTACGCCATCAACCAGTCGATGCGCGACAACAAGGAAGTGTTCAGCCAACTGCCCCGAGTTCAGCAGCTGGCCTTGTCGGTTTTTCTCACCGGCGGTCTGGTCTTCGGACTGATTCCCGGCTTCGTGGCCACCGCTCCGCCACCGTTCAACATCGTCATTTCGAATGTGCCAGGCGCTGCCGACCCCCTGTATTGGCGGGGCGCCGAGCTGGTCGGCAATTATCCGCTGTCCATCGCCCTCGACGGTCAGGCAATGAACATCACGGTCACCAACAACGCCGGTAATCTGGACTTCGGGCTCGTCGGGTGCCGACGCAGCGTGCCACATCTGCAGCGCATGCTGGGACACCTGGAGACATCGCTGAAAGAGTTGGAACGTGCTGTCGGAGCTTGAGCACCTAGCCGTGGCCGGTAGTCTACGGCCAGCACGGCGGGGCGGGGGTCCCGGCAGCCGAACTGAGGGAGGGACGTGGCGGGCACACCGAGGCGCGGCTCCCAGGGCTCGACACCGGGCGAGATGATGGCCGATCCGGCCACCGTCTTCTCCGCCCTGGCCGAGATCATCTATCAAGGGGCAAATCCGGCGGAGATCTACGCCGCCATCTGCGTCGCGGCGACCTTGATCGTTCCCGGCTGCGACCACGCCAGCATGCTCGTGAAGACGAATGACCGTTACGTCACGGTCGGCGCCAGCGACCGGCTGGCACAGCGCGTCGACGAAATCGAACGACGCGCCGGCGACGGCCCTTGCATCGACGCGATCGAGGAGGAGGCCCCGCAGATCGAACCGGACCTGACCACGCCCAGCCAATGGCCCAAGTTCGCGGCCGCCCTGGTCGCCGAGACGCCGGTGCGCGGCGCAATGGGCTTTCGGCTGCAGATCGACAAGCGCAAAGCCGCCGCGCTCAACCTGTTCGCCGATGCCCCCAACCGCTTCGACACCGAATCCGCCGGCCGGGCGGCGGTGCTGGCCTCCTTCGCCAGCGTGGCCGTCAACGCCGTCGCTCACGGAGAAGACGCGGCCAGCCTGCGCCGAGGGCTGCTCAGCAACCGCGAAATCGGCAAAGCGGTCGGGATGCTGATGTTGCTGTACGACATGACCGAAGACCACGCCTTCGACGTGCTGCGGCGCCATTCGCAGAGCCTGAATATCAAATTGGCGGACGTGGCGCGCAAGGTGATCGAGAACCGGGGCCAGCTGCCGTCCCACGCTCAGTAACCCGCAGCCTTCTGCCGAGCAGCCTCGCGGCCGCACCGCCATTATTCAGCCGTTATTCCGGCAACCGCAGCTCGGGCTTCTCGACTTCCTCGATGTTGACGTCCTTGAAGGTGACCACCCGCACCTGCTTGACGAACCGAGCGGGTCGATACATATCCCATACCCAGGCGTCGGCCAGCCGCAGCTCGAAATACACCTCGCCGTCGGCGTTACGTGGCACCATCTCCACGCTATTCGCCAGGTAAAAGCGTCGCTCCGTTTCCACGACATAGCTGAACTGGCCGACGATGTCCTTGTATTCGCGGTACAGCGAGAGCTCCATCTCGGTTTCGTACTTTTCGAGATCCTCTGCACTCATCTGCCACTCATCTGCTCAGACGTCCTTCTCCCAGCCAATATGCCTGACTTCCCGGCCCAGGGTCCCGCCCAGCCCTGAGTGCTACACGGCGCGAAACGTCGCCGGGCGGGAACTCGCGCACCATCTTTCCTCACCGGACTTCGCCGCGCTCTTCCGGAGGGTCCGGATCGCACTCGGCCACCAGGCGGATGTCCGATCCGTCCGCAACCCGGCGGACGTTGATAAAGGAGTAACGATGCTCCGGGCAAGGACCCAGCCGGGCCAGCGCGAGGGTGTGTGCGGGCGTGCTATAGCCCTTATGCTCGGCGAAACCGTAGCCCGGGTACTGCGCGTCCATCGTGACCATCAATCGGTCTCTGCTGACCTTCGCCAGCACGCTGGCCGCGGCAATGCACGCGGCCACCGCGTCGCCCCCGACCACCGGCAGCGACGGCACGGGCAACCCGGGCACTCGGAACCCGTCGCTCAGCACGTAGCCGGGTCGCACCGCCAGCCCGGCCACCGCGCGCCGCATGCCTTCGATGTTGGCCGCGTGCACGCCGCGCCGGTCGACCTCGACCGACGGGATGAACACCACGTGGTAGGCCAGCGCATAGCGGCAGATCAACGGAAACAGCTTCTCCCGCGTCTTCTCGGTAAGCCTCTTCGAATCATCCAGGGCGGCAAGGCTTTCCAAGCGATTCGGGCCCAGCACGCACGCCGCCACCACCAGCGGGCCGGCGCAGGCGCCGCGCCCCACCTCGTCCACCCCGGCGACCGGGCCCAGCCCGCTACGGTGCAGCGCAGACTCCAGGGTGCGCAAACCCCCAGCTTTGCGGATCACCGTCCGTGGTGGCCAGGTCGTACTCATAGTCCTGCCACGGCTACTGCCCTTGTTGCGGGTTTACCGACCGCACCACACCCCATCGCGACGGCGGCCACACGATGAAGCGGGCCTTACCGATCACGTTGGATATCGGCACGGTGCCCGCCGTGGAATCCCCGGTGCACATCATCGGACAGTGAGCGCGTGAGTCCGCCGAATGGGTCCGGTTGTCGCCCATGACCCACAGTCGCCCGGGGGGAACAGTCACCGGGCCGAACTCGCTGCCAAGACAGGGGTAGACCGACGGGTCGGCCATCATGGTGGCCGGATCCAGATACGGCTCCTTGAGAGGTTTGCCGTTGACCGTCAAGCCGGTGTCAGAGCGGCACTGAACCGTTTGCCCACCGACCGCGATGACGCGCTTCACCAGGTCGTTTTCGTCGGGAGGCACGAAACCGATGAACGACAGCGCGTTCTGCGCCCAGCGGACCAGCATATTGCTCGAGCGAATCGACTTGTAACCCACGTTCCACGAGGGCGGTCCCCTGAAGACGATGACGTCGCCGGGCTTGGGCGAGCTGAAGCGGTAGGTGAGCTTGTCCACCAGAATGCGGTCACCGACGCAGGTCGAACACCCGTGCAGCGTGGGTTCCATCGATTCCGAAGGAATCAGGTAAGGACGCGCCACGAACGTCAACATGACGTAGTAGAGCACGACCGCGATCACCGTCAGGGTGGCAAGTTCCCGCAGCGTCGATTTCTTGGCCGCCTTGGATGCGCCGTTGTCGGCTTCTGTCGACTCGGTCGCGCCGGTTCGCGGGGTTGTCTCGCCGGTGGTGTCAGATTCGCGGCCAGACGGCTTCGATTCCGGCTGACCAGCGCCGGGCTCGCGCTCAGCCGGGGAGTCCGTGGTTTCGGTCACGGGATCAGCGTAGCCAGCACACGCCCTGTCCTTTGCGACTGGCGTGTCGGGGCGCCCCGGTCACCACGGCAGTGCCGGTCAGCGCTTCTCCTTGATCTTGGCTTTCTTGCCGCGAAGCTCGCGCAGGTAGTACAGCTTGGCGCGGCGAACGTCGCCGCGCGTCACCACCTCGATGTGGTCGATGTTGGGCGAATGCACCGGGAAAGTCCGTTCGACGCCGACACCGTAGCTTTCCTTGCGCACCGTGAACGTCTCGCGGATACCTCCGCCCTGCCGGCGGATCACCACGCCCTTGAACACCTGGATACGCTCCTTGGCGCCCTCGATGACCTTGACGTGCACGTTGATGGTGTCACCCGGGTTGAAGGCCGGGATGTCGTCGCGCAGCGACGCCTTGTCGACGAAGTCCAGCCTGTTCATGGGAAAGACACTTCCTCCGGTTCGCGGCCTGGTGAACCGCCGACACGCAGGCGTGAGGCGCTTGTCAAGCCGATGGATATGGGCTTATGGCTGTATGCCGCAGCAGGCGAGGATACCCGGCCTGCGCGGACAACTGGTCAATTGTGCCAGACGGTGTGCGTGCCATGAAAATCACAGGAAATCCGGGTGGTTCACGCCCGCCCGCATGCACCGGCGAATGGTACATATGAACGGGGTCAAACCGCATAAGTCGGACCCGCACTTTTGCGTGATGCCCGGGCACCTGGCAATGCGGCCGCCAACCTGCACGTCTTCGCGATGGAAGATGCAAAAGGATGCTAAAGGAGAAGCATGCGAGCACGGCCGCTTACGATGCTCACCGCCGCGGCGGCGGTGGCATTGGTCGTGGTTGCGGCTTGTGAGGCAAAGGTACAGGCGAAGGCATACAGCACGCCCGATCACAGCGCGTCCCATTACCCCGCCCAGCCGCAACAGCAACTCGTCGAGCTGCTGTTGCGCGCGATCACCCCGCCCGGTGCGCCGGATGCGCTGCTGCCCGGCGCCGGGTTGAGCGGAGTGCAGGAACGCATCCAGCAGGCGACCGACGAGGCCGCTGCCAAGGGCGCCACCTTGTCGGTCGCCGTTCTCGATCGCGCGACCCGGCAACTGGTCTCCAACGGCAACACGTCGATCATCGCGACCGCCTCGGTCTCCAAGCTGTTCATCGCCGACCAGCTGCTCCTGCAGGAATCGCAGGGCAAACTCACTCTCACCGCGGACGATCACCAGGCTCTGGACCTCATGCTGCGGTCATCTGATGATGGCGCCGCCGAGTGGTTCTGGAATCAGCTCGGCGGGGACGCCACCATCACCGAAGTCGCCGCCCGGTATGGACTGACGTCGACCATGCCGCCCGGCGACGGGCGCTGGTGGAACACGATCAGTACCGCACCCGATCTGATCCGCTACTACGAAATGTTGCTCGACGGCACGGGTGGGCTACCGCTGGACCGCGCCGGGTTCATCGTGAACGACCTGGCCCGGTCCACCCCGACCGGAATCGACGGCTATCCCCAGCGGTTCGGCATTCCCGATGGTTTGTACGCGGAGCCGGTCGCGGTCAAACAAGGCTGGATGTGCTGTATCGGGGCGAACTGGATGCACCTGTCGACCGGTGTCGTGGGCTCCGACCGCCGCTACATCATGGTGATCGAGTCGCTGCAAGCTTCCGACGAGGCCACCGCGCGCGAAACCATCACCCAGGCCGTCATGACGATCTTTCCCAGCGGCCGGATCTAATCCGCTCCGCGCTCCGACGCTGCGCAGCTCGGTGTGCGCGAGCAGACACACAATCGCATAGATCCGGCTTGTCGCGTACGAGTCTGTGTCTGCTGGGCCGCCTCAGCTCGGTGGGGTCTCAGTCTGGTGGGGCTAATTCCGGTCGCCGCTCGCGAGTGCGCTGTAGCGCGACCTGCCGACGCCAGGCGGCAATGCGGGCGTGGTCACCGGAGAGCAGCACCTCAGGCACGTCCAGGCCACGCCAACTCGGCGGCCTGGTGTAGCTGGGGCCCTCCAGCAGCCCGTCCAGGCCTGGCGAGTGTGAATCATGCTGGACGGAAGTGGGATTGCCCAGGACTCCGGCCAGCAGCCGCAGCACAGTTTCGATCATGACCACGGCCGCCGACTCGCCACCGGGTAGTACGTAGTCGCCGATCGAGACCTCTGCCACGCGCATCCGCCGGGCGGCATCCTCGACGACTCGCTGGTCGATGCCCTCGTAACGGCCGCAGGCGAACACCAGGTGCTGCTCAGTGCTCCAACGTTGCGCAGTAGCCTGGTCGAACAGCACACCAGCGGGCGTGGGAACTACTAAAAGTGTTCCAGCAGAACATATTTCGTCGAGTGCCGCACCCCATACCGGCGCCTTCATCACCATTCCCGGGCCGCCGCCGTACGGCGTATCGTCCACCGATCGGTGCACATCGTGGGTCCACCGCCGTAGGTCGTGCACCTGCAAGTCGACCAGCCCTGACGCAATTGCCTTGCCCGGCAACGACTGCCGCAGCGGGTCCAGGTAGCCAGGAAAGATCGTGACTATGTCGATTTTCATGTCGATGCGCCCCTGCTAGCTCAGATCCAGCAAACCGTCGGGCGGATCGATCTGCAGAATACCGTCCTCCAGCGACACGGAAGTGACGATGGCGCGGACGAACGGCACCAACACCTCGCCCTTTTGGCTGCCAGCCGCACGCCGCACCGCCAACAGCTCGCCGGCAGCGGTGTGCAGCACCTCGGTGACGACGCCGACGTCCCGTCCCGTCACGGTACGGACTCGCAGACCCTCCAGCTGGTGGTCGTAGTAGGTGTCGGCCTCCTCGATCGGCGGCAGATCGTCGGAGTCGATGACGAACACACTGCCGCGCAGCGCGTCGGCCGCATCACGGTCGGTGACGCCGTCCAAACGCACGAGGAGCCGCGCGCCATGGTCGCGCACGCTGTCGATCACATAGCTGCGCTCCTGGCCCGGGTCGCGGGAACTCTTGGCGCGCAACAGCGTTCCGGCGGCGAACCGGGTATCCGGATCGTCGGTGCGGATTTCGACGACGAGTTCGCCGCTGATACCGTGCGCCTTCACCACACGCCCGACTACCAGCTCCATGGGTGCTCCGTGAGCATGGGCTCAGCTACTGGTCGGTGTCCACCACGTCGACGCGGATGCCCCGGCCGCCGATACCGGCAACCAGCGTGCGCAGCGCGGTCGCGGTACGCCCCCCGCGGCCGATCACCTTGCCCAGGTCGTCGGGATGCACGTGAACCTCCACCGTTCGTCCACGACGGCTGGTCACCATATCCACCCGCACATCGTCGGGGTTGTCCACGATCCCGCGGACCAGGTGTTCGACAGCGTCGACTACCACCGTGCTCATGGCGCCGGTCAACTTTCGGTCGGCTCGGACGGTTCGGCACCCTCGGCGGGCGCTTCTGTCTTCTCGGCCGCGGCGCCGGCCTCGGCTTCTTGGGCACCCTTGGCGGCCTTCTTAGCCGGTGACTTCTTCTTCGGTTTGGCGGCCTCGGTGGTGGGACCGCCCTCTGCGGCGGCCAGCGCGGCGTTGAACAACTCGAGCTTGCTGGGCTTGGTCGGGGCAACCTTCAACCGGCCCTCCGCACCCGGAAGTCCCTTGAACTTCTGCCAGTCGCCGGTGATCTTGAGCAGCTTGAGGACGGGCTCGGTGGGCTGCGCACCCACCGACAGCCAGTACTGGGCGCGCTCGGAGTTGATCTCGATCAGGCTCGGCTCTTCCTTCGGGTGGTACCGGCCGATGACCTCGATCGAGCGGCCGTCGCGGCGGGTGCGAGCGTCGGCGACCGCGATGCGGTACTGAGGGTTACGGATCTTGCCAAGCCGGGTGAGCTTGATCTTCACAGCCATGGTTAAGCGATTTCTCCTGTGTGTGTCACGCTGCAATTCAGCGACTCGGGCGGGACGCCCGAGTCCGGTTTTGCCTCGCGTGTCTGACCGCCGGGCAAGCACTTCGATGGAGGTGGGTCGCGCGACGGACAGCCGCCTATTGTGCCAGAAGGCGCTGACCCCGGGGAAATCCGTGGCGATCGCAAGCGCGGCTCGATGGGTCTAGAGCCGGGCGCAGCGGGTCGCCACCATGGCCCCGTGGCGATCGCAAGCGCGGCTCGACGGGTCTAGCCGGGCTCTGAACAACGGGGCGTGATGGGGCGGGAAGAACGCCGACAAGGCCGTTTCTTCGGCAGTAGGTCAGACCCTG
>NZ_LQOX01000130.1 GCF_002102175.1 Mycobacterium gastri | reverse complement strand
CATCACTGGCAAACGGGTGGTCCCATGACCGTGGCTAAACCCTGCTCAAACCGGTCCCATCACGGTGGCGGTCGACACGAGCGGCGAGTACCCTCACAGCCACCGATCGCGCTGGAGGCAAACACGGCGTTGATGTCAGCCCCGTGTGCCCCCGCCAGGAGGCAGCAGTGTCGTATGTCGTGGCGACCCCTGAATTGCTGGTGACTGCTGCCGGCGATTTGGCCGAGATCCGGTCAGCGGTCAATGCGGCGAACGCGGCAGCAGCCAATTCCACCACGTCGTTGCTGGCCGCAGCCGCCGACGAGGTCTCTACCCGCATCGCGGCGTTGTTCGGCGCGCACGGCCTGGAATGCCAGGCGGTCATCGCGCAAGCGGCGCAGTCACATGAGCGGTTCGTGCGCACCATGGCCGCAACCGCGAGCTCGTATGCGACCACCGAGATCGCCAACGCCGAGCGAACTCTGCGGAACGCGGTCAACGCGTCGGCCCAGGCACTGTTGGGCCGCCAGCCACTCAGCAGCGCAGGGAGCGCGATGGCTATGGGTGGCGCCGCCGGTCTTGCCCCGATTCCCAGCGCGGCGGCGGGCACCAGGATTACGGTCCCCGGCGCCGGACCGCTTTACTACCCGAACTTCATCACCCGCCTGCCCTATCTCGGACAAGTTCTCCTTCAGGGCGGCATCCCGGGGTCAAGCTCGGTATCAATCCTGCAGGGGTACGACTTACTCAACCATGCCATCGGGCAGAACTGGTTCCCCGGCACCACCGCTCAGCTTGTCAACTACCCGGCCAGCATCGGCATCCTCAGCGGTAGCCTGGCCGCTCCCGGCACCAACGACGCCGTCGCCATGGGACAGCGAGCGCTCAATGACCAGATCATGAATGCGTTTGCCAACGGTAACGGCTCACCGGTGCACATTGCCGGGCTGTCGGAGGGAACCATCGTCGTCAACCGCGAATTGGCCTACCTGGCAACCAACCCGAGCGCTCCGCCGCCTCATGCTCTGCAGTTCGCCATGTTCTCCAGCCCCGAGCTCGGCCTGGCGAACATCTATCTACCGAACGGGATGACGGTGCCGTTGATCGACTACACGGTGCAGGGCCTACCGAATACCCAGTACGACGTCAGCGTGGTGTACGGCCAGTACGACTTCTGGGGCAATCCGCCTGACCGACCCTGGAATCTGCCGGCAGCGGTGAATTCGCTGTTCGGGGCGGCCTACTTCCACAACACGGCATCCCTTGCCTCGCTGTCGGACGCGGTGCAGGTGTCCAGCGCCACCACCTCCTTGGGCGGCACCATCACCACGTACATGATCCCCTCATCGACTCTGCCAATGTTGTTGCCGCTGAAGGAGATCGGCGTTCCACAACCAATCGTCGACAACCTCAACTCGTTTCTGCAGCCGATTGTCAACGACGGCTATTCGTCTCTGACACCTAACGCCGGGCCGTACTTCTCACACGGGTCACTGGTCGGCTTGCCTACCGTCGCGGATGTGGTGGGCTCGGTGCAGCGCGGACTTGTCGGGCTCGCGCCCAACCTCTTCGGGTGACGCCGGGCCGCCGCTGCGCCCACCTATGCTGGATGAATGGCGTCGATCTTCACCAAGATCATCAACCGCGAACTACCTGGCCGTTTCGTCTACGAGGACGACGACGTCGTCGCGTTCCTGACGATCGAGCCGATGACCCAAGGCCACACGCTGGTGGTGCCCCGCGCCGAAATCGATCAGTGGCAGGACGTGCACAGCGCGGTGTTCGCCCGCGTCATGCAGGTCAGCCAGCTGATCGGCAAAGCAGTGTGCAAGGCGTTCCACACCGAACGCGCCGGCGTGATCATCGCCGGGCTCGAGGTTCCGCACCTGCACATCCACGTGTTCCCCACCCGCAGCCTGCGCGACTTCGGCTTTGCCAACGTCGACCGCAACCCGCCGCCGGAGTCGCTCGACGAAGCGCAGGCCAAGATCAAGGCAGCACTGGCTCAACTGACCTGAGCCGCAACCTCGCTGACACGCGGCAGGGTGACGCGAAAACAGCAACCCTCCCCCGGCGCGGTTGTCACGCTGACGGTACCGCCGTGAGCCCTGACCAGGGAGTCGACGATCGACAGTCCCAGGCCGGTACCGCCGCTGGCTCGTGCTCGCGACGAGTCGGTGCGGTAGAAGCGCTCGAACACTCGCGACGCGTCCTGCTGGCTCATGCCCGGCCCCTTGTCGGCCACCTCGAGCACCGCGTCGTCCCCCTCGGTACCGACTCGGACGGTGAGGTCGGCGGTTTCCGGGGTGTGCTGCAACGCATTCGCCACGAGGTTGCTCAGCACCTGGCGCAGCCGGGCCTCGTCGCCGAGTACTTCGGGGGTACCGGGGCCTTCGAGGAATTCGAGGGTGATCGTGCGCTCGCGGTCGATCGCCTGCGCGTCGTGCACCGCGTCGCTTGCCAGCGCCAGCAGATCCACCTGGTGCTGTTCCAGCGGCCGCTGGACATCCATGCGGGCCAACATCAGCAGGTCATCCACCAACAGGCCCATTCGGCTGGCTTCGCTCTCTATCCGCGACAGCAACATGGAAACGTCGCGGGCCGCCCCCTGGCGGTACAGCTCGGCGAAGCCGCGAATGGTGGTCAGCGGCGTGCGTAGTTCGTGGCTGGCGTCGGTGATGAAGCGGCGCATCCGATCCTCGGAACCGCGCGCATTCTCGGCAGAAGATTCGGAGTCCGCCACCGCCTGCTGGATTTGGGCCAGCATCCCGTTGAGCGCCAACGAAAGCCGGCCCACCTCGGTCCGGGGGTCGCGTTCGGGGACCCGGCGATCCAGCTGTCCGGCGGCAATCGCCGCGGCGGTCTGTTCCACTTCGGCCAGTGGCCGCAGGCTACGGTGCACCACCGCATAGCCGGCGATACCGACGACAACCAGCACGGCAGCGCCGATGCCGATCTGCAACCAGACCAGTGATCGAACCGTGTGCTGGACGTCGGACAGATCGATGGCCACGGTGGTCAGGCCGCCATGGGTTCCGTGCACCGAGACCGCGCGCCATTCGATGTCGGAGCCGTTCACCGACGGCAACGTCGTCGGATCGGGCCCAACGTCGTTGCTCGGCGGCAACGCCGGCTCGGCATTGCGGTCGTTGATGGCCGTGACGGTATGGCCGTCGGGACTGATGCCGCGCACGTAGAACTTCGACGGCGGCCGGGCGGGATCGGGGCCTTCCCCGTTGGGCACCGAATGCTTCCACGGGGACTGCGCCCAAGTGCGCGAGGCGTCCAACAGTGTCGAGTCGATCCGGCTGATCAGGCTGTGCCGCAGGATCGAGGTGACCGCCACGCCCGACGCCAGCAGACCGCACAGCACCAGAACCAGGGTGGCCGCGACCAGGCTTACCCGCAGCGGTATTCCGCGTCGACGGTGCGTGGCCATCCTCGCTACCTAGCCGGACAAGGGAGTGCGCTCATCGCGGTTCCCGCAACACATAGCCGACCCCGCGCAGGGTGTGCAGCAACCGCTTTTCCCCGGTGTCGATCTTGCGGCGCAGATACGACACGTAGGACTCCACGACGTTGACGTCGCCGCCGAAGTCGTAGCGCCAGACATGGTCGAGGATCTTCGGCTTGCTCAGCACGGTGCCGGCGTTGATCACGAAATAACGCAGCAAGGTGAATTCGGTGGGCGACAACGACACCGGCTGCCCGGCCTTCCACACCTCGTGGGTTTCCTCGTCGAGTTCGATATCGGCGAACGTCAGGCGGGAATTGCGCGGTTCAGCGCTGCCCTTGCCGGCACGGCGCAGGATGACCCGCAGCCGGGCGACAACCTCCTCCAGGCTGAACGGCTTGGTCACATAGTCGTCGCCGCCCAGGGTCAGGCCGGCGATCTTGTCCTGCAGGGAGTCTCGGGCGGTCAGGAACAACGCCGGGGCATCGATGCCGTCGGCTCGCAGTCGGCGCAGCACTCCGAAACCGTCCATGCCGGGCATCATCACGTCGAGGATCACCGCGTCCGGGCGGGCTTCCCTGGCCCGGTCCAACGCCTGGGCTCCGTTGCTGGCCGTATGGACCTCGAATCCCTGGAACTTCAGGCTCACCGAAAGCAGCTCGACGATGTTCGCCTCGTCGTCGACGACGAGGATGCGAGCTTCCGGTGTGGCGGCTTCGCCCGGGTTTACTGCGGTCATGAGAACCATTCCTGCGGCACGTAGTTGAGTACTAGCTTCACGTTCATTGAGTACTTCCTGAGAGCTCGTTGGCAGTCGACTGATAATAGTCTGCCAGGAATCGGCCGATCGGCTTGAACCCATGCGTAATTATCTGGCCGCGTCGCGAATAGACTCGCAGGATGAATCTCGGCAACGCCCTCGTGGCCATCGCGACCCTGCCGGCCCGTGCCGGTCTCGCCGCCGCCGAAACCAGCCTCAACCTGGCCGGCGCAGCAGTCGGGCTGGCCAAGCAGGCACTCGGGGAGACCGGTGGCGATGCCGGGTCCAACGCGATGGCCAGCGTGCTGGGGATCGAAGAGGCGATTGTGCGCGCCAACCGGTTGGCCAAGCTCCTGGACGAAGACGCACCGCTGGGACGCGCGATCGCACCCGACGGGCCGATGGACCGAATGCTGCGCCCGGGTGGGGTGGTCGACCTGCTGACCGCACCCGGCGGATTGCTGGACCGCCTCACCGCCGAGGGAGGTGCGATGCAGCGCGCGCTGCAACCGGGCGGGCTGGCCGACCAGATCCTGGCCGAAGACGGCCTGGTCGAACGGGTGCTTTCCGAGGACGGGCTGGCTGACCGGCTGCTCGCCGAGGGCGGCCTGATCGACAAGCTGACTTCGAAGAACGGACCGCTCGAACAGCTCGCCAACGTGGCCGACACCCTGGCCCGGCTGACGCCCGGGATGGAGGCGCTCGAGCCCGCTATCGCCACGCTGCAGGATGCCGTCATCGCGCTCACCATGGTGGTCAACCCGCTCAGCAACATCGCCGAACGCATCCCACTGCCGGGCCGCCGGCCACGCTCGTCGTCGCGGACGGTGCGCTCCCAACGCGTCATCGACAGCGAGCACTGACCCGTTAGGCTGGCACCGGTTAACCCGGCCTCCTTAGCTCAGTGGTAGAGCACTCGCCTTGTAAGCGAGCGGTCGTCAGTTCAATCCTGACAGGGGGCTCCGCAAAATTACGTGGCTGACCCGTGGTTCGTGCAAGTAGTGGAGGACGGCGCGGAGGTGGCCTGCGTCGAGTTCGATGACCCCGGCGACACCCGGACTACACGGGCGTGCCGACGATCGGCCCCGACCGCCTTGAGATCCAATTCATCGAGGTGGCCCTCGCGGCTCGCGGACGCAAGATCGGTACCCAGGTGGTGCAGATGCTCGCTGAGCGCCACCCGGACCGCAGGCTGTTCGCGTACAGCCAGGATGGCGACCGCTTCTGGGCCCGGCTGGGCTGGGAACGGTTCGACCACCCGGAAGGCGACTGGCGCTCCCTGTTCATCCAGCCGACCCGGGTAGTGCTGGCGTCCCAGTCGTGATCACGGTTGTGTCGCGTCACCGGGGATTCGGCGCACCCCGGCGCGGCTGGTGATGCACCATACCGCGAGCCGCACCTCGTTCTTCGAGTCCTGGAGGACATACCACCACCGCGGCTTCCTTTGGCATCAGCGCAGTATGTCAACCGGACATGAAAGACGACCCCTCGCGTCGCTTCGTCGCATCTGTACCTCGGACCGTCTACCGCAATCGAGGCGGACTGATGTGCTCCTCCGCAATGAATCGCCCCGGCATGTCCGGAGACTCCGGACATGCCGGGGCGATTCAAAGTGGCTTGTGCGCTTCGTTCAAGACTTTGACCCCCAATCGTCTGAAGACACCCGTCCCAACCGGGGCCAAGCTAGTCGACCACACTCACACGCGTCGGGGTAGCGTTTGGGGTGGCCGCGACAGACCATTGCGGTAGGAGGCCTTGGCCGGCATCAACGTTCTGTCGGAGGCAGCGTCAGTGATTGTGCGCTATAGCTCAAACATCGAGCAGGCGGCCGCATGGCTCGTCATCCTCTCAGCGCCCGCTCGATATCGCTGATCCGCCGGTAGAGGCGTCGGCCCTCGAGTGGCAGGAAGCCGTGGTGACGGTAGAACTCGACGGCGCGGTCATCGATGGCGTCGACGACCAGGGCCCGGGCGCCATACTGCCGGGCGCCGGCCACGGATCGGATGAGGGCGTCGAGGAGGAGATCGCCACCGAGACCGGTGCCCTGCTCCTGCCGGTCGAGCGCCAGGCGGGCGAGCAGGAGCACGGGGACCGGGTCGGGTTGGCCCCGGCCCACCCGCGATGGCGCCCAGGCCCGCTCGATGCTCCCCATGGCGAGCGCGTAGTACCCGACGACACGCCGGCCCCGACAGAGCACCCATGTGGCGGCGGTGCCGGCCGCTGCGGCGACGGGCGCGACGCGGTGCAGCCAGTCGTCGAGAACGTCAACGCCGCTGGAGAAGCCCGCCGTGTCGTGCCGGCCCGGGTCCAGCAGCTCGACGGGGCTGAGCGCGGGGCCGCTCAACGGGCGGGAATTCGGCTCTTCCGTTTGGCGAGGCGCACCAATTCCGGAGCCGCCTCGGCGGGCTCGTCGAGCGCGGCGACGAAACGGCGGAAGGCGGCCTCGGACAGCTCGATCCGGTTAGCCCGGGCCAAGAGATCATGGGCATGGTCGACCGCCGCGGACAACACGAACCCCGACAGGCTCTGACCGGTGAGCGTGGCGGCCTGGCGAAGGGCCTGCTCCTGTTCGGGAGACAGGCGGAAGTTGAGGCGACCAGTCATAGTCTCGGGCATGTACGTATTGTAGACGTACTTCGTCGAGGTGGGATCGGTGTTGTTGTGGTCGATCACGGGCTCACCGTAGCCGGGTCACGAGCGTGGCTGATCACGCAACTCCGAGCGGTGCCGAACGAGGCACGATCACCATGACTGGGCGGCCCGCCCCGCAGTCGCCGAACAGTACCCCGAAGACGCCGGGGTGGATTTTGCCGCCGTGGCGGCAGCTCCGTTGCCGATCAGGTCGCTACCTGTTGATGGCGATCGTGCGCAGTGCGGACCGAGCGATGGTGTTAGTAGGTAGCTCCCAGCCATGAAACAGGGCCGGATCACCACACGGCGTCGATCACATCCGTGGCCACCGCAATCGGGAACTGGACCACCGCGGTGCCGACCTCGTCGATCCCGGTCCGGACCGCGTTCACGATCGTCGCCGGATCGCCGGTGAACAGCGACCAGCCGATGTCGAAAGCGGCGATCTGCGGCGCGGTGATGAGGTTACGCACGTCGACGAAAAGCTCGGTCGGCAATGACGCCGGTGCGACGGGTATCCCGTCCCAACTGACCATCGTCCAGCCCCCCGTGGGATTGCCCTGCACCACGACAACGCCGGTGTTGGGCAGCGGGTGGGTGAGGATGAGCAGCGGATTCGGGTTGTCGACGCCCATCATCGTCCCGACACCGATGGTGAAGGCGCTCGAGTAGGAGACCACGGTGACCTTGCCGTCGGCTGCCGGCACCGGGTTCGCCATTGCGGTGTCGTACATCGTTTGCACCGCACCGTTGAAGGTGTGGCCGAAGACCACGCCGTTGAAGTCGATGGAGCCCGGGTTGAGCATCGGCACGATGGGGAATCCGAACGTCCACGCCATCGGGCCAACCAGATATAGCAGGCCCGCCGGGCTTATCTGCGGAAAGTCTTCGAAAATGCCGGCATTGATCTCGTTGAGCCCCGGCAAGACCTGCGGGGTCATGCCGAGGATGGTGGCCAACGGCGCGGCGGTCTGCTGCGTGCGGACCAATTGCGAGTCGAACAGCCCGGCGAAGGGACCCTGCGGCGCGAGCACGTTGGCGATGTTCACCGCCTGTTGCTGGCCCGTCGCGGTGAGGTTGGCTCCCGGTATCGCCGTGTCCATCAACCCCGCCACGTTGGCTGTCGTCTGCCCGTGCCGCACGAAGTCGATGACGATCGACTGCTGGTTTCCGGTGCTGGGGTGCAGCCAGTTCGCGATGTTGACGGGCTCGCCGATGAACAGCCCGCCGCGACCACTCGGCGCGCCGGGTCCGCCGAGGCCGCCGGTGCCGAACAACAAGGCCTGGCCGCCCGCACCGCCGACACCGCCGGCGCCGCCGATGCCGCCGTTGCCCATCAGCAGTCCGCCGGTGCCACCCATGCCGCCCGGCCCGCCGCCGAAGCCGTCGCCCCCGGGGCCGCCGTTGCCGATGAATCCGGCATTCCCGCCTCTACCGCCGGCCACAGCTCCGGGACCGCCGGTGGGCGTATAGCCGGGCCCGCCGTCGCCGAATAGCACCCCGCCGGTGCCGCCGGTGGGATTTGCCGCCGTGCCGGCAGTTCCGTTGCCGATCAGGTCACGCCCCAACAGCAGGCGGGTGGGCGCATTGACGGCCGGGTCGAGCACCTGGCCGAACGGGCTGGTGATCCAGGCTTGGCCGGCCGTGCGGATCGGACCGTAGACCCCCGTCTGGAATCCGTCGGAAACCGCCGAAACCAGAGCGCCCGCGACGGTCGCCTCGGCACTGGCATACGATGCCGCCGCCGCGCTCAAGGTGGCCACGAACTGCTCGTGAAACGTCGCTGCCTGCGCCGCCGCCGCCTGATACTCCTGGGCGTGGGCACCGAACAGCGCCGCAATGGCCGCCGACACCTCGTCGGCGGCCGCTGCCGCGACTTCGGTCGTCGGAATGACTGCCGCCAAATTGCCCGCGCTCACTGCTGAGCCGATCCGCGCCACATCCGCCGCGGCCGTCGCCACCATGTCCGGCCCTACCAGCACAAATGACATCGCCTACCCCTCGTGCTATCGCGTACTAGTCATCATGGAGCCCGACACCGGAAAACACGCGGGTATCGAAAAAATGGAACGGGCCGTGTGCTCGTAGACAGACCGCTAGAACTTCGTCGGCTCCGGCGCCAGCTCGCTGTAGCGGCGCGCCGTGTCCATCAGCGCGGCGGCGCCGGCGGTCAGGTGGCTGCGGCGGCTGACGGCTGCCACGTAAAGGTAGGCCTCCGGAACGATGCGCTGCACTCGCGCGCCGGCGCGCTGCGCCACCCGGGTCCACGACGACGGCATTACCGCCCGGCCTATCCCGTTGAGCACCATCGGCAGCATGGAGGTGCGGTGGGCAACCTCGGCGACGATGGTGGCCGGGATGCCTTCGGCCAGGACATCATCGACGAGCGCACGCATCAACGAGCCGCGCTGGGACACGATCAGTCGGCACCCGGACAAGTCTTCACGCCGCACGGTCGGGCCCGTCGGGCCGTCATCATCGAGACACGAAATCAGCACCAGCGCTTGACTTTCCAGCGCAACGACGTCGAGATCGGAAGCGCGCGTGGGTTCGGCTGATCCCAGCACCCCGATCTCGGTTGCGCCGCTGCGCACGCTGTCCAGAATCTCTTGCGGAGTAAAGCCGGCCTCGACGTTGACGGCGACTTCCGGATGGTCACCGGCAAAAGCGGCCAGAATCGTTGTCAGCGGTTCCATTCCCGGCGACGGCATGGTGATCAGATCGACCCGACCACCACGCAGGCCCTTCAGCTCCCGCATGACGGCTGTTGCCTCGTCGATATCGCGGAGTACCACCCGGGCCGGACCTACCAACGCCCTACCGGCGTCGGAGAGCACCACCCCGCGCCCGACCCGGTGAAACAGCGGCATGCCCAGTTCACGTTCGAAGCCGGCGATGGCCTGCGACAGCGACGGTTGGGCGATCATCAGCTGTTCGGCCGCCCTGCCAAAGCCGCCGTAGTCGACGACCGCCAGGAAGAACTTGAGCTGCCTGACATCCATGGTCATTCCTCTGATCAGCTTCGATAGGCGAAGCCTATACCACCGATCGCAACTTGGTCTTGGACGCACACCTGCCGGCGTACCGCTAATGGACTGTGTAGCAACCACAGAGTCAGCAACGGAGGCTTCCCATGACAGGGCAGACAGGACAGGTTTTCAAGATCGCCGCGATTCCCGGCGACGGCGTCGGCAAGGAAGTCGTCGCCGCGGGCCGACGGGTCCTGGACACCCTGGCGGCCCGGTCAGGCCGGTATACCTTCGAGTGGACCGAGTTCCCCTGGGGCTGCGAGCACTACGAGTGGACCGGGCAGATGATGGCCGCCGACGGGCTGGAAACCCTGCGGGCGTTCGACGCCATCTATTTCGGCGCGGTGGGCTGGCCCGACGTGCCCGACCACATCAGCCTGTGGGGACTGCGGCTGAACATCACCCAGAATTTCGACCAGTGGGCCAACGTCCGCCCAGTCAAGTTCCTGCCCGGCGTGGTTTCACCGCTGCGCAACGCCGACGACCACGACCTGGACTGGGTAGTCGTGCGGGAAAACAGCGAAGGCGAGTACGCGGGACTGGGTGGGCGCAACCTCAGCGGTCGTGGCCCCGGCAACGAGGTGGCCCTGCAAACCGCCTTGTTCACCGACAAGGGCTGCGAACGCATCATCCGGTTCGCGTTCGATCTGGCCCGCACCCGGCGAGTGAAGAAGGTCTCCAGCGTCACCAAATCCAACGCCCAGCAATACGGAATGGTGTTGTGGGACGAGGTCTTTGCGCGGGTCGCCAAGGACTATCCCGACGTGGCGCACGAGAGCGTGCTCGTGGACGCGATGAGCGCCAAGTTCGTTCTGCACCCCGAAGACCTGTCGGTTGTCGTGGCGTCCAACCTCAACGCCGACATCCTGTCGGATCTGGGCTCGGCGCTGGCCGGCAGCCTGGGCGTGGCCGCCAGCGCCAACCTCAACCCCGAACGGCGCTTCCCCAGCATGTTCGAACCCGTGCACGGTTCGGCACCCGACATCGCCGGGCGCGGGATCAGCAACCCCATCGGCGCGATCGCCAGTGCCGCGCTGATGCTCGACCACTTCGGCCTGCACCACGAGGCTCGCCGCGTCGAATCAGCGATCGAAATCGCTACTAGCCGTGGCGTATTGACCCGCGACATCGGCGGCACGGCCAGCACCGACGAGATGACCGACGCGGTGATCGCCGCGCTGGCACCGGTTCTCAGCGCGGCCTGACCCGCGCCGCCACGGACACGGGAAGTCACGTCATGACGGCACACGGGAAGACGCCGTGGTACCGACAGCTGTATTTCTGGGTGCTGGTCGCCATCGTGGCCGGCATCGTGCTGGGCTGGCTGGCACCGGCCGCCGGTGTGGCGATGGAACCGGTCGGCACCACGTTCGTCGCCGCGATGAAAATGCTGATCGGGCCCATCGTGTTCCTCACCATCGTCGGCGGCATCGCCAGCGTTGCGGACCTTCGTAAGGTCGGCTTGACCGGCGTGAAAGCGCTGGCCTACTTCCAGGCCGGGACGATCGTCGCGATGGTCACCGGGCTGGTGGCGATCAACGCGTTCCGGCTCGGCGACGGCGTCAACGCCGACCCGGGCAAGATTCCCGCCATCTACCCGGGGCCAAAACCGACCACCGCAGACAAGCACGGGTGGGAGCTGCTGACCCACCTCGTTCCCAGCAGCGTGGTGGGCCCGTTCGTCGACGGCGACGTCCTGCAAATCATCTTCCTCGCTGTGCTTTTCGGGGTGGCGCTCAACGCGGTCGGCCAGATCGGCGGCCCGGTGCTCGACGCGGTCAACCGACTGACCGCGGTCGTCTTCAAGGTGTTGTCCTACCTCATGAAGCTGGCGCCGCTCGGGGCATTCGGGGCAATGGCCGTTGCAACCGGCGGATACGGCGTCCACATGCTGACCAGCCTGGCCGGCCTGATCCTGCTGTTCTACGTCACATCGGCACTGTTCGTGCTGGTCGCGCTCGGTTCGGTGATGGCGTATTTGCGGCTCAACATCTTTCACCTGCTGGGCTACCTGCGTGCGGAGTTGTTGCTGGTCCTGGGCACCTCCAGCCCCGAGCCCGCATTGCCCGGATTGATGCGCAAGCTCGAACACGCCGGGGTCAGTGCGGCCACCGTGCGGCTGATCGTGCCGACCGGTTACGCGTTCAACCTCGACGGCGCGGCGATCTATCTCTCCCTGGCCACGGTCTACATCGCCCAGGCGACCAACACCCGTCTGAGCATCGGTGCGCAAATCGGTTTGCTCGCAGTCATGTTGCTGACGTCCAAGGGTGCGGCCGGCACGGCCGGGGGCGGGTTCATCGCGCTGACCGCGACACTGAGCACCGTCGGCCACATCCCGGCCTCCGGGATCATGCTGATCTTCGGGATCGACAAGTTCATGGCCGAGTGCCGAGCCCTGGTCAACTTCATCGGTAACGCGGTGGCCACCCTGTTCGTGGCCAGGTGGAACCGCGAGCTCGACGTTGAACAGGCTCGAAAGGTGCTCGCCGGCAGCCGTATTCGTCCGCTGAGCCGGGACGCTGAACCTGTCACACCACTGGTCGTCGCAAGCGGAATGCACCATGCGGGCACTCGTCGCACCTGACAAGTTCAAAGGCAGCCTGCGACGGTGCCGCCGCGCTTTTCGCTCGGCAGAAGGGGGCGAGTGCCAGCGACGTCGATCGCCTGGAGGCAGGCCTGATGGACCTCGTTTCCGGTGCCACTCTCGCTGACCACACCGCCAGCGACACCAGCCGCGACCCTCGACTCACCGCCGAAGTGCTCTACCGCATCGGCACACACATCGGAGCGCGCATCCAGCTGTCGACCGGCGCACAGCGGCGGACGGTATCGTAGGATCGACTGTGCCGCAGCCTTATTCGCCGCTCGCGTGGTCGTCGCGGCGGCGTCAACCGGGCGGCGTAGCGGCGAGCAGTTCCTGAAGCGCGGCGGTGAAGTCGTCGGCGAGGTCCGCCAGATCGGGCAGCAGCTTCGGGCAGGAAATGATGCCGAGATCGAGTTTGTCGTCGAGCGAGATGACGGTGATGTTGAGCCCGCAGCCGTGAAAGATCGGCCCAAGTGGATATATCGCCGTCAGCCGTGCGCCCAGGAAATACAGCGTGCCCTGAGGGCCGGGCACATTGGAGACGATCAGGTTATGCACCGGTGAATGAGCGAGCGGGATCTTGGCGTAAAGCCGCATCGCGGTACCGAACACTGCCCGGTCGGCGAACTGCGCCCAGTCCTGCAGCAGCGTGGCTCCGATCGCCGAGCTGTGGTCCTTGGCGCGCGAGTTCGCTTGCGCGATGGCCTGCAACCGCCGGCCCGGGTCGGCGATGTGGGTTTCCAACCGGGAGAACATGCCCGAGACCTGGTTATGACCGGGCCGCGGAGAGGTCTGCCGCACCGACACCGGCACCATCGCCACCAGTGGCTTGCTGGGCAGTTCGCCGCGGTCGAACAGCCAGCGCCGCAACGCCCCCGCGCACAGCGCCATGACCACGTCGTTGACCTTGACGCCGAAGCGATTCTTGACCTTCTTGATGTCGGATAGCTCAAGCTGCGTATACGCGATGTTGCGCTGGGCGGTAACGGCGGCATTGAACGCCGTCGGCGGCGCGGCGAACGGACGTGCCATGCTTCGGCCGCTACGTGCTCGGCGGGCCGTCTCGACGAGCGACGCACTCGTCAGCGACAACACGTTGACAAGGCGCCACGATCGGGCGGCAAAGCCCACCAGCCCGCTCGCGGCAATCTGCAGCCAGTTGGCACCACCGGGGCCGGGCACCGCATCTGGCGGTGGCGCGTCCGGTTCGGTGCTGCACAGCTGCGCCAGCAGGTCGGCGCCCATGACACCGTCCACCGCGGCGTGATGGACCTTGGTCAGCACCGCCACTCGGCCACCGGCGCATGCGGGCGTGCCGGCGAGACCCTCAATGACCCACATCTCCCACAGCGGGCGGTCGCGGTCCAACGGCACCTCGGCGATTTGCGCGCAGGTCTCGGCCACTTCCGCCCGCCCGCCCGGGGCCGGCACACCGACGCGCTGCAGATGGTGGTCGAGATCGAAGGCGCTGTCCTCCACCCATACCGGGTGATCCAGGTTCAGCCGGGAGTCGGCCAGCTTTTCGCGGAACTGGGGTATCGCCTTGATCCGCATCCCCAATGCGTCGCGCAGCCGGTCAAACGTGTAACCGCCCGGCATTGTCGAAGTGTCCAGTTCCAGCAGAGAACACACATGCAACGGCTGTGTGAAGGTTTCCAGGTACAGAAAACTGGCGTCAAGGCCGCTCAGTCGTTCCACAATGGTCTCCCTTGACTCGCCGGTCTCCCTTGACTCGCCGCGGGTATCAGCTATCTACCGACCGCGCCGCCGCTGTCGGCTACCGATTCCGGGCATACTCGACCCGCCGGGTGTACCCCTTCTGGCGGTGCGTAAACCTGCCACGTCGAAAATGCTGCGGTGCTTCGGCAGAGGGGTGCTTCGGCAGAGGGTTGGCGCCGCGTCAGCGCGATGCATGTCTTCGGGCCGTGAGAGCGGACGGGCCCCCGCGCGGCAGCGGCCCGGCTCGTAGGATCGGGCAATGCAGCTCGACGAGTACCTGTCACTGGATGCGACGGCTCTGGCCGAGCTCGTCGAACGCAAACAGGTCACCCCGGCCCAACTTCTCGCCGTGGCGCGCCAACGCGCCGATGCGGTCAATCCACGGTTGAACGCGATCGTTCGGCGCCTCGACGAGGTCGCCGACCGGCAAGCCGCCGACCCGCAGTTGCACGGCGCATTCGCCGGTGTGCCGTTTCTGATCAAGGATCTCGACCAGGAATATCAGGGCTTTCCCACCTCGTCCGGGTCCCGGTCGCTGGCCCATGACGTGGCCGACCGGCACGCCTTGATCACGCAGCGGTTCCTGGACGCCGGCCTGGTGATCTTCGGCAAGACCAACACCCCGGAGTTCGGGGCCAAGGGGGTGACCGAGCCCGAGTACTGGGGTCCGGCCCGCAACCCCTGGAATCCAGAGCGCACGCCGGGCGGTTCCTCGGGCGGATCGGCAGCGGCCGTCGCCGCGGGCATTGCCCCGGCCGCCGGGGCCAACGACGGGGGCGGGTCGATCCGCATCCCCGCGGCCTGCAACGGGCTCGTCGGCCTCAAACCCAGCCGGGGGCTGGCGCCCTACGGTCCGCAGACCGGCGAGCCGATGTTCGGTATGGCGGTCCAGGGCGTCGTGTCCCGCACCGTGCGCGACAGCGCCGGGCTCTACGACGCGATCATCGGACCCAATCCCCGTGCCGGCTACCAGGTTCGGCTCCCCGACGCCCCGTTCGCCGAACACATCCGGCGACGGCCGGGCATCCTCAGGGTCGGCTACTCGACGTCGTCGGCGATCAACCCCCGCCCCCACCGGGAGGCCGTCGCCGCGGTCGACGGCACGGCCACGCTGCTGCAGGACCTCGGTCACCGGGTCGAGGAAGTCAAGCCGCCCTACGACGACGCCGCCCTGGCGCGTGATTTTCTGACCATCTGGTTCGCTCAGCTCTACCGCCAGGTCGCCGACATCAAAGCGCGAATCGGCGCCCGCGACAGCGACTTCGAGGCCGACACCCTGGGCATGTGTGAACTCGCCAGGTCCGCCGGTGTGCTGGCACCGATGCAGGCGCTGGAGAACATCAACAACTACATCCAGTCCCTGACGACGTTCCACGAGAGCTACGACTACTTCCTGACTCCCACCCTGGCCACGCCTCCGCTTGCGGTCGGCGCCACCGCGACATCACCCCGGCTGCAGACGGCGTCCCGGCTGCTGAGCAAGCTGCGTGCGGGAAAACTGTTGGCGCTCAGCGGAATTCTGGATCAGCTGATTCAGGAGAGCCTGGGCTGGGTGCCGTACACGCAACTGGCCAATCTGACCGGACGGCCCGCCATCAGTGTGCCGTTGCACTGGACCGACGACGGTTTGCCTTTGGGGGTGCAGTTCGTCGGACGACTGGGCGCCGACGGTGACCTGTTACAGCTAGCCGCGCAGCTCGAAGAAGCCCGCCCCTGGGCGCAGCGGCATCCGGCGCCCGCGGTGAGTTAGCTTCTCGCTCACGCCCATTCGTGCACCGGAGCGCCGGTGTGGGCGTTCTCGGCATAGAGCCGGGTCATCTCGTGCAGCGCCGTGATGCGCTGCATCCCGCCGTCCTCGAGGCGGCGCACCACCCCGGTCTGCCAGGCCGCGCCGGTCTGCCCGGTCCGCACCCGCGCTTCGATGACACCGAGGTAGCGGTCGCGGTCGGTCGCATCGACGCCCCAGGCATCCAGCCCGGCAGCGGCGGCCGGTAGCAGGCACTCCCCGGCGAGCCGTTCGACCGGCTGCTCGCCACCTTGCCAGTGCAGCCGCGCCGTCAGCCCGTCGCGGGCCCCGCGATGCAGGTTCTGCTCGGCCGCCGCGAACGGCAGCTGCCGCCACGGCGCAGCGTCGCTCTCGGCGATCGACCGGACCAGCCCGTAGTAGAAGGCGGCATTGGCGACCATGTCGACAGCGGTCGGACCGCTTGGCAGCACCCGGTTTTCGATGCGCAGTTGCGGTTGCCCGGCCTGGACGTCGTAGACCGGACGGTTCCAGCGCCACACCGTGCCGTTATGCAGCCGAAGCTCCCGCAGGGTGGGCGCGTACCCGGCCTCCAGGGCGGCATCGGGGTCCTGGGCCTCCAGCATCGGAAACAACGGCGGAAACAACCGGACGAGGTCGTCGAACAGTTCCACGGGGTCCTCGATCCACCGGTCACCGAGCCGCACCCGAGCCGGTACGCCGGCGCGGACCTCTTCGCGGCGACGGGTGTCGAGCAGCTGTTCGAGCAGCGTGATGCGGGTCTCCTGCCACGCCTGGCGGCTGAGCAGGTACGGCGAGTTGGCCGCCACCGCCACCTGCGCCCCCGCGATGGCCTGGGCGGCGTTGTAATAGGCGGCGAAGCGGTCCGGCGCTACCCGCAGATGCAGTTGCAGGCTGGTGGTGGCCGCATCGGGTGCCACCGAATCGGTGGTGAACTCCACCGGCTCGCAGCCGTCGACAATGCGCACCACAAACGGCCGGTGGCGGGCGGCGGACATCCGGCTGGACAGCAGCTCGTAACGCGGGTTGCGGGAGATGCGCTCGACGGTGAGCTGCTCGGCACTCAGCGTCGGCAACATGCCCACCGCGAGAAGTCGAGTGCCCAGCCGCTCGATGCGGGCCCGGCACCCGTCGAGCACCTCGGCGAGATCGCGTTCGCTGTCCCGCAGCACGCTGCCGTGTAGCCCGCGGGGCGCCAGGTTCAGCTCGACGTTGAACTGGCCGAGCTCATGCTGCATGTCCGCGCGGCCGAGGCAGGCCAGGACCGCGTCGTTGACCAGCCGCGGCCGGCCCAGCGGGTCGACCAGGTCGAGTTCGACCTCCATGCCGATGGAGTCCTGGTGGTCGGTGAACCAGCCGTCGTCGACCATGCGGCGCAACGCTTCGACGCAGCGCTGCAGCCGATGCCGCACCTCGCGCTCGTGGCCGACGACCAGGCCGGAAGCATCGACGCGGTCACCCACGGCACACCTCCTCGCGGCACGGCCGGATGCCACCGCAACTACAGCATGCCCCTTCCTAAATCGGAACAGCCATCGGCTGGAACACGCCGAGGTGGTAGGAACTGCCGGCGTACTCCTTGGCGCCCACCAGTTGCGACAGCGGCGTCTGGACCGGCTCGCCGCTCGCCAACCGGGCGGCAATGGAGTCGAGATCGAACCGGGGGCGCCAGCCCAGGTGGTGCCGGGCCCGAGCGTTGACGTACACGCGGTCCAGGCGGTCCGGGAAGCGCCAGCCGCGCCGCTGCCACACCCGCGCGGCCAGCGGTGCCCGCCGGGCGAAAACCGTTGCCGCGTCGGTGCGCAACAGCGCCAGGTCATCAGGGGTGAACGGCGTGGTGGCCGAGACGACATACCTGCCGAACCCGAGGTGCGGGGCGCGCGCGGCGGCTCGCAGGTGCGCGTCGACGACGTCTTCGAGCGCGACTCGGCGAAACGCATATTCGTTGGCTTTGATGTTGTCGTCGCTGCGGCCGTCGTACAGCTGCGGCATGTCGTCGCCGTCGGCGAAGAAACGGGATGCGCGCAGCACGACACAGGGCAGGCCGTGGTTGCGATGCGCGAGCTGACAAAGGTCCTCGGCCCCGACCTTCGATACGCCATAGATGTTCTTGGGCACCGGCAGCACCGACTCGTCGATCCACGCGGCCGGCTGGTCCTCGGGCGGGGTCAGCGCGTCCCCGTACACCGTCGTCGAGGAGGTCATGACGAAGGCGCGCACCTTCGCGGCAACCGCGGCTTCCAGCATGGTGTGCGTGCCGCCGATGTTGGTGTCCAGAAATTCCTGGCCTGCGACGAACGCCAGCTGCGGCTTGTGCAGGGCCGCCGCGTGGTACACCACGTCCACCCCGGCCATCACCTCGCGCAGCAAGTCCGAATCTGTCACCGAGCCAACGACATTCGTGTATTCCGAGGGGCGGGAGTCGAGGCCCATGACGTGGGCGCCGTGGGTGCGCAGCGTCCGCACCAGGGCCTCACCGAGATGACCGGAACTGCCGGTGACCAGCGTGCGCACCGCACGGCCGGTGTGCGAGAACAGTTGCGTGGTTCGCGTGGTCGGGTGAATTCTCATGGCGGCCGGGTGGGCTCCGGTTGGAGTGACGAGCATCTGTGTCCCCTTACCTGGTACTGACGGATTCTTCAAGCACCGACCTCAGCCGCGCATTCCGGCGACCGCACGATCGATGTCTTCGGGTGAAAGCCATGGCCCGGCAGCTTCTTTCGCGATTCGGCGGATCACACGGGACACCGCGAGGCCGGCGTGTTGCGCCGAGGTCCGCAGCTGCTCGAGTTGCGACGAGTCCAGGCCGTGGAATCCGAAGCAGACCTCCCACGGATCGATGCCGTAGCTTTGCGGCGCGCGCCCCAGCATGTCCGATCGAGCGGCGTCGAACAGCCGGTCCACATCGATGCCCGACAGATGCCCCCGGCGCTGCAGCGCGGCGACCAAGCACTCGGTCTGGCAGTTCCCGGCTCCGCGCCCGAAGCCCATCAGCGTCGCGTCCAGGAAATCGGCCCCCGCCTCGAACGCCTCCAGCGTGTTCGCGACGGCCAGGCCCAGGTTGTTGTGCCCGTGGTAGCCGACCGTGACATCGGTCGCGTCGCGGATGGCCTCGACGTAACGTCGCACATCTTCGGGCAGGAACGTGCCCGTGGTGTCCACCACATAGACGATTCCGACGCCCATATCGCGCGCCCGCGTCGCGGCACCGGCGAGCACCTGCGGTTCGAACAGATGAGACTTGACCAGCTGAATCGAAACCTCGAGTCCGCGGGATTTCGCGCGCTCGACGAACGGCGCGAAGCTCTCCAGTTCGGTGGCGATCACGCACATCCGCAGAAAGTCGAGGTATTCGCCGGCCAGGTCCACCGTCGCGATGGGCGCCAGGGCCGGGACGATAACGGCGCCCAGTTTCGCCTTGCAAACTGCGTCCCGGCCGGTGCGGAAATACTCTTCGTCGGTCTGAGCCGCCCGGCCCTGCGCCGCCGAGGCGCCGATGGTGACACCGTGCCCGATTTCGATGTAGGGAATGCCCGCCTCGTCGAGATCGCCGATGATAGTGCGCAGATCGTCGTCGCGGTAGCCGAAGTTGACCGCGTAGCTGCCGTCGCGAATGGTTGTGTCGAGGATGACCGGTTCGCGTGTCATTTTCCGACTCCTATCTCGGGTTTGTTGAGTTCCGGGTCGATTACGACGTCAACCACGCACGGGCCGGTCGCAATCAGGGCTTTTTCCAATGCGGCACGCACATCGGCGGCCTTGTCGACACGAATTCCTTGCGCACCAAGGGCATTGGCCATCGCAGCCAAGTCGTTGGCGCCGGTCGCAGCAAGCGGCGAGGGGTCCATCCGGCCGCGGATCACCGCGGTGGTGGCACTCAACTGTCCGTCGTTCAAGACAATCCAGGTGACCGGGAGGCCCTGGGCGACCGCGGTGGAGACCTCGGTGCCATGCATCAGGAACGCGCCGTCACCGGCGATGCAGACGACGCGTTGGCCGGGCCGGGCCAGCGCCATGCCGATGGCGCCGACGACACCGCAGCCCATGGGGGCGAAATCGACCGTGGCAAAGAACGTTCCGGGCGCTCGCACCGGTATCCCGCGAAAGGCCCAGTAGATACATGTCCCGGAATCCGTGCAGAGCGTGCTGTTCGACGCCAACAGGGAGTCCAGCTCCCGCATGACCGCCAGCGGATGGATGGCGTCGCCTCGGGTTGGCGGGACCGGCAACGAAACCCGCGCCGGTACCGTAACCGCTCGCGCGGATCGCGCCGTCCGGGCGCTCAGCGATTCCACCAGGCCCCGCGCGGTGGCAATGACGCCTAGCGAGGTCGGGACCAAACGGCCGAACGCCGAGGGATCGGGGTCGACGTGGATGACCTCGGCTTGCAGAGCGCTCCAGCGCGGCGAAAAGGAGCGGGTGACCAAGCCGTCGAACGAGACGCCGACCGCGATCAGCAGATCGCACGGCGCGCCGAAAAGATAGTCTTCGGCCCTGCCGTCACCGAACAAGCCGAGCACGCCGAGCGAAAGCGGATGCGTTTCCGGGACAACTCCGCGCCCGTTGGGAGTCGTCGCAAACGGCAGCCCGGCTTTCTCACACAGCGCGAGGATTCCGGCGCCGATGCCGTCCCGGCGAGCACCGTTGCCCAGCAACAGCATTGGCGCAGCGGATCGCTGCAGCCGGCCGATCACCTCGGCGGCGATCTGCGGACCGCTCGGGGCGAGGATCGCGGTGGCGGCGCGGCCGGTGGCGGTCATCGCGACCGGGTCGTCGGGCAGCACCTCATCCACCAGGTCGCGCGGCAGGCTGATGTGCACCGGTCCGCCGGGGGTGCTCGCCAGGGCCCGAAACGCCCGGTCGATCTTGGTGCGAGCATTGGCCACCGATTCGATCGATACCGAGCTGCGGCAGAGGCGACGGAAGACCGCACCCAGGCCGAGCCCGTCCTCGCTGGTGTCCTGCTGCGAATGCAGACCGAATTCGGCAACCGGCACCTCCCCGGTGAGAACGAGTATGGGTACGTGGTTTACCGAGGCATTGGCCACGGCGGTCACGACGTTGGTCGCCCCGGGTCCGGCCGCGAAGACCGCAGCCGGCCGGCCGGAAGCCCGGGCATAGCCGTCGGCGAGGTAGCCGGCGCCGCCTTCGTGCCGGGTCAGCACGATGTCGAAGTCGTCGTCGCGGGCGAGCCGGGCCAGCAACGTGTCGAGCCGCGAGGTCGGCAGCCCGCACAGCAGGGATATCCCGGCCTCGCGCATCCGGTTGACCAGGTGGTCGCCGACCGTCGTCACGGCCGGACCTTGCGCTTGTCGCATTCGGGCGCGTAGGCCGGACCGCAGGCACACAGGAACACCAGCGGGTCGCGACCGAGATTGCGGATCTTCTGCGGCACCCCGGCCGGGATCCAGACGGTGTCGCCGCTGCCCACCGCCCGGGTTTCCGATCCGACGAACACCAGGCCGCTGCCGGAGAGGACGAAGTAGATCTCGTCGGTGTTTTCCAGGCAGTGCCATACGGTTTCGGCGCCGACCGCCACCGTCGCGTGCGCCAGGCTGACCGAAGCAATGCCCACGTTCACCCGGTCGACCAGCAGCCGGACCTCAGAGAGGTCCGCGGCGGTAAACGGCTCGGCGTATCTGGCGTTGCTGACGAACATGCGTACAGCGTCGGCGCGCGCCCTGGTCGAATCCTTGACAGATCCTTGGAAAGACATGGCCATACGCGGCCGCCTCAGGAGCTACAGTGACACGATGCGCCGCCAGGCGGGTCGGCCACCGCGGGCTCCGACGACCGTAGCCAGCACTCATGCCGGAAGCCAACAGCGTCTGGACGATGATGCCCGGACAGCCGGCCGCCCCGCCGCGCCGGATCCCAGTGCGGACTGCCGACTGGATTCCAGGCTGTTGCTGATCACCGTGACGTGCATGATGCTGCCGCTGATGGTCACGCTGGACACCACGGTCATCAATGTGGCACAGCGGACGTTCGTCGACGCGTTCTCGTCGACCCAGGCCGTGGTGGCCTGGGCATCGACCGGCTACACCTTGGCGCTTGCGGCGGTGATCCCGCTGACCGGCTGGTTGGCCAATCGGCTGGGTACCAAGCGGCTGCTGATGGCCTCGGTGCTGATGTTCACCGCGGGATCATTGCTGTGCGCGCTGGCGTCGAATATCGCACTACTGGTGGCCTTTCGGGCCCTGCAGGGTTTCGGCGGCGGGATGCTGTTGCCGCTGCAGCTGATCATCCTGGCGCGCGCGGCGGGTCCGGCCCGGCTGGGCCGGGTGATGACGATCAGCATGATCACCGTCTTGCTGGCCCCCATCGTCGGACCCATTCTCGGCGGCTGGCTAATCGGCTCGTTCGGCTGGCAGTGGATCTTCCTGATCAACCTGCCGATCGGAGTAGTAACCCTGGTTCTGGCGGGATTGACGTTGCCCCAAGATGATTCGCTGCCGGCGGAGTCGCTGGACGTCGTCGGCATGGCGCTGCTGTCACCGGGGCTGGTGCTGCTGCTCTACGGGGTGTCACAGCTGCCCGGGCGCGGCACCTTCGCCGACCCGTATGTCTATGCACCGGCCACCATCGGTGTGCTGCTGATCGGCGCTTTCGCCCGCCACGCGCTGCGCCGGACCGACTGCGCGCTGATCGATCTGCGGCTGCTCAAGAATCGGTCGGTCGCGGCCGCCAACGCGACCCGGTTCCTGTTCGCCGTCACCTTTTTCGGCAGTTGTCTGCTGTTTCCGGCGTACTTCCAGCAGGTGCTCGGCAAGACCCCGATGCAGTCGGGGCTGCTGCTCATCCCGCAGACCGTGGCCGCCGCCACGGTGATGCCGATCGTCGGACGGCTGATGGAAACCCGGGGACCGCGCAGCGTGGTGCTGGTCGGCATTGCGGTGACCGTCGCCGGCATGGGCATGTTTGTGTACGCCATCCGCCACCAGCTCGTCGACCTCACCATGCTGCTGGGGGGGCTCGGCCTTTTCGGCCTGGGCACCGCCTGTTTGATGGTCCCGGTGACCTGGGCGGCCGTGCACACGCTCAATTCCAGCGAAGTAGCCCATGGCTCGACGCTGTTCAACGTCAACCACAACGTCGCCGCGTCCGTCGGAACGGCCTTGATGTCGGTGATCCTCACCAGCAGCTTCAACGGCAGCGCCGCCATCGCCGCGGCCAGACAAGCGGACTCGATCCGGGAACAGGCGGCCCGGCGGGGCTTGTCGGCCGACCTGTCCGGGCTGCCGTCACAGGTGCGCGCGCCCGACTTCCCCGCGCACCTCGCCGACGACTTGGCGCTCTCCTACACCGGGGTGTTCGGGGTCGCCATGGTCCTGACCGCGATGATCGCTATTCCGGCGTCGTTTCTGCCGAAACGGGCCACACCTCGAGTGCGGCTGATGAAGGCGGATTCGTAGCACCCGCCGGCGGTATCGGGTCAGTTGCCTTCGGTAGCCGGGCTCGCATCCTTGGCGCCCATCTTCAGGATTGCCGCGGCCAACGGGTAGTCGGCGCCTTCGCGTTGCTCGATATAGCGGCGAACCCGCTCGTTGCCGAACAGCGCGACACCGGCCTGCTCCATATATTGGCGCATCTCGTCGATGTCGAGCAGGATCAGCTCGTCCTCGCCGCGCCAGCCGAACGCGATCTGCAGCACCCGCGGCGACAGATCGAAGTACTCGCCGACCGCGATGAGCTCGGCAAAGTCGGGGAAGTCGTCGGCCTCCTTGCGCCGGGAGTAGGTGGCTTTGGGCAGTTTGAGCGCGGAACCGATCTCGCTGTCCGGAACGTCGCGGTTGAGTAGCCACTCCAGCACGCGGCCAAGATCCTTACCTGCTCGGTTAAGTCTTGGCATCCCATCAACGTAGTGCCGGTTCCGGAAGTCGTCAACACTGACGCGCTATTGGAACCTAAGCCGAGTAAGCGAGCTCTGCGATCTTTTTTGGGAGGCTATTCCATTTTTGAAACATATGACGTATCGTACTGTCCGTGAGGTGGTGAGGCGGCACGGAGGCCCGTCACACGAAACGAGATCCTCACCGGACCAGATCGGGGTTAACGCCATGGACGACGCAGCGACCAAGAAAAGCCACCCCTTGCCGTCACAGCGGCGCCGCATCGCCGGGCGGCTGTCTCGTTGGGTCATCGTCATCACAGCCGGAGCAGCCCTGCTGGCCTCCGCGCCCGCCGTTGCCGACGTCGCCGACGTCGCCGAAACCGGCCCGTCCTACCAGCTCGGCTACACCAAGGCGGTCCAGGATGGCCGTTTCACGGTCAGCAGAATGCGCGCGATGGGCTTTCCGGACGACGCGATCGTCATCTCGAACCAGGTGCACAAGGTCTGCGCCAGGGAACTGGCCTCCGTGCAGACCGTCGCCGGGGTCAACGGCGCCGACTTCCTGCGTGGCTGCGCCAGCGGAGTGCAAAGCCTGGTCGAGGCCGGAATGGCCTCCTGACACCTGCGCCGCCGGCTGCGGGTCCCGGTTACCGGCGACCCGGCCGCGCTCGAGCGCTGACCCGTCAGCCGCGCGCTGATGTCACGCGTTGTCGAGCCGGCGGGCCAGGAAGTCCAGGACAGCGCTGGCGAAAATGTCGTTGCGGTCACCGGCCACCATGTGCCCCGCGCCACGCACGTCGGTGAACTCCACCTGGGGGAAGCGGGACAGAAATTCGTCCGCGCGCTCCTGACTGACCAGGTCGCTCATCTGGCCACGAATGAGCAGCATGGGCACGCCACCGCGCAGGATCGCCGCGACGGCGGCGTACAGACGGTCGGCCTCGGTGACCTCGATCGGGGGAAACGCCGCGGTGCCACTGATGAATTGCGGATCCCAGTGCCAATACCAGCGATCGCCGCGACGGCGCAGGTTGGTGGTCAGACCTTCCAGATCGGACGGTCGTGGGCGATGCGGGTTGTACTCGGCGATTATGTCAGCGACTTCGTCGAGTGAACCGAACCCCGATTCCACCCGGTTGGCCATGAACGCGTGCACCCGATTCGCCCCTGACGGGTCCATGTTCGGCACGATGTCCACCAGCACCACCGCGCTGGCGATGCCCGGTGCGAGTTCCCCGGCCAGCAGCATCGCGGTGAACCCGCCCAGGGAAGCGCCCACCAGGACCGGGCGCGGGGGTAGGCCGCGCAGCAGCTCCTGGACGTCGCGGGCGAAGCTCACGACGCGATAGTCGCCTTCGCTGGACCAGTCCGATTCGCCATGGCCCCGCAAGTCGACGGTGACGGCTTGCCAACCCCGTTCGGCCACCGCGGCAGCCGCCCGGCCCCAGGAGCGACGGGTCTGCCCGCCGCCGTGCAAGAACACCACGGCGCGCGCCCGCGGATCACCCAATCGGTCGGCGACGATGCGGACACCGCCCGGCCCCTGGATCGAGAACGATTCCGGCGCAGTCGTCATCACCTGATGTTAAGACGCTCTGACTGAGCCCGACGAAGCCCCGGCTGGCTAATCTAAGCCCCGGGACTCGGCTCGGCCAGCCGACTCCCCGACATTGAATTGAAGGGTGCGCGATGGGATTCGAACAGCCGACACCGGTGACCCAGCTGACGCTGGAACTCCGGCTCGCCACGATGATGACGGGCGGGGTCAGTCTCACGGTCTGGATGGCCGGCGTCGCGCGCGAGCTCAACCTGCTGGCGCAAGCCTCACAATGGCGCCGGGCGGGCGGGAGCTTCCCGACGAACAGCCGGCTCACCACCGAGTCGACGGCATCTCTGCGGCTTTACGCCCAGCTCATCGACCTGCTCGACATGATCGTCGACGTCGACATCCTGTCCGGGACAAGCGGGGGCGCCATCAACGCGGCGTTGCTTGCGTCGTCGCGCATCTCGGGCGCTGATCTCGGCGGGCTGCGGGACCTGTGGCTCGATCTCGGGTCGCTGACCGACCTGTTGCGAGACCCGCGCGACGAGTTCACGCCGTCCCTGCTGTACGGCGACGAGAAGCTGTTCGCCACCCTGGCGACGCAGCTGCCCAGACTCGAGACCGGTCCGTTCCCGCCGACGGAGTTTCCCGGCGGTATCCGCATCCCGTCCACCACCCTGTACGTGACGACAACCCTGCTGTCCGGAGAGGCGAGCAGCTTCACCGACTCGTTCGGCACTCGCGTCCAATACGTCAACCGGCGTGGCCTGTTCACCTTCACCGAGGCAGACCTGACGAACAAGGGCATCGCCTCGGCTCTGGCGCTAGCCGCGCGCAGCTCGGCCTCGTTTCCCCTCGCGTTCGAGCCCTCGTTCGTGCCCTTCATGACGGGGACCCCCGCGCGGGGCGCTGTCCCGGCCCGACCACCGATGGCGCCGTACGCCAATATCACCCGTCCGCACTGGGTCGCCGACGGCAGCCTGCTCGACAACCGGCCCATTGACGTGTTGCTCAAACGCATCTGCGACCGCCCCGCCCGGCGTCCGGTGCGCCGGGTGCTGCTGTTCGTCGTGCCGTCGTCCGGACCCCCACCGAACCTGATGGAGCAGGCGGCACCGGACAGCGCCGACGAGCGGCTCGGGCTGCTCGCGAGTCTGCTGCGGGATCTGGGGGCGATCACCACTCAGTCCATCGCGACCGACCTGCGAGCGATTCGCGGGCATCAGGACCGCACGGCGGCCCGGATCGACGCCAAGTTGCGCCTGGCGGAGCTGGCCGCGACGCTGCCGCAAGGCTCTCGGCTACTGACACCGACGCTCCTGACCGACTACCAGGCACGCGAGGCACAAAAACATGCACGCGAGCTGGCCGATGCGCTGTTGCGCCAGCTCGGCAGCTGGCTACCGGCATCGAGCACCGCAACCGAACGGGTTCCCAAGAACTGGGAACCCGAACTGGCGGCAGTCGACACCGAGAAGGCGTGCCGCCAACACATCACCGACGCACTGCTGAGATGTTGGTCGCAACCGCCACACCAGCCGCTGCCCGAGACCACCGCCGACCTTGCCCGGTATGGCCAGCCGGCATACGAGCTTGCGAAAGGCAGTGCGCTCGCCGTCGCCCAGGCGGCATACCACCTGGCGAAGTCGGACGCCGATATCGCCGAATTGGCAGCACTGACCGGTGCCATCCATGCCGCCGGCCCGTCGCCCACCGCAGTCGATCTGGGTGATCTTGTTCGCGCGGTATGCGAGAACACGTCCATCCGCGAAGGGTCGCTCAAGGATGCGGCCGCCTTGATCGCCGACGGCTATCTCCAGCAGTTGGCGGTGCAACAGGACGCCTGGGACCGGCTCGGCGACGCGTTGGTCAACGGTTATGACACGCTGAAGCGGTTGTGCGCCAACGCCGCAGCGGCCGTCGGCGCCGAGCGAGGCGCGTTGCTGTCACATGATCGCGTTGGTCCCGGTGCGCTCAATACCTACCTGGCCTACCTGGGGACCGGGGACGACCCCACGGCGATAGCGACGAAACTGTTCGAGCTGGCCGCGACACAGCGGGCCATGCTCCCGGCAGATTCCGGGATCGAGCAGCCGGTGGAGCTCGTGCAGGTCAGTGCCGACACCCGCAGTCTGCTCGCACCAGACTGCCGGAGTGCCCAGCAGAAGCTCACCGGTATGCAGTTTCATCAGTTCGGGGCCTTCTACAAGCGGTCATGGCGAGCCAGTGACTGGATGTGGGGACGGCTCGACGGAGCCGGCTGGCTCGTCCATGTGCTGCTGAACCCACGACGTGTGCACTGGATCGCGCAGACCCGGGTCGGCACGCCAGGACGCGAGAGCCGGGCGCAGTGGTTTCTGCGCCAACTCAAAGCCCTTGGAGCACCGGAGTTTCCGCGTTCCGGCTACCGGCTGCCGACCTTTGGTGGTCCTGAGGAGCTGCTGACCGAAACCATGGTGCTCGACGAGCTGGCATTTCTGGACGACCCGACGATGCCGTTGCCGACGAGCATTCCGCTGACCGCGCTGTGGCTGGCGCAGGCGTGGCACCAGCGAATCCTCGACGAGGAGTTGGACACACTGGCCACCACGGTGATCGACCCGCAGCCTGGACAGCGGCCGGATTGGAGCCCGACAACGTCGCGGACCTGGGCCAAGAAAGTGTTGGCCGCAGCTCCGGGAGACGCCAAATACGCTCTCTTGAACGAGAACCCGGTCGCGGGTGAAACGTTTGCCAGCGACAAGCGATCACCGCTGATGGCGCAAACCCTCGCGAAGGCCGTCGCGATCGCATCTGCGGCGGCAGGCTCAATTCGGTTGCTTCCCAGTGCTTTAAAACCATCCGTGGTTACCCTGCGAACCCTGGCGCTCGGTGGATACCGGGTCGTATCGTTGACCAAAGGCATTGCTCGGACCACGATCATGGTCGGCGTGATGCTGCTGATCCTCGGTGTTGCCACCGCGATTCAATCGGCAACGGTGCTCGGCGTTACCGGCCTGATCATGGCCGGAACCGGTAGTTATCTGATCGTCCTGGGAACATGGCAGTTCTCCAGCAGGTCGCTTTTTGCGCTGCTCTCGGTCACGCTGGCCGGCGCGGTGCTTTCGCTGGCAACGCCCGTCGCACGCAGCTGGCTGTTCGGCGACGCGGACCATCCCGGCCTGCTGGGCGCCAATATCTACTGGCTCGGCGAACAGTGGTGGCGGCCCCTGATCGCCGTGGGCGCGGTCGCGCTGGGCATCACGGTCATCGCGGCCGCCAAGCCCGGACGCCGGTGAAAGCACGTCATAGCGCACGGATCCCGTTGTAGAGCACCATCACTCCGATCAAAACCAGCACCACCGCAAGCATTGCGGCGTGGTTCTTCGCCATCCAATCTTTGAGTCGGGTCAGCGGCTCGTCGAGGCGATCACCGGCACTCAGGTAACCCACTATCGGGAAGGCGACCGTACTCCCGGCGAGGGCGACGAAGATCGCGGCGCATATCCACTTACCGGCAACGCCGAGCGCACTGGTGCCGATAGCCAATCCGCCCGCCAGGCAAATGATCAGCACCTCGGGTCGCAGCACCACCAGCACCGCCGCGGTAATGCCGGCGCGCCGCGGAGTAATCGTCGAGAACGACCGCATCCAGCGCGGCGATTCGGCGTGCCCATGGCGGGTCAGCCAACGGTAGCCGCCGAACAGGACCAGCGCCGAACCAAGAACCACCCGCACCCAGGACGCCCAGGCCGGCGGCGTCCGGTGCAGGCCGCCGAGCAGGCCGGAACCCGCGATGAAGATCGCGGTCACCGCCGCCAGCCCCAGCAGCCAGCCGACCAGGAATGCCAGGCCCGTCGGACGCGGCCGCGGCGCGTGTAGCACCAGGACCGCCGGGATGACCGTCAACGGCGAAACCGCGATCACAAGCGCGAGCGGAACCAGACTGGCCAGCACCGCACCCCAATTTGCTGTCACGGGCTGAAATCTTCGCATCGACCGGCCACCCCAACGCACCCCGGGGGGTTCGATCTCCAAGCGATTCGCCTTGACGAGCGATGACCCGGTCTATGATCCGGCGTTGTGAGGGACGCGTATCCCGAACATGGGCCCGCGTCGCCGCCACGGTATCTCGTTGCGATCCTGATGTTCGTCGTGCCGATGAGCCAGATACCGCTGGACCTGTACACCCCCGCGCTGCCACAGATGGCCGTCGATCTGCGTGCCTCGCCGACGGTGATGCAACACACCGTGGCGGCCTACCTCTTGGGGATGAGCTTGGCGCTCGTCCCCGTCGGAGTCATCGCGGACGCCCGGGGCCGCAAACCGGTCCTGCTGACCTGCCTGGGCATCGTTGTCGCCACCAGCGTGCTGTGCGCGGTCGCCGGCAGCGTGCCGGTGCTTCTCGCGGCGCGCTTCGTCGAGGGCGCGGCCGCGTCCGCCTGCATGGTGGTGCCCTACGCCATTGCCGCGGATTGCTTCCGCGGCCGGCGCTTGACGTCGGTGTCGGGACTGCTCGGCGTCGCGTGGGGGTTGGCGCCGGTGCTGGCGCCCGCGGCGGGCGGGGTGCTGGTCGAGTTTCTCGACTGGCGGCTGGTGTTCGCCTCGATCGCGGCGTTGGCCGCGCTCGCCGCGGTGGTCGTGGTGCTATTTTTGCCCGAAACGCTTGCGCGGCAGAAGCGTTCACCGATCCACCCGAGGGCGACCGTCCGGGTAATGGCCACCGCGCTGCGGCAGCGGGTGTTCACCAGCTTCGTGCTGGTTTTCGGCCTGATGGCCTCGGCGCAGCTTGCCTTCGGGGTGGCCGGACCCTTCCTTTACCAGCAGAACCTGGGTTTCTCGCCGGCGGCATACGGGTTGATGGCCCTGATCGTCGGGGTGGCCAATCTGTGCGGCGAACTGGCCTGCGGCATTCTGGCGGTTCGCCTCTCGGCGCGCCGGCTGGCCATGGGCGCGCTGACGGTCTTCGGCATCGGCAGTTCGATACTGGTCGGATCGGGACTGCTGATCGGAAACGACGCATGGGCACTCACCATCGGCTCCAGTCTGGCCTTGGCCGGTTGCGGGGTGCTCTGCCCGCAGATGTACGGCCTGGCGATGGGCCTTTTCGCCCGCAATCTCGGCTTGATCGGCGGTCTGGTGAGCGGCATCGGCTATCTCGTGGTCAGCGCCGCCATGGCCGCTGTCGGCGCATTCCATGAAAGCACCCAGACACCGCTGGGGCTGTTGTACGCGGCATGTGGCGCAACAGCATTCGTGTTGCTCACCTGGGCCATGGCCAGGTACGGACGAGTCCGGCAACCGGCACATTGACGACGGCCGGTGCCCGGCCATCCGGGCGGGACGCCGGACCGGCCTGCGCCGGTCAGGACTGCGGGTTCTTGCCGACCGTGACGGGCGCCCAGCTGGGCGGCACGAGCAGCGTGCCACGCAGACTGCCCTTGGCGGTGCGGAGGGTCACCAGAACCCAGGTGGCGAGTAGACCGGCGTAAGCGATGACGGCGGCCACCTTGAACGCTGGCAGCTGCGTGTGCACGGCCAGCTGCGACGTACCGGTGACGAAGGTGCCTACCGGGAAGGTGAGGCTCCACCATGTCAGGGCAAACGGCATGCCGCGCAGCAGGGTTCGCACCGTCAGCGAGGTGGCCAAGGCAATCCAGAGCACCGCGAAACCCCACACCGGAATCCCGAAGATGATCGCGAACGCGGCCATGTCCTCGGCCAGCTCGTGCGGCACCGCGCCGGTCATCGCACCGGCCGCCAAAAGTCCTGCGGCGGTGATGGATTGGCCGAGCGGCCCCAGCACGATCCACAGCGTCGGCACCCGCGCCGAGCCGGAAGTGCCGTACAAGGCCAGCCGGCTCCAGATCATCGCGATGATGTTCAGCGACGCCACTAACGACAGTCCGAACATCGCGTAGCAGCCGTAGAGCATGGTTTCGCGGCCGGTGCCCGCCGGCATGTGCTGGAGCAGTTGCGCCCCGGTCGCGGCCGACACCATCGGCGGGACCACCGGCATGAGCCAGCCGCCGAATGCCGCGTCCGGCTCCACGCGAAGCTGGGTGAACATCAGGAACGGAATGCTGACGGCGGTGAACAGGCCACCGAGCGTTCCCGCGCTCCACAGCACCCAGTCCAGGTCGACGGCAATGCGGTCGCCGATGAGGTGTGCACCAGCCAGCAGTGTGCCGGAGCCGACGGTCATCAGCGCCATGGGTGCGGCGCCGTAGAAGTGGGCCATCTGCGGATTGCGGGCGTGCGTGCGGGCCACGGTGGGATGGCGCAACCAGTGCCCGCCGACCAGGACGATCAGCACGACCAGCAGGACCGTCGCGATCACCCAGACCGCTTCGGCAAAGGCGCGCAACCCAGGCACGTGGACCGGCAGGGTGGCCCCGGCAATAGCCACGATTCCGGTGCCCATGACCGAGGCGAACCAGTTGGGCCCGATATTGCCGAGCACTTCCACCCGCGTGGACGGCGACGAAGCATCCGCCGAGCTTGCGGTGGCCATAGCTGAGCAACACTACCGACGCGGCAGCCTCGAAGATGACCCGGCCAGGCCGACCCGCCCTATGCCACCCGCTGGAAAAGCCGCCGGCATATCGCTGACGCGCCTCACCGAGCTACCGCAGCTGCGACGCACCAAGATGCGTCGCGAGGTTGCCATCAAGGTGCTGGCGCCGGAGCTGGCCACCGAGCCGGGATACCGGGAACGGTTCCGCCGCGAGGCCTACGGTGTCCCTCCTCAACAAGTCGCGGTAGACCAGACCGGTGCCGTCTACGTCAGTGACTCTCCTAAGAACCAGATCCTGAAATTGCCGGCGGGAGCCGGCTCCCAAACAGTGCTACCGCTCAGCGGGCTCAACCATCCCGAAGGCGTCGCGGTAGACGCAGCCGGAAACCTCTACGTGACCGACAGCAACAACAACCGGGTGCTCAAACTAGCCGCGCACTAGCCGGTTGGTCCGGATTTCGGTTGCCCGATACGGGCCAAGACGTTCCGCGAGCCGCATACACTGCCTGCAGTAATGCTTTCTTCGCAGACGAGGTTCGCATTGAGAAAAGTCCCGCTTGGGGTGTGGTTTTCGGTAGTGCTACTGATCGCCGCGCTAGCCATGCCGATCAAGCAACGGTGCGGGACACCGAGCCGCAGCTGCGCCAGCACGATGGACGCAAACGGCAACGTTCACTACTACTACGAGATTGAACCACTGGGGGTATTCCTCCTGGAAATGATCACCGGCACTAACATCCGCTGGTATTACACGTCGGGCGAGGAAATCTCGTGATCCTAAGGCGCACAACGGGTTTAGCTAACCCCGGCAGACTTGCGGCGCATACTGCACGGTTGTGGTAGACGGCGTGTTGAACTGAGAGTCGACGGTGAGCTCGGGAATCACCGGCTGATTTTCGACGCCGAGCCGCTTCAGTTCGAGGTTGATCTGCATGGTGTCGGGCGCGATTCTGCGGGCATTGGTGTCGCGGTCCGGCCGCATCGACGCATCGGTGCTGGCAGGCCCTTGGGTGCGGACGATGGCAAGGTCGTCGGTGTCCTGTTCCGGGCCGAGCTCGACGAACTTCTTGCCGTTGTTGGCGACACTGTACGTCAGGATGTAACCGACAAAGCCGGACGAGTGATTGCCCGTCGGCGACTGCGGCAACGGCTGCGCGAATCGAACCACCAGCTGCAACACGCCGCTTCGGGGACGGCTGACGTCTACCGACGCCACGGTGAGGTTGTCGGGCGGCTTCGGTCCGTCTTGCAGCTGGCAGTTAAGCCGCTTCGGCAGGCGTGCCCAGTCGTCGCGGGGCGATTTCACCCAGAACGCAAACCCGATTCCGACCGACATCAGCACCAAGACGATGGGAAGTAGCAGCCGCAGTGCCGCCGGCATCCCCGACCAGCCCCCGCGCACCCCGTTGGCGACGGCCCGTAACGGTGAGCGTGCCGTCGAGCGGTCCGCCCGGCAGTGCTTGGTCCAGTGCTGACCGTCCCAATATCGCTGTCCGCCCGAACCGTCGGGATTGAAATACCATCCTGCCGGCGGTGAAGTCGGCACGGTCACGCTCCATTCAACGTCGGGGTCGGTGAGGGCTCGGCCGGGCGCGCCCGATCACGGCGGCGAATCCAACGACTCCGGGGGCGGATCGAGCATTTGGACGTGGTCGCCTTGCCACTGGAACCCCACGGTGGTCAGGGTGCCGTCATCGCAGGCGTCACAGCTTTGTCTGCTCCGGTAGGTGAGGACGACCAGGTCGTCGGTGGAGGCCGGAACCTCCAATTCGGTGAACGGATATGCCACCGGGGTGGCAGTGCCGACGAACGCCCCGCGGTGAAACATCAGCGCCTGGTCCGGTGAGCTGCGGGTGGCATCCACCACCGTCACCACCACCGCCGATAAGTCCGCGCACGGATCGTAGTCGCTGAACTGCGGGGTGGGATTCCATGGTTTGCCGGTCTTCTTGTCCGGGGGGAGCTGGGCGAGCGCCGCGGATACCGCGGTTGCCTCATCCGGCCCGCACTGGCCCGCGGGCGTGGTGGACACCGTAGTCGGCGGGTTCGGCGGGGCGGTCGTGGGCGCCGGACCGGCGCCGGACTGCGGCCTGCCCGAGAACACCACGACCGCCACGACGATGACGGTTAGGACGGCTAGGAGCACCGCCACCAGCCAGATGACGCGCCCGGACCAGGCCGGCCCCGACGGTGGAGTCGTATCGACATCGTCGGACGGCTCGTAGGCCGGCTCGTAGGTCGGCGGGGGCCAGTTAGGGTCGATATCGCCCGATGCCATGTTCGTGCCCGACACCCCTCCCTGTTGGGCGGCAGACGCCTCCCCGGTACTTCCGAGCTTGGCGAATTGTAGCCAGAAGGTGCAGGTAGGGGAAATGAACCGGCCGCGGAGTAGCCGCTGCTCAGCGGGTGAATCTGCCCACATCCGCGCATCTGGAGTGGGGGCTGTGCAGCAATCTGCCGCATACTAGACGGCATGCAGCAAACGACGTCCCGGCAAACCGCCGGCCCGGCGCCGGCCGGTGAACCGGTGACGGGTCGAGGCTTGTGATGGGTCGTTCGGGCGGACGTCACCGCCGTCGCGCTGTCCGTAAGCCGTCTCCGCTGCGCCGACGGCTGTCGCGAAGCTTCATGACCCTGGTCTCCGTGGTGGCCCTGGGCATGACCGGGGCCGGATATTGGGTGGCTCACGGCGCACTGAGTGGCATCACCATTTCCCAGGCCCTGACCGCCGAGGACCCGCGGTCCACCGGCAACAACATGAACATCCTGCTGATCGGGCTGGACTCGCGCAAAGACCAGGAGGGCAACGATCTGCCGTGGTCGATCCTCAAACACCTGCACGCCGGTGATTCCGACCAGGGGGGCTACAACACCAACACCCTGATCCTCGTGCACGTCGGCGCCGACGGAAAGGTCGTCGCCTTCTCGATCCCCCGTGACGACTGGGTGCCCTTCACCGGCGTTCCGGGCTACAACCACATCAAGATCAAGGAAGCCTACGGGCTCACCAAGCAGTACGTTGCTCAGCAGTTGGCCAACCAAGGGGTGAGTTCCCAGCGAGAGCTGGAGACCCGGGGCCGCGAGGCCGGCCGCGCCGCGACCCTGCGTGCCGTGCGCAGTCTGACCGGCGTTCCGATCGACTACTTCGCCGAGGTCAATCTGGCCGGTTTCTACGATCTGGCCGAGACGCTGGGCGGCGTCGAGGTGTGTTTAAACCACGCCGTCTACGACTCGTATTCCGGCGCCGACTTTCCCGCCGGCCGCCAGCGACTCGACGCGGCCCAGGCACTGGCGTTCGTGCGGCAGCGTCACGGTCTGGATAACGGGGACCTCGACCGGACCCACCGGCAGCAGGCATTCCTGTCGTCGGTGATGCACGATCTGCAGGATTCGGGCACCTTCACCAATCTGGACCGCCTCGACAGCCTGATGACCGTGGCCCGAAAAGACGTCGTGTTGTCGGCCGGCTGGGATGAGGATCTGTTCCGCCGCATGGGCGAACTGGCGGGCGGGAATGTCGAGTTCCGGACCCTGCCTGTGGTGCGTTATGACAACATCGACGGCCAGGACGTCAACATCATCGACCCGGCCGCGATCAAGGCCGAGGTAGCCGCGGCGATCGGTGCCGGTGCCCCGGCGGCGACAACCACGACCCCCGCCGCGAAGCCGGACCCGTCCACCGTCGTCGAAGTGGTCAATGCCGGCAGCATCAGTGGGATGGCCAGCCAGGTGTCCAGCGCGCTGCGAAAGCGCGGCTACACCGCCGGCCAGGTCCGGGACCGCCAAGCCGGCGATCCGTCGGCCAGCACGATCAAATACGGCACCGGCGCTCAAACCGACGCGCAGAATCTGGCCAGCCTGCTCGGCGTCGACACGTTGAAAGCGGACCCCAGCTTGGCACCGGGACACATCCAGCTGACCGTGGATACCGACTTCGCGATGCCGGCCCTCGACGAATCCCAAGAAACCAGCACGACCACCACATCGACCGGCAGCAAGTACAACACCTATTACAGCGGCGGTACTACCAGCACATATCCGACGCCCGATCACGGAAAGCCGATCGATGGCGGCGGAGTTCCCTGTGTGAATTAGGGCGCGCAACGCGCGCAGCGTGAATTAGCTAGGCGTGGGTTCCGCCGTCGATGCGGATTTCGGTGCCGGTGATGAACGCACCGTCCTCCGACACCAACATGGCGATGACGCCGGCGACCACCGACGGGTCGGCCATTCCGGCGCCGCTGGATGTCTCGGTGGTGGGCAGGACGGGCATCAGCCGGGTAAACAGCGACCAGTCGGCATCTTGCGGAAGGTAACCGCCGGTGGCATCGGTGATGCCGGACTTGATGCTGCCGGGCGCCACGCACACCGCACGCAGACCCGCCTTCGCGTATTCGACCGCCAGCGAATGGGTGAACGCCTGAACGCCACCCTTGCTCGCGGCGTAGGCCGCCATGTACGGATGGGCGAACGATGCCGAGGTGGAGCTGAAGTTGACTATGGTGCTGCGCTGGTTGGCCAGCAGCGCGGGCAGGGCTTCCCGGACCACCAGAAAGGTGCCGGTCAGGTTGACCGCGATGATCTGATTCCACTGCTCGGTGCCGGTCTGGTGAGTGTGCGCGGCGCGCAGCATGCCGGCGGCGTTGATCAGCGAGTCCAGGCCACCCAGGGTGTCGACGGCGCGTCGCATCCCCTCGATCACCGACCGCTCGTCGGCGACGTTCAGCTCCCTGATGGTGAACCGGTGGCCGGTCCCGGCCTCATCTGCCCGGGCCGCTGTCATGGCCAATCCGTCGGTCGCGATGTCGGCGCCAACCACCGCGGCACCCTCGTCCAGCAGCCGCAGTGCGGTGGCCTGACCGATCCCGGAGGCGGCGCCGGTCACCAGAATCCGCTGGCCTTCGAGTCGCTGCATGGCCTCAGACCACTCCGCGTAACCCGTCGCGGCCGAACACCGGTTCCAGCATCGCCGAGTAGTCCGGGCCCCGTCGCAACATCTGGCCGCCGTCGACGTTGATCACCTGCCCGGTGATGAAGCCGGCGGCGTCGCTGAGCAGGAACATCGCCAGGTTCGCGACGTCCTCGACCTCGCCGACCCGCGGCAGCGGCGTGCAGACCGCGTAGTCGCGGCTCAGCTCCGGCGATTCGGTGACCGGCGCGACGAGTTCGGTGCGGATCAATCCCGGGCGGATTCCGTTGACCCGTACCCACGACGGGCCGAGCTCGTCGGCCGCCAGCTGCATCAAGTGGTCGACTGCGGACTTGGTGACCCCGTAGGCGCCGAACCAGCGATGCGTATTGCTGGCCGCGATCGAGGAGATGCCGACGAAGGAACCGCCGCCGCCGCGGACCATCTCGCGCGCAGCGTGTTTGAGCACATACATGGTGCCGTTGACGTTGAGGTCAACGGTGCGACGCCAGGCCGCCGAGTCGATCTGGGTGATCGGCCCGATGGTCTCCGACCCGCCCGCGCAGTGCACCACACCGTGCAGCTGACCGTGCCACGCCGTTACCGCGTGGACTACGCGGGCGGTCTCCTCCTCGTTGGTGACGTCCGCGGGCTCGTAGCGGATGGACCCGCCGCGTGCCTTCAGCGCTTCGAGTTCTTGCACGGCGCCCGCCAGCCGGTCGGGGTTGCGGCCGACGATCATGACCGAGGCTCCGGCGGCCACCAGACCGGCCGCCACCCCCTTGCCGATTCCGCTGCCGCCGCCGGTTACCAGATACGTCCGGTCTTGAAACGAAAGCTGCATTCGAGCCCCTCACAGTGAAGCTGAAACAGGTTCTCGTCATCGAACCATGCGGCCGTCGGCTCGGATATCAGCCCCCGGTGTCCTCGAGCACATTAGTCACAGCTGCCACACCGGTTTCTGGGAAGGTGGACGGCAATGTGCCCAGCTACTAGCGACAAATCGGTTGCGCGGGCCGGTTGCAACCGGAGGTGTCGCTGTTAGCGGTCGTGGGGCTGCGCTCCGGTGTGGGGAGATGGGGCCGCCGACTGTGCGCCGACGGCGCCGAGTGTGCGCCGACGGCGCCGAGTGTGCGCTGGCGGCGCCGAGTGTGCCGTCAGGGCGGGCCGATCGTGGATGTTCCCGCCCTACCTGCACAGTCACACCCGTCACTGCACACTCGATTCGGCGGCATGACCGCCGATTCGGTGAGCACGTGAAACATCCCCCGAACGCCTGCCATCACAAGCGGTTTGAGCGAAGGTGCGGTATCGGTGTGCCGAAAACAGAGCTAGGCAGCCAAGGCTGCGCAACAGGACATCATTGACCAGCAGCACTCGTGGTCACCCTGAATTTCCGAGTCAGTGGTAGGCAGAAGGGACTCTCTCCCCTTCCGGGTTACGGGTGTGACGGATATGACGGATGTGACCCAGACTCGCGGCGCTACGGCGTATCGCGGCGCGCCACCTTGGTCGGCTTCGCCGTACGCCAGTCTTCGACGTCCGGCGGCAGGCCAACCGGGTACCTGCTTTCGTTGTGGGCAGCCCAATGGGCATGTCCCAACTCGTGGACGTGAAACGCATGCCGCAGCGCCTCGGTGAAACCCATGGCGTCGGAAGCCGCGTTCACCGAGTCCTTGACCAGCAACGCCGCCATGGTAGGACGCTCGGCGATGCGCCGCGCGAACTCCAGGGTCTTCTCCTCCAGTTCGGCGGCCGGAAAGACCTTGGACACCATGCCGAGCCGGTAGGCCTCGTCGGCATCCAGCGAATCACCGGTCAACAGCAGCTCTTTAGCCTTGCGCGGACCGAATTCCCAAGGGTGAGCGTAGTATTCGACGCCCGGCATACCCAGTCGCACCGCCACCACGTCGCTGAACTTCGCATTGTCGGCGGCGACGATCAGATCGCAGGCCCAGATCAACATCAGGCCCGCCGAGATCGCGTTGCCCTGGACCTGGGCGATGGTGATCTTGCGTAAATCGCGCCAGCGGCAGGTGTTCTGGAAATAGAAGTGCCACTCTTGCAGGTACAGCTTCTCCATGACCGCGTCGCGGGTGGCGCCATGGGAGCGGAAGGTCGGATGCTGCGCCGGTCCGGGCTTGCGCTCCAGCATCGCCTCCTCCGACCCGAGGTCGTGCCCGGCGGAGAAGTTCTTTCCCCGCGCGGCCAGGATCACCACGCGCACGGCGTCGTCGGCCTCGGCCTGGCAGAACGCCTCGTCGAGCTGAACCAACAGGGTTCGATTCTGCGCGTTGTGGGCCTCCGGGCGGTTGAGCCAGATCCGCGCGATCCGCCCGTCGTCGAGGGTCTCGTAGGCCACCAGCTCGGCGGGTTTGGCGCCGTCGGCCTGGGCATCGGCTTTGTCCGAGAGTGTCATTGCGCCCACCTGCCTTGTCTCGCGGGTCGTCATGGGGCTGATATCGCCTTTACAGATTACGGTGACTCTGTAAGAAGGTCACGGGCCGGGCGGCCGCGCGGTGCGGCGCATTGAGGCGAGCGGGCGGCCAGGGAGGTGCTCGCCGCGAATTGAGCCCGGCTCGTCGCCGCCGCTGCGTGCCGGATTTTGCTTCGCTTACAGTTGTGTAATGCCTACCAAAACTGACCATGGCGATATCGGCGACGTGGAACCGGTGGCCGACAGCACCGCGAGCCAGGCTAGGAGGGTCGTCGCCGCATACGCCAACGACGCCGACGAGTGCCGCATTTTCTTGTCCATGCTCGGTATTGGGCCGGCGAAGCTCGAGAGCTAATGGCTTCCAGGGGATCCGCGGAGCCCACAACAACGGAAGTCTTCGGGGACTCGGACTTCGTAGTCGCCGCCAACCGACTGCCCGTGGACCAGGAGCGGCTTCCCGACGGCACCACCACCTGGAAGCGCAGCCCTGGCGGGCTGGTCACCGCGCTCGAGCCGCTACTGCGGCGACGGCGCGGGGCCTGGGTCGGCTGGCCCGGTGTTGCCGAAGCCGATGTCGAGGTGGTAGACGAGCCCATCCTCCAGGACGAGCTGCGGCTGCATCCGGTACGGCTGTCCGCCGACGACATCGCCGAGTATTACGAGGGGTTTTCCAACGCCACATTGTGGCCCCTCTACCACGACGTCATCGTCAAGCCGCTCTACCACCGCAAGTGGTGGGATCGGTATGTCGACGTCAACCGCCGCTTCGCCGAAGCCACCGCACGCGCGGCCGGTCGCGGCGGAACCGTCTGGGTTCAGGACTACCAGCTGCAACTGGTCCCGAAGATGCTGCGCACGATGCGGCCGGACCTGACCATCGGGTTCTTCTTGCACATCCCGTTTCCGCCGGTGGAGCTGTTCATGCAGCTGCCGTGGCGCACCGAGATCATCGAGGGCCTGCTCGGCTCCGACCTGGTGGGGTTCCACCTGGTCGGCGACGCCCAGAATTTCCTCTTTCTGGCCAGGCAGCTGCTCGACGCCGAAACGTCGCGCGGAGCTGTGGGCGTGCGGTCGCGGTTCGGCGCGGTCCAGCTCGAGTCACGCACGATTCGGGTGGGCGCCTTTCCCATCTCCATCGACTCCGGCGCGCTCGACCAGACCGCGCGCCATCGCGACATCAAGCGCCGGGCTCGCGAGATCCGCGCCGAACTCGGTAACCCCCGCAAGATCCTGCTCGGCGTGGACCGCCTCGACTACACCAAGGGCATCGACGTGCGGTTGAAGGCGTTCTACGAGCTACTGGCCGAGGGGCGGGCCAAACGCGACGACACGGTGTTGATCCAGCTGGCAACACCCAGCCGCGAACGGGTCGAGAGTTACCAGATACTGCGTAACGACATCGAACGCCAGGTCGGCCACATCAACGGCGAGTACGCCGAGGTCGGTCACCCGGTCGTGCACTACCTGCACCGTCCGGTGCCCCGCGACGAGCTGATCGCCTATTTCGTGGCCAGCGACGTCATGCTGGTCACCCCGCTGCGGGACGGGATGAACCTGGTGGCCAAGGAGTACGTCGCGTGCCGCAGCGATCTCGGCGGCGCCCTGGTCCTCAGTGAATTCACCGGAGCCGCCGCCGAACTGCGCCAGGCATACCTGGTCAACCCGCATGACCTCGAAGGGCTCAAGGACGCGATCGAAGCGGCGCTCAACCAGACCGACGAGGAGGGACGGCGCCGGATGCGCGCGCTGCGCCGCCAGGTGCTTGCCCATGACGTGGACCGCTGGGCACGGTCGTTCCTCGACGCGCTTGCCGAGGCGCGTCCGCAGAACCCGGGTTAACTGCGGGGCCGGGAGCGCAGCGGCAGCAGCCGATGGTCCCGGGTGAACACCAGCCGGACCAGCCCCAGGGCCACGACGACGGTGGTGGCCGCGACCGAGCCTAGGACCAGGAACATCACCACCGCCTGCACCAGGACGGCCTGCACCGGTGGCACCCCGGCGAGGATGAGTCCGGTCATGGCGCCGGGCAGGAACACCAGCCCGGTGGCTTTCGTGGTCTCGATCTGCGGCGAGATCGCCGACCGCAGCGCGATCCGCAGATAGGGAGCCGCGGCCTGGCGCGACGGCTGCCCCAGGGCCAGTCTGGCTTCCACCTCGTCACGTTTGTCGCGCAGCTCGTCGACCAGGCGCCGGGCTACCAGCACCATGGCGGTCATCGAGTTGCCGATCATCATCCCCGCAATCGGCACCAGGGTTCGGGCCTGTAGCGGAAAGACCCGCAGTCCGAATATCACCCCCAAGGTGACCGCGGCTGCCGCGGCGAACGCGGCGATGGCCAGCGGCGCCAGCCGCGGCACCTCGGGTGCCCGCCGGCGGGCGACGTCGCCGGCGTAGCCGATCATGCCGGCCGTCCAGGCCACCGACCACCACAGCGACCGGCCGGGCGCGAAGAGCAGCGTCAGCGCGCCCCCGACGAGCAGCAACTGGACCAGCGCGCGGGCGGCCGCCCACACCACCTGCCTTTCCAGGCCCAGCCGCTGCCACAGCGAGATCGCCGCCGCGAACACCACCAGGGCCAGCGATGTCGCCAGCCCGATCCAACCGACCTGGCCGGTCACGACGTCACCTGATCGTCGGCCTGACCGTGGGCCGGCTTGGAGGCCGGCTTGGAGACAGCGTCGACGAGTCCCACGCAGCGGCCCCGTTCGATGTGCAATATCCGGTCAGCGGCCCGCTCGGCTTGCGCGGGGTCATGAGTGACCCACAGGGCGGGAATGCCGTCGTCGGCCAGCCGGCGCACCGCACGCTCGATTACGCGGGCTGCTTCGGCGTCGACGGCCGAGGTGGGTTCGTCGAGCAGCAGCACCTGTGGGCGGGCCATCAGAGTGCGGGCCAGGCACATGCGCTGCGCCTCCCCGCCCGACAACGCGGTCGCGTCGCGATCCAACCATGACCCGGTGAGCGCCACCCGCGCCAGCGTGTCGCGCAGCTGCGGTTGCGACGCGGTCGGCTCGGCGGTCAGCAGGTTGTCGGCCACTGTGCCCGGAAACGGCGTCGGACGCTGGAAACACATGCCCACCCGGCGTCGCAACCACAACGGGTCGATGCTGGAGATGTCCTTGCCACAGAACAGCACTCGCCCGCTCGTCGGCACCTCCAGTCGGTTGCACAACCGCAGCAGGGTTGACTTGCCCGATCCCGACGGGCCGAACACCGCCGTCACCCCGTGCCCCGGAATGGCGGCGGTGAACCCGTCCAAGGCTCGCAACCGGTCGCGTTCGACGACGACGTCGGCGAATTCGAACACCGAAACGTCATCCACTGCCACGGCTAGGTCTGCTCTCGTGTGTAGGGGTCGGTCGCGGGCCCGGAATCTGGGGTACGCTCGCCCCGAAGACTATCGGAACACGATATCGGAGTCCGAGTTGGCAGCGGGATGTGCTGATCGGCGTGACTTTCTCAAGTGGAGCGGCCTGGGATTGCTGACCGCCACTGGCCTGGTGACCGCCTGCTCGCACAATCCGCCGGCCGGCAAGGCCGACCACATGCTGCGCATCGGCCAGAGCCAGGTGGAAGTCGCTCCCGGCAAACTCGTCTCAACCACCACCTACAACGGCCAGTTCCCCGGGCCGCTGCTCAGGTTCACCGAGGGCAAGCAGATCACCGTCGACGTCCACAATGACACCGGCACCCCACAACAGCTGCACTGGCACGGCCAGCACCTGCCGGTGGAGGTGGACGGCTCGGCCGAGGAAGGCACCCCGTTCATCGCCGCCCACGGCATGCGCCGGATCTCGTTGGTGCCCGGCCCGTCGGGGTTCCGCTTCTACCACAGCCACCTCAACCCGGGTGCCGATTTGACCGGCGGGCAATACGGCGGCCTGGTGGGGCCGGTCTACATCGAGCCGAAGAACGAGCCGGGCGCCTACGACCGCGAAGTGTTCCTGACGCTCAAGGAGTTTGAGCCCAGCCTGAGCCAGGGCGGTGACATGCCCGGCGGCTTCTTGGCCGGCGACGTGGTCGCCGAGCTCAAAGAGCAAGGCGAGCAAGCGATGAACGCCGCACTGGCCGCGGGCCTGCCGCATGGCTACGAAGTGGGCTACCAGGTTTTCACCGTCAACGGCCGCAGTCTCGGCCACGGCGAACCGATCCGGGTCAAGACCGGTGAACGGGTCCTGCTGCACGTCCTCAACGGCAGCGCCACCGAGAACCGCAGCCTTGCCCTGCCCGGACACGTCTTCACCGTCGTGGCCCTGGACGGCAACTCGGTGCCCAAACCCGTTGCGGTGCCGGTGTTGTGGCTGGGCGCCGGCGAACGCATCTCCGCGACCGTGGAAATGAACCACCCCGGCGTCTGGATACTCGGCGACCTCACCGACGAGGATCGCCAGGCGGGCATGGGCATGGTCGTCGAATACGCCGGCCGCACCGGCGATCCGCAGTGGGCGCCGCCGCCCGAGTTCGCTTGGGACTACCGGCTTTTCGCCGGCGGCGGCACTCCCCAGACGGCGGATCGGGTGATCGACCTGCTCATCGAGAAGCGCAACGCGGCCGCCAACGGGTTCAACATCTGGACCATCAACGGCGCCGCGTTCGCCATGGACACCAACCGACCGGTCCTCGACATCGTTGCCGGGCAGCGCTACCGGCTGCGGTTTCGCAACGCCACCGACGATATCCATCCGATGCATTTGCATCGGCATACCTTCGAAATCACCCATGTCGCAGGCACACCGACGGCCGGTGTCCACAAAGACGTGGCGATGCTGGGCGGTTATCAGATCATGGAGGTGGACTTCACCGCCGACCAACCGGGGCTGTCGCTGTTGCACTGCCACCAGCAAATTCACATGGACTTCGGTTTCATGGTGCTGCTGCGCTGCTCGTAAACCTGTCACTTGACCACTTGCCCGAAAGGGGTTGCCAATGCGGGAGTTTCAGCGGGCCGCGCTGCGCCTGCACATCCTGCATCACGCCGCCGAGGGAGAAGTCCATGGCGCGTGGCTGACCGGGGAACTGAGCCGGCATGGATACCAGGTCAGCCCCGGCACGCTGTATCCGACCCTGCACCGGCTGGAGGCCGACGGACTGCTGGTGTCGGAGCAACAGGTGGTCGCAGGCCGGGCGCGCCGCGTCTACCGGGCTACCGCGGCCGGCCGCGCGGCGCTGGCCGACGATCGCCGTGCCCTTCGAGAGCTGGCCCATGAAGTCCTCGGCACGCAGGAATGAGCGAGGCCTGAGCTACCAGCGCCGGCCGGCGTTGAGAAGCCATGGTGTTCCCGCCGAAACGCTGTGATACTCGATGCAGCGCCGCAGCGTGGTAGGCAAGAACAAGATCGAAGAAGATCAAGGAGAAGCGACGTGAACATCCGTCACGGACTGGCCGCCGGCGCGGGCATCGTCTCAGCCGTCGCGCTGGCGACCGCGCTGGAATCAGGCGAGGCGGCCCACGCCGTCGCGCCCCCGCCCGACGGTGCCTACTCCTTCAGCCAGGCCGGCGTGTCCGGGGTTACCTGGACCATCACCGCGCTGTGTGACCAGCCGTCGGGAACGCGCAACATGAACGACTACTCCGACCCGGTCACGTGGGCGTTCCAGTGTGCGCTCAATATCGCGAGCACGACGCCCCAACAGATCACCCGCGCCGACAAGCTGCAGAACTTCAGCGCCCGGGCTCGGCTGACCAGTGTGCTGTGGACCTTCCAGGTGAGCCAGGCAGAGGGTGTGTTGTGCCCGGACGGCAGCACCGCGCCGTCGACCGAAACCTATGCGTTCAGCGACGAGAACTTGAGCGGCACGCACACCACCTTGCATGGCGCGGTCTGCGGTTTGGCGCCGGACATGAAAAAGGAACCGTTCTCACTCCAGCTGGTGGGACCACCACCCAGCCCGATCGAACGGTACCCGTTGCGCTGCAACCAGATTGCCATCTGCTACTGACAGGCGACGGGCAGCAATAGCTGCGGGCGCGTCGTCGCCTTACGACAGGCGCCCGAGTGCCCTACCCGCAACTACACGGTGTGGTGTTGCTGACGCCAGTAGTCCGGATGTTCGGCCAGCCACCGACGCTCCACGCGTTGCACCCGGTGATGCTCGGCCATGATCAACAACCCGCCGGCCATCAGCAAACCCGCCACGGCCGATCCCAGCATCAGTAGCAACTCGCCGTGGTTGTAGGCCAGGGCCGCCACAATCCCGGCCATGCCGATCACTCCGAGTGCGATGAGGAACAGCCCCGGCAGCCACAATGTGTCGGTAAACGATTCACCGGCATGCGGTTGCGTAGTTCGGGAGTGCTCCACCGGATCGTGAAATGCACCCTTCATGGACGTCTCCCTTCTCCAAGAGACGCTTCTAGGGTACGCCTAGATTGTGCGCCAGGTCACAGAAAATTTCCCGGGTCGCGCAGCTGCGTCGGCTCCGGCCTCGATCCCTCGGGACCGGGCTCAGATCGGCGTGATGTAGGCGATCAGCCACTTGCCGTCGATGCGCTTGTAGTCCACCCGCAGCCGGCTGCCGTCGTAGAGCGGCTGGCGTGACTTGTCGGTCACGGTGCGGTTCATGTACACCATCACCGACGCCGAACTTCGTTGCACCGACATCACTCCCACGCCGACGACATTGGCCTGGACCACCACCTCGCGCTTCTTGGCCTCCGGGATGATCTGCGCGTTGGCGCTGCGCTTGAACTCCTGGCGATAGTCGGGCGTCAAGAGCGGGTAGGCGTCGCTGAGGCTGCGTTCGACCGTCTGGTAGTCGTAGGCGAACACCTTCGGTATCTGATCGGCGGCCACCTTCGGCAACTCCGCCCGCGCGGTCCGCTCGCCGGTGGTCTCCACCCGGTCCCAGTAGAGCCACCCGCCGGCCGCGGCCAGTCCCACGATCGCGGCGACCAGCAGGACGCCGGCAACGGCACCCAGCGCACGCCACACGCGCCGCAGTCGCATCAGTTGCCCCCGTCGGGATACTTCAGGTCGTAGCCGGTCATCCGTCCGGTCTCGTCCTCGTGCACGATGACCCGTAACCGGTAGGGCATGGACGGTTTGTTGACACCGTCGATGTCGGCAACCGTGACCCGCACCGAAACCAGCACCGAAGCGTTGTCGCTGACGGTGTCGATGCCTTCCAGGGCGGCACCGTTGATGACGGCCTCGGACGTGGCGTTGGTGGCGCGGAACAGGCCTTTGAGGTTGTCGACGTTGTTGTTGGCGCTGAGCATGCCGCGCAGCGGACCGCTGGTGCTGTTGACGAATCGGTTGACGGCCTCGTCGATGGTGTTCGGCGTGTAGCTGAACATGTTGACCACCAGCTGCGTGGCGGTGTCGACGAAGCGTCGCTGCCGGGCCTGCTCGGCGTCGGCGTCCCGATGCTGACCGACCAGGGCCAGCACCCCCCAGCTCAGCGCGGCGACGATCACCACCGCGGCGCCCAGCGAGATCCAGGCCACCAGCCTGCCGCGGGCCCGACGCCGGGGCGGCGGCCGGACCGCCGACCGGGCCTTGACCGGCGTGACCGGCTTGACCGGCTTGGCCGGCCGCTTCGGCTCCGCCGTGGACGTGACCTTGACGGGGGCGTCGGCTGCTTCACCGTCGCTCGATGCCGCCTTTGCCGGACCCGCCGCGCGAGACGCCCGCCGACGCACCCGCTGCGCCCCCGGCTGCTGTGGTGCCACTACATAGCCTTCGGAGCAAGCATGAGGTCCACCCAATTTTCCGCGCTGGATGCGCCGCTGATGCCGGGCGCGAAGATACCGGTGCCGCCCGCCGGGTCCTTGAAGACTCCGGTGCTCTGGTCATAGGTGGTGTAAGCCTGCCCGCTGGCTTGCGGTTCGGGTCCGGTGCCCACCGGCGGGGGCGGCGGCGGCAGCGTCTTCGGATACGGAAGCAGCGGTGGTTGCGGCGGGTAATCCGGGGGCATCCACGACGTGAAGGGCGGCGGCGGGCCGTTGTCGTTGGGCGGCGGCGCCGGCTGCGCCGGCTGGTGCGGCGCCGGTCCGGGACCGGGAACCACGCCCGGTGGCGGCGGCCCGGCGATCGGCGTGCCCGGGTCCGGATCAGCGTCCGGCGGGATGTAGGGAAACTTGTTGGGCGGCAACACGTTCAGCCCATTGGTCACCGGTGTGTCGTACGGGACCGGCGGCCCGCGCCACGGGTTGCGGCCGAGCGGCACGTAGCCCTTCGGGTCGCGGCACAACTGGATCGTCGGTGCCCGCTTGCCGGGAAACTCCTGGCACGGGTAGTTCCGGGCGCCGCGGACCGTGCTCGGGTCGTTCTGGGCGGTCTTGCAGTACATGTCTGTCGGGATTTCCCGCAGCCCCTCGTCGGCGGGCGAGCGGATCAACGGCGGCGGGATGAAGCCGACGCTGCACGGCGGCGGGTCGTTCAGGTCGATCTTGAAGTCCAGCTTGGCGCCCTCGTCCTGGGGCACCCCACCGGCGGCGGTGGTGAGCGCGGCGAACAGCGCCGGCAGCACCACCAGAAGCTGCTCGATCGACTTGTGATAGATCACACCCACCCGGCCCAGGTTGGCCAGGCTGGCCGCCAGCGCAGGGAAGGAGGGCCGGATACCGGAGAACGCCGTGTTGGCCTCGTCGATCGCGTCCGGAGCGGTGGCCAGGGTGTCACGCAGCCGCGGGTCGGCCGCACGGAGTTCAGCGGTGAACCGCGCCAGCCCGTCGGCCAGCGACTTGATGTCAGCGCCGGCGCGGACTTGAGCCTGCAGAAACGGACCGGCCTGATCGATCAGCTGCGAGACCTGCGGGTAGTTGGTGTTGGCCTCGTCCACCAGCAACCGTGCCGATTCCACCAGCCGGGCCAGCTCCGGACCGGTGCCGTTGGTCGCGGTGAACGCCTCGTGCAGCAATTCCCGCAGCCGCGTGTCACCGAGACTGTTGACCAGCACCTCGGCCTTGTGCAGCAGATCGGCGACGTCTTGGCCGATCCTGGTGTTCTTGCGCTCGATCTTGGACCCGTTGCGCAGCGTGGCCGGCGACGGGTTGGCGGGCGGCACCAGGTCGACGTACTGCTCGCCGATGGCCGACACGCTCTTCACGGTGGCGGTGACGTTCGACGGAACGGGCGTGCCGCTGTTCAGCCGCATTGCGGCGGTGACGCCGGACGGATTCAGCTCGACCGACTCCACCCGCCCCACTTCCACACCGCGGTAGGTGACGTTGGCGTTCTTGTACAACCCGCCGCCGGCGACGAAATCGGCGCTGACACCGTAGGTTCCGAGGCCGAACGTGGCCGGCAACCGCAGGTAGAAGACACCCATCACCACCAGGGTGATGACGGTGATCACCCCGAAGACGGCCAGCTGGATCCTGGTGAGCCGGTCGATCATCTGCCCGTCCTCACTGTCCTGCCGCCGTGCCGGGCGGAATCTTGAACGGGTCGGCCGCCTGTCCGGACAGGTTCGCCATTTCCCCGGTCAAGAAGTCGGGCGGGTTGATGACCTCGTCCAGGTGCGCCATGTTCGGGTCGAGGGCATACGACGTGGTGAAGAACGTCTCACCGATTCGGCGCAGGGTCAGGTCGAAGGTGGTGAACACGTTGAGATAGTCGCCTCGCACCGCCTGCTTGATGCCGAAGTTGGGGAACGGGAAGGTCAGCAGCAGCTGCTGCGAAGTGACGAACTCCTTACGGTTGTCGTTGATCGCCTTCACGACCGAGTACAGGTCTTTCAGGTCTGCGGCGAAGTCGGTCTTGGTCTTGGACAGCACGTGCGAGGTGACCATGGCCAGCTTTTTCAGCGCGGCGAACGCCTCGACGATGCTGGCGCGGTTCTTGTTGAGCACCCGAAGCGCGTCGGGCAGGGTGTCCAGCGCCCGGCCCAGGTTGTCCTTGTCCCGCGCCAGGATGGCCGCGAATCGGTTCAGCCCGTCGACCGCGTTGATGATGTCGTTGACCTGCTTGTTGAGTCCGGCCGTCAACTCCGCAAGCCCGGGGATCAGATCTTTGAACTGGCCCGCCCGTCCCGCCACGGCTTGAAAGGTCTCATCGGTGATCTCCTCCAGCGCACCGACATTGCCCTTGTTGACCACCACCCCGAGCGCGGAGAACACCTCCTCGGTGGTGGGCGCGCGGCCGGTGCGCGACTCCGGAATGGGCGGGCAGTCAGGGTCGCTCAACTTGCCGGTCGGTTGGTCGTCCGGACGCGCCAGGTCGATGTGCATCGAACCCAGCAGCGACGTCTGGGCGACCTTGGCGGTCGAGTTGCACGGCAGCACTACCTGCTTGTCCAGCGCCAATTTCACTGCGGCATAAAAGGACCCGTCGGGCCGCTGCATGGCTTCGATGCCGGCGACACTGCCGACGGTGACGTCGTCGACCATCACCGGTGAGTTCTGCGGCAGCGTGGCCACGTCGGGCAGCTCGGCGGTGATCGTGTATGCGCCGTCGCCGTGACCGGCGGTCCCGGGCAACGGAAGCGAGTTCAGCCCGCCGTACTGACAACCGGCGAGCAGCGTGCTGCCCGCTGCAAACACACCGGCGCGCAACATGATTCGTCTCATTGGCCGGCCCCCTGCTCGGCAGGAAGCGGTGCCGCGGGCGCCGGGGAGGCAGCCGGAGCAGGCGGTGGCCCCGGCAGCGGGCCGTACCCGGGCGGGGGGCCCGGCGCTTGCGGAACAAGCAGGCTCTGCAGGTCCGTGCTGTTGCCCGGCGCGGGCTGTGTCACCGGCTTGGCCGGAATCCAGGTCAACTCCGGAACCGGCGTCTCGGCCTTGGCCTGGGTGGCCGGGGTGTCGTAGATGACCTGGCCTTTGTAGGCCGTGATCGTGTTGAGCGGGTGGAACATGATCGGCGGATAGTTCGCCGTTAGCCGGCGCAGCACCGGGCCCAAGCGCTCCCGGCACAATTCGGCGCGCCGGTAGTAGTCGGGTCCCGAAGTTCCCGCAGGGGTGTCGAAGGAGCCGCCGCAGATGAATTGCACGGGGTTGGCGAAGTTGGGTATCGACAGCAGACCGTTCAGGGTGCCCTGCGCGGGGTCGTAGATGTTGTAGAAGTTGGCGATACCGGGACCCGCCACGTGCAACACCTGCTCGAGGTTGTCGCTCTGGTTACTCAAGGTCTGGGTGAGGTCGCCCAGCTGGCTGACCGTTTCGATCAGCGTCGAGTTGTTCTCGTGCAGAAAGCCCCGGATATCGGAGAGCGCCTGATTGAGCGTGCCCAGGGTGTGGTCGAGGTTGCGTGAGCTGTCGGCGAGCACCTGTGACACCGAGGCCACGTGCCCGGCGAACTGCACGATCTGTTCGTTGCTCTGCGACAGCGCGTCGACCAGCACCTGCAGGTTCTTGACCGTGCTGAAAATGTCGCTGCGCGAATCCCCCAGGCGCCCGGCCACTTGCGAAAGCTCTTGCAGCGCCTTGTGAAACGAGTCCCCGTTGCCGTCGAGGGTGCTTGCGGCCTGGTCGATCGCCGCGCCCAGCGGCCCCTGCAGCTCGCCCGCCGCCGGACTGAGCGTGACCGACAGTTGGGTCAATGCTTCCTTGACCTCGTCCCACTCCACCGGGACCGCGGTGCGGGACAGCTCGATGCTGGCGCCGTCGGGCAGCACCGCGCCGCCGGTGTATGCGGGAGTGAGCTGAATGAACCGCGCCGCCACCAGGTTTGGCGACATGATGACGGCCTGGGCGTCGCGGGGAATCTTGACGCCATCGGACACCGACATGGTGATCTTGACGTCGGACGGCCGCGGCTCGATCGTGTCCACGGTCCCGACCGGAACTCCGAGGATGCGGACCTCGTCGCCGGGGTAGAGCCCGACGGCGGAGGTGAAGTACGCGACGATCTTGCGGCCGTTGCCGCCCATCGAAGCCAGCACGTAGACACCGCCCACCAGCACCGCGACCAACGCGATGATGGTTGCGGTCCGTACTCCCCGGCGGCCGAAACGTCGCTGCATGGCGGTCGTCATGGTGACTTCGGCCTGATGACCCAGCGTTCCTGGATGAGCCCGCGCAGATAGTCGGCGAAGCTGTCCGGCAGTTTGCCGGGCTGGTAGACCATATCGAACACCATGGCCATCAGCGGCGCCGGAATCGCACTGAAGACGTTGACGTTGAATCCCGGTCCGGATCCGACGACCTCGCCCAGCGTGGTCGCGTAGGCGGGCAGCCGCTTGAGGGCTTCGGTGATGTAGTCGCGGCGCTCGTTGAGGTTGCTCAGCACCTGGTTGAGCTTGCCCAGCGCCGGGCCGAACTCTCGGCGGTTGTCGGCGACGAAGCCGGAAATCTGCGCCGAGACGTCGTCGATGCCGGAGATGAGCGCGCCCAGCGCGGCACGGCGCTCGTCGAGCGCGGCGAACAGCTGGTTGCCGTCATCGATCAGCTTTTTGACCTGCGCGGCCCGCTGCGACAACACCCCGGTCACCGTCTTGGCGTGCGCCAGCAGGCCCTGCAGCGCTTCGTCGCGACTGTTCAGGGTGCGCGACAGCGACGTCACGCCGTCCAGCGCACCGCGCAGCTGCGGCGTGGCGTCATGCAGCGACTCGGTGAGCACCTTCAACGCCTGCTCGAACTGGGGCTTGTTCAGGTTGTTGGCGTTGCGGCCCAGGTCCTCGAGAGCGCCGTTGAGTGTGTAGGGCGTGGTGGTGCGGCTCAGCGGAATCGTGGTGGCCTGCCCGCTGCCGGCCGGGGTCACCGAGATGGACCGCTCGCCCAGGATGGTGTCGGTCCGGATCGCGGCCAGCGACTGGTCGCCGACGACGACCTTGCGGTCCACGCTGAAGGTGATCTTGGCGCTGTCACCGGCCAGGCTCACCTCCGAGACCTTGCCCACCTTGAAACCCGAGACGTAGACGGCGTTACCGGGCGTAATGCCGCCCGCATCGGTGAAGTAGGCGTCGTAGGTCTTGCCCTGGGGAATGAAGGGCAGCCCGGCGTAGCCGAATGCGATCAGCACGACGCAGACCACCAGCACCACGCCGAAGATGCCGGTGCGCAGCGGATCGCGATCGCGTTTACTGCTTGGCTTCTCGTTATTTGGCTCGTTATTTTGCTTCTCGTTATTTGGCTCGTTATTTTGCAAAGGCGCACCTTCCCTTGCTGGGATCCGGCTGGCCGCCCATCGGGATCAGGATGTCGCTGCCGGCCGGACCGTTGATCTTGATCGTCACGGTGCAGAAGTAGATGTTGAAGAACGCCCCGTAGGAACCGAGCGCGGCCAACCGCAGGTAGTCCTCGCCCAGCTGCTCGATGTCGTTGTTGATCTCGGCCTTGCGGTCGTCGAGCTCGGTGGCCAGCGGCCGGGTGTTTTCCAGGATGCCCTGCAACGGCCGACGCGAATTTCTCAACAGGTCGGTGAGATCGGTCGTCGTCGAGGCCAGCGGCGGGATCGCGCCGGCAACCGCGTCCTTGTTGTTAGCCAGCCCGGTGATCAGCTGTTGCAGCTGGTCGACACTGGCGGAGAACTGCGCGCTCCTCTGGTCGACGGTCGCCAGCACCGCGTTGAGGTTGGTGATCGCGTCGCCGATCAGCTGGTCGCGTCGGCCCAGAGCCGTCGAAAATGCGCTGGTTTCGGCGAGCACGTCGGACAATGCGCCGCCCTGGCCCTGCAGCAACTCGATGACCGCGCTGGTGATCGTGTTGACCTTGTCCGCGTCGAAGCCCTTGAGCACTGGCCGTAGCCCGCCCAGCAGCGCATCGAGGTCCAGCGCCGGTTGGGTGTGCTGGGCGTTGATGGTGCCGCCCGGCGGCAGCTTGCGCAGTTCTCCGGGGCCGGAGGTGATCTCCAGGTACCGGTCGCCGACCAGGTTTTCGTACCGGATCACCGCACGCGTGGACGAGTACAGCGTGTAGCTCCGGTCAACCGCGAATGCCACGTCGGCGGTGTTATCCGGGTTGAGCTTGACTGCCTTGACCGAGCCGACCGGCACCCCCGCGATGCGCACCTTCTGGCCGGACTTCAACCGCGACGCGTTGGTGAAGGTGGCGTGGTAGACGTTGGTGGGGCCGAACCGGAAGTCGCCGAACACCACCACCAGCGCCGCGGCCACCAGCAACATGGCCAGTGCGAAGATGCTGACTTTGATCACCATCGAGCGACGCGACGGCATCCCCCCGCCCGCCATCAGAAGTCGTCCCGTTCCGCGAAGGCGCCGTGGAACAAGAACTGTAACGTCGACGGCGCGTCAACCTGTACCTCGGTGAACGGCTCGTACGGGATGTAGGCGTTGTCGGTGACCAGGAACGGCGCGCGGTAGAACGACCCGCCGTTCTGCTTGGTCGGGATGTCGGGCAACGCGCGGCAGTTCGGCCCGCCGGAGCCGTTGACGATCGGCAGGCTCTCCGGGTAGGTGTAGCTCGGCGCGCCCAGCACGAAGTTCGACGAGGTGAACAGGCCCGCCTTGCGGACCCCGATCAGCGGGGCGAACTCCTTGATACCGCGGCCGATTCCCTTGAACAGACAGCCGAATTCCGGCGAGTAGTCGGCAGCCACCTTCAGCGGGGCCCGCAACCGGTTGATGGCGTCGATGAAGTTCTGCTCGGCGGGCTCGAGCGTCTCGTAGGCGTTGTTGGCCAGGCCGATGGTGGCCAGCAGCGTGGTGTTGAGGTTGTTCTGCTGGTCGACGAGGGTCTTATTGATCGTCGGCAGGCTATCGAACACGGTGTTGAGGTCGGGGGCGGCGTCGGCGTAGACGTTGGTCACGATGCCCGCCTTGCGGAAATCCTCCTGCAGCGCGAGAAGCTTCGGATTTGCTTGGCGCGTCAGCGTATTCAGCCCGGCCAGCAGCGCGCCCAGGTCGTCGCCGTGGCCGCGCAGGCCTTCGGACAGCGCGCTCAGCGTTCCGTTCGTTTCGACCGGGTCGATCTTGTGCAGCAGGTCGATGAGTGACTGGAACAGCGTGTTGACCTCCAGCTGCACCTGGGGTGCCTCGACATGCGCATTGGGCCGCAGCGGCGTGGGCGACGGCGCCGTCTTGGGCGGTTCGAACTCCACCGACTTGGCGCCGAAGATGGTGTTGCCGGCGATGTGCACCGTCGCGTTGGACGGGATGAAGTGCATCTCGCCACTTCTGATGGCCAGCTTCAGCCGGGCCTGGTCGCCGCTGTAGGTGATGTCCTCGACGGTGCCGACCTGGACCCCGCGGAACTTGACCTTGGCGCCCTCCTCCATCACCAGCCCGGCCCGCGGCGCGGAGACGGTGACGGTGTCTGTCGAGGTAAAGGCCGCGGTGTAGGACAGGTAGGTCACAACGGCCGACGCCACCAGCAGGCCGGACAGCAGTGCCGCCGCGACCCGCGCCGCGGTGCGTCGAGATCCGTCTGCTGCCATGGTGTTATCCCGAGAGATTGAAGTTGCCGGACGCTCCGTAGACGGCGAGCGAGATGAACAGGGTAATCACCACGACGACGATCAGTGAAGTCCGCACCGCCTGGCCGACCGCAATGCCGACGCCGACCGATCCACCGCTGGCGTTGTAGCCGTAATAGGTATGCACCAGCATCACCGCGATGGACATCACGATCGCCTGCAGGAACGACCACAGCAGGTCGGACGGAATAAGGAAGGTGTTGAAGTAGTGGTCGTAGAGGCCTTTGGACTGCCCGTTGATGAACACCGTGGTGAACCGGGCGGCGAAGAACGCGGCCAGCACCGACAGGGAATACAGCGGGACGATGGCGACCAGGCCGGCGATCAACCGGGTCGACACCAGGTACGACACCGAGTGGACGGCCATGCATTCGACCGCGTCAATCTCCTCGGACACCCGCATGGCGCCCAGCTGGGCGGTGGCGCCGGCGCCGATGGTGGCCGCCAGGGCGATGCCGGCGATCACCGGCGCGACGACGCGCACGTTCAAAAACGCCGACAGGAATCCGGTGAGCGCCTCGATCCCGATGTCGCCCAGCGACGAGTAGCCCTGCACCGCGATGACGCCGCCGGACGCCAGGGTCAGGAAGGCCGCGACCCCGACCGTGCCGCCGATCATGACGAGCGCGCCGGCACCCAGGGTCATCTCGGCGACCAGCCGAATGGTCTCCTTGCGGTATCGCGTGATGGCGTTGGGGATGTAGCGCACGGTTTCGCCGTAGAACAGCGCCTGCTCGCCGAAACTGTCGACCGGCTCCTGCAGCCGGGACATTAATCGGCGGAAGCGGATAGTGACGTCGTAGCTCATCGCTTCATCACCATCGCTTGCTTTCCTTCATGTGTTACTTCGCCGAGATTCGTACGCCGATGGCCGTCATCACCACGTTGATCACGAACAGGCAGATGAACGCGTAGACGACGGTTTCGTTGACCGCGTTGCCGACGCCCTTGGGCCCGCCCTTGACGGTCAGGCCACGGTAACAGCCGACCAGCCCGGCCATCACGCCGAACAGCAGCGCTTTGACTTCGGCCAGGATCAACTCGCGCAGACCGGTCAGCACGGTCAGCCCGTTGATGAAAGCACCGGGGTTGACCCCCTGCAGGAAGACGGAGAACACGTAGCCGCCGGACAAACCGATGGCGCACACCAGTCCGTTGAGCAGCAACGCGACCAGCGTCGACGCCAAAACCCTTGGCACGACCAGGCGTTGGATCGGGTCGATGCCCAGCACCCGCATCGCGTCGATCTCCTCGCGGATGGTGCGGGCGCCCAGGTCGGCGCAGATTGCGGTAGCGCCGGCGCCGGCGACCACCAGCACCGTCACCACCGGGCCCAGCTGGGTGATGGTGCCGAATGCCGTTCCGGCGCCGGAGAGGTCGGCCGCACCGATCTCACGCAGCAGGATGTTGAGGGTGAAGGCCACCAGGACCGTGAACGGGATGGAGACCAGCAGGGTGGGGACCAGTGATACCCGGGCAATCATCCAGGTCTGATCGAGGAACTCGCGGAACTGAAACGGACGCCGGAAAGCAGCGCGGGCGGTACCGATCGCCATTTCGAAGAACCCGCCGACGGCCCGGGCCGGAACCGCAAGCTGTTGAATCAACCTGGTCCCCCCGTCTGCTAGGCGGCGAAGCCGGTGGTTCCCCTGAGCCCGACCAGGGTTCGGACGCGACTCCGTGTGAGCCGGCTCATATTAACCCAGAACGACTTCGCCGTGTCAATGAACAGCACTTTGCATAACCTGCGTTAGTTTGGCTGGTTAAACCCTTTCTCGAGCGGTCATTCTGACACAGGTTCTAGCTGTGGCCGCGGGGCCCGACAAGCCCCCCGGCCCGTCGTCGGGCCCCTACTATGCCATCAGACCGGTAGCCGAAAAACTGCGGTCCGGAGCCCGGCCAGCAAAGTAGTCCCGCAATGTGTCACTCAGCTGGGCGGGCTCCCACGCCGAGCCGTCCGCGCTGAAGCGCCGCTCCACCGTCGGCGCGGCCACCAGCGTCACCTGCGGGCCGTAGACGATGAACAGTTGCCCGTTGACCTCCGCGGCCGCCGGCGACGCCAGAAACTGGACCAGGCTGACCACGTGCTCCGGCGACAACGGGTCGATCCCGCCTCCTTCGATATCGGGTTCGGCGCCGAAGACCTCGGCGGTCATTGCGGTGCGGGCCCGCGGGCAGATCGCGTTGGCGCGCACGCCGTAGCGGCCCAGCGCCCGCGCCGCGGACAGGGTGAGCGCGGTGATGCCCGCCTTGGCCGCGCCGTAGTTGGCCTGCCCCGCGGGACCGACCAGCCCCGCCTCCGAGGAGGTGTTGACCAGCCGGGCGTAGACCGAGCCGTCCGGGGTGTCTTTGGCTTTCGCGCGCCAGTAGGTGGCCGCGTTACGGGTGAGCAGGAAATGCCCGCGCAGGTGCACCGCGATGACCTGGTCCCAATCCTCGTCGGACATGTTGAACAACATCCGGTCGCGGGTGATACCGGCGTTGTTGACCACGATGTCCAGCCCGCCCAGCCCGTCGGCGGTGGCGACGAGTTCGTCGGCGGTTGCGCGCTGGCTGATGTCGCCGGCCACCGCGACCGCTTTGGCGCCGGCGCTGCTCATCTCGTCGATGACGTCCGAGTTGTCCAGGGCGGCGCCGATGTCGTTGACCACGACGACCGCGCCGAGCCTGGCCAGCCCCACCGCCTCGGCGCGGCCCAGTCCCGCGGCCGCGCCGGTGACCACCGCGACCTTTCCGGACAGATCGATTGCGTTGGTGCTGGTGCCCGGCGAGGATGCTGACCGCGTGGGGGTCGCAGCGGAAGCCGGGCCGTTGGCCCTAGTCAATTTATGAATACCTCTAGTTCGGGGTTCTGGGCGCCTAGTCCTCGCGGAGCAGGGCGGCCCGCGGACATTCGGCGATCGCCTGCTCGGCCAGGGCCTCTCGGTCCGGCGGAATGGGGTCGAGCTTCACGACGGCATAGTCCTCGTCGTCCAGGTCGAAGATATCCGGTGCAATTCCCAAGCACACCGCGTTGCCTTCACACCGGTCACGGTCCACCTTTACCCGCACGGCATCCTCCCTGAAGCTGGCGCTTTACCTGATCACTCCGTAGCACCACCATAGGACTGTGGCGCCTCCGGCGAAACGGTCGCTGGATTCCCAGACTAGAACGTGTTACAACCGGGAGAACGGATGGGTAGCCGTTCGCGCCCATTCAGGCGCCCGTTCGGGCGCTCGTTGAGGCGGCCGGTGACGGCACTATTTGCAGGACGTTTGACCGGAGGCGGCAGGAATGCGCATCAGCTACACACCTGAGCAGGAAGAGCTGCGTCGCGAGCTGCGGTCGTACTTCACCACGCTGATGACCCCGGAGCGCCGCGCGGCGCTGAGTTCAGTCCAGGGCGAATACGGCGTTGGGAATGTGTACCGGGAGACGGTCGCGCAGATGGGCAAGGACGGCTGGCTCACCCTGAACTGGCCCACGGAGTACGGCGGCCAGGACCGCTCGCCGATGGACTCGCTGATTTTCACCGACGAGGCGGCGCTGGCCGGTGCGCCGGTGCCGTTCCTGACGATCAACAGCGTCGCGCCGACCATCATGGCCTACGGCACCGACGAGCAGAAGAAATTCTTCCTGCCGCGCATCGCTGCGGGGGACCTGCATTTCTCGATCGGCTACTCCGAGCCGGGCGCCGGCACCGACCTGGCGAACCTGCGCACCACCGCCGTCCGCGACGGCGACGACTACGTGATCAACGGGCAGAAGATGTGGACCAGCCTGATCCAGTACGCCGACTACGTCTGGCTGGCGGTGCGCACCAACCCGGAGTCTATTGGGGCCAAGAAGCACCGGGGCATCTCGGTGCTGATCGTGCCGACGACCGCCGAGGGATTCTCCTGGACGCCGGTGCACACCATGGCCGGCCCGGACACCAGCGCCACCTACTACACCGACGTGCGGGTGCCGGTGACCAATCGGGTCGGCGACGAGAACGGCGGCTGGAAGCTGGTGACCAACCAGCTCAACCACGAGCGGGTGGCACTGGTGTCGCCGGCTCCGATCTTCCTGTGCCTGCGCGAGGTTCGCGAATGGGCGCAGAACACCAAGGATTCCAGCGGAGCGCGGCTCATCGATTCGGAATGGGTGCAGCTCAACCTGGCCCGGGTGCACGCCAAAGCCGAGGTGCTCAAGCTGATCAACTGGGAGCTCGCGTCTTCCCAGGCCGAGGCGCCGTCCCCGGCCGATGCGTCGGCTGCCAAGGTGTTCGGGACCGAGCTGGCCACCGAGGCCTACCGGCTGCTGATGGAAGTGCTCGGTACCGCGGCGACGCTGCGCCAGGATTCGCCCGGCGCCCTGCTGCGCGGGCGGGTGGAGCGGATGCACCGGGCCTGCCTGATTCTGACCTTCGGTGGCGGCACCAATGAAGTGCAGCGCGACATCATCGGCATGGTGGCTTTGGGCCTGCCCCGGGCCAGCCGCTGAAAGGACTGAAGCAGCAATGGATTTCTCGACAACCGAAGCCGCTGCCGATCTCGGCGGTCTAGTGGACACGATCGTCGACGCGGTGTGCACCCCGGCGCATCAACGGCAGCTGGATGGGCTGGAGCAACGGTTCGACCGCGAGCTGTGGGACAAGCTGGCCGGCGCCGACATCCTCACCAGCGCTGCCCCGTCGGCTCTGGGCGGCGACGGATTCGGGGTGCTCGAACAGGTTGCGATACTGGTCGCGCTGGGCCACCAGCTGGCTGCGGTGCCCTATCTCGAGTCGGTGGTGCTGGCCGCCGGAGCGTTGGCCCGGTTCGGCTCGGAGGAACTGCAGCAGGGCTGGGGGGCGCCGGCGGTCCGCGGGTCGAAGATCTTGACCGTCGCGCTCGACGGTGAGATGGGCGAGGGTCCGGTGCAGGCTGTTGCCGCCGGCGAGGGCTTTCGGCTCACCGGCACGCGCACCCAGGTGGGCTACGGCCCGGTCGCGGACGCCTTCCTGGTTCCCGCCGAAACCGAATCCGGCGCCGAGGTTTTCCTGGTCGCCGCCGACGACCCGGGGGTGATCGTGACCACCCTGCAGACCACCGGCCTGGGCAGCGTCGGGCATCTGGCCCTCGATGGTGTTGCGGTGGACGGCTCGCGCCGGGTGGGCGACAGTGCTACGGTCGCCTGGCTGCGCACAATATATGCCTTGGGCCGCAGCGCATTCCAGCTTGGCGTCCTGGAGCGCGGATTGCAGATGACCGCCGAATACGCGCGTACCCGAGAGCAATTCGACCGCCCGATCGGGAGTTTCCAGGCGGTCGGGCAACGGCTGGCCGACGCCTACATCGACGTCAAGGGACTGCGGCTGACGCTGACCCAGGCGGCCTGGAAGGTCGCCGAAGATCTGCCAGCCGAGCTCGACGTGGCCTCGGCCGCGTTCTGGGCCGCCGACGCCGGACATCGGGTGGCCCACACGATCGTGCATGTGCATGGCGGTGTCGGCGTCGACGCCGATCACCCGGTGCATCGATACTTTCTGGCGGCCAAGGAGACCGAGTTCGCCCTGGGCGGCGCCACCAGGCAGCTGCGCCGCATCGGCCGGGAACTGGCGGAGACCCCGGCCTAGTGGGGGCCTAGTGGCGTGCGTGACAGTAGCGTCACGCTCGGATGCGAATGTGACTGCGGCGTCACGCTCGAGACAAGGAATCCGACGCAGTGAGCACTGATCCGACCGTCACCCAACTGCTGGCGCCGTTAGCCGAAATCGGCGACCGGGGCGTTTATTTCGAGGACTCGTTCACCAGTTGGCGTGATCACCTACGGCACGGCGCCGCCATCGCGGCAGCGCTGCGTGAGCGGCTCGACCCCGCGTGTCCGCCGCATGTCGGGGTGCTGCTGCAGAACACCCCGTTCTTCTCGGCGATGCTGGTCGCGGCCGGGATGTCGGGCATCGTTCCGGTGGGCCTCAATCCGGTGCGCCGCGGCGCGGCACTGGCCCGCGACATCCGGCACGCCGACTGTCAGCTCGTGCTCGCCGACTCGGAATCGGTTGCGCCGCTGGATGATCTCGACCACGTCAACGTGGATTCCGCCGAATGGGCCGGCGAGGTCGCCGCTCAACACGATGCCGACGTGTGTTTCCAATCCGCCTCACCCGCAGACACGTTCATGTTGATCTACACCTCGGGCACCAGCGGTGACCCGAAGGCGGTCAAATGCAGTCACAGCAAGGTCGCGATCGCCGGGGTGACCATGACCCAGCGCTTCGGCCTGGGCCGCGACGACGTCTGCTATGTATCGATGCCGTTGTTCCATTCCAACGCGGTCCTGGTCGGATGGGCGGTGGCGCTGGCATGCCAGGGCTCAATGGCGTTGCGGCGCAAGTTTTCTGCCTCCGGATTCATGACGGACGTGCGCCGTTACGGCGCGACCTACGCCAACTACGTCGGCAAACCGCTATCGTACGTGCTTGCCACCCCGGAGCAGCCCGTTGACGCCGACAACCCGCTGCGGGCGGTGTACGGCAATGAAGGGGTGCCCGGCGACGTCGAGCGTTTCGCGCGCCGATTCGGCTGTGTGGTCATCGACGGGTTCGGTTCGACCGAAGGCGGCGTGGCGATCAGCCGTACACCCGACACTCCGCCCGGGGCGCTGGGACCGTTGCCGGACGGGATTCAGATCGTCGACCCCGACACCGGCGACCAGTGCCCACCGGGCGTCGTCGGCGAGTTGGTCAACATTGCCGGGCCGGGTCGCTTCGAGGGCTACTACAACGACGACGCCGCCTCCGCCGAGCGCATGGCCGGTGGCGTCTACCACAGCGGTGACCTGGCTTACCGCGACGAAGCAGGCTATGCCTATTTTGCTGGGCGGCTGGGTGATTGGATGCGAGTCGACGGGGAGAATCTCGGCACGGCACCGATCGAACGGGTGCTGCTGCGCTACCCCGGAGTGGCCGAGGTCGCGGTCTATCCGGTACCCGATCCGGTGGTCGGTGACCAGGTGATGGCGGCGACGGTGATGGCGTCGGGCGTCGAATTCGACGCCGACTCGTTCCGGGCTTTTCTGGCCGAACAACCCGACCTCGGGCCCAAGCAGTGGCCGTCGTACGTCCGGGTGAGCGCCGGTTTGCCGAAGACACCGACGTTCAAGGTGCTCAAGCGCCAACTTTCGGCCGACGGCATCGACTGCGGTGATCCGGTATGGCCGATACGGCGATAGGCGCTTTCTCGGGCCTGCTGCAGCCAAGGTGGCCATGAGCACCCAACCGAACCCGACGCTGCAGCAGAGCTTCGAGGAACTTTCGGCCACGGTGCCGGCGATCATCGGCCTTGCCGTCGCCGCACCGGGTCGAACCGACGCATCTGCGTTGGGCCGGTGGTCGACCGGCGTTGCTTGGTCAACCATCAAAGTTCCGTTGGTGATCGCTGCGCTACGTCGCGACCGCAGCCGTGCCAAAGACCTTGCGGTCAATGCGATCACCGAATCCGACAATGTCGCCGCGGAGGTGCTGTGGTCGCAACTGGGAGATCCCGCCGACGCGGCGCGGCAGGTGCAAACCGTGCTCCGAGAAGCCGGCGATGCGGACACCGTGGTCGAATCGCGGCGGCTTCGGCCGGGTTTCACGGCATTCGGGCAAACACGGTGGCCCCTGGACAGGCAAGCATGGTTTGCGGCGCACCTGCCGGGCCTCGCCGGCGCCGTCGGTGTCACCGATTTGATGCACCAGCTCTGCAGCGATCATCGTTGGGGGCTGGCCGCCAAAGGTGTTGCCGCAAAAGGCGGTTGGGGCCCAGGCAATGCCGGCGACTATCTGGTTCGGCAATTCGGGTTCTTCCCCACCGAATCCGGGTATGCGGGCGTGGCGTTGGCAGCCCAGACAGCGAAGTTCCAGACCGGCGTGGATGTGCTCAACCGGATGACGGATTGGCTCGTCAACCATTTTCGCGAGCTGACCGGGCAGTGACGCGCCCGGGGGGTTATCCCAACAACGACGGCACCATCGCGTCGATCAGGTGCGGTCCGGGTTCGGCGAAGGCGGCGCGCAGGGCGTCGGCGAACTCCTCACAGGTGGTGACGCGCCGCGCCAGCACACCCATGCCCTCGGCCATCTTGACGAAATCCATTCTGGGGGGCGATATGTCGAGTAGATTCAGCGCCTTGGGGCCGGGAGCGGATCCGGCGCCGACGCGCTGCAACTCGATCCGCAGGATGTCGTAGGCGCCGTTGTTGTAGATGACGGTGGTGACGTCGAGATTTTCCCGCGCCTGGGTCCACAATCCCGAAATCGTGTACATCGCCGACCCGTCGGATTGCAGGCACAGCACCGGACGATCGGGAGCGGCGACCGCGGCGCCCACCGCCGCCGGGATGCCGTAGCCGATCGCCCCGCCGGTCAGCGTCAGCCAGTCATGGGCCGGCGCCCCGGCGGTGGCTTGTGGCAGCAGCAGACCCGAGGTGGTGGATTCGTCGACCACGATCGCCCGATCGGGCATCAGCGCGCCGATCACCTCGGCCGCCGACGCCGACGTCAGCGCACCCGTCGGAAGTTGCGGACGCGACGCGGCCGCCACCGGCGCGCTGGTGCCGGGTGCCAACTCGTCGGCCAGCGCGACCAAGGCGTCCGCCGCTCCCCTGGGCTCGGCGAGCACGTGCACCGCACATCCGGCCGGCACCAGATCGCTGGGCATGCCGGGGTAGGCAAAAAACGACACCGGCGACTTGGCGCCGGCCAACACCAGATGCTTGGCCCCATTCAACTGTGCCGTCGCGGCTTCCGCGAAGTACGCGAGGCGCTCCACGGCGGGCACGCCGGCGCCGCGCTCCAGCCGGGTCGGAAACGTCTCGCACAACCAGCGCGCCCCGGTGGCCTCGGCGATCCGCGCGGCCGCGGCCAGTCCCGGGCCGCGGGTGGCGTCCCCGCCGATCAGCAACATCACCGGTTCTCCGGAGCGCAACACGTTGGCCACCGACCCCAGGTCCTTACCGGTCGGCGCCGGCCGCTCTCGAACCGGGGCAGCCGGCGCGGCGCCCTCCGACCAGGAGGCATCGGCGGGCAGGATCAGTGTCGAGATCTGCGGACCCAACCGGCTTGCGGCGACCGCGTCGGCGGTATCGGTTCCGACGTCAGCGGCGGCCTGCGTGCGGCGCACCCATCCCGACACGGTGCCGGCCAGCGCATCGATGTCGGATTCCAATGGGGCGTCGTACCTTTTGTGATAGGTCGCGTGGTCGCCGACGACGACCACCATAGGCACCCGCGCGCGGCGCGCGTTGTGCAGGTTTGCCAGACCGTTGCCCAGTCCGGGACCCAGGTGCAGCAGCACCGCCGCCGGCCGGTCGGCGATGCGGGCATAGCCGTCGGCCGCACCGGTGGCCACACCTTCGAAAAGCGTTAGTATGCCCCGCATTTGGGGAACAGTGTCGAGTGCGGCCACGAAGTGCATCTCCGACGTGCCGGGGTTCGCGAAGCACACCTCGACACCGCCGTCGACCAGAGTGCTGATCAGAGCTTGAGCACCGTTCACGGATTCACCTTTCCTCGTGCCAGGTCCCCGAAGACGCGTTCGGCGTTGCAGTGCAGGAAGTCTCGTCGCGCGTCATCACTGAGACCGAGTTCGTCGAGGCCCGCCAGGGCGTGCGAATGGGCGATCATCGGATAGTTGGTGCCGAACAAGACTTTGCGTTGTCCGGTACCGGTTTTCATGAAGCTCACCAACTCCTGCGGCAGCCGCTTGATGGTGTAGGCGGAGGTGTCGATGTAGACGTTTTCGTGCTTGCGGGCCACCGCGACCATCTCCTCGGTCCACGGATAGCCGACATGCCCGCACACGATCACCAACTCCGGAAAGTCCAGCGCCACCTGATCGATGTAGGGAATCGGGCGTCCGGTTTCCGATGGCCGCAGCGGGCCGGTGTGACCGACCTGGGTACAGAACGGCACGGCCAACTCGACGCACTCGGCGAACAACGGGTAGTAGCGACGGTCGGTGGGCGGCGCGTTCCACAGCCAGGGCACCACTCGCAGACCGACGAAACCGTCGTCGCGCACTCGGCGTCGCAGTTCCCGAACCGCCGCCATGGGACGATCCAGATCGGCCGTCGCCAGGCCGGCGAACCTGTCCGGGTGCGCGGCGACCCAAGTGGCGACCTCGTCGTTGGAGATCAGGTCCTGGCCGTTGGGCCCGTGCCACGCGCTGAGCACGCCAAGATCGACGCCGGCGGCGTCCATCGCCGCAAGGGTTGCCGCGATGGGGATTTCGGTATCGGGTATGGACCCACCGGTCCAGCGCCGAAGCGAGGCCAACATGTCGCTGCGCAGGAACCGCTGGGTCGGGTGCTGCATCCACACATCGATCGTCATCGCGCTTCGAACTGTAGACGCCCCGCCGACGTTTTCGTGCGGCGGCGGGCTGTCCCCCGCGGCGATCCCGTGGGGCGTGATCGGGCTTCGACCGCCTCCGGCTGCGCGAATCTCGATCCCGGCGACAGATTCTTACCGTCACTATTTCCCGAAATATCACGGGTGTAGTACCGGACTGCTTATACACCGAAAACTGATACTCGGCTAGAGGCCATCGTAATCATACTAATAGACGAAAAACGGCGGACATACTGGACGCTCGGTAGATAAAATGCGGACCTAGCTACGCCGCGCGGGGGGCGGACGTTGCGGACGTTTCCCCAAACGGTTGGAGCCTCCGTCATGTCATACGTGCTCGTCTCCCCGGACATAATCGCCGCAGCCGCCGACGATCTGACCAACCTGGGTTCAACTATCGGTGCGGCCAACGCAGCCGCGGCCACGTCGACGACGGACGTGCTTGCCGCGGCAACCGATGAGGTGTCGGCGCGCATCGCGGAATTATTTGGCGCATACGGCCGGGAATACCAGGCGATCAGTGCTCAGGCCGCGGCGTTTCACGCCCGGTTTTTGCAGGCCTTGGATGCGGGTGCGGGGGCTTACGCCTTTGCGGAAGCCGCCAACGCGTCACCGTTGCAGACCCTCGAGCAGGATGTGCTCAACCTCCTGAACGCGCCGACCCAGCTGTTGCTGGGCCGACCGCTGATCGGCAACGGTGCCGATGCGACGGTTCCCGGCGGCGCCGGCGGGGACGGCGGCATCTTGTTCGGCAGCGGCGGTAATGGTGCAGCTGGAGCACCAGGGCAGGCCGGTGGCGCCGGTGGGTCGGCGGGGCTGTGGGGCAATGGCGGCACGGGTGGCGCCGGTGGCTTTGGCGCCAACGGCGGGGCCGGCGGCAACGGAGGGTGGCTGCTTGGCTTCGGCGGCCAAGGCGGCATCGGCGGGACCGGTGCCGGCGCCGGTGGGGCGGGCGGCAACGGCGGGTTCTTGTTCGGCGGCGGCGGCGCCGGCGGAATCGGCGGCGGCGCCGGCGGCGCCGGCGGCGCCGGCGAATTGTTGATCGGTGGCGGCGGCGCCGGCGGCGTTGGCGGGGAGGGTGGGGGCTACGGCGGTGCCGGCGGTGACGGCGCCTGGTTGTGGGGTAGCGGCGGCGCCGGCGGCGTTGGCGGCCCCGGCGGCGGTGCCGGCGGGGCCGGCGGTCGCGCCGCGCTGCTGTTCGGCGCTGCTGGTGCCGGGGGTGCCGGCGGCGCAGGTGTCGACGCCGGTCCTGGTGGCGGCAACGGCGGGGCTGGAGGGCATGGCGGTGCCGGCGGGAACGGCGGGATCTTCTACGGCGGCGGTGCTGGCGGCGCCGGTGGCGCCGGCGGGGCTGGCGGCACAGGTGTGAATGGTGGCGCTGTCGGCGGTGCTGGCGGCACCGGAGGAGCCGGCGGCGACGGCGGCGTGGGCGGACGAGGTGCATTCGTCTTCGGCCAAGGCGGACACGGTGGTCTGGCTGGCCAGGGCGGCACCGGCGGCACCGGTGGCAGCGGTGGCGACGCCGCTGCCGCCGGTGTCGGCGGTGCTGGCGGCGTCGGCGGGACAGGAGGCACGCCCGGTCAGGGCGGAGCCGGGGGCGCGGCTGGCCTCATCTTTAGTTCCGGTGGCGCGGCGGGCGGCGCCGCTATCGGCGGCGCGGGCGGTGCCGGCGGCCATGGCGGGGCTGGCGCCGCTGGCGGCGACGCAGCCCCGGGGTCGGGCGCAATCGGCGGTACTGGGTTTGCCGGCGGTGCTGGCGGTGCCGGAGGGGTTGGCGGCGGAACCGGCGCCGCCCAGGGTGCCGGTGGGCATGGGGGTACCGGCGGGGTCGGCGGTATCGGCGGTCACGGTGGGTCTGGTACCGATAGCGCCAACCCGGCCATCGCGGGTCAGGCCGGCGGCCAGGGTGGGGCGGGCGGTCAAGGCGGCGACGCCGGCAAGGGCGGT